>JAOMEO010000021.1 GCA_028345955.1 Candidatus Thioglobus sp.
CGTTATTATGAGCATCAGCGTGGTCTGGATTAACAGCAAGTGCTTTCTCATAACACTTAACCGCTTCATCTACTTGCCCGAGTTCCATGAAATTAATACCAAGGTTATCATATGCAATAGTGAGGTTGTAATAAGCCTCAGCGTGTTCTGGATTAACATCCACTGCCTTCATATAAAACTTAACCGCTTCATCCGGTTTACCGAGTTCTTTGAAAGCATTACCGAGGTTACTATGTGCTTCAGCGTAGTCCGGTTTAATAGCGACTGCCTTCTCATAACACTTAACCGCAGCATCTAGTTGACCGAGTTCCTTAAGAGTGACACCGAGGTTATTATGTGCCTCAGCGTGATCTGAATCAACATCGAGTGCCTTCTCATAACGCTTAACCGCAGCATCTAGTTGACCCAGCTCTTGGAGTGTAAGACCGAGATTGTAATTCACCTCAGTGTAGTCTGGTTTAATAGCAAGCGCCTTCTCAAAGCTCTGAACCGCAGCATCCAGTTCGCCGATTGCTTTATAGCAAACACCGTTGATATTGTAGAGTAATGGCTCATCAGGATAGTCTTTGGTTAAGGTTTCAACGCTATCAAGTGCTTCTTGTATTTGACCGTTAGAGTAGAGCGCAATAACAGAGTTAATTTGTGTTTGTAGCGAATCTACTGTGGTCATTATGATGCTCTATTAGGAACTGAGTTCTTCGAGAGCAATGTCGAGGTTACTACGCGCCACAGCGTAGTCTGGTTTAATAGCTAATGCCTTCTTATAACTTTTAACGGCATCATCCAGTTGACCGAATTCCTTAAGAGCGACACCGAGGTTATTATGCGCCTCAGCATAGTCTGGATTAACAGCAAGTGCTTTCTCATAACTCTTAACCGCTTCATCTACTTGCCCGAGTTCTTTGAAAGCATTACCGAGGTTATTATGTGCCTTATCATAGTCTGGTTTGATAGCTAAGGCCTCCTCAAAACTCTTAACGGCAGCATTCACTTGCCCGAGTTTTTGTAATGTAATACCGAGGTTATTATGTGCCTCAGGATAGTCTGGTTTAAGGGTTAGCGTTTGCTCATAACTCTTAACGGCGTCATCCAATCGTCCAATCGTTAGGAGTGTATTACCAAGGTTATTATGTGCCTCAACAAAGTCAGGTTGGTAAGCTACTGCCCACTCAAAATGATCAACAGCGTCATCTAGTCGACTAAGCTCTAGAAAAATATTGCCCAGATTATTATGGACGTTAGGGTACGCATGTTTGATAGCTAGTGTATTCTCATAACAGTCTATCGCAGCATTCACTTGACCGAGTTCTCGAAGAGTAACACCAAGATTGTATCGTGCCTCAGCATAGTCCGATTTAAGTTCTACTGCCTTCTCAAAGTTCTTAAAAGCTTTTTCCAGTTGGCTAATTTTTTTATAACAAGCACCCCTAATATTGTAGAGTAATGCTTCATCAGGATAATCTTTGATTAAGGTTTCAACACTATCGAGTGCTTCTTGTATCTGACCATCAGAGTAGAGCGCAAAAGCAGATTGAATTTCTTCCTTTGGAGGGCTTCGCTGATCCTTGCTTTGTTCTAATGCCAATAGTCCATTTTTTGCTTCTTGGTTATTGGGTGAAGTTTCAAGAACTGTTTTATAAAGTTTTCGCGCTTCTTCATTCTCACCCTTCTTTGAGATTTTTTTTGCACGAGCTAAAAGTCGTTCAGTTTTTATTGTCATTTAAAGTGCCTGTATTGTAGTTAAAGTTGCATTAGCTTGACGAGTTACAGTTAATAGATAAACCATTCCTTGAACTTTCTACAGAAGTTCAGTCCAATGGTTATACATATTATCTCTTAAAATTCAACCATTATAATTAAAATTTTATATGTTAAAACAAGGTATGAAACTTATTCGAATCAACAAAATATTTTAGGTATTATCTTATTTTAAGGAGTATTTAGTCTCAGTACATTAAGGAAAAAAATGTTCAGGTTTTTCACAAGCAAAAAATGGTTTCTCTGGGCCTATCTTGGGTCGGCAGTAATTTTAACCTCATTATGGTTATCAGTTCAAATTGATGTAAAGATCAATGAATGGTTTGGTGTTTTCTACGATATGATTCAAAAAGCATTAGGAACGCCAAATGCAATTACAATGTCAGAATATTTAGAAGGACTATATACTTTTGGTAAACTTGCCGCCTTGTGGATTGTATTAGGACTCGCTACAGCATTTCTTACTTCACACTTTTTGTTTAGATGGCGTACATCAATGGTTGAGTATTATCACAGCGTATATGAAAAAGCACGCACTATTGAAGGTGCATCACAGCGTGTACAAGAAGACACAATAAGGTTTTCACGCATAATGGAGGGCTTGGGAACAGCTTTCATCGAATCATTGATGGTATTAGTTGAGTACTTTCCATTATTGATGGGCTTATCAGTAGGTATTCCTATTATGTGGTTTGGCGATTGGTCATATGGATTGGTTTCTGGTGCCCTTATTTGGGCTGTAGGTGGTACAGTTTTAATGATTGCACTAGCTTGGATATTAAGACTTGTAGGTATTGAATACGATTTACAAAAGAGGGAAGCTGCGTATCGCAAAATACTTGTTATAGCAGAAGATGATGGAAGTATACGACCAAAATCATTAGAAGAGCTATTTGAAGGAGTAAGAAAAATTCATTTCAGAAGTTATCTGTTTTATTTGTATTTTAATATTGGAAGACTTGCGTACTTGCAAGCCAACGTTTTAGTTGGATATATTTTCCTAGCACCTGCAATAGTTGCTGGAGTAATGACACTTGGTGTAATGCAACAAATACTGAGAGCTTTTGGTAGAGTAGAAGGGTCACTTCAATATTTGTTTAATGCATGGCCAACGATTATAGAATTAGCTAGTGTTTATAAACGTCTAAGAGAGTTTGAACGACAAATTGATTTAATGACTGAATCGGAAGTAGAAACGTAATTAAATCAACGATTGGCCCATTTTAAGCTCTTGTCCTGACTGTAGTTTTAATGCTGGAGCAGTCTCTGGAAAGAGCATAATAACCGTTGAGCCCATATTAAACCGTCCCAGCTCGTCACCTTTAAATAATTCAAACTCTTTTTCTGTGTAATCATAAACCTTAACCTCTTTTCCATACGGAGGTGTTACTTGGCCCTGCCATGAAGTTTCCATAGAACCAACAAAAATTGCTCCAACCAGAACACAAGCCACTCTTCCATAAACAGTATCAAATAGACAAAGTAAGCGCTCGTTTCGAGCAAATACTCCATTAACTTTGTTTACCGTTTTGTGATTCACTGAGAATAGATTTCCAGGAATATATCGCATTGAAACCAACTTGCCATCTAGTGGCATATGAATACGGTGGTAATCTTTAGGTGCAAGATAGATAGTTGCAAAGTGTCCATTTTCTATTTTTTCTACGTATTCTCCAGCCAAAAGTTGTGATATAGAAAAATGATGATCTTTGGCTTGCAAGATTTGAGAGTTATTTATTTGCCCCGCTTGTGATACGATACCGTCTACAGGTGAAATAATTTCTGATTCTGAGATAGGCCTAGCCTGTGGTTTTAAAGCTCGTGTAAAGAAATCGTTAAAATGAGCATAATCAGAGATACTGTCTCTTTCAGCTTCAGCTAAATTAACTTGATGTTTATTGATAAACCAACGAGTGAAGGTGTTTTTAATCCAAACATTTTCGATTCGTGCGAACCGAAACATCAGCTTCGACAACAAATGCTGAGGCAATAAATACTGAAGAAAGGTCATTAAGCAAGCTTTGCCAAAATAAAGTCAATTGCAGCCTTAAACTCAATCTCAATTTTGTCAATTTCGTTTCGTGATTTGTATTCTATATTGCCGCTATCGGCATGTGTATCGCTGATAACAAGTCGGTGAGGGATGCCCAAGAGTTCAGAATCAGCAAACATGATGCCTGGTCGCTCTTTACGATTATCTAGTAATACCTCAACTCCTTGACTCAGAAATCGTTCATAGAGTTCATCAGCCAGCTTCCTAACCCGGCTAGATTTGTTGTAATTGATTGGAACAATGACAAGCTGAAAAGGAGCTATCGACTCAGGGAAAATAATTCCCTTATCGTCATGGTTTTGTTCAATGCTTGCCGCAACAATACGAGAGACACCTATGCCATAACAACCCATATTCATATTCACAGCTTTACCATCTTCACCAATAACATTGGCATTCATTGCGTCAGAATATTTTGTGCCTAATTGAAAAATATGGCCAACTTCAATACCACGCTTAATTTCAAGCTTACCTTTTCCATCTGGAGAAGGGTCGCCAGATATAACATTACGTAAATCAGCTGCAACAAATTTTGATACATCTCGACCCCAGTTAACACCCGTTAGATGTTTTCCTTGCTCATTCGCACCACATACAAAATCCGACAAGCAAGCCGCTGCATAGTCAACAATAATTGGAATAGAAAGATCAACAACACCTATAGAACCAATTGAACAACCTAATTGTTGTAGAATTTTCTCTTCATCAGCCATCTGAAGAGGTAATTTCACACCTTTTATTTTTGCAGCTTTTACCGTATTTAATTCATGATCTCCGCGTAGTACTATTGCAATCAGAGAGTTATTATCACCATCAACTACTAGTGTCTTTATTGTAGTTTTAGGCTTTATATTAAGCAATTGACAAACATCATCTATGGTTTTAACATTCGGTGTCTCTGCAACTGTTATAGTTTGTTTTGGAGGTTCTGGTTCACCCTGAGGCAAGGTTTCCGCACGGTCAATATTTGCAGAATAGTCTGACTGATCTGAAAAACAAATTGCATCTTCACCAGAATCTGCAAGTACATGAAATTCGTGCGAACTGTCACCACCAATGGCTCCAGAATCAGCCAAAACTACTTTATATTCAAGTCCCAGTCTGTCAAAAATATTACAATAAGTTTGATGCATCACTTGGTAAGTTTCACCAAGAGAGGCCTCATCTATATGAAATGAATAGGCATCCTTCATTATAAATTCACGAGAGCGCATAACACCAAAACGCGGTCGAATTTCATCTCTAAACTTGGTTTGAATTTGGTAAAAATTTATTGGAAGCTGCTTGTAACTTCGAAGATACTGCTTAGCGATGTTAGTGACAACTTCTTCGTGTGTTGGTCCCAGGCAAAAATCCCTTTCATGTCTATCCTTAAATCTTAACAACTCTGGACCATACTCTTCCCATCTTCCTGATTCTTGCCAAAGCTCTGCAGGATGAGCAACAGGCATTAATAACTCTTGTGCCAAAGACTTATTCATTTCTTCACGAATAATTTTTTCAATTTTTTGTATAACCCTAAGTCCTATGGGAAGATATGAATACAAGCCTGAGGCTAGCTTTGAGACTAGGCCTGCACGAATCATTAATTGATGTGAAATGATTTTTGCATCGTTAGGCGCTTCTTTAATTGTCGGGATTAATAAGTCACTGCTTTTCATATAAAATAGTCACTAATTACAATAATTGATTTGATTTTACCCAATGCCTGATTTGCAAACTTTATTTATTTGGATTATTCCCGTTCTCTTTGCTATTACCCTTCATGAGGCTGCACACGGCTGGATAGCGGGTAAATTCGGAGATCATACTGCCAGAATGATGGGCAGAGTCACTCTGAATCCGGTCAAACACATTGACCCTGTAGGTACAATCCTAGTTCCCATAGCATTATTAATAATGTCAACTGGTTTTATTTTTGGTTGGGCTAAGCCTGTGCCGATTAATTTTAATGCTCTCCGATCACCTAAATCTGGCATGATTTGGGTTGCACTTGCAGGACCAGGGGCAAACTTGATTATGGCTATTGGTTGGCTTTTGGTTGCCTTCCTCGCAATTAATATGAATATACCTATTTTGCTAAAAATGGCAGGTGCTGGAATATTTATTAATATATTGCTTGCGGTATTTAATCTGTTACCAATACCGCCTCTAGACGGGTCTCGAGTCATTAGCGCTCTCTTACCAAACCCATTGGCTTATAGATACAATCAACTAGAACAATATGGCTTTTTTATACTAATCGGTCTAATGTTTATTGGAGGTTTTACTTACATAGTTTGGCCAATTGTTGGACTAGTTTTGAGTGGGATGTCAGTACTTTCTGGTCTTAATTTATTTGGCTTGATTAATCTTATATTTTCTTAAGAAGAACAACTAAGTTCTAGATTTTTTGCCCATTCTGGGGCTTCTTTGGTGTAAGAATCAAACCCTTCATGTTCGTTAAATGGATTTTTTAACAAGTTGAATAAAGTTTCGATTTCGTCGTACTGATGTTGATCTTCGGCCTTTCTAATGGCTACTTCTGCTAAATAATTTCTTAAAACATATTTTGGATTGACTGAATCCATTGATTGTTTTCTTTGATTAGGCTTTATTTTCTCCTGGTCTAATCTTTGATGGTAACGTTCAAACCATGAATCAAAATCAGAACCCATATTATTATTATCTTTTGATAACAACCTCATAGAGATAGGGTAATCTTTTCTGTGTTCATAAAGTAACTGTAGATAATCGTTAACTAATTTACTGTCATCTTCATTAACATCAACCAAACCAAACTTTTGTCTCATCAAAGTTGAATATTCTTTAACCAAAAACCCCTCATATTCGGCTAAAGCGTCTTTTAAATGAGTTTCATCAATCAGACTCCTGATCGCATTAGCAAGTCGATCTAAATTCCATAATGCGACCGAAGGCTGTCTTTCAAATGAATAACGACCCTGATGATCAGAATGATTACAAATAAAACTAGGATTGTAGGTCTCCATAAAACTGAAAGGTCCATAATCAATCGTCAATCCCAATATTGACATATTGTCACTATTCATCACGCCGTGAGCAAAGCCTTGAGCTTGCCAACGAGCAATCATCACAGCGGTAGAAAAAATAACAGTCTTAAATAGTTGTAGATAAGAGTCTTTACCTTTCAGTTGAGGATAATAATGATCAATAATAAAATCCGCTAATTTTTTGACTTCTGTGGTTTGTCCTCTTGAAGCAAACAATTCAAAGTGGCCAATGCGGATATGGCTTTTGGCAACACGGGTAACGATTGCTCCACTTTCGACATGTTCACGATAAACATCTGTGTCACTTGCAACAATAGCCAGAGCTTCTGTGGTTGGTATATTTAATCCCTCCATAGCAATAGAACATAAATACTCACGTATGGATGACCTTAGCACTGCTCGACCGTCAGCACCACGTGAATATGGTGTAGTTCCTGCTCCTTTAAGTGACAACTCATAACCGTTAGCTTCTCCAATCAAACAAGAACGACCATCTCCGAGTTGCGGGACAAAGTAGCCGAACTGGTGGCCTGCATAAACACTAGAAAGAGGCTCAATTCCATCTAGCTTTGCTTCACCCGTACAAACTCCGAGTAATTCTTTTTCACTCAAGTTCATCTCAAGCTTTGCTTTTAAAGCCTTATTTACATGTATTAGATGAGTATTTTCAAGCCTCTGAGTCTTAACTCTCGAATAATACTCTTCTCCTAACTCTGCAAATTTAAGAGAGCTTTTCATTAAGGATTTGATTGACTTGTTTTGGGTTAGCCTTACCTTGAGTTGCCTTCATTACTTGACCTACAAAATAACCCAAGAGTTTGGTATTACCAGCTTTAAATTGTTCAACTTGTTCACTATTATTAGCAATAATTCCATCTATTATGCCTTCAATAGCTCCAACATCTGTCATCTGCTTTAAACCTTGGTTTTGAATAATGTCGTCGACCCTTCCATTTCCTTCCCACATATCTTTAAAAACACCTTTAGCAATTTTTCCAGAAATTGTATCATCATTAATTCTTTTAACAAGTTCAGATAATTCTTTGGCCGATATAGGTGAATCTTGAATATCAATTTGGTTTTTATTAAGCGACGCTGAAAGCTCACCCATCACCCAATTTGCTGAAACTTTCGCGTCAGCACCATCATTTAGCATTGCTTCGTAATAGTCAGCCAAAGATTTTTGAGCTGTTAAATTTTCTGCATCATAATCGCTTAAACCAAATTCACTCACGAATCTATTTTTCTTTTCTGTTGGTAGTTCAGGTAAGCTATTTTTAATTTCAGTAAGCAATTCATTCTCAATATCGACAGGCAACAAGTCAGGATCTGGGAAATATTTATAATCATTAGCTTCTTCTTTGGTACGCATTGAACGCGTTTCATCTTTTACTGCATCATAAAGACGTGTTTCCTGAACAACATTTCCACCATCTTCTAAGATATCTTGTTGTCTCTCAATCTCTATATTGATAGCTTTCTCTAGAAACTTAAAGGAGTTTATGTTTTTTAGTTCAGTGCGAGTGCCCAATTCTTCAGTATCTTTTTTTCTGATTGAAACGTTAGCATCGCAACGAAATGACCCCTCTTGCATATTACCATCACAAATACCAATATACTGGACCAATGCGTGAATTTTTTTTGCATAAGCTACAGCTTCTTTAGCACTTCGCATATCTGGTTCTGAAACAATCTCTAGGAGTGGTGTTCCAGCTCGGTTAAGGTCAATTGCTGAATAGTCTTCATACAAGTCATGGATTGATTTTCCTGCATCCTCTTCTAGATGAGCACGAGTAATACCGACCATTTTTGTTCCACCCTCCTTTGTACTAATATCAATTGCCCCTTTACCTACAATTGGAATTTCAAACTGAGAAATTTGATAACCTTTAGGTAGGTCTGGATAAAAATAATTCTTTCGCTCAAAAATAGAGTGTTGATTAATTTTTGCATTGACTGCCAAACCAAATCTAAGTGCCATATGTACCGCTTCTTTGTTAAGTACAGGTAACACACCTGGTAACCCTAGGTCAACCGCACAGGCTTGAGTATTTGGTTTAGCGCCAAATTCTGTTGATGCGCCTGAAAAAATTTTAGATTTCGTGTTTAACTGAGAATGAATTTCTAAGCCAATTACTGTTTCCCAAGCCATAATAATTCCCCTAAATATTCTCAGGTAAGACTGAATGCCAATCGGTTTGAGTTTGAAATTGATGGGCGGCATTTAATAAAACCTCTTCAGACCAGTAGTTACCAATCATCTGAAGACCGACAGGCAGATTGTTAGAAAAACCAGCTGGAATACTCATCCCAGGTAAGCCAGCCAAATTAGCAGAAAGTGTATAAATATCGGCTAAGTACATAGACACAGGATCCTTAATAGCCCCTAATTCAAATGCCGTAGTCGGTGAAACAGGCCCCATAATGATGTCAACTTTCTTAAAAGCCCTTTTAAAATCTTCGCTAATCAAGTGTCGAACCTTCTGTGCTTTAAGATAATATGCATCATAATAACCTGCCGAAAGTGCATAAGTACCAATCATAATACGTCGCTTAACTTCATCACCAAAACCTTCTGAACGTGACCTAAGATACAAGTCATTCAAGTCTTTTGGATCTTTGCATCTATAGCCATAGCGAACACCATCGAGACGCGACAAATTCGATGAACATTCACAAGGTGCAACAATGTAGTAAGTTGGAATAGCGTAAGTTGAATTTGGAAGGCTTATCTCTTGTAGTTTAGCTCCCATAGCTTCAAATTCTTTCATAGATTCTGTAATGACCTTTTCAACGCTACTATCTAGACCTTCTAAAAAAAACTCCTTTGGAATACCTATTTTTAAACTTTTTATCGAATCTCTTAAACTTTTTGTGTAATCGGGAACATCTCTGGGCGCACTGGTTGAATCTTTTTCATCAAAACCAGCAATAGCATTTAAAATCAACGCGGCGTCCTCAGCAGTTTGAGTCATAGGTCCAGCCTGATCCAGACTAGAAGCGTAGGCTATCATGCCATATCTAGAGACTCTTCCATAAGTTGGCTTAATACCAGTAATTCCACAAAGACTTGACGGCTGCCTGATACTTCCACCAGTGTCAGTTCCAGTAGCAAATGGGGATAAACGCCCCGCTACCGCAGCTGCAGAGCCACCTGATGAACCGCCAGGAACCATTTTTTTGTTCCAGGGGTTTTTAACTGGGCCATAGAAAGAGTTTTCATTTGAAGAACCCATGGCAAATTCATCCATATTTGTCTTACCCAACATAACCATATTTTCAATATTTAGTTTATGACTCAGGGTTGCATCATAAGGTGAAATAAAAGGGTCTAGAATCTTCGAACCAGCAGACGTTTTAACACCTTTGGTACAAAAAATATCCTTTTGAGCAAAGGGGATACCTGTCAAAACACTGCCACTGCCATTTGCCAGTTTAGCGTCAGCTTCTCGTGCCTGCGATAATGCAAGCTCATCTGTTACAGTAATAAATGCATTTAGATCTGAACGATTAATTCTATCAAGATAATGTTGAGTTAGCTCAACTGCAGAAAATTCTTTATTTTTTAAGCTTTTAGATAGTTCAGCTACTGATAATGTGTGCATTTTATTCAATCACCGTTGGTACAAGAAAGTGTTGCTTTCCAGTTTTTGGTGCAATCGCTTGAAATTCTTCAGATAAGTCAGCTTCACTCACTACATCTTCTCTAAGACGTTGTGACATCTCGAGAGGGTGAGCCATCGGTTCTACGTGATCAGTGTCTATCTTTCCTAATTCAGCCATCAAACTAAGTATGTTATTTAGTTCTATTGTACTTTGCTCAATTTCAGAGTCATTAATACTAAGTTTTGCTAGTTGGGCTATCTCTTTGACTTGTTCTTTATTTAATGACATAAAAATGACTAATTACGAATGACAAAATTCCGATAAAACTTGCTTTAGGTTTTCTTCAGAGTAGTCTTGTGAAATATATGCATTTCCTAACGACAAAAACAATACAAGACGTATATTACCATCGATGACTTTTTTATCGAGTGACATTGCTTTGTATAGTTGTGTTGCTACAATGTTATATTTTCCTATACTGCAAGGCAATCCTGCCAAAGAAAGAATACTTTTAATCCTGTCTACATCTTCTGCCGATAAGTTTCCTTCAAGTTGAGAAAGTCTGGCTGCCATACACATACCAATCGCAACCGCTTCTCCATGTAAATAAGTACCATAGCCTAAAACGTTTTCAATACCATGTCCAAAGGTATGACCAAGATTTAATAATCTTCTCACACCGCTTTCACGCTCATCTTCAGACACAATTTCAGCCTTATCTGCACAAGAACGATAAATAGCATCGATAAGTAATTCCTTGTCTTCCTGGTGAAGCCCTCTCTTTATTGAATCAATATTTTTTTCAAGGTCTGAAAGAAAATCAATATTACCTAACAAGGCGTATTTGATTACTTCGGCCATTCCTGCTGAAAACTCTCCAGTAGGCAAAGTATTCAATGTTTCTAGGTCAATAATAACCGCTCGGGGTTGGTGGAATGCACCAATCATATTTTTACCTAAAGTATGATTAACTCCGGTCTTACCACCCACACTGGAGTCTACCTGAGATAGTAAAGTTGTTGGAATTTGAATAAAATCTACCCCACGTAGATAGGATGCTGCCACAAATCCTGTTATATCGCCTATAACACCACCACCCAGGGCAATCAATGTCGCGCTACGATCAAACTTTTCTTCTAGTAGAGCGTCAAATATAGAATTAACTGTTTCCAGTGTTTTATATTGTTCTCCATCTGGAAGAATCTTCACCTGAACTTCAAAATTACCCAGTAAATTTTTAACTTTTTCTAAATAAAGAGGTTCGATTGTCGAGTTAGTAACGACCATCACTTGTTGACCAGAAATGTGTTTTTCAAAATAGGTCTTATCTAAAAGCAAATCTCTTCCAATATAAACAGGATAGGATTTATCGCCAAGCTCTACGTTTAAAATTTTTAGTTTAGTTGACATTAGGCAAATACCCTGGTTTCTCCCTCACCTGCAACATTTTCAATACAACGTGCGCACAAATCTTTGTATGCTTCATTATCACCAATTTCTTCTCGATGATGCCAACAACGAACACACTTTTGATGACTACTTTTAATAACCATGATGGCTAAGGATTTATCAATATCAGTTGCTTCCTTTGGTTTTTCAGATAGTAAATGAATTCTAGCATCTGAAGTAATAAAAACAAACCTTAATTCATCTTTTAACTCTACAAGTGCTTGATAATTCTCATCGTTGCAATATATATCTACTTCGGCATCAAGAGAGGAACCAATAACCTTATTACTGCGCATCTCTTCAAGCTCTTTACGAAGATGAGTATTAATATCTCTTGCAACCTCAATTGATTGATTATTAAAGTTGCCTTCAAGACCTTCGTACCAAGTTTGCAAAAAGACACTCTCATTCGAAGCTCCAGGAAGATGTTGCCAAACTTCCTCAGCGGTAAATGACAGCACCGGTGTTATCCAGCGCACCATTGCGTGAGCAATTTGATATAAAGCACTTTGCGCAGATCTTCGTGCTAAAGAATCTGTTTGTGTCGTGTACTGTCTGTCCTTTATGATGTCCAAATAAAATCCACCTAAATCGTTGGTACAGAAATTTAGTATCATTTTCATTGCAAGATGAAAGTTATACTCATCATACTCATTAACAACTTGTGACTGTAAATCGGCGGTTTTTGAAACAATCCATTGATCCAGTACCAACATTTTATCAATACTTAAGAGGTCTTTATTAGGATCAAATCCTTGCATGTTGGCCAACATAAAACGTATCGTATTGCGAATACGTCTGTAACTATCCGCACTTCGCTTAAGAATCTCATCAGAGACCGTCATTTCTCCAGAATAGTCAGTACTCCCTATCCATAACCTTAATATGTCTGCACCTAAAGAATTAACTACCTTTTGTGGCGGAATCACATTACCCAAAGATTTGCTCATTTTGTGACCATTTTGATCAACTGTAAAGCCATGAGTAAGCACTTGTCTGTATGGTGCTCTACCATTAATCGCACAGGAAGTTAGTAGAGAGGATTGAAACCATCCCCTATGCTGATCTGAACCTTCTAGGTACATGTCAGCAATATCACTCAAATAGTCGCTAGCCTCTAAAACCGCGTAGTGACTCACTCCAGAGTCAAACCAGACATCGAGTGTATCGGTCGTTTTTTCATATTCAGAAGCTTCAGAATCTAACACATCTTCAACCTTAAGACTAAACCAAGCCTCTATTCCACCTTTCTCTATTTTTTTAGCAAATATCTCAAAAAGAGATTCAGTGTCTGGGTGCAATTCTCCAGTATTTTTATTAATAAAAAGAGTAATAGGAGAACCCCAAAACCTTTGTCGAGAAATACACCAGTCAGGACGATTTCCAACCATTAATTCGATCCGTTTCTGTCCCCAACTTGGTATCCATTTAACATTTAGGATTGCATTATTAACAGTATCTCTTAACTTTTTTTGAGTCATAGAAACAAACCATTGTGGTGTCGCTCGAAATATTACCGGCGTCTTGTGTCTCCAGCAATGAGGGTAAGAATGCGTCATTGGAGTGTGAGTTACAAGGGTATTTTTCTTTTTTAATAATTCAATGATAGTGGTATTTGCTTTAAATATATATTCTCCAGCTACGCCTTCTGTTGTTTCTATAAACACACCTTTACCATCAACAGGACAATCGACTGGCAAGTTATACTGAAGTCCTACTATGTAGTCATCCTGTCCATGAGAAGGAGACGTATGAACTGCTCCAGTACCTGTTTCAGTGGTTACATGCTCTCCCAAAATAATCGGAACTTGCTTATTGTAAAAGGGATGATTTAGCAAAATACCTTCTAGTTCTGAACCTTTATAAACCTTATCTAATTTACCTACAGCTTTAAAGTTGAATCTCTCTAATGACGATTCAAAAAGTTCTTCAGCCAAAAGAAAGCATTGCTCTCCTAAATCAACTAAAACATAATCAAGCTCTGGGTGCAGGGCAACTGCTTCGTTAGCAGGTAAGGTCCATGGGGTTGTTGTCCAGATAACAACTGAAACTGGTTTATCCAAACCAAACACGCTAGAATCCACAACCTTAAAAGCAACATCAACGGTATCAGACTCTTTGTCTTTGTATTCCACTTCTGCTTCTGCTAACGCTGAAGAACACTCAGTGCACCAGTGAACAGGCTTATAACCCCTTGAAAGGTGTCCGTTTTTTATTATTTTTCCGAGAGATCGAACAATGTCTGCTTCATACTTAAAGTTTTTTGTTAAGTATGGGTTATCCCAGTCACCTATGATTCCTAGACGCTTAAAATCAATCTTTTGTTTTTCAATTTGTTGGTCAGCGTATTCTCGGCATGCGGCACGAAAATCATCAGCATTAATTTTCTGTCCTACCTTGCCTTTCTTTTTCTCAATATTATGTTCAATTGGCAAGCCATGACAATCCCAACCAGGAACATAAGGAGCATCAAACCCAGATAAGGTTTTACTTTTCACAATGACATCTTTAAGGACTTTGTTGACAGCATGCCCAATATGAATATCGCCATTTGCATATGGTGGCCCATCATGAAGGACAAAAATAGGATTTCCTTTAAATTTCTGACGAATCTTATGATATAAATCCTGGTCTTGCCAATGTTGTAAAAAACCGCCTTCACGGTTTGCCAAGTTGGCTTTCATTGGAAAGTCTGTTGCAGGTAAGTTAAGGGTGGTTTTATAATCGGTCATTAAAAAACAAAATAATTCTACATAAAACCGCCATTATACTTGACACATAAGGTTTATTAAGATTGAAAATCTCTAGCTAAAATGAAATTTAAACTTATAAATAAACAACAAATTTAGTCTTTAAGATTGACAGAATTTAACAACGTTTGTACCTGTTTAGGTTTAAGATATTCAAACTGATTTGATCGTAACTTATCCGGTAAAAGAATGTCGCCAAATCTCGTACGAATTAAGCGTGACACTTTAAAATTGAGAAACTCCCATAACCTTCTCACCTCACGCTTTCTTCCTTCTCTGATAACAACTCGGTACCAACGATTAGCTCCCACTCCGCCTCCCTGAGTGACCTTATGAAATTTAGCAAAACCGTCTTCAAGCTCTACACCATTGGTTAATTTCTTGATGTGTTCTTCTTTAACTTTGCCTAGAACTCGAACAGCGTATTCCCTATCAATTTGTGCACTAGGGTGCATTAACTTGTTAGCTAGTTCACCATTATTAGTAAATAACAATAACCCTGATGAATTTAGGTCGAGCCTGCCAACCATTATCCAACGGCTGTTCTCTGGTAGTAAATCAAAAACACTTTTACGACCTTCAGTATCTTTGTTAGAACAAATAAATCCGGCTTGCTTATTAAGTATTAAAACTTTAGTCTCAGTTTCTGCGTACCGTTTTAGATCGATTAATTTTCCATCAATCCTGACCTTGTCATTAAGAACAGCTTTGTCACCAAGTTCTGCATCATGATTATTTAATGACACCCTACCCTGCTCAATCAATCTTTCTGCCCATCGTCTAGAACCGTAACCTGCATTGGCAATAAGCTTTTGTAATCTTTCAGACATATTTTATGCCTAAAAATTTAGTAGGTTATCCCCATCGCATCACGTACCTCTTCCAATGTGTCTTTAGCTACACTACGAGCACGCTCAGAGCCATCAAAAATAATTTCTTGAATTAAATTAGGGTTTGATTGATATTTAGCTATACGTTCTTGCATAGGTCCTAACTCAGAAATAACAGAATCAATTACAGGCCCTTTGCATTCAATACAACCAATCTTAGCTTTTGTACATCCCTCAACAACCCAATCAAGCGTATCCTGTGGGGAATAGACTTGATGCATCTGCCAAACTGGACATTTATTAGGATCACCGGGGTCACTTAATTTGATGCGTGCTGGATCAGTCGGCATTTTTTTGATTTTTTGTGTGATGACTTTTGGCTCATCTCTTAATGAAATCATGTTTGCGTATGACTTAGACATCTTTTGTCCATCTAAACCAGGTATTTTTGACGCCTTTGTTAGCAAAGCTTCTGGCTCAATCAAGATAATTTTACCTAGCCCTTCTATATACCCAAGCAATCTTTCTCGATCACCATGTGTGATGTTTTTCTGCTCACCAAGCAAAGCTTTTGCTTTAACCAAAGATTCATCATCGCCAGTCTCCTGGTAAGCTTTTCTTAATTGACGATATAGCTTAGCTTGCTTTTTCCCCATTTTATTGATGGCCGACTCGGCCTTTTCTTCAAAACCGGACTCTCGACCATAAACATAATTAAAGCGCCTAGCTACTTCGCGAGTGAATTCAACATGAGATACCTGATCTTCACCAACAGGCACTAGTCCTGCCTTGTATATCAATATGTCAGCACTTTGAAGTAACGGGTAACCTAAAAAACCATATGTGGACAAATCTTTCGTTTTTAATTTTTCCTGCTGGTCTTTGAAGGATGGTACACGCTCAAGCCAACTGATTGGTGTAGACATAGACAACAGCAAATGCAGTTCAGCATGCTCAGGGATCTTAGATTGCACAAAAATAGTAGAAGTATTTGGATTAATACCAGCAGCCAACCAATCAACGACCATATCCAAGACATTACTCTCTAGGTCAATATTGTCAGAATAGTGAGTCGTAAATGCATGCCAATCTGCCACAAAATAATAAGAGTCATATTCATTTTGAAGCTCAATCCAGTTTTTTAGACACCCATGATAGTGCCCTAAATGCATTGATCCTGTCGGACGCATGCCAGATAGTACGCGATGTTCTTTCATTAAAAGTAATTAAGGAGTTTCATGTTAATAAGTCGATTATCCCATAGATTTACTATAGCTTTCTAAACCATCCAAAACCAAGTTATCAAAATAATTAACTGTTTCAGGAAGCTCAGAAATAAGACTTTTAACACTACCACCAGTTAAAGTAACTATTCCATCAGGTTGTTCAGTTTCATAAGTAGTTATCTGCTCTTTGATAGAAGAAATAAACATGGCTTGAGTACCACTGAGCCAAGCTTCATCAGTATTATTTTTAAGAGTCGATGAATTTAAGCTTTGGCTGTTGGTGGCAAATTTGGCAAAACTACCTCTGATGGCTTCCAGACCGGGCATGATTAGACCACCCCGGTGCTCTCCACTATTATTGACGACATCTATTGTGAGCGCACTACCTACATCAATAATTAACAAATTTCTATCAGGAAAGTGTTTTAGCGCACCTAACATTGCAAGAAATCTATCAGAGCCTAAATGCAACGGCTCTTTATAATCAATAGTTAATGATCCAAAATGTGATAAAGGTTTGACTACTTCAACATCTGAAAACTTCATGTTTATGGCTTCTACTATTTCAGGGTGTGCTACCGCACTTAACCAGACAGATTGGTTATCAGGTAAAGATTTTTCTGAAAATTTGTCTACACTTTGTGAAAACACTTCAGAGTCAAGCGTTCTCCATTTGACCGCTGAGTTTCCAATATCAATAAATAAATTAGATTGGGACATCAAACAAAGCTGAATTTATCCAAATATGAGTGACAATACTTGCACCATAACCGATTGCTATGGCCCAAATCCATTTAATGTGCGAAACAAAGGTATAGTGACCTCTTGACTGACCCATCAAGGCTACTCCCGCAGCAGAGCCAATTGAAAGTAAGCTTCCTCCAACACCGGCAGTAAGTGTGACCAATAACCACTGTCCTAGGGACATATCTGGCGTCATTGTCAGGACAGCAAACATCACAGGAATATTATCAATAATAGCAGATAGAATTCCTACCAATACGTTAGCATAGGTAGCGCCTAACTGAACATACATAGCTTCTGAGACGAGCGCTAAATAACCCATAAATCCTATACCACCAACACTAACGATGACTCCAAAAAAGAATAGCAGTGTGTCCCATTCTGCACTAGCAATCTTTCGAAAAATATCAAACCTTTCTGAAGTTGGTTCAGCAAGGCTGTCACGTCGTCTAACAAAATAACCCACAACCATAAGATACCCCAGACCTGTCATCATGCCCATTGCTGGTGGAAGGTGTAAGTAATTATGGAAACTAACTGCGGTTGCTATAGTTAACAAAAACATAAAAGTGATGACAACACCACCATTCTTGATCACAATTCGATCTTCAACTGTTGCTGGCTTCTCATTTGCAATTGCAAAGTTCATAATCACTGCAGGAATAATATAGTTGACAAGAGAAGGAACAAATAAAACAAAGAACTGTTGAAAGTCAACAAGTCCTTTTTGCCAGACCATAAGGGTTGTAATATCTCCAAAAGGACTGAATGCACCTCCAGCGTTTGCCGCAACCACAATATTCACAAAGCCAATTGAAATAAATCTCACATTACCACTACCAACTGCCATAACCACGGCACCCATTATGAGAGCAGTTGTCAAGTTGTCAGCAATTGGGGACATAAAAAATGCTATAAAACCTGTTATCCAAAATAATTGCCTAAAACTAAAACCTCTGCTAATTAACCAGACCTTTAACTTTTCAAATACTAGGCGTTCACGCATTGCTTCAATGTAGGTCATGGCAACCAACAAGAACAGGAATAGTTCGGCATATTCTAGAATGTTATGCCTTAAGGCGCTTTCAGCTGCATGAGGCAGACCATTCGAGGCATATACCCACGCAATTATTGCCCAAATAATTCCTGCAACAAGAATAACGGGTTTAGATTTACGGAAATGAGTAAACTCCTCTATCATAACAAAAATATAAGCGATCACAAATAGTGTAAGCGCTAAATAACCCGCCCAATGGTTAGTTAAATCAAGGTTTTGGGTAACAGATGATGCGAAAGAAAGGCTTGGAAATAAGCCAAGTAATATCAGAAAAAATTTATTCATTGTTTATTCGTATTAGTGTTGGACCTTGGTCATTGTTAATTGTAATCCTGTTATCTTTATTTTCGACTTCGAGAGTCGCTAAGCAGTAAAAATCAGACCCAAATTTTACCTGAGAAACGACATTTCCACTTGCTTTTACAGACTTTGACTCAGCGCAGTGAAGAGTGTCACCAAGACTCAATGGAGAATCAGATTTAAAAGCGAAAAGCCTACGCTTTGCTTTGCCCAAATAATGCAATCTTGCGACAACCTCTTGACCAGGAAAACAGCCCTTGGAGAAGTTCACACCAAACTCATTAATATCTAAATTAAGCATTTGTGGTATATAGGTTTCAGTCGAAGTAATGTTGACCTCTGGAAGGAATGAATCTATACAAGCCTTGTCCCAATACTCTTGAGAAGTCAAGTCAAATTTTGATAAGTTTTTAGGCTCAGCTAGTATCAATGATAATTGTTCATTAATAGTCAAGGAATCTTTCTGAGATTTTCCAATTACACCAATTTGCAAGTACTGCTCTGTCACATCTGTAATTTTGACATCAGCTATTAACACGAACATTTGAAGTCGATCTTTAATCGAGTCAATTAAATCTAAAGGGAATGATAGTAAAAAGTCATCGCCAGAGCGCATTACCCAAAACAAAGCTAATATCTTACCCTGGTGCTGACAATAAGCATTCAGTTGAACACTGGAATTATCAAGCTTAGTGATATCGTTGCTGAGCTGAGCCTGCAGAAACGCTTCATTTTCGCTGCCAGTCAATTTAAGTAGTGCACGATTTTTGAGGTTAATTAACATCAATAAGTGAGTCTTTAAACTAATAGTACTATTTTAATCAATTTTCAGTTAGAACAATTTCTCTTAGACATAAAAAAAACCCCAGAGCAAGCCCCGGGGTTTTTGATATTAACTTATTCCTAAGTCAACCGTTTAAATCTAAACAAGTTTAGAAAGTAACAGCAGCCTTAAGTGTAAGTGAATCATCAGAAGTCTTATACGTAGCAGACAATGTAGCACCTGACGTTAGGTCACGTGAAATTGCAGCTGTAGTATACGA
>JAOMEO010000022.1 GCA_028345955.1 Candidatus Thioglobus sp.
TACAGTCGAATGCTACATAAATATGCTTAAAAAAACTCTCCTCCGAGGACTTAATTTATTGAAACTAAGCACCTGGTTAACTGCCATAATTTCAGTACTTTTATTGCTGATTGTTGCATTTTTTGTTACCTTTCCACAAACAATTAAAACATCCCTAGAGGAAAGACTTTCCGAAATCAGTGGCTTAGAGGTCAGCGTTGTAAAATTGTCACTCGAATTCCAAGACAACGAACTTTTGCTAGCAGTTAGAGGGCTCGATATTGGAGCTGCAGGATTAAATCCGATAGCCTCAATTGATGTTTTACGATGGGATGCCAATTTATTTGCCCTTTACAAAGGAATTGAGATACCTGGACACATTGATATCAATGAATTAGTTATTGACACCTCTTCTATTGATGAATATGTAGCTATTATTAATACGGATTCTATTTTTTCAAATTTAGGTTTATCAGGTTTACTTGCACTTCAAACTCTTTCAGTGAATAGTACAGTACTTATTGGTGATGAGTCAGTCCAACTTGCACCTATAGAATTAAAAAGGAATAAAGAGAAGATTGTGCTATCGATGGAGAACCAGCCACTTATTAGTAATTCTGAGATGCCAAAACTTGGTAACACAGTAAACATCAAAACTAGCATAGACGTTGCAAGAGCTAGAGCTGATAGGATCGCTGTTATTCCATTCACAATTAAGAATGAAGACTTCAATCTTTCAGCTCAACTTAAAATTTTTTCACAACAAGACAAAGTGTATCTGGAGTTTCAAAGCTATATTGATCAGATTGATGTCACGAAAATCAATCAAAATATTCCCGAAGCACTTGCCGACACAAAGAGTACTATGTGGCTTGATAAAGTTATAACGGAGGGTATGTTGACAGATATCATGTTGACGACACGGTTTAATATATCTGGTGAACTTGAGGCTCCAAATACAAAGTTTTCTGCAAACCTTAAAGAAGCCAAGTTAAATGTGAATGATAGCTGGGCACCGATAACAAATTTAAATGCAAAAGTGACATTTTCTAATGATTATGTCAATATATCTGGGAAAAATGCCAAGCTTAATGATATCAATTTGAGCTATTTAAATATTTCTACTCGGAATTTTAATAAGCCTGAGGCGCTGTTAGTATTGGATGGTCGTTTTAATTCAGACAGTGAGACAATTGTTCAATTTATAGAACAGTCACCAGTCCCAGTACGAGTTAAAGACTACCTAAATGAGTTTGAACTAAGTGGTGATATTTGGGGTAATGTCAGTATTGTTACACCATTTCAGCAGGATACTAAGAAAAAATTTGAAGTTGATTTTGATATGTATGTAACCGACAATACGTTAAGACTCTTCGATAAAAAGTTTTCCATTGAACAATATAACTCACAGATTTCTTACCATGATGGAATGATACAAACTAAAGGTAGGGGTTTAATAGGTGGTGAATTATTTGAATTAGCTTTAAACCCTAGTGATTGGGTTGATGATCAATCTTCAAAACTGAGGGTAAAGATGAGCCATATAGATGATAACATCGACGCCTATATTAGTAAGAAAACACATGATCAATGGCACACTCAAATTGAGTCAAAAGATCTGCAAGTAAGTATTGACTTATTATTACGTGAAGGTGTTCTAAATATTGTCGAATTAAGTGATCTTAAAATAATATCTATTGAGAAAATAAAAAGTCCTTGGCAACTCTCTCCAGAAAGTCTTCCAAGCTTTCATTTAATATCAAATGATGCTGTGGTTAACGGAAAATCTGTTCCAAACCTTGAGGCAGATTTGATTAGTCATGGTAAGGTTATGGAGATTAGTAATCTAGTATTTGAAAATATTGGTTTGAGTGAACGAGACTTGATATTTAGAGGTAACTGGTTAGATGGCAGGACGTCACTAAGAGCAAGTGCTTCGCATCAAAACCTATCTGATTTCTTAGTCAAATTTGGAGTAAATGAGCCAGTCAGCGGTGGCGCATTTACAGCGGATGTAAGTCTATTTTGCGATTGCAATCCATGGGAGGTAACAATCCCTAAAATAAGCGGTTTTATGACAACCGATATAGAAGAGGGAGTTTTTACTAATCAAGACCCCAACTTTTTCAGGTTACTTTCATATATCAATTTAGAGTCAATTGCTAATAGGATGAGATTGTCTAGAGGTGAGATAAGGGAGCAAGGCTTTGTGTATGACCGTATTAATGCTAAATTGTCAGTTAACAATGGTAAAGCCCAGGTTGATTATTTTCAAGTCGAGAGTGAAGAGAGTGACATTGAGTTGACGGGCTATGTGGACTTAATTGAACGTGATTACAATTTAGCAGCAAATGTCCAACCTTCAATTGCTGACACAATACCTTTAGCGACTTATTTAGCTGGTGGCGGTTTTGCTGGTTTTGGTGTGTGGGCAGCTGATAAAATGCTTTTTGGTGGTGAAATGATTAGTGCCTTGTTTGATAATGTTGTTGAAGTGACCTTTGTCATTACAGGACCGTGGTCTGAACCTATTATAGAAAAACTGGATGGAGTTAAAGTTTTATGATAAATCAATTACTAAATGATCATGGTATTACCAAAGGCGGGATTTATGGTTTACTAAATTCTTTATCTGAAACTGGTGCTGACTATTCTGATTTATATTTTCAACACACAATAGCTGAGTCATGGTTGTTGGATGAAGGTATCGTCAAGGATGGCTCATATAGCATTAGTCATGGTGTTGGCGCTCGCTGTGTTAGAGGAGATAAGACAGGTTTTTCTTATTCAGATGACCTAAATCTTAAAGCAATCCAAGGCGCCATTGATTTCGCAAAAGGAATATCCGATAGCCCTCAAGGTCAAAACTCAAATCCTCTAAAAAGTATAGATTATCCTTCTAAGTATCCAGCTTTAAGTCCATTAGAAACTTTAAGCTCAAAAGAAAAGGTTGATTTACTTAGACAGATTAATTCGATTGCTCGAAAAGAACCCAAAGTGGTTCAGGTTAGTGCCTCACTTTCTGGTGCTTACAGCGAGGTTTTAATTGCTTCTACGGATGGTGTCTTTCAAGTGGATTGCCGTCCCATGGTAAGAGTCAATGTAAATGTCATTGTTGAGCATAATGGCAGAATTGAGCAGGCCTCAAGTGGTGGTGGTGGTCGCTATGACTATGGATACTTTGTCAACAACTCTTTGGCTGAAACTTATACTAAAGAGGCGCTTCGATTAGCTCTAGTAGCATTAGAGTCAATAGAAGCACCTGCAGGTAAAATGCCTGTCATCCTAGGCTCTGGTTGGCCAGGTGTGTTGCTTCATGAAGCTATCGGACATGGTCTAGAGGGTGACTTTAATCGTAAGGGTAGTTCCGTTTTTAGTAATAAGATAGGAGAGCAAGTTTCCAGTGAAAAGTGCACTATTGTAGATAATGGCACACTAGAAAACCGTCGCGGAAGTTTGACAGTTGATGATGAAGGTACTCCAACTCAAGAGACAGTATTAATAGAGAATGGAATATTAAAAAGGTACATGCTGGACAAACTAAATGGTCGTCTCATGGGTCAACCTAGTACTGGTAATGCTAGACGTGAATCCTATGCCCACATACCCATGCCAAGGATGACTAACACATATATGCTAAATGGTAAGGATCATTTTGAGGATATGTTGACCTCAGTCGAAGATGGTATTTATGCGAAAAATTTTGATGGTGGACAGGTTGACATCACTTCTGGAAAATTTGTTTTTTCAGCTAATGAAGCTTATCTGATCAAAGCTGGCAAGATAACGAAGCCTATTAAAGGGGCTACATTGATTGGATCAGGTGATGAGGTATTGCATCAGATTTCTATGGTTGGAGATGATCTCAAGTTGGATCCAGGTGTTGGAGTTTGTGGTAAAGAGGGTCAAACCGTTCCGGTTGGCGTTGGACAGCCTAGTTTGAAGGTTGATATGCTGACTGTTGGGGGTACACAGTTAAATATGTAGATTAATACCTCTTCTTTTGCTGCTTTTGAGCACTTTTTTCTAGTTTTTTGTGATTAAGTTGTTATAATCTCTTGTGGTTAAAACTAACAAAAAAAGTGCTAGAAAATTATTTACCTGTTATTGTTTTTATTTTCTTAGGAGTAGCCTTTGGCGTGGGCCTAACGCTTGCTGGTTATCTGCTTGGACCAAGCAAACCTGATGAAGAGAAAAATTCCCAGTTTGAGTGTGGTTTCCCTGTATTTGAAGACTCACGAATGCATTTCAATGTTCGCTATTATCTTGTAGCAATTCTATTCATCCTTTTTGATCTAGAGGTTGCCTTTTTTATCCCCTGGGCAGTCGTTCAATCGAAACTCGGATGGTTTGGTTTTATAGGGATGTCTGTTTTCTTGCTGTTGCTTGTGGTCGGCTTCATTTTCGAGTGGAAGAAGGGTGCGCTGGAGTGGGAGTAATGAGAATTTATTATGGCTATTGAAGGTTTAATGAAAGAGGGCTTTGTTACCACTTCGCTGGACAAGGTAATCAACTGGGCGCGTACTGGATCTCTTTGGCCAATGACCTTTGGTTTAGCTTGTTGTGCTGTTGAAATGATGGAGGCAGGCTCATCACGATATGATCTTGACCGCTTTGGCATTGTTTTCAGACCTACACCTCGACAATCTGATTTAATGATTGTTGCAGGAACTTTAACCAATAAAATGGCACCTGCTTTGCGCAAAGTTTATGATCAGATGCCAGAGCCAAGGTATGTCATATCTATGGGTTCCTGTGCTAATGGTGGTGGTTATTACCACTATTCTTATGCGGTTGTACGGGGTTGTGACAGAATTGTGCCGGTTGATGTCTATGTACCAGGTTGTCCACCTACTGCAGAAGCGCTGCTTTATGGAATTCTTCAATTGCAAGACAAAATACGTCGCACCAACACCATTGCTCGAAGCTAGTTTATGAAAAAATTAAAACAACAATTAGTTAAAGCATTTGACAGAAAAAGTGTTAAAGACTCTTTTAATGAGTTGACGCTGACGATTAATAGTAGCAGTGTTGTAGAGGTCTGCACTCAACTAAGAGATGAGTTTAAATTTGATATTTTGATTGACTTGAGTGGTATTGATTACCTGTCTTATGGAGAATCAGATTGGGATGGCAACGCTAGCACTTCTGGTTATGGTCGTGCCCGTGAACTACAACTTTCTGAAAAAAAACAAAGTAATCGTTTTGGTGTTATTTACCATTTATTGTCGGTTTCAAACAATAATCGGCTACGAGTAAAAGCTCTTCTTCCAGATGATTCGCTGATGATTAAGTCTGTTACAGGGGTTTGGAATGCAGCCGATTGGTATGAAAGAGAAGCCTTTGATTTGTTTGGCATCTTGTTTGAGAACCATACTGATTTACGTAGAATTTTGACGGATTATGGCTTTGTCGGCCACCCACTTAGAAAAGACTTTCCAATGATTGGTGAAGTTGAGATGCGGTACGACGAAGAATTAGGCAGAGTGGTTTATGAGCCAGTAAGTATAGAACCGAATGTCAGCGTTCCTAGGGTTATAAGGAAATAGTTATGTCAGAGATGCGCAATTACACCCTTAATTTTGGGCCACAACACCCTGCGGCACATGGAGTATTGAGACTTATTCTTGAGTTGGATGGAGAAGTGATAGAGCGCGCTGACCCACATATTGGGCTTTTGCACAGAGGTACTGAGAAATTGGCAGAATCCAAACCCTACAATCAGTCCATTGGCTACATGGATAGACTCGACTATGTTTCCATGATGTGTAACGAGCATGCATATGTGATGGCGATTGAAAAGATGCTTGGATTGGAGGTACCAGAGCGTGCAAAGTACATTCGCGTCATGTTTGATGAAATTACTCGTATCCTTAATCACTTGCTGTGGTTAGGTACGCATGCACTTGATGTTGGAGCAATGAGTGTCTTCCTTTATGCATTTAGAGAGCGTGAAAAGTTAATTGATTGTTATGAGGCAGTTAGTGGTTCAAGGATGCATGCGACTTATTATCGTCCGGGCGGTGTTTATCGTGACTTGCCAGATAAAATGCCTCAATACCTTGAGTCAAAACTACGTAGTAAAGAGGAGCTCAAGGAGATGAATAAAAATCGTCAAGGATCGTTGCTCGAATTTATCTCTGATTTTGCTGAAAATTTTCCAGAAAGCATTGATCAGTATTCTGGCCTCTTGACAGAAAATAGAATTTGGAAGCAGCGCCTAGTCAATATTGGTGTCGTTAGTGCAGATCGTGCAAAACAGCTCGGTTTTACTGGACCTATGTTGCGTGGCTCTGGTGTTGAGTGGGATCTTCGTAAAACCCAACCTTATTCAGTTTATGATCAATTGGAGTTTGATATTCCTGTAGGTGTCACGGGTGACTGCTACGACCGTTATTTAGTGCGCATGGAGGAAATGCGTCAGTCATGTCACCTTATTAAACAATGTGTGAGATGGTTAAAATCTAACGCTGGTCCCGTTATGTCTGATGACCATAAAGTGTCTCCCCCTAACCGTGGCGATATGAAAGATGACATGGAGTCATTGATCCATCACTTTAAATTATTCACCGAAGGGTATTGCCTACCTGAGGGTGAAGTATATTCAGCTGTTGAAGCCCCTAAAGGAGAGTTTGGCGTCTACTTGGTTTCGGATGGAGCCAACAAACCATATCGAGTCAAATTGCGAGCTCCCGGTTTTCCTCATTTAGCTTCAATAGATGAAATGGCCAAAGGGCACATGCTTTCAGATGTGGTGACAATTATTGGCACACAGGACATTGTTTTTGGAGAAATTGATAGATGATTTCGGATCAAGCGAAAAAAGAAATTAACACTTGGGTTGCAAAATACCCAGAAGGAAAGCAAAGTTCTGCTGTCATGCAGGCATTGACGATTGTTCAAAAGGAAAACGGTGGGAGTTTAACAAATGAGTTAAAACAAGCTGTTGCAGATTACCTCGAAATGCCCACAATTAGTGTTCAAGAAGTAGCCACTTTTTATGAGAACTATAACCACAAGCCGGTTGGAAAACATGTGGTTCGCTTTTGTCACAATATATCTTGCATGCTAAATGGTTCGGACGAGTTAATTTCTTATTTGGAGGAAAAATTGGACGTCAAAACGGGAGAAATAAGTAAGGATGGTCTAGTGAGCGTCAAAAGGGTTGAATGTTTGGGTGCTTGCGTGGGCGGGCCAATGTGTCAAATTGGTGACCAATATTACGAAAAGCTAACAAAAAAACGAATTGATGAGATTTTGGATGGTCTAAAGTGAATAACATTTGTTTGAAAAGTATAGATAAAGATAACCCTTCAAGTCTTGCGACTTATGAAACCATGGGCGGTTATAAAGTTTGGCACAAAATTCTTAATGGTGAGTTATCACCTGAGAAAATTCTTGAAGAGTTAAAGATTTCAGGTCTAAGAGGTCGTGGTGGTGCCGGTTTTCCAACGGGCTTAAAGTGGAGTTTTATGCCGCGTAATCAAGAGGGACAGAAGTACGTAGTTTGCAATTCTGATGAAGGCGAACCAGGCACTTGTCATGATCGTGATATTTTAAGATTTAATCCACACTCAGTCATAGAAGGGATGGCAATTGCAGGCTATGTGATGAATGCAACGGTAGGTTATAACTATATTCGTGGTGAGTTCATGGAGCCTTATTACCGTTGCGAAGAAGCCTTGAAAGAGGCTTATGATGCTGGCTTGTTGGGTACTAACATTAAAGGCAGTAAGGTGTGTTTTGATCTCTATTCTCACCTAGGGGCAGGCGCTTATATTTGTGGTGAGGAAACAGCATTATTGGAGTCACTTGAGGGGAAAAAAGGTCAACCAAGATTTAAGCCACCGTTTCCAGCAAATGTAGGTCTTTATGGCAAACCAACAACCATCAATAACACTGAAAGTTTTGCATCAGTGCCAGAAATTCTTTCTCGAGGTGGCCAATGGTTTGCTAATCTAGGTGTGCCAAATTCAGGAGGCACCAAGTGTTTTTCGGTAACTGGTAATGTTAAGAATCCTGCTAATTTTGAAATCCCAATGGGAACACCTTTTAGTGATTTGTTGAAATTAGCCGGTGGTTTACGAAAAGGTAGAACTCTGAAAGGAGTAATTCCTGGAGGTTCGTCAACTCCGGTAATTCCAGCGGCAAAGGCAATGAAAATGACAATGGATTATGATTCCATTGAAAAAGCAGGGTCGATGCTAGGTGCCGGCTCAGTTATTGTGATGGATGATACAACCTGTATGGTGAAGGCTTTGACACGCTTAGCACATTTTTATTACGATGAATCTTGTGGTCAGTGCACCCCATGCAGAGAAGGTACAGGCTGGATGTATCGAGTCCTAAAACGCATCATGGATGGTCAGGGCAAGAGTGAAGACTTGGAGCTTTTACTTTCTGTGCA
This sequence comes from Candidatus Thioglobus sp., assembly GCA_028345955.1. Lineage (GTDB taxonomy): Bacteria > Pseudomonadota > Gammaproteobacteria > PS1 > Pseudothioglobaceae > Pseudothioglobus. The sequence continues at coordinate 8,387 of JAOMEO010000022.1, forward strand.
GGATAAGATGCTAGGCAATACGATTTGTGCATTGGCTGACGGTGCTGCGATGCCCATTGAGAGTTTTATTAGACATTTTAGAGAAGAGTTTGAGTACTACATCAAACACGGAAAAAGTATGGTAGAAAATGATGGTTGATATTGAAATCGAAATCGACGGTAAAGTTGTACATGGATATCCAGGAGAGAGTCTCATTTCAATTGCGGATAGAGAGGGTATTGATATCCCTCGATTCTGTTACCACAAAAAACTATCTGTAGCAGCAAACTGCAGAATGTGTTTGGTCGATATAGAGGGCAATCCAACACCGCAACCTGCATGCTCAACACTAAGTTCTGCTGGGATGAAAGTTCATACCAACAATGAAAAGGCCAAAACTGCACAAAAGGCTGTTATGGAGTTTTTGCTAATCAACCACCCACTGGATTGTCCAATTTGTGACCAAGGTGGTGAATGTGAGCTTCAAGATGTTGCTATGGAATATGGTTCTGACATCTCAAGGTTTACTGAAGGTAAGCGTATTGTTGATGATAAGGGGATAGGTGCGCTCATTCAAACAGATATGACTCGCTGCATTCACTGTACACGTTGTGTTCGATTTGGAGCAGAAGTTGCAGGCATAGTTGAAATGGGCGCTACAGGTCGGGGCGAAGATTTGAAGATTGAACCATTTTTATCAGAAGGGATTCAGTCAGAACTTTCGGGCAATATGATTGATGTATGCCCAGTCGGAGCACTAACTTCTAAGCCTTTCCGTTATGATGTTAGGTCATGGCAAATGAACTCGATTCAGACCATTGCGCGTCATGATCTAGTGGGTTCAAATATCTTTACTCAAACACATAAAAATAAAGTCAAGCGTGTAGTTGCCAGAGACAATGAAAGCATCAATGAGACTTGGATTTCAGACAGAGACCGTTTTTCATACCAAGGCGTGAACAATGAAAATCGTGTCTTGATTCCTAAGATTAAAATTGAAGGTGAATGGCAAGACACTTCATGGGATGATGCACTAGATTTTGCAACAAACGGCATAAAAAAGCACGCCAAAGAGGGGTCACAATTTGGCACTCTTGCATCTAAAAACGCAACTCTTGAAGAGTTATATTTGCTACAAAAATTTACAAGAGGCTTAGGATCGGATAACCTTGATTATCGCCTAGATGCTTCCAATCCAAATAACGCTAAGGTATTAGAATCAAATATTTCTTTAACTGAATTAGAGACAATCGATCATGCCCTTATTGTAAATTCATATTTACGCTTAGAGCAGCCAATGATCAATCATCGTATTAGAAAGGCGACTTTAAATGGTGCAAGCGTTTCAACTATAAATGCGAAGGCTTTTGATTTCAATTATCGCATCAGTCATTCTGTATTGACATCTCCACAAAATACTGTAGCTACTCTTTCTGGTGTCTTAAAAGCTTTACATGATAAAAGTTCAAAAACTTTGCCTGATTATCTCAATTCTGTGACTGTTCATGAAACCCATACTGATATTGCTAATGTGCTTTTAAATGCTAAGAATCCAGTAGTTGTTCTTGGAGAGCATATGAATGGTAATACATGCTCGGATCAAGTTGCTAAACTTGTTTCTGAAATCGCTAAAGCTTCGGATGCAAAAACTATAAATGCAAGTTTAACGGGCAATACACATTCTGCAGAAAGGGTAAATTTTAGGCCTGACAACGGTAAAAATGCGCTACAAATACTTTCATCTGATTTGACTGCATTTGCTTTGTTCGATGTTTATCCAAATTTTGACTGTATTGACTCAAAAAATGCAATTGAACATTTGAGCCGTGATGATGCATTTGTTGTGGTCATGAATAGTTTTGATGATGAATCGGTTTCGAGTTTTGCAAATGTAATTTTACCAATTGCAAGTTTCTATGAAACTTCTGGTACGCACATCAATGTAGACAATATTGCTCAGTCTTATAGTGCCTCAGTTAAGAGTGCTGGAGAATCGAAACCAGGCTGGAAGGTAATTAAAGTTTTAGCGGACTTGCTAAATCTTCAAGGTTTTGACTTTACGGATTCATCTCAGATCGCTGATGAGGCTTTATCTTTGACTCCTAGAATCTCCGAGATTGAAGTTCCTACTAGTAATTCTAAAATGCCGAATATTACTACCGTTTGGCAATATACACCCTATGCCAGTGATGTGGTTGTTCGTCATGCATCTTCATTACAACAAACTCAGATTGGCCAGATGAGCGAGGCTTCGGTTTGCAAGGCAACCGCAAAATTATTAAAACTCTCCGAAGGTGACTTGTATAAGGGTGTTCCAGTCAATATTAATGAATCAGTAGCAGAAGGTTGTGTGTTTGTTCACACTAATCTTCCAAGACAATTAGGAGTGGTATAGATTATGTGGCAAGGGTTTGTAGATTTTGTTCATCAATCACTACCATGGTTTGATGGTGGACTAGCAGTTGTAATTATCATCCTAATTAAAGGAGTTACACTAATATTGCCACTCATTATCATGATGGCTTACATGACTTATGCTGAACGCAAGGTTATTGGCTATATGCAGCTAAGAATCGGTCCAAACCGAGTTGGCCCAATAGGTCTATTGCAGCCATTTGCTGATGTATTCAAAATGATGTTTAAAGAAATCATTTTTCCAACCAAGGCCAATGTTTATTTGTTTGTATTGGCGCCGATATTAGCTTTTGTACCTGCAATTGCAATCTGGGCAGTAATACCTCTTGGGCAAGACTTCTACATCACCAACCTTGACATCAGCCTGCTTTATGTTCTAGCGATCGGCTCTGTTGGCGTTTATGGCATCATCTTAGCGGGATGGGCTTCTAACTCAAAATACCCATTATTAGGCGCATTAAGAAGTGCCTCATTATTGGTCTCATACGAAATTGTGATTGGATTTGTAGTCGTTACTGTGGTGATGGCAGCAAGCTCTGTAAATTTAAATGAAATCGTTTCAAGCCAGTCTGGGGGTATTTGGAATTGGTATTGGATTCCATTGTTTCCAATGATGATTGTTTTCTGGATTTCTGCATTAGCAGAAACGAACCGAGCACCATTTGATGTTGTCGAAGGTGAATCAGAAATTGCTGGTGGAACTCATGTTGAGTATTCAGGAATGTGTTTTGCATTATTCTTTATGGCCGAATATATCAACATGATTATGATGGCAGCACTTGCTGTCTTGATGTTTTTTGGAGGTTGGCATTCTCCATTTGAGGGTGTGCCATATTTACAAGAATTCTTTGCATTTGTGCCAGACATAATGTGGTTGCTTGGGAAAATGAGTTTCTTCCTTTTCCTTTATTTGTGGATTAGGGCAACCTTCCCAAGATATCGTTATGACCAAATTATGCGTTTATGTTGGAAAGTGTTTTTACCGCTTACTATTGTTTGGATTATGGTTGTGGCATTGATGACTCAACTTCATTTAGGACCTTGGTTTTAAGGAGCAGATAAGTGATGATTAATAAAATTAAAAAATTTTTTAAAGACTTTGGATTAAGTGAGATTCGTGCAGGGATGAAAATTACTGGAAAACAGTTAACCAGTGACAAAATTACCGTTCAGTTTCCTGAAGAGCGAACACCGATTTCGCCTAGGTTTAGAGGTTTACTTGCGCTGCGTCGTTATCCTAATGGTGAAGAACGTTGTATCGCTTGTAAATTGTGCGAGGCGGTATGTCCTGCAAATGCTATTACCATTGAGTCCGAGATGAGGGACGATGGAACGCGCAGAACAACTCAATATGATATTGATTTATTTAAGTGTATTTTTTGTGGCTTTTGTGAAGAGGCTTGTCCCGTAGATGCCATCGTTGGGACCCATATCTTCGACTACGCATTTGAGACTAGAGAGGGCAGTATCATTGACAAAGAAGGTTTGATGGAAATAGGTGATAAGCACGAAAAGGCTATCAGTAAAGCCAGACAAGAGGATTCGAAGTACAGATAAAGGTTTATTATGGAATTTTCATCAATTTTGTTTTATGTGTTTGGTTTCTGCTTCGTTGCAAGTTCGGCGATGTTGGTGATCGCAAGAAATACCTTGAAGGCAGCAATGCTTTTAATTTTGTCTTTTTTCAGTGTGGCAAGTTTATGGCTATTGTTAGAAGCTGAGTTTTTAGCGATCACATTAATCCTAGTCTATGTAGGTGCTGTAATGGTGCTTTTCTTATTCGTAATTAAAATGCTCAACATTGATCAGTCAACGATTCGAGCAAAATTTACTACATATCTACCACTTGGAATTTTTGTTTCGCTGGTTGTTATTGCCCAAATAGCACTTGTTCTAAGTGCTGGACAGTTTGATCTTGAAAATGTTGAGGAGCCTGCTAGGCATATCGCTGGCTATAGCAATATCACTGAGTTGGCAACTGATTTATATACCACCTATGTCTATCCATTTGAGCTTGCAGCTGTCTTATTGCTAATTGCGATTATCGCGGCGATTACCCTTGTGCACCGTAAAGACAGCAGAAGCAAGAAGCAAAATATTTCTGAACAGGTTAGTGTCCAAGCATCAGAGAGGGTGCGTTTGGCTTCTATTTCGTCAACCAAGTCTAAGGAGCCTAAATGATTGCACTATCTGATTATCTGATTTTGAGTGCCATTGTTTTTTGTATTGGTTTGGCAGGTATTTTTATCAACAGGACTAATATCATCATGTTGCTGATGTGTGTTGAATTAATCCTCGCAGCCGTGAACACAAACTTTATTGCATTTTCTTATTACTCCTCAGATGTAGCGGGTCAGATATTTGTCTTCTTTATTTTGACGGTTGCAGCAGCGGAAGTTGCTATTGGTCTAGCTATTCTGACTTTGATGTATAGAAATCGTGGTTCGATTGATGTTGATGTGACCAATAGTTTGAAAGGCTAGTTATGGAAAATATCTATTTAACAATTGTTCTAGCACCACTTATTGGTGCAATCATAGTTGGCCTTGCTGGTCATCGATTGGGTCGAACCTTGTCTCATTCTATTACCATTTTAGGTGTAACAGTTTCAACAGTTTTGGCGCTTTATGTCTTTAATCATCATGTACTCCAGGGAGCTCAAGTATTTAATGAAAACATCTACACCTGGATGCAGATTGGTGGACTTAATATGAGTATTGGCTTTCTCGTAGACAATCTGACTTCGGTGATGTTGCTTGTGGTTTCATTCGTATCTTTAATGGTGCATATTTATACCATTGGCTATATGCAAGAAGATGAAGGCTACACCAAGTTTTTTAGCTATATCTCTCTGTTCACTTTTGCAATGTTTATGCTAGTAATCTCGAACAACTTTATGCAGTTATTTTTTGGTTGGGAGGCTGTAGGTCTTGTTTCTTATCTATTAATTGGTTTTTGGCACCACAAAGAATCAGCAGTTGAAGCAAGCTTAAAAGCCTTCTTAGTTAACAGAGTAGGAGATTTCGGTTTCCTATTGGGTATAGCGGTTTTACTAATGTTTTTTGGTACCTTGGATTACGTAGAAACATTTACACTGGCTAATCAAGTAAACGGTCAAACAATCTTTGGCGATATTTCAGTAATTACTGTTATTTGTCTGCTTTTATTTATAGGCGCTATGGGTAAATCAGCGCAAGTACCATTGCATGTCTGGCTGCCAGGCTCAATGGAAGGTCCGACACCTATTTCAGCACTGATTCATGCAGCAACAATGGTAACGGCTGGTATTTTTATGGTCTCTCGTATGTCACCTATTTTCGAACTTAGCGATGTGGCATTGACTGTTATGATGGTTATTGGAGCGATTACGGCAATATCCATGGGTTTACTGGGTATCGTTCAGAATGATATCAAGCGTGTTGTTGCTTACTCAACACTTTCTCAGTTAGGGTACATGACAGTAGCCTTAGGAGTTAGTGCATACTCAGTGGCTATTTTCCACTTGATGACTCATGCTTTCTTTAAGGCTTTATTATTCTTGGCCGCAGGTTCAGTGATTGTTGCCTTGCATCACGAACAAGATATCCGAAACATGGGTGCACTCAGAAAGAAAATGCCAATTACCTATATTACGGCTTTGATAGGAACGCTTGCGTTAATTGGTTTCCCGGGTTTTGCAGGCTTTTATTCAAAAGATATGATTATTGAAGCGGTTCATTTCTCTAATTTGCCTTTTGCTGATTGGGTTTATTATGTGGTCGTTTTTGGAGTTTTTATTACCGCTTTCTACTCGTTACGTATGTTTTTTATGGTGTTCCATGGCGAATCCCGTCTTGAACAACATAAAGAAGAACATGTCCACGAAACTGCACTATCGATTACCGTGCCGTTAATTGTTTTGGCCATACCTTCTGTGATTATTGGGTATTTAACAATTGAACCAATGTTGTTCACAGGCTGGTTAGAGAACTCTATCTATATTGATGCTAGTGCGCATGGCTCTTTAGCTGCTCTGAAAGAGCATTTCCATTCAGCCTTTGGCCTGATGCTTCATGCAATTGTCACCGTTCCTTTCTGGATGATGGTTGGTGGCAGCTTGGCAGCTTGGGTATTTACGCTTTATCGCACAGATTGGGCTAAGAAAATTCAAGAACGTTTCCATCGCACAAACTATGTACTGAAATCTCTTTATGGTTTTGACCGTTTGAACGATATTGTTTTTGTCAATGGTTCCAGAAAGCTTGGTGAATTTTTATGGCGTATTTCGGACATGACAATCATTGACCAGTTTGTTGTTAATGGCAGTGCAAGATTAATGCGTTTCATGGGTTCGGTTATTCGGCCAGTTCAAACTGGCTACCTTTATCATTACGCTTTTTTTATGATAATCGGTCTAATGCTTGTTTTAACTTGGGTGCTTGTTGTTGGCGAAAACCCACTCATTCAGTTAGGGTCATAGTATGGAATCGCTACTTAGTTTGTTAATTTGGTTGCCAATAGTAGGAGGTATTTCGGTCCTAGTTATTGGTAACAATCGCAGCGATTTAGCACGCTGGGTAAGTGTTGCAGTTTCCATTATTGTGTTTGCACTGTCATTGAATCTTTGGGCTGGCTTTGACACCTCAACCCATGTAATGCAGTTTGTTGAAAACACCCCCTGGATATCTCAGTTCAATATCAACTACCATATTGGCATTGATGGTATTTCGATGCTCCTTATTTTATTGACGACTTTATCAACTTTCTTGGTCATTGTTGCCGGTTGGGAAGTTATTCAAAATAGGGCGGCCGACTATATGGCAGCATTTTTGATAATGGAAGGACTAATCATTGGTGTATTCTCATCGCTGGACGCAATACTGTTCTATGTTTTTTGGGAAGCTTCTCTCATACCAATGCTACTCATAGTTGGTATTTGGGGTGGTCAGAACCGTGTTTACGCTGCAATCAAGTTTTTCCTTTATACTTTCCTAGGCTCGGTATTCATGCTGGTATCACTAATATACATGTACATTCAAGGTGGCTCGTTCTCTCTGGATGTGCTAAATGAACTACCTTTGTCACTCACTGAACAAAGTTGGATTTTTTGGGCATTCTTCTTAGCATTTGCAGTCAAAGTACCAATGTTTCCAGTACACACTTGGTTGCCTGATGCTCACGTACAAGCACCAACCGGTGGATCGGTCATTCTAGCTGCAATTATGTTGAAGATGGGTGGCTACGGTTTCTTCCGTTTCTCATTGCCCATAACACCTGACGCTTCATCAGAGTTTGCAATGGTAGTGATTGTTCTTTCATTGATTGCAATTGTCTACATTGGATTTGTTGCACTCGTGCAAAAAGACATGAAGAAGCTTATTGCTTATTCCTCTATTTCGCATATGGGCTTTGTAACGTTAGGTGTCTTCGCATTATTTTCAGTTGTTAAGATGGGTACGGACGGTCAAATTTACTCAATAGCTGGTGGAAGCCTTGAAGGTGTTTATCTTGGTCTTGAGGGAGCAATGATTCAAATGATATCTCACGGGTTTATTTCAGCAGCACTGTTTTTGGTTGTCGGTGTTCTTTACGAAAGATTACATTCAAGAGACATTTCTAGCTACGGCGGTGTGATTAATTCAATGCCAAAATTTACTGGATTTGCAGTCTTGTTTGCCCTTGCAAATGCCGGTCTTCCAGGCACTTCAGGCTTTGTAGGAGAGTTTATGGTGATTTTAGGCTCACTCCAAGCAAATTTCTGGTACGCCTTCTTTGCGGCAATGATTTTAATAGTAGGCGCAGCGTACACATTGTGGATGGTGAAGAGAGTCTTCTGGGGTCCCATAGTGAATTCAGATGTTAGTACCTTAAGTGACATTAACACTCGAGAGTTTTTTGTATTGGCGGTTCTAGCAGTAGCTGTCTTAGCTGTTGGCGTCTATCCTCAACCTTTGATTGAAGTGATGCATGTTTCAATGGTTAACCTGCTTGAGCAAGCACTCACAACGAAACTACCGGTGGCATTATGATAGATTATCAATTCAATACTGCAGACTTATTTTTTGCTCTTCCAGAGTTGTTTATGGTGGCTGCTATTGCATTAATATTGCTACTTGACTTGTTTGTCTCTGGGCGCTTCCAAAATCTCACTTATTACTTAACTCAATCCACACTAGCGATCACCGGTTACTTAGCATTTAATCTAATCGGCGAATCGGCTGTTATTTTTGATGGCACTTTTGTACTTGATACCATCGGCTCTTATTTCAAAGTCTTTATGATGGTCTTTAGCATAGTGGCCTTGGTTTATTCTCGACATTATTTAAGAGCACATAATTTATTGAAAGGTGAATACTTTATTCTATCCTTGCTCTCAGTGCTTGGCATGATGGTTATGGTTTCTGCCCATAGTATGCTGACGATTTACTTAGGTTTAGAGATTATGTCATTGTCTTTATATACACTTATAGCGATCGCTAGAGATCGAGCTGTTGCGGTAGAAGCAGCGTTAAAGTATTTTGTGCTTGGTGCAATTGCATCAGGGCTACTACTTTATGGCATGTCGATGATTTATGGTATTACTGGTAGTCTAGATATTGGCCAAATTGCGGCATTTGCAACGAGTGCAAACTTGAACTCTGAGCAAATACTTATTCTCAACTTTGGGTTAGTATTCTTAGTCATTGGTATTGCTTTCAAATTCGGTGCTGTTCCTTTTCATATGTGGGTGCCAGATGTTTACCAGGGTGCGCCGACTTCAGTCACTATGTTTTTATCCACTGTGCCGAAGATTGCTGCAACTGCCATGTTGGTGCGCCTACTAATCGATGGCCTTGGTGGGTTGCAAGCTTATTGGGCAGATTTGTTCATGATTCTTGCAATTCTTTCTATCGGTTTAGGTTCATTAGTTGCCTTGATGCAGACAAATATAAAACGCTTGTTGGCGTACTCAACTATTTCCCATATTGGTTTTATTTTGCTTGGTTTTATAACTGGTGTCGTTGAAGGCTATGGTGCTGCTGTCTTTTATGTTTTGGCTTATGTATTAATGAGTTTGACAGCTTTTGGCACTATTATTGTTTTGAATAAACAAGGATTTGAGGCAGATCAAATTGTTGACTTTAGAGGCTTGAGCAAACACTCACCTTGGTTTGCTTTAATAATGCTATTTGTTATGCTTTCAATGGCTGGTGTACCTCCATTCATTGGTTTCTATTCTAAGCTGTTTATTCTTCAGCAAGTCATTTCAGCAGGCTATATTTATTTAGCGGTTGCTGCAGTTGTATTTGCAGTTATCAGTGCATATTACTACCTTCAAATCATCAAAACAATGTACTTTGATGATGCTGAAAAAGAAGTTACAGTAACAGCGCCTATGGACATGCG
>JAOMEO010000023.1 GCA_028345955.1 Candidatus Thioglobus sp.
CATCTTCATCAAAAATTAATGTTAAACGATAATGTATTACTTGTTCACCGGTGATAGTTGAATGATGGATGTAGTCCCATTGATATTGATGAAAGGGGTCAATAATGCTCGGCGACCCGATCAAGTTCATTACGGCGCTCTTGGACATCCCTATCTGAAGCTTGTCAACGGCTTGAATTTCGAGAACAGAGCCCTGAATAATGGTCGGTTTGTAGGTGTCAATTGAAGGCATTGAAAAATCAAGCCAGCTTGGCATCGAAAACTTCGGAAACTTAGTAGTTTCAGGGGTTTTTAGTAGAGGGTTTGAGCAGCCACTTATAATCGTAAAGGCAAGCGCAATTAAAGTTAGTCTTTTCATCTTTCGTTAAACGATTAAAATATTGGTAGGATTTTACCTTAAGGATTTTTAATGGATGCCGAAGATTTAAAAAGTGCTGGTCTAAAAGTTACTTTACCGAGATTGAAGATTTTAGAGATATTAGAGAAATCTTCTAATCATCATTTGACTGTTGAAGATATTTATAGGGCTCTTATTGAGAAAAATCAAGAAATTAACGTTGCAACAATTTATCGAGTTTTATCTCAGTTTGAAGAATCAGGAATTGTTAATAAGTTACATTTTGAAAATAATCAGGCCGTTTATGAACTTTCTAACGTTGAGCACCATGATCACTTAGTTTGTGTTAAATGTAATACAATTATTGAATTTCAAGATGATGTGATTGAGAGGCACCAATTACAAATTGCAAACAAATACGGTTTTCAACTTACAGATCATTCACTTCATCTTTACGGACTTTGTAAGACTTGCAAAGAGTCCCACTAGAAATTATTCAGAGGTATGGAAGATTTTATTCTTAGGGCTTTAACTGCATCTCTAGGAGTATCAGTAATTGCTGGTTCTCTTGGGTGTTTTGTAATATGGAAACGTCTATCATACTTTTCTGATTCGATTTCGCATAGCGCTCTTTTGGGCGTTGCATTAGGTTTAACGACAGGTCTTGGTATAAATTTTGGTCTAGTTATTGTCGGAGCACTGTTTGCAACTCTTATTGTTGTATTACAGCAAAAAGGCTTTTGGTCAAATGATGCTATTTTAGGAATTTTCTCTCATATTGCGCTCTCAGTTGGTATTGTTGTTTTGGGTTTTGTTGGTGATAGAAATATTGATTACTTTGCTTACCTTTTTGGTGATATTCTTTCGATTGACAGTCGGGATATTTTTTGGATTTTTTCAGTGATGGTTGCAGTAGTTACGATTTTGGTAATAAATTGGAGAAGATTGTTGCTATTAACTTTGAATGAGGAATTAGCAAGAGCTGAGGGTCTTAACAAAGTGACTTATGAATTACTATTTATGTTTCTAATTGCACTTGCAGTTTCTGTATCGGTACAAATTGTTGGCGTGCTTTTGATTACATCGTTACTCATAATTCCCCCAGCCATCGCACGTGTTTTTTCAAGATCCCCTCTTTCCATGATTTTTAGTTCTATCGTTGTTTCTATTGTATCGGTTTTATTGGGGCTTTTCAGCTCGATAGAATTTGATATAGCAACAGGTCCAGCAATTGTAATTACTTTAGGTGTTTTCTTTTTTATTAGCCAACTGATACCAAATAAAAACTAGTTAAATGGTATCGTTAAGTTCTATCATTTGATTGGTTTGCTGTTCAACAATGAGCGGAACAATAATAGACTCCAAGTCACCTTCCATGATTTCGTTTAACTTATAGAGTGTCAAATTAATTCGATGATCGGTAACTCTCCCCTGTGGGTAGTTGTAGGTTCGAATTCTTTGAGAGCGGTCACCGCTTCCAACCAGCTCTTTTCGTTGCGAAGCTAGCTCTTTTTGTTGCTCGTATTGCTGAGCATCTAGAATTCTTGAAGCAAGTACTGACAATGCCTGAGCTTTATTCTTGTGCTGTGATCGACCATCTTGACATTCAACAACGGTACCTGTAGGGATGTGTGTAACTCTGACTGCGGAATCGGTTTTGTTGACATGCTGACCACCAGCTCCAGAAGCTTTAAAAGTATCAATTCTGACATCATTTATATTGATATTCACTTCTTCTATATTAGTCACCTCTGCTATAACTGCAATGGTACAAGCAGAAGTATGTACTCTACCTTGCGACTCTGTTTCAGGAACTCTTTGTACTCTATGAGCACCCGACTCAAATTTAAGTTTTGAGTACACATTAGATCCACTAATGCGGGCAATGATTTCTTTAAATCCACCATGTTCACCTATATTTGAACTCATAACTTCTATTTGCCAATTGTTTTTTTCAACATAACGTGAATACATTCTATAAAGGTCACCTGAAAAGATACTCGCCTCATCACCACCAGTACCTGCACGAATTTCAATAATAATATTGCGAGAATCGTTAGGATCTTTTGGGAGAAGAGATTTTTTTAGCTTTAATTCAAGTTGATCCAATTTGTTCTGACTCAAAGCGATTTCTTCTTCTGCCATCTGTTTTATGTCTTGATCATTTTCACTGAGTAATTTTTGTGCAGCATTAATATCATTCATGATTGATAGATACTGTTGATACTGATCATTAATGGGACTTAGTTGGGCGTGCTCAATTGATAGTTCTCTATATTGGTCTTGGTCAGAGGCAACGGATTGGTCAGATAGTAACGCGTTAATTTCTTCAAGGCGCATGGATAGTTTCTCTAGCTTGGCGAGGATTGATTGATTCATGAGTTATGAATATTAGTAGGTTTTTTTGAAACTGGTATGTGTCCCTTTGATTGTTCAAGTCTAATTTTTGGCGATTTTTTAATATTTTCAAAGGTTGTATGCAATAATTTATTCGTTAGCTTGTCCGCTAGCTCTTCAACTACTAGATTAGGGTCAGACCCATCTTCTAGTTTTTTTATTGCACTTTGTAATAGCTCATTCTTAAGTAAATTTGCATTTTTGTGATACTTTTTAATAATTTTTTCATTGGGAATATTATTTAGCCATTCTATGAAGTCAAGGCTTTTTTCTCGAATAATTTTTTGAGCTATAACCTTATCTTGCTCTCTGTTTTCGAGGTTACTATCAACCACTTGTTGTAAATCATCCACTGTGTAAAGGAAGACATCCTCCAGTTGATTTGCTTCATGCTCAATATCTCTTGGGATAGCTAGATCTAATAACAGCATTGGTTGATGTTTTCTTTGAATTAGAACAGTTTCGATAAGTCCCTTACCTAAAATTGGAACGGGTGCTGCGGTTGAAGAAATTACGACATCTGCTCGATAAAGATGTTCAGATAAATGCTTCAGATTAATTGCTTCTGCTCCATAAGTAACAGCTATAGTTTGTGCATTTTCTATCGTCCTATTAACAAAAATCATATGCTTTACGCCTTTTTTATGGAGGTGCTGAGCACTTAATTCTATCATTTCACCAGCCCCAATTAATAGGACAGTTTGGTTAGCCAAGTTCGTAAAAATCTTTTCACTCAATTTCACAGCACAATATGCAACTGATACTGGCGAAGCTCCTATTTTAGTATCTGTTCTTACTTTTTTTGCAGTTGTAAAGGCGTGTTGAAAAAGTTTTTCAAGGATTTTATCTAAAGCACCTTGTTGTTTTGAAAACTGATAAGCTTCCTTAAGTTGTCCAAATATTTGGGGTTCACCAAGTACTAATGAGTCAAGTCCAGAAGCGACACTACAAATATGTTCGATAGCTTCATTGCCTTCAAAAAAGCTCACATATTGTAATAATAGGGAATGGTCAATACCATGAGTAGTTGCCAAAAATTCTGAGAGAGTCTCACGAATATTACCTACATCAGACGTCACACAAATTTCGGAACGGTTACAAGTAGAGAAGACAACACAAGCCTTAATTCCTGGTATTGATAAGAGTGTTGAAATAGCAGGTGCGAGTTCGTTTTGAGCAAACGCTACTTTTTCTCGAATCTCAACAGTCGCTAGATGATGATTAACACTCAGTATTGCAATATTTGTCATTCATAAAAATGATAATAAATTCAGCATTCAATTATACAGTGTCAGTGCAATTTTGGCCTAATGATCAAACTTACTTAGGCAATTGGTAGTTTTTATAATGTTTTTGTTATATAGTTATATGTAAGCTAGAATTCTTGGTTATAAATATTGAACCAGAGTATAAATACTAATATTTATGAAAATACAACAATTTGAAATCATATTGCAATCAAAAGAAAGAGGTTTTCATATAGTCACTGACGAGGTATTTGAACAAATTCCAGATTTAGAACAGGTTCAAATAGGATTGCTTCATTTATTTATTCAACATAGCAGTGCATCAATCAGTATCAATGAATATGCAGACCCAAGTGTACGAAAAGATTTGGAAAAATTCTATGCAGAACTTTGCAACGACAAGCAATATTACACGCACACTTATGAAGGATCAGACGATATGCCTTCACATGTTAAAACCTCAATGCTTGGATCAGATATTACGATCCCAATAACTTCTGGTCAACCAAACTTTGGTACTTGGCAAGGAATAATTCTTGGTGAGCACCGAATAAGAGCAGGCTCAAGACGAATTATTGCAACTCTAATGCATGATTAACTGTAAAGAGTTATATTTTTTGTGAATGTTTTAATCAAACTTTCATCAAAATTTCATGATTTCATCATGTTTTCTCTATAAATCTTAGAACCTATTGGTCTAAAATGAAGTCAATCATGTACTTACAATCCCATCACTTATGATTGAAGAGGACAGCCTAGTTGGCGGTGAAAATCAAAGTAACGAAGATCTTATGATTGCATCTGTTAGGCCAACCTCTTTTGAAGATTTCATTGGTCAGGACGATGTGAAATCTCAGATGGATGTGTTTATTGAGGCCGCAAAATCACGTGGTGATGTTCTTGATCATTGTTTAATTTACGGTCCACCTGGTTTGGGTAAAACAACTCTTGCAAATGTCATTGCAAGGAAAATGCACGCTGGTATTAAGCCGACATCTGGTCCTGTATTGGAGCGTTCAGGCGATTTGGCGGCGATTCTGACTAAACTTGAGCCTTTCGACATTCTTTTCATTGATGAGATTCATCGACTAAATCCTGTTGTGGAAGAAATACTTTATCCAGCTCTAGAGGATTTTAGGTTGGATATTCTTGTGGGTGAGGGAGTTGCAGCCCATTCTGTTCAATTGGATTTGCCACCTTTTACTTTAATTGGTGCTACGACGAGAGCAGGAATGCTAACTTCTCCTTTACGCGACAGATTTGGTATAGTTCATCGATTGGCTTTTTACCAAATAAAAGATTTAGAAGAAATTATTGAACGTTCTGCATCCATTTTGGATATCAAAATCAAAAAAGATGGTGCACAAGAAATTGCTAAACGTTCAAGGGGGACTCCTAGAATTGCCAACAGATTATTACGCCGTGTCCGGGATTTTGCTGATATTAAAAATAAGGGCATTATTAATAAAAAAATTTCCAAAGCAGCACTTAAAACCTTAAAGGTTGATGAAGCGGGACTAGAGCAGCTTGATAGAGATTATTTGAATCTAGTCATAAATAAGTTTTCGGCAGGGCCCGTTGGTCTTGATACTCTTTCAACAGCCCTTGGTGAGGAAAGATTAACGCTTGAAGATATGGTTGAACCTTATCTTCTTCAGCAAGGCTTTATTATGCGAACACCGCGTGGTCGTGTTGCTACAGATCTTGCTTTTTCTCATTTAGGAGTTGTGCGCCATAACCACACTAAAGATTTATATGGAAAATGAGTAAGTTGAGTGTCAGAGTTTATTACGAAGATACGGATTTTGGAGGTGTAGTTTATTACGCCAATTATCTAAAATATATTGAGCGTGGTCGAAGTGAATATTTACGTGAATTGAACTTTGATCAAGAACAGATTTCTCGAGACCATTCTTCTCTTTTTGTAGTTCGATCACTTCAGGCAAATTATTTATTACCAGCCTTTCTTGATGACTTAATCGAAGTACATACTGAAATTAAATCTGTTAGTCATGCAAGCCTAATTTTTGCTCAGAAAATAGTGAATATAGAGAAAAATACGGTATTATTTAATGCGGAAGTTAAGGTAGTTTCTGTCCTTAAAAATAATTTTAAACCTTGCGCTTTGCCGCAAGTTATCTTGGAGGAACTAAATGGAAGACAATAGTTTATCACTCATCAACCTAATATTCAGTGCTGGCCTGGTTGTGCAAGTGGTGATGATAGTGTTAGTTCTAATGTCAATTTATTCTTGGACAGTCATCATGTCCAAGAAAAAAGTGTTGATGGATGCGACAACTGATATTAAAGACTTTCATCAAAAGTTTGAGAGAGAAAGTAAACTTTCTGATTTATACAAGGGTTTGCCACCTCTTGCCTCAGATAGGACAGCAATGGAAGATATTTTAGGCTCTGGTTACAAAGAATTTACTCACAGCAAGTCTACATCGAATCAATCTCTTATCATGAATTCAGAGAGAGCTTATCGATCAATGAATACGACAGCAAGTAACGAAATTGATCGACTTGATTCCAGTCTTTCTGTGCTTGCAATGATTGCCTCATCTAGCCCCTATATCGGTCTTTTTGGAACGGTTTGGGGAATTATGCACTCTTTTATCGGTCTTGCTTCAGTTAAGCAAGCCACCATTGCTGTAGTAGCTCCTGGCATTGCTGAAGCGTTAATTGCAACAGCTTTTGGTCTTTTTGCTGCCATTCCAGCCACCATAGCCTACAATCGACTTGTTTCTCAAGTTGAGGATATTGGCAATAAGTACACAGCATTTATAGAAGAATTGTTTGTTATTTTACAAAGACAGCAATGATCGAATTACCTAAGCGCGCAAGACCAGATACTAATGCGGATATCAATATTGTTCCTTATATCGATGTCATGTTGGTGTTGTTGGTTATCTTTATGATGACCACGCCAATTATTGAACAGGGTATTGAAGTTGACCTACCGCAAGCCCCAGCGACTATGGTTGAATATGAAGATCAACAACCTACTGTAATCGGAATTAATAAGGACGGCCTTTACTATATTAATTCAATGTTGGATCCTGGCATTGAGGAAACAAATAATATGGAGCCGGTGTCACTTAGTGTTGTTATTAGTCAAGTGCTTGCAAGACATCAAATTTGGCCAGAAATGCAGGTATTTGTTAAAGGCGACAATGATGCAGAGTATGGCAGGGTGATTGATTTAATTGCAGGTTTAAAATACCAAGGTATAGATAAGATTGGTTTCATGACTGAAAACCCTAATTAATTGATTTTTTAATTATGAAATTCGTTAACAAGGTATTAGATTTTCTTAAAGGTCTGTTGCCCGGTAAGTCTGATAAAACCAACAATGAAAAAGACTTTTCAGAGCTCCTTGAAGGAGAAGGGAATAAAGATTCTGCGTTCAAAACTTTCGCACTTAAGTCAGTTAAATTTGTATATAAATATCTAAAAAAGTTTGTAATTTTTATTCTTGGTTTGCTTTTTACAATGGCACAACCTATGATTAAAATTGCCAAAAAACATCCAATTGCATTTTGGACTGCGATAATTTTGCATGCCGTATTATTGTTTGGATTGTTATATAGCAATATTGATCGTTGGGAAGTCACTCAGATCAAACCTTCCATATCTCAACCTGCTCCAGTCGAAGCGATAGTGATCGATATAGAAATTATAGAAGCTGAGAAAGAGCGCTTGAAAGACCTTGAAAAGCAAAAACAACAAAAACTGAAAGAACAAGAAGAGCGTTCAGAAAGCGCCCAACAAAGTCAAAAAGTTGCTGAGCAAGAAGCTCTAAAAGCTAAAGCAAAAAAAGTTATGGCTGAAGTTCAGCGTAAAGCTGAAGAAGCTAAAACTAAGGAAGCTGAAGTAAAACGAAAAGCGGAAGAAGCTAAAGCTAAAGAAGCCTCTAAACAAAAAGAAGAAGCTGAAGTAAAACGAAAAGCGGAAGAAGCTAAAGCTAAAGAAGCCTCTAAACAAAAAGAAGAAGCTGAAGTAAAACGAAAAGCGGAAGAAGCTAAAGCTAAAGAAGCCTCTTAACAAAAAAAAGAAGCTGAAGAAAAACGAAAAGCCGAAGAAGCTAAAGCTAAAGAAGCCTCTAAACAAAAAGAAGAAGCTGAAGTAAAACGAAAAGCGGAAGAAGCTAAAGCTAAAGAAGCATATAAACAAAAAGAAGAAGCTGAAGTAAAACGAAAAGCGGAAGAAGCTAAAACCAAGGAAGCAGAAGAAAAAAGAAAGACTGAAGAAGCTAAAACCAAGGAAGCAGAAGAACAAAAAAACATAGCTGAAGAATTAGTCCGCAAAGCTCAAATTCAATTAATGGATGCAGTTAAGAAAAAATCAGAGGCGGAGGCCAAAGCACAAGAAGCTGAAGTTCAGGCGATAGAAGCGACCAAAACTAAAGAACTCGCAGAAGCAAGATCTTTAGAAGCTGAGAGTAGAGCTATAGAGGCAGAAGAACTGGCTATAGATGCCGCTAAACAAAGAGAATTAATAGAGGCTAAAGCGCAAGCAGCTGAAGAAAGTGCACAAAAAGCCGCCAAACTTAAAGAAGAGGCTGAGGCTAAAGCTCAAGAAGCTGAGGCAAGGGCACAAGAAGCCGCTGAGCAAAAAGATCTGTCTGAAGCTAAAGCTCAAGAAGCTGAAGAAAAGGCAATAGAGGCTGCACTTCAAAAATCGTTAGCTGAAGAAAGGACTCGTGAAGCCGAAGAAAAGGCACAGGAAGCTGCCAAGCAAAAGGAATTAGCAGAGGCTAAAGCCCAAGAAGCTGAAGCAAAGGCGGAAGAAGCGTCTAAGCAAAAAGAATTGGCTGAAGAACAGGCTAATATTGCCAAGCAGCTTACTGAAGAAGAACAACAGAAAAAAAATCAATTAGAGGCTGAAAGAGCAGCTGAAAAAGAGGCTTTTGAAAAAGAGCAATACAATCGACTTCTGACTCAAGAAGTACAAGCTGAACAAGACTTAGCTAGAAAACTCATCATTGAAGATCAACTAAACACATTAAAATTAGCTTACGTTAATAATATTGCAGCAAGAGTTAGAACTTACTGGCGTTTCCAAGGCCATGAAGATGATTGGGGTTGTAATGTCTATGTCCAGCAAGATATTAATGGCAATGTAGAGGCTGTTAATATTCAAAACTGTAATCTTGATAATAGTGAAAAAGCTCGTGCATTTAAGGATTCAATAGAAAGAGCAGTATATAAGGCGTCACCACTTCCTTCATCTCCTGATGACGCTGTATTTGATAGAGAAATACTCTTTTACTTTAGAGCTTTATAGAACTCTAAATGTGCACTATTTTGAAAAACTATAGTGTAATGATTAGTCTCTGTAAACGGTGTTTCTGATACAACTTTATCTATCCAATTATCAATCTACACAATAAGCTAAAATATCGAGCATGAAAACGCATGACTTTTTGCTGGAATTAGGTACTGAAGAATTACCCACCAAGTTATTAATAAAGCTGTCAAATGCCCTTAAAGATAATCTAGTTGAGGAACTTAAGCAATTAGGTATTGCAATAGGCAAGGTCAGTGCTTTTGTTACACCAAGACGTTTGGCCGTTAGTATTTTTGAAATTCAGAGTTACCAAGAAGATCAGTTAATAGAAAAGAAAGGCCCCATAGTGGACTCACCAGAAAAAGCAATAGAAGGTTTTGCCAAATCTTGCGGAGTTGATATAAATAGCCTAGAAAAACGCTCGCTTGGTGGTAAAAAATACTATTTTTTTCATGCTAAAGAGGTGGGTCAACCAATTAAAGACTTACTTCCGAGTGTCGTTGAAAAAGCAATCAAAAATGTTCCAATTACTAGGGCGATGAAATGGGGGGAATTTAATTATTCTTTTGCAAGACCAGTTCATTGGCTGGTGATGTTGTTGGATGATGAGGTTGTGCCTGCCAATATTATGGGATTGGTGAGTGGCAACACTACAAAAGGTTTAAGGTCCTCAGATAGTTCTTTTTTGGAAATACCTCACGCAAGCGAATATCAATCATTCATGAGAGACAAGGCACAAATTGAGGTTGACTTTAATAAGCGCAAGGAAATTATTCGTGAGCAAGTTACATCAGTGGCCAAAAGCAGTAATGCTCAAGTTGTTATTGATGAATCATTGCTAGATGAGGTTTGCGCATTGGTTGAATATCCAAGAGCCTTTTCTGGAAAATTTGACGAAAAATACTTAAACGTGCCTGAAGAAGCACTCATTTCAGCGATGAAGTTGCATCAAAAATACTTTCATATGGTTGATAGTAATGGTTCGTTGTTGCCATCATTTATCTCAGTAGCTAATATTGAATCAACAAATTTGAATTTGATTATTCAAGGTAATGAGCGTGTTATTCGTCCAAGGTTGGCAGATTCTGAGTTTTTTTGGAATCAGGATAAGGCAATAAGATTAGATCAAAGAATTGAAGGGTTGGATAGTGTTTTATTTATGAAATCCTTGGGTTCGATGGGTGACAAAGCAAAGCGAATTGAAAAACTAAGCAAACATATTGCTGGTTTGGTTAGTATTGATGCTCAAGCTTGTGCTCGAGCAGGATTCCTATCAAAATCTGATTTGATAAGTGAAATGGTTGGCGAATTTGCTGACTTACAAGGCATTATGGGTGGATATTATGCCATCAATGACGGTGAGTCAAATATTGTTGCACAAGCCATTAAGGAACACTATAAACCAAGATTTGCTGGGGATGAACTTCCATCAACAAATGAAGGTCTTGTAGTAGCTATTGCAGACAAACTGGATACAATTACAGGGGTTTATGGCATAGGTGAAGCTCCTACGGGCTCAAAAGATCCTTATGCGCTAAGAAGGCTTGCATTGGGCTTGTTGCGAGTATTGTTAGAGGCGAAATTAGATATCAATTTAAAAACACTGATTGATGTTTCCTTGAATTTGCATTCAAAGGAAGTGGACAGGGAGACTTCTTCCTCAATATATCAATTTATGATGGAACGACTAAAAGCGTATTATAAAGACGTCCATGTTGACGGAAATGTTTTTGAGGCTGTGCTCGCTGTGAGTCCAGATTCTCCATTTGATTTTCATCAAAGAGTTGAAGCGCTCAATGATTTTATTCAGAAAATCGAATCTAAGAGCTTAATTGAAGCCAATAAAAGGATCGCTAATATACTTAAAGATTTTGTCAGTAATGATGTTGAACTTGATTCTAAATTATTGATAGAGGATTCTGAGCAAAAACTTTTTCAGGCAACTGAGTCAATTGCTAAACAACTATCTGAACAAAAAGACTATAAAGCTATCGTACGATCTTTACTAGAGTTAAAAGAAGTAATCGATACTTTTTTTGATAAAGTGATGGTCAATGTTGATGATATAGAACTTAGGCAGGCTCGACTAAAGCTTTTAAATCGTGTTAGGAGTTTATTCTTGTCTGTTGCGGATGTTTCTTACTTGTCATCATAGTGACATGAAGGCATTAATACAGCGAGTATCATCAGCTAGCGTCGAGGTTGAAGGACAAATTGTTGGTCAAATCAAGAAAGGAATACTAGTTTTTATTGGTATTGAGAAACAAGATGAGTTAGAACATGCTAACAAAATGATCAATAAAATACTTTCTTATCGAGTTTTTTCTGACACCGAAGACAAAATGAATTTAAGTGTGAGTGATATAAATGGTGGAGTTTTACTTGTATCCCAATTCACTCTTGCTGCAGAAACTAATAATGGCACAAGGGCTGGTTTTTCAACAGCCAAGGCACCATTGGAAGCGGAAAATATCTATAACTATATGGTGGAAAGAGCTAAAGGCTTGAGTTCTAATATTGAAAGCGGTATTTTTGCAGCTGACATGAAGGTTGCTTTGGTTAATGATGGACCTGTAACTTTTCTATTGAAATGCTAGACTTTGTATGAACAAATCTATTAAAGTTTATGGAATTAAAAATTGTGACACAGTAAAGAAGGCATTAGTTTATTTAAATGATTGCAAGATAGATTATCAGTTTGTTGACTTTAGGCAGAATCCTATTTCTAAGCAGGTTTTAAAAAAAATGGTTGAGTCTGTTGGATGGGAGTTGCTAATTAATAAGCGTTCAACAACTTATCGATCTTTATCTGAAGAAGAAAAAAGTAATGTCAACTATGATTTGGTATCAAAACTTCCTACGTTGATAAAGCGTCCAGTACTGATCCATGGTGAGATTATTGTGGTTGGTTTTAGTGAACAGCAATATGCCAAGCTTTTTGATGGGAAAATATAGATTACTTCATTTAACAATAAACCTTTTACTGACTCTCAAGTTCTTTTCTAACTTCATCCATATCGATAGTTTTAGCTTTTTCAAGAAGATCTTCTAAGTCTTTTCCTGAAAGGGATCCAGGTTGAGAAAAAATACCGATACTGTCACGAAAAATCATGAGAGTTGGTATGGAGCGAATTCGAAAGTGAGCTCCAAGAGCTTGTTCTTCTTCAGTGTTAATTTTGGCAAAAGTGACCCCTTGAACTTTTTCTGAAGTCTCTTTGAAGGTGGGCGCAAATTGCAAGCAAGGCCCACACCATGGTGCCCAAAAGTCTATAATAACAATCTCATTGTTAGTGATAGTTTCGTCAAAATTTGATTGTGTAAGTTCAATAACAGACATACATCACTCTCCATAAAAAATTAACAAAGCATTATAGCTTTATTACTATAATATTGGCTTGTTTTTCCTTAACTGATAGAATACCCTTATGAATATACTTGGCATTGATCCAGGTTCAAGAATTACTGGTTTTGGACTAATTACGGTTAGCAAGCTTAAATTCACTTATGTCAGTAGTGGCTGTATTCGTACACAAGGTGATTTAAATGATCGTGTTGTCACGATTTATTCAGGTATTAAAGAAATTCTTGAAAAAAATAAGGTTGATATTGTTGTTATTGAGAGGGTATTTATGCGCCCTGACAGGCCAAATCCAGATGCTGCTATAAAACTTGGTCATGCAAGAGGGGCTGTTATTTCAGCTGCTGGAGGGCAAAACTTGCCTATAGTTGACTATAGCCCAAATCAAATTAAAAAAACAGTAGTCGGCAAGGGGCATGCTAGTAAAGAGCAAGTATCTTATATGGTGCAACATTTATTAAAACTAAACAAGGCTCCTCAAGCTGATGCTGCTGATGCGTTGGCTGGAGCAATCTGTCACGCTTATCATTCTTTATAAGTTTTTTGCTTATTGTGGTTTTCAGCTAAAGTAAACTTTGACCTCACCAAAACCCGGAATTTTTGCAACAATATCTGAGAGTTGATTATTGATTTCTATAGCGTTATTGTTATCTAAATAATCAAGTGACAAGAAAAAGTCTACTAAAATTTCGCCTTCTAGATAATGTAATTGAGTTCGCTCAAATTCATAATTACAGTCTTCTAAATTTAGTGCTTGTTGCAGGATCTTTAAAGCTTGAGCCCGTTCTGGTAGGTCTTTATAGGGGGCGTCATCTTGTTCTTCATCATTTTCAGGGTCGATATGTACCGTGACATCATCCAAACCATCAACACATTCCTTTGCAACCCGCTCAACACTGACACTAATGATATGTCCCTCACTCACCGATAGAAAAGGATTGACTTGAACATGAACATCAGCTGATTTTTTGTGTCCAACTCTCCTTGTTCTTAGTGTGTGAACGCTATTAACTCCTTTGATGTTAGCTAATGCTGAATGCAATTTTTTGATATCTTCATCATCAATAGATGTATCAACTAGTTCCTTGGTTGCCTCGAATCCAAGTTTCCAGCCGATATAGATAATCATGATGCCAACAATAATAGCTGCTGAACTATCAAGATAATAGTAGCCATTGGCAGCACCAACTATACCAATAATAACGACAACCGAAGAAAATGCATCTGATCGATGATGCCAGGCGTTGGCTTTCAGCATTTCAGAATTAATGTTTTTTGCAACTATAACTGTGTACCAATACAAAGCCTCTTTACTAGCAATAGACAAGCCTGCAGTTGCAATTAGCCAACCTTCATGATTCAAAACACCAGCACTTGTAAGCCGTCCCATAGCATCAAAAATAATTGCTGTACCAATGATTGCTAGAAAAATGCTTAACCCAAGAGTAGCAACGGTTTCAAAACGTTCATGTCCGTAGGGATGTTCCTTATCTGGAGCCTCTCCGGCTTGCTTGGCAGCATACCAAGTTACCCAGTCTGTGAGTAAATCAGAGAAAGAATGAACACCGTCAGCAACTAAGGCGCCGGAATTTCCAATAACTCCAACAATGACTTTAAAGACAGACAGTAAAAAATCAACTATAGCGCCAACGATAGTAACTTTTTGACTTTTTTTGGTGCGAGCTATCGAATCCATTGTAACGAGAGTTATTTTGGTTTTATCCTTATTTTAAGTTATCTGATTACCAATGTCATCAAACTATCTGTTCGTAGTTTCAACAACTATATTGTATCCAGGCAGGGTTTTCAGCAATTGTTTGCCATAGAATTTTGTTTTCAGACGATTATCAAAAATTGTAATTTTACCTGTATCGGTTTCTGATCTGATCAGTCTACCACAGGCTTGAATCAATCTTAATGAAGCATCTGGCAAGGAAATTTCCATAAATGGATTTCTGTTTAAAGATTCAAGGTAGAACTGTGTAGTTTTTTCAATCGGTGAGGTGGGTACACTAAAACGTAATTTTGCAATCATGACATGATTTAAATTATCACCCTTAAGGTCAACTCCTTCTGCAAAACTATCCAAGCCAAAGATAACACTGCCTTCACCATTCTTACGTTTTTCAATGTGCTTTTCAAGAATACGTTTTTTACTATATTCACCTTGAACCAACAACTCACACTCGATTGTTTTCTCAACTAAGTCAGCTACCATCTGCATTTGAATGTTGGAGGCAAATAATACTAGGGTTGCAGCTTCTTTATTTATGCGTTTTTTAAGCTCCCTAGCAAGTTCTTGGGTGTGTTCAAATACTTCTGAAGGGCTCGCTTTAACATTAGCAACTATAAAGTCAACTGATTTATGATTAAAGGGTGAACTCAGCCGTAGATATCGGTTTTCTTTTTCTTTTAAGCCTAGCTGTTTGTTCATTCTATCGAAACTACCAAGTGAAGTAAGTGTAGCAGATGTCAAAATTACACCTGCCGCTTTAGACCATATAAGACTCTGAAGATGATTTGAGACGTCAATTTTTGCTGTATTGAGGTGATAATTTGTTTTCTTATTTGGTAGTTCTGATTTCACAATCCAATTACTGGTTGGAGGGGTGTCAGTATGAGTACTTTGCGTGAAAGCTTTTAAAAAAGAAACAATAGAAGAAAGATTTTGTTCGTTTTGACCTATTATATTATTGAGATTGTCCATTGTTGTTTGTTTAACGGTATTTTTTTTGCAATAATTCTGCCAGTTATCTTTCTGATCTAAGAAATTACCAAATGCGTTATTAAAAATAGTTAACAAGTTCTTGCCTAAATTAACAACATCATTTGAAACGCCAGACATATCAAATAAATAAATATCATCTAAATATTCAAAATTAGTAATAACTTCAATAAGTTCGCTAATAGCTTCATCTGTTTCCTCAATGCAACTCTCAGGTGTCTTTTGATTTATGATTTTTGAAATCTGATCGATTACGCTTTGAGATTGACGAATTGAAGTTTTCATAAATTCAGTACTGGCATTTATTGAAAAATGAGACAGAGCTTTTTGGGAAAAATGATGAGCCTCATCAATAACGAAAATACAGTCATTTACTTCAGGAAGAATGTTATTTCCATTAATAATGTCAGCCAAAACTAGATCATGATTGGCAATAATTACATCAGCTTGAGAAGGTTTTTTTCGTGCTTTAAAAAAAGCACAATCATTATAAAACTCACAACTTTTTGCGGTACAAGTAAATCGGTTGCAAGCAACTTTTTTCCAAAGTGAAAATTCTGGTGGATTTTCAAGATCATCAATCTCTCCGTTCCAGCGATTTGAGGAATAGTTATCGGTCATTTCACTTAGCTTGTCGATTTGGTTTTGGCTTGGTGGTTCGTCCCAAAGTAGGGCGTCTTCAAATATCGTTTGAGTATTTGAATTTTCCTCTGTAAGGTTGATTAGGTTTCGAATGCAAACATAGCGAGATCGACCTTTAGCTAGGGCATATTCAAATTTTACAGAAGAGTATTTTTTTGCTTCAACCATGTCTTTATATAGAATCTGTTCTTGAAGAGCTACATTAGCACATGAAATGATCAGCTTTTTCTTGTTAGCTTTGGCAATTGGAAGGCAACTAATCAGATAGGCCATTGTTTTACCAACGCCTGTGGGAGCTTCAACACAAAGAATTGGATTTGATTCTGGGTATTCGCCAGACAGTGTTTTTGATATCTCAGCAATCATTTTATTTTGCGAAGAACGATTACTAAAATTAGGTAGTTCGATTTTCGCCGCTTCAAATGAGGATCGAATCTGTTTTTTAATTGCTGAAGTTAGCATTAAATGAAATTAAGATGTTCGATTCAGTGACAATTCACATAGTAGTTTTAGGGCTGAACGATATTCAGAATCTGGAATATTTTTTAGCGACTTTAGTGCTTTCTGTGATTCTTTCTCTGCAATTTGTCGGGTAAATTCAAAAGCATTGACACTACAAAGAATATTGACAATGCTATCAATATTTGATGCGTCTGCAGTTTTAATTGCTTTTCTGAGGGTCATATTTTCGGTACCAGCAGTTTTTTCGAGAGCGTAAATCATGGGCAAAGTAATCTTTCCTTCTGATAAGTCATCACCAACTTCTTTTCCCATTGTTGTTGGGTCTGATTCATAGTCAAGAGTATCGTCAATAATTTGAAAAGCTTTACCTAAATGTAATCCAAAGTCACCTAGTGAATCAATAGTTTTTTTTGAAGAATCAGATAGAAGTGCACCTATTTTGCAAGCTGCTTCAAATAGGCAAGCAGTTTTTTGCTCAATAACATTAAAGTACTCTGTCTGAGAAACGTTAGCATTCCTGATATTTAATAACTGTAAGACTTCTCCTTCTGCAATCTGGTTTGTTGCTTTTGAAAGGATCCTCATGATTGCCATGGAATTAGGTTCTACCATAATTTCAAATGCTCTCGAGTAAAGAAAGTCACCTACTAATACGCTAGGTGCGTTACCCCATAACTCGTTGGCCGTATCTTGTCCACGACGAGTCGATGATTCATCTACCACGTCATCATGAAGAAGTGTCGCAGTATGGATAAGCTCGATCACTACAGCCATTGCTTGATGGCCTGTACCAACATAGTTTGTAGCTCTCGCAGAGAGAAGTAGTAGTAATGGTCTTAGGCGTTTCCCACCTGAGGCAATAATGTAATGACTCATTTGATTAATGAGATCAACATTTGAATTCAAACGGTCGATTAAGATTTTATCCGTCTTCTCAATATCACTCTTCATCAGGGATTGAATTTCGCTAAAATTTTTCATAGAAAGTTATTTTAACTGACTTGCCAATAGATAAACTTCTTTAGATCTGGCGCGAGATGCTTTGGGTTTTTGATAGCTACCTCTTTGAAAGTTTGTCGTACATTTTGAACGTAAGCATCAAAACCGTCTCCCTGGAAAACTTTAACTAAAAAATGCCCGTTTGGTGTTAGTATTTTAATTGCCATATCTAAAGCTAATTCTGCCAGATACATAGATTTTGGTTGATCAACTGATAGTTGACCACTCATGTTAGGCGCCATATCAGATAAAATTGTATTCATTTTTTGACCTTTAGTTAAACTTAAAAGAGCCTCATAGAAAGACATCTCGGTAAAGTCACCTTGTAGAAAGTCAACTCCAGGGATTTCTTCGATAGGTAACATATCGCTGGCTATTATTTGACCATTTTTTCCTACTATTTTCTTAGCGACTTGAGACCATCCTCCTGGTGCTGCACCAAGGTCAAGGACTCTGTCACCTTTTGTGAGAACTTGATTTTTATCAATAATTTCAAGTAACTTATAGACTGCTCTTGATCTGTAGCCTTCTTTTTGTGCTTTTTTTACGTATTCATCATTTAAATGCTCGTGCATCCATCGACGTGAACTTCCTTTTTTTGCCACAACTAAAAAATAT
>JAOMEO010000024.1 GCA_028345955.1 Candidatus Thioglobus sp.
ACTGTTTAAGAACAGCATTAGAGCAAACTCCACCTGAACTGTCTTCTGATATTGCACAAAATGGTTTAGTTATCACTGGTGGTGGTGCACTTCTAGAAGGTATTGATAAGTTAATCAACAATCAAACCAACCTCCCAGTTAGTATTGCCGATGACCCCCTTACTTGTGTCGCCAGGGGAGGTGGCATAGCATTGGATATGATTAACCAACTTGACATGGGGTTCTTAGCTTCAGAATAACTATAGATAAGTCGAACAGTCAATAATGCGACTTTTTAAACTACTTGTACCAATCCTGTTTTCAATAATACTTATTGTATTGGATGCTCGATTTTCGTACTTAGATAGTTTCAAGCGATTCACTTTAACTCTTCTCTCACCTATATACTTTGTCGTAGACTTGCCCAGTCATGTTATCGATTGGGTAAATGATCAAGGCAGCGAAACAGCGCAACTAGTTAGTAAAAACGAATACCTGGAAGGTAAACTGACTGAGCTAAAAGCCAGACTTCAAACCTACAACAATCTTGTTCTAGAAAATCAAAAATTGACCCAATTACTGGATGCCACATATACGATTCCTGAACATCAAATAACCTTAGCACATGTTAAATCAATCTCTCAATCAAGATTAAGAAAACAAATAATCATTAACAAAGGTAGCAAAGATGGTGTTCACAATACACAGTTAATAGTTAGTTCCGAAGGGGTCGTTGGGCAAGTTACTCAAGTGACACCCCTCTACTCAACTGTATTACTTATAACTGACCCCACTCAACACATGCCCGTTAAAAATGTTAGAAACGGTATTAGAGGCATCACTAAGGGCTTAGCGACTAATGAAATAGGAATGATTGTTGAATTTATACCACTGGACTCGGATGTCAAATTGGGTGACATTTTTGTAACAAGTGGAGTTGGCACAACATATCCTCCTGGATATCTTGTTGGTGAGGTATCTAAAGTTGATAAACCACCCAATGAAGCTTTTTTAACGATAACACTCAAACCAATGCAAAATATGGATAAATTAGAATTTGTCTTGATTGTTTCAGAAAAGAATGACTAAAAACAACTCACTTTTATTGTTAACCAAAATAACTATTATTGCACTGATAGTTGGCGCAATTGCATTGCCTTCTGTATTGGAAATAGTTTCCCCTTTCTGGATGTTGATTTTCTTTATTTATTGGATCATATATAGCGATACAAAAGTGCTATACCTTTTTGCACTAATTCTTGGTCTCTTAACTGATATATTGCAAGGTAGCATTCTAGGTCAAAATGCTTTGGCTTTGCTAATCAGCTCTGCCTTCATTTTTAGTGTCAAAAAATCATTTTATGTTTCAAACTTAACTACTCAACAGGTCTATATTTTTGTCGCCTCGATCATCTACTTAATCGCTCTAATATTAACTCATATAACAATCCAGGGTTTCAATTTCAGCTGGTTGATACTACTTTCACCTTTCACGGGTGCAATTGTCTGGCCCCTTGTTCGTTTATTTTTGGCAAAACTAAAACATTAACTAGTCAACCAGAATGGAAAAAATTGCCAATACGAAAAGAGAGAGAAAGGTATTCAGGTCAAGAATTGTTATTGCTTCCGTTTTCATGATTGCTATGGCCTTTCTGCTCATTTATAGACTCTTTAACCTACAAATCATTAACCATGACTATTACACAGAAGAGGCTCTAGGTAATCATCTACACATGCTTCCTATTCAACCAATCAGAGGGAATATTCTAGATCGAAATGGTAAAGTCTTAGCAACAAATAAGCTCTCTTATAGGTTGACCATTACTCCTGAAAAAATTGATAATATCAATGACATCTTCATTGAATTACAAATAAGTGACCTTATTGATGAAGAAGACATAGAGAGATTCAATAAAAATTTGAGTCGTTATAAAGAATTTCATAATATTCCAATCAAATACAATCTTTCTGAGTCAGTTGCTGCAGGTTTCCTTGTTGAAAATCAGTTGTCTGGTGTCGAAATTGAGCCCTATTTTCATCGTGTTTACCCCAATCATTCTTCTAGTTCACACATAGTCGGTTATGTCTCATCTATGAGCAAAGAAGATAAAGATTATTATGATAAAGATAATTACGCAGGCACCACTTTTGTTGGCAAAACAGGCATCGAAAAGCAGTATGAAAAATTATTGCATGGCCTATTAGGTGAAAAGCAGATAGAAAGAAATGTGGATGGAAGGGTTGTGGACTCACAAGTTATTAAAGCTTCAAAACCTGGGCAAGATATTTATTTAAATATAGATCTTGATTTACAGTTAGCGGCTGAATCACTTTTGGGTGATAGTCGAGGTGCATTAGCGCTTATCGATGTCAATGACGGTTCAATATTGAGCCTTGTTAGCACACCAACTTATAATCCTAACTGGTTTGTCGGTGGGATTTCGATTGAACGATACCAGCAACTAAAAAAAGATAAAGAACTGCCACTCTTTGATCGTAGTATCAAAGGCCTTTACCCGCCAGGTTCTACAATCAAACCGATGATCGCTTTGGCTGGATTAGAACTCAATAAGATCACTATTAAAGATCAAATATTTTGTCCTGGCTATTACAAACTGCCAGATTATTCTAGAAAATTTAATGACTGGAAACGTTATGGGCACGGTCATGTTGAATTAATAGAGGGAATCGCTCAATCATGTGATGTATTTTTTTATGATTTAGCTTATAAATTAGGCATTGATAATATTCATGATAGTCTTACTCACTTCCAATTTGGTAATATAACAGGTATAGATTTACCAGGTGAATTGGGTGGCATTTTACCTTCAAGAGAATGGAAAAAAATTAACAAGGATGAGCCCTGGTACAGAGGTGAAACTCTAATCGCTGGAATTGGTCAAGGTTTTATGACAGCAAGCCCACTTCAACTAGCGTTGGCCACTGCCGCTATAGCGAATAAGGGACAACTATTTTCACCGCAACTATTGATGCATTCTCAAACTAAAAGTGGCGATATTTATGAAGATGACAAAAAGCCAGCACGTCAAATACCTATAAAAGATATTAACAACTGGGAGTTAATCATCGAAGGTATGAAGCAGGTCGTATATGGAAAACTGGGTACAGCAAGAAGACTGAACCACAAGCTCACATATACGCTAGCAGGAAAAACAGGAACTGCTCAGGTTTTTAGTCTCGATCCAGAAGAAGAGTATATTGCCGAAAATATTGAAGAAAAATTAAGGGATCATGCGTTATTTACAGGTTTCGCTCCTATCGAAGATCCCCAAGTCGCTATTGCGGTCATTATAGAAAATGCCGGAAGTGGTAGTTCAACGGCAGCGCCATTAGCTAGAGCGCTGCTAGATGTATATTTTATTAAAAACCCTATAAAAGAAAACTCATCATCTGAGTAACAATTAAAACATTTAAGCCAACTCAGCGTAAAAATTTTTTCTGAATTCAGAAAATAAATTGTCTTCAATAGCCTTTCTCATCGATGCCATTAACTGTTGATAGTAATGAAGATTATGTAGGGTATTTAAGCGTGAACCTAAAATCTCGTTGGTTTTTTGAAGATGGTGAAGGTAAGACCTTGAGTAATTCTTACATGTTGAACAGGTGCAATTACTATCGAGAGGACCTGTGTCATTTTTATACTGTGAATTTCGAATCTTAATCACCCCGAATGAAGTAAATAAATAACCATTTCTTGCATTTCGGGTGGGCATCACACAATCAAACATATCTATACCACAAGCAACCCCTTCAACCAAGTCTGAGGGTGTACCGACACCCATCAAGTAACGTGGTTTATCAGCTGGCATATGTCCAGGTAAATAGTCCAGTACTTGCATCATCTGTTCTTTCGGCTCTCCGACAGAAAGACCTCCAATGGCATAACCGTCAAAACTCATCTCCACTAAAGACTTAATTGATTGTAGACGAAGATCTTCATGCATACCGCCCTGAACAATGCCAAAAAGAGCATTACTGTTGTTGAGTTTTTGATGTTCCTTTAGGGAGCGTTTTGCCCATCTGAGAGATAACTGCATCGACTCATCGACAACTTTCTTTTCACTTGGATAAGGCGTGCAATCATCAAAAATCATCACGATATCGGAATTCAACTTATGCTGTATTTGCATTGACTCTTCCGGACCCATAAATATTATTGAGCCATCTTTTGGTGAACGGAACTTAACACCTTGTTCAGTAATTTTTCTAACATTTCCCAAACTAAACACTTGGAATCCACCAGAATCAGTCAATATTGGACCCGACCAATTCATAAAGCTGTGTAAGCCTTCATGAGCTTCAATGACATCAGTTGTTGGGGTTATTGCAAGATGAAAAGTGTTGCCTAGAATAATTTCTGAACCGAGGTTTTTTACCTCATCTACAGTCATCGCTTTGACAGCACCATAGGTGCCGACAGGCATAAAAGCTGGCGTGTTGACCTCACCACGATCAAAGATCATTTTTCCACGACGAGCCTTAACGTCTGTTTTGGATACTTTAAACTTCATGTTGAAAAAAATATTATTATTCTAAATGCTACCTAGGAAAAGCTTGGTTGATTTCATCAAAACCAAAACCTCTGGATTTTAAAAAACGCTTTTGCTTTGCTTGGGTTTTGTAATCTGATGGTAAATCCTGCCCAAATTTCTTCTCTCTAAGCTCTTTCGCGAGCTCAAACCAATCAAAAATAGATAAGTCAAAGCTCTCAATACCTCGCCTCCTTAACTCAGAAGAAATAATTACAGGGCCTTTCCCCTGGTTATAACGCATCAGTATAAAAGCCTCAGAAAAACGCTCATCACTCTGATATTTTTGCTCAATCAATAAGTCAATTGAGTGTTTGATGTCAACATCGTCAAAACCTTTCAGTTGCAATTTATTGGAAAGTTCTAATTGGGAATGTTCACGCCTTATCAACATCTTCAGCGCTGCTGAATAACACTTATTCTGTTGATTGTGAGTCGTCATGATCGCTACTCATTAATTTTTTACGAATTTTTTCCTCAAGTAGCTGACTCATTTCTGAGTGTTCTTTTAAGTAATCTCTGGCATTATCCTTACCTTGACCAATTCTTTCACCATCCACACTGTACCAAGCACCTGCCTTTTCAACGAACCCATGCTCAACGCCTAAATCAATCACCTCACTTTCTCTTGAAATGCCTTGATTGTAGAGTATCTGAAATTCTGCCTTCTTAAATGGTGGTGCAACTTTATTCTTCAAAACTTTAACTCGGGTTTCATTGCCCAGCACTTCATCACCCTTTTTAATTGCGCCTATTCTTCTAATATCTAAACGAACAGAGGCATAAAATTTAAGCGCGTTGCCACCTGTTGTGGTTTCTGGGTTACCAAACATAACACCAATCTTCATACGAAGCTGATTAATAAAGATAACCATTGTGTTGGTTCTCTTGATATTAGAGGTGAGCTTTCTAAGTGCTTGTGACATTAGCCTTGCTTGTAAACCCATATGGGAAGCGCCCATTTCGCCCTCAATTTCTGCTTTAGGTGTTAAAGCTGCAACCGAATCTACAACAACAATATCCACACCACCTGACCGTACCAACATATCTGTAATTTCCAGTGCTTGCTCACCTGTATCGGGCTGTGAAATTAAAAGGTTGTCAGTGTTCACTCCTAACTTCTTAGCATAAGAAGGGTCGAGTGCATGTTCTGCATCAATGAAAGCTGCCGTTCCGCCTAGTTTTTGAATTTCACCAATCACATGTAGAGTTAGAGTTGTTTTTCCAGAAGATTCTGGACCATAAACTTCAATGACTCTGCCTCTAGGTAAGCCACCTATCCCCAAAGCAATATCAAGACTCAGACTTCCTGTAGAAACGCTCTCAATATCTGTTCTTGACTCCTCATCTCCCAGAAACATAACTGACCCTTTACCATACTGTTTTTCAATTTGGCCAAGGGCCACTTTTAGTGCTTGTTTTTTCTGTTCATCCACTCCACTCTCCCGCGTAAAATGTTAATTAATTTAATGCAATTATTATAATGGCTTTCTCTCGACAAGATACAGAATGTATGGCCCTTGCACTCAAAATTTCAAAGAAGGGGCGTGCAACGGTTGGTGCTAATCCAATGGTTGGTTGTGTGATAGCGCTTAACGGTAAAATTGT
Organism: Candidatus Thioglobus sp.; assembly: GCA_028345955.1. Taxonomy (GTDB): domain Bacteria; phylum Pseudomonadota; class Gammaproteobacteria; order PS1; family Pseudothioglobaceae; genus Pseudothioglobus. The sequence continues at coordinate 6,138 of JAOMEO010000024.1, forward strand.
TGCTCAAGACTACCACCGACAGTATGGCAAAGCTCACGCTGAAGTTAATGCTTTGGATCAAATTAAACACCAAGCTAAGAGTGCTAAATTATACGTGACACTTGAGCCTTGCTCTCATCAGGGGAAAACGCCACCATGCACAAAAGCCCTCATAGATGCAGGTGTAAAAAAGGTTGTTGTGGCAATGCCTGACCCAAATCCTATGGTATCAGGAAGAGGCATCAAATTACTAAAAGATGCTGGTATTAAAGTTGACATTGGTTTGTTGCAAAATGAAGCAAGAGAACTGAATAGAGGTTTTATTAAAAGAATGGAAACTGGGATGCCATTCGTTACCACAAAAATTGCTATGAGTCTTGATGGCGGAACTGCAATGGGTAGTGGTGAAAGTCAATGGATTACTTCAGAGGCTGCAAGACTTGACGTCCATAAATTACGTAGCAATAATCAAGCTATTATGACTGGTTCTGGCACAATCATAAATGACAATCCTAAGATGACTGCTAGGCTAAATGAATCTGAACCCAACCCATTAAGGGTTATTGTTGATAGTGGAAATATGATTACCGACCAAAAACTCAAAATCTTTTCATCTGATGCCTCAACACTTGTACTTAATGATGACAATTCAAGCATCTTAGCAAATGGCAAAATAGATTTAAAATTAGCACTAGTTAAGCTCGGAGAGATGGGTATCAACAACCTACTTCTTGAAGCTGGTAGCGGATTAAATGGCGCTATGCTTGAGGCTGGACTTATTGATGAATTTATTATCTATACTGCTCCAGTAATCCTCGGAAGTAATACTAAACCGATGATAGAGATTCCACTGACAAAAATGTCTGAAAAGATTCAGCTCAATATTCTTGATATCCGAAAAATTGGTGAAGATATTAAAATTAAGGCAGTTCTTAAATGACCACATTAATGAACAAACAAATTATTCTAGGTGTTAGTGGCTCAATTTCAGCCTACAAATCACCTGATATTGTTAGACGTTTACAGGACTTAGGTGCTGAAATTAGAGTGATTTTAACTAGCGGTGGTAGAGAATTTGTAAGTGAGAGGTCTCTGCAAACAGTTTCAAAAAATAAAGTTCATGACAATTTATGGGATTCAGAAGCTGAACTTTCAATGGGTCATATCGAACTCGCAAAATGGGCAGATGTTGTTGTCATCGCCCCTGCTTCTGCTAATACAATAGCCAAACTATGTCATGGTAAGGCCGATGATTTGCTTTCAACTGTTATTCTTGCTACCAACGCCTCAGTTATGGTTGCACCTTCCATGAACCAGCAAATGTATGCTTCATTAGCGATGAAGGATAATCTGAAATTACTACAAAAACGTGGTGTAACAATTATAGATCCAGGATTCGGAGAGCAGGCTTGTGGTGATGTTGGTGAAGGTAGGCTTGCCGAACCAAGTGAAATTGCACTTAAAATTTCTGAAATGTTTCAGAATAATTCCCTTGGTGGAAGAAGAGTACTAATAACGGTTGGTGGCACTGTTGAAGCCATTGACCCTGTTCGATTCTTATCTAACCATAGTAGTGGAAAAATGGGTATGGCACTTGCATATGCATCTATACAAGCTGGTGCAGAAACAACACTTGTTATTGGCTCAATTTCTGTTGATATCGAAAAAAGGGCGAAAACTATCTTTGTAACTAGTGCAAATGAGATGTATGAAGCTGTTATGGCAAATATTCATGACCAAGATCTATTTATTAGTTGTGCCGCTGTTGCTGATTACAGACCTACAAATGTTAGCCCAAACAAAATAAAAAAAACCAGTAATCAGAAAACAATTGAGCTTGTTGCTAACAAAGACATTTTGAGTGACGTATGTCAATTAAAAAATAAACCAATTTGTATCGGTTTTGCAGCAGAAACTGAAAATTATATAAAAAACGCTAACCAAAAACTCAATAATAAGAATTGTGATGCAATTATTTTGAATGATATTTCTAATAGCGAAATTGGTCTTAAATCTGATAATAATGAGGTTTACTTTATAACTAAAAATGGGTCTCAGAAAATCAATAAAAACAGGAAACAAATTGTTGCCGAAAAAATTGTCAAAAAAATTACTGAAGAATTCTTTTAGCCACTTAAAGTCGCTTTAAATCAAGGCTTAACAGACTTACTCACAAAACTGTGGAAAACTCTGGTGATATCTCTTATTTTTGTCCAATAACATGCATCAGGATAACAATTGCTACGGTTTTGGTTAATAAATAATCATATCTAATTTTTATTTATAAATCAATGACTTATAATTTTGTCTTTTTGAGAATACATTTCAATATAACTGAGTAAATTACTTAGTTTTCAAATAGCGGATAACTTTTAGAGTTTTTCCTATTAAATAGGGCTTTCCAGAGGAATATATAAATTATTAATATATTTTTATAATTTATTAATTATCTAAATAATTCTGTAAATCAGAGTAAAAATTATTGAACGAATATTGGTACTAAAATAAGGTAATTTAGCACTAGATAAACAGAACTAGATTGTCTTGAGTTTATCACTTATTCTTTTGCGTGTATTCTGACTATTAATATTGAATTTTGTATTTTCCTTGACCAAGATTTTTATCAAGAGCGTCTAATAGGCTCATATGAAGAGAAACATCATATTCTGACTGAAGTGGAATGTTGCCAGAGGCATTATCAGAAAGATATTCAATCATAACTGGGCATTTACCATGAAACTCTTTCAATAACTGACAGATATCTTCATATCCTAGTTTATTATTTTTGCTCAGCGACAACTTTAAATACTTAGCATATTTCACTTGAACTTTTTCAACAGGCTCAATACGATCAATCACAACCTGCCATTGATCTCTAAAATCTTTATTAACTTTACCACTAAAAACAAATACCTCATCCAAAATCAAATGATCACTATTTACTCCAAGTGCTTGTGAGAAAAGTACAGCATTAATTTGCTTAACACCATCCTCAATAATTAAACTTGCCATCTGTCCTCTTTGTGTTTTGCGATAATTAACTTCCGAGATCAATGCAAGAATACGTACTTCACGATTATTTCTAAAAACAATATCTTTAGGCAATGTACAAACTATGAACTTTAAATCAGCTGTGTACCAATCAGTGGGGTGTTTATCAAGGTAATAACCCATTACATTTTTCTCAAACATCAACATTTTCTTAAAAGGTAAATATTCACCTTTTAGATAATTTTTTTCGTATTCGATATGACTTCCAACTTTAGAAAACAAACTCTCTTGTCCTTTTGAAAAATCATTTTGTCTCTGTTCTGCCTGCTTGATAGCTCGAGGATAAGAAGCTATCAAGGTTTCTCTATTAACACCAAAAACATCAAATGAACCACTATATATGAGTGCCTCAACGGCTCTCCGATTTAAGTATTTCTTTTCTATCCGTAAACAAAAATCAAATATATCATCATAACTACCATTCTTTGCACGCTCTAATACTATCTCTCTTACTAATGATTCACCTACTCCTTTTATCGCTCCCAGACCGTAAATTATTGTCTTGTTGTCAGCAATACTGAATTCATACTCAGATTGGCAAACATTCGGTCTGTCAACGATAAGTCCACTTTTTTTTGACTCACCTACTGTAAATGCAATACGGTCTGTATCATCCATCATGCCAGACAGAACCGCTGCCATAAAGGGTGCTGGAAAGTGCGCCTTTAGCCATGCCGTTTGATACGAAACATAAGCATAGGCAACGGAATGAGACTTATTAAAACCGTAACCCGAAAACTTATCAATCAGATCAAATATTTCATTAGCCTTTTGTTTCTTAATATTTTTTTTACCGGCACCTGTTACAAATACTTCTCGTTGCTCTTCCATCTCCTCGACCTTTTTCTTTCCCATTGCGCGCCTTAATATATCTGCACCACCCAATGAATAACCCGCCATCACTTGTGCTGACTTCATGACTTGTTCTTGATAAAGAAAAACACCATTAGTTGGTTTTAAAATTTCTTCAAGCATCTCGTGAGGATATCTTACTTTAGCACCATGTTTTACCTGGATATAATCATCTACCATTCCAGCATCTAATGGTCCAGGTCTGTATAAGGCCAACATCGCTACAATATCTTCAAAGCAATCTGCTCGTAGTTTTTTCAAATAACCTCGCATACCGGCGGACTCTAGTTGAAAAACACCTGTAGTATCGCAGCGTTGTAATAATTTAAATACATCTGGATCGTCTAAAGACAGCCCATCTATGTCTATTGGTCTTTTACTCAAACCTTTTTTTGCAATTATTTTTATTGCTTTATCGATAACAGTTAAATTCGACAAACCCAGAAAGTCAAATTTTACTAAACCAACGGCCTCTACGTCGTCTTTATCAAATTGAGAGACAACCACATCAGACTCCTCGGAACCTTTATAAATTGGACAAAAATCACTAATCTTACTAGGTGCAATTACTACACCACCCGCATGAGTACCGACATTTCGAATCAATCCCTCTAAATCTTGAGAAAGATCAATGAGTGTTGAAACACTTTCCTCTGAGTCATAGCGTGACTTAAGTTCTGGAGAGTCTTTTAAAGCCTTACTTAAAGTCATTTTTAGCTCATTAGGTATCAATTTTGAAATAGTATCACCGAAACCATAAGGATGACCCAATACTCTTCCAACATCTCTGACCACTCCTTTTGCTGCCATCGTGCCATAAGTAATAATCTGTGAAACTTTTTCCGAACCATACTTTCTAGATACATACTCAATCACCTCATCTCGACGATCTGCACAGAAATCAATGTCAAAATCTGGCATCGAGACTCTCTCTGGATTTAAGAAACGTTCAAACAAAAGTTCATGTTCAATTGGATCTACATTTGTAATGGAAAGTGCCCAAGCCACTAATGATCCGGCTCCGGAACCTCTACCTGGACCAACAGGAATACCTTTTTCTTTGGCCCAACGGATAAAGTCAGAGACTATCAAGAAATAACCGGAATAATCCATCTCCAAAATAACAGACAATTCAAAATTTAATCTTTCGATATAAACATCTTCATCTACAGAACGACGCTTAAGTCTTTCATTAAGACCTTTTATTGTCTCTTCTTTAAAAAATTCAGAAATAGATTTATCTTTTGGGGTGGGAAAGATAGGTAAAAAGTTTTTCTTGAACAATTCAAAATGAAGGTTACAACGTTTTGATATCTCAACAGTATTTTTTAAGAGTTGTGGAAAGTCAGCAAACAGTTCAGACATTTCATCAGCGGTTTTTAAGTACTGAGACTCGCTAAAGTTTTTTAATCGGCGAGTATCATCCAAAAATCCACCTTCAGCAATGCAGATTCTAGCTTCGTGAGCCTCATATTCTTTTTTATCTATAAATTGAACATCATTAGTTGCTACAATCGGAATATCTAATCGCAATCCAAGATCAATGGTTAGGTTCAGGAGTTGTTCGTCTGAAGGTCTATCAGTTCTTTGGACTGACATATAGTAGCGGTCAGAAAAAATAGATTTCCAACTGAGAGCTTTTTCCTCTGCTAAATTTGACTCGTTGTCAAGAAGTAATTGAGCAATATCAGAATTTACAGATGTTGCAACCATAATTAAACCACTCTGGTGCTCTATAAGTTGTTCTTCTGTGACACTCACGCCCTCAATTCCATATTCACTCAAATATGCTTTTGAAATGAGTTCAGACAGGTTTAAATAACCTTCATTATTCTGACATAACATAATCACATCGTATTGACTAGAACTATAATCTACTGATACTTTAGCTCCAATAATGGGTTTAACACCTGAATCAGTGGCTTTCTGATAAAACTTCACCGCTGAAAACAAACTCATATCATCTGTCAAAGCAATACTGTTCATACCCGCTTGTTGAACACTTTCAATAAGTTTTGGCACACGAATTAAGCTATTCTTAACTGAATACTCACTTTGACATTGAAGATGAACAAAACTTGAAGAAGACATTTAACAAAAAAAATAAGACAAATATAGACTTCATTTTACAAACAAAGTAAAGACTGTCTTTAGGGAATTTCTTTAAAATTAATGGCTTTTTAAATCTAAAGCCATGAAAGATAAAATAACAATGAAGGATTTTATGCCAGTAATGGTTAAATATTCTTCGCTGCTTTAATTAAGGCTTGTGCTTTATCCATGGTTTCTTGCCATTCTGATTCTGGTACTGAATCATATACTATTCCTGCTCCAGCCTGTACATAGAGGACTTCATCTTTAATTACTGCTGTTCTAATGGCAATTGCTAAATCCATTCCACCATGCCAAGACAGGTTGCCAATAGCTCCAGAATAAATATTACGCTTCAAAGATTCTACTTCGTCAATAATCTCCATTGCTCTCACTTTAGGAGCTCCACTCAAAGTACCTGCTGGAAAAGTTGCTCTTAATACATCAATAGAACTCATTCCTTCTTTTAACTCACACTCCACATTAGAAACAATGTGCATCACATGAGAATAGCGCTCAATAAACATTTTATCAGTGAGGTTGACGCTACCTGTGTTAGCTATCCGACCTAAATCATTACGACCTAGGTCAATTAACATTAAATGCTCTGCAATTTCTTTATCATCTGACAATAGATCTTGTTCTAGTTGCTGATCCTCCTCAGCTGTCTTTCCTCGCGAACGAGTTCCTGCTATTGGCCTAACAGTCGCTATATTATTATTATCAACGCGAGTTAAAATTTCTGGTGATGAGCCAACTATAGCTACATCATCTAAATCTAAGAAATACATATAAGGCGAAGGATTAAGAATCCTTAATTCTCTATACAAATCTATTGGTTTAGCTTTGAATGGGCAACTTAAGCGCTGAGATGGGACCACTTGCATAACATCCCCAGAAATAATATAGCGCTGAATATTTTCAACCGTTTTCATAAAATTATCTTTACCAAAACTTGAGACAAAATCATCAGTCTGAATTCCTGCTGGAGGACTTGGTGCATGCTGGAATGACTTCTTGATATTGCCTTCAATTAGATCAAGTTTTGATAGTGCATCTTCGTAAGTGCTTTCATCAGGATTGATGTGGGTAATGATGTGAACTTTACTGGATAAGTTATCGACAACCAATAGATCATTCGACACCATCAATAAGATATCTGCAACATTTAACTCATCTGTTTTGTCAATACTTGCAAATCTTGGTTCAATATAACGAATAATTTCATAGCCAAAATAACCTACTAGGCCGCCATTAAAGTCGGGTAAATCATCTAGTTTCGGAACTTTAAATTGATTTTGGTAATTCTCTATCCACGCTAAAGGATCTTTAACTTCATGCTGGTCCACCAATACACCATTTTTTTCAACCCTAACCTCATAATCATATACCTTAATGACCGTTTCAGCAGCCAAGCCAATAAATGAATAACGACCCCATTTTTCGCCACCCTGAACTGACTCTAAAAAATAGCTATAAGGTGAATTAGCAATTTTTAGATATAAAGATAAAGCAGTATCGGTATCTACAACAATCTCTCTGGAGAAAGGTATGTGATTGAAACCTTGTTCAATTAGGCCAGTAAACTCTGATTTTTCCATGGGTGCATTTTAACTTACCCAGATAATGAGTTGTTTGCTTTAGTTGTATATACCCAAAGTGATCGCTCATCCCCTGCTGATAACCGGCTGAGCCAAAATCCAAATGCTGGTTACAGTATAGCCAATCATTAAGACTAACATTGGATACTGGCTTCGCACGGATATTTTTTGCGACCTATATATTCTAAGTGCAGAAATATGCCCAATATAGACAGCGATAACATGTCCAATAACGATAGTTACTAGAGCAGTCAACCAATAAAACTCAGCTCCAACAAACTTAACATTTACACGATAATTTGCTGTACCAAACAAATTCCACCCGTAACCAAAAGGGTCCGATAAGAGCGGAATAATTAGTTGGCCCTGTATCAGAAGTAGATAAAGGTAGTGTGCAAAGTGATACGCCAATGCAATTGGCACAATAGAGTAAACAAACTTTACGGCTATAGAAATTGCTGAATAATTTCCCCCACCAAAAACAGCAATTAGTAAAGAGAAAAATAGATATATACAAATAAAGACAATGTAGAAGGCAACAAAACCAAAGCTCGCGACAATTGATATCTCGGAGACAAATTGTAGAAAAATATTCTGTATATTCATCCACGCCGGTGTTGAAATAAAACCGTCAAATGTGACGGTTGACAGTATGAGAAGTACAAATGCCATCATTGAGAACGAGGTATCTTCTTTTCGAAGCAACCCAATTGCGTATGGCCTAAGGTTTAACTGTCGGTCGACAAACGATGCCCGGTTGAAGCATTCACTACAATCCACACACACTCCATCTTGTCCTCGGCATTCGACTGTACAGTGGGAACAAATTTCAGGATTTTCTATTCGAATTTCTAGAGGTGCGAACTTAGCAAAAAGGCTAAAAGCAATTGAGAACGCTTCACCGCGGCGCAACCACACTTCTTTACCGAAAAAGAACATCCCCAACCATGTAATCAATGAATAACTTAGAGTGAGTAGTGCAATTTCTTTGGGAACAACTGAGTTCGAATATACGTTTTCGATCCAGGCAAAGCAAAAAAATAGAAAAAATCCGGGCCAAACACCCCAATTCTTTGGATACTTCAATTGGCGGGAAAGTCTTTCACCAGAAGCGCATCTTATATATATAAGTTCGGCCCATTCAAAAATTATCTTCCATGGATTAACGACCGACCAAAGGTTGCCTATAAGTGCGCATATGTAAGCCATTCCAACCCACCAGATCACCCAAACGAAGATCGGAGCAATATTGCTAATTGGGTGTTGATCACCAATTAGCCCCGCTGAAATAACTAACACGAACAAGGTAACAGATATCAGTCTTACCAATAAAATAACAAACCAATGGGTGATCAGCTTACCGAATCTCCATTTGAGGATATTGATCTGCCAATATTGATGGTCTGACGAATAGCCACGCACGAACAAGCTGCTTACAACAAATGTGAGTACGATTGCTGTAGCGGCGGCAATTAGATAGTTAATTAACGGAATTGGGAGGAAATAATAAAATTCTATTCCATGGGCATCGGCTGATCTAGGAATAAAAGCTAGAACTACAATAAATTTCTGGACGACCGAATTAATACTAAGTCGAAAAATGTTCACTCTTCACCACAAACCATATCGTTACCTACCGCTTATAGAGATCTGGCTTTTCCCATTATGATAATGTCTGAACGAGACCGAATTCGAAGCTGAAAAGATGGGTACTTCCTGATTGTCAATCTTCACAACATAAGGAGGCGAAAATAATGAACTAGGAATGTTTATTTCCGTTTCGCTTTCGACACCCTTTGGACCCGCTGCTGTATATCGCAACTCTTTGATTCGCTCTTCAAACACTACATCATAGATGTGGGAAATCGTACGCATGACTAACGGTGTGCTATTGACTTCAAATGTATAGTCAACCGGTATCAAAGGTGGTAATACTGCCCGGTATAACCGACGAACCTTACTCCATTCTGGTCCATACATATCTGAACCTTTTGTTTTGACCACAACATAAAGTACGCGACCCGTCGCATCGATTTCTAGGGTCCGATCCTGTGCAAACGTGCTGCCGTAGTTAGAGTGACCCGTCTTTGTTCGATCCAGTTGTAGCTCTGCCATGAGTTGTGACTGCGCGGAAGTAATTTCCTTTTTGGAAAGCAGCGGTAAACCTAAATCGACCGTGTACCAATTCTGGCCACCATTCTTCGTTCGATATACGTGTTCCGGTGTAATCGCATACAACACGAGTGGATTCAACGGATCAATCGCCAAATCAATCACGGGCATCTTCTTAGGTATTCCGTTCGATAATCGATTCCAATGTTTGCCGCCATCTGTGGTCTTATAGATGCCGCTTTCTGTAGCCGCGTATAGGGTATCTGGATCTGTGCGATCTATTTGTAAGTCATTGGTATATGGATCAAGTCCGTTGTTAGAAGAACTCCAAGTTTTCGCACCATCTACCGATTTGTAAATCCCAATTGCAGTTTCTGACTCATGCAAAGAGGTCATCGCATAGACGATATCCGGGTCTGTCGGGTGAATAACGATTGCGTTGATGGAAGTACGGGTCTCGATCGGGTACCCATCGCTCATTTCAAGAAATGTTTTTCCGCCATCGGTGGATTTGAAAATGTGCGACCCTTTGAGGTTGAAGTCAACATCGGCATAAACCGTGTCATTCACTGATCCAACATAGATGATATTTGGGTCAGTTTCGGCAATCGCAAGGCCATGTAGGTGAAGCCAGCGACGTTTTGCATCCTCATAAAGACCAAGGGATTTTGTCTTCTCACTGATTCCAGCAGCGATTTGTGGAGTGAGATCAGGCCAGTTATAGCCCGCGTCCGTACTAACCATTAATTCTCCGTCATTCTGCCAGCTTGTCAGATAAATCACGGTTGGAAAAGTCCGGGAGAACGCAAATACCATTGGATAATGGCTAGCATGATTTGCAGTAAATAACCAACTATCTCCCGCATCTGGTGTAAAAAATGCGCCCCGTCCCGACTCGCCATCCGCCCACAGATTGAAAGGCAGTAGGGGATGAGTACCCATCTGCGCTAATTTGGCTTCGTCAATTCCTTCATCGCTCTTAAACCAATTTAGACCACCGTCTGTGCTCTTGTAGAGACCTTGTCCTTCATGCAAACCGGCATTAAAATGGCTAGGATGCATTGTAAATACCTCCGATGAGGACCCGACAAAAACGATGTCTTCATTTCGGGGATCAACTGCTATTGGTGTCGAAAATAGATATTGCAAACCCCGACTTCGAGAGACCCAAGTTTGTCCAGCATCATCACTTCGATAAACACCCTCGTGTGTAGCTACGTAGGCCACATCCGAATTACTGGTGGCAAAAGCAACCTGGTGAAGTTCTTGTGTACCAAGGCCGGTATTTGCTTGCGTCCACGTCGTCCCTCCATCTGTGCTTCGAAACATGCCAGATTCGTTACTTGCAAGTAAAATTGTATCGGGATCGCCCGGCCGGAGTGCAATTCCATAAGAGTGAGAATTACGGGTATAGCGCTCAATCAGATTACCGCTCCACGTCTTACCGCCGTCTCGGCTGACTTGCGCACCGTTGTTGGTAGCAGCCCAAACGACGTTGGAGTCACCTGGCTGTACTGCCATTGTTATCGCTGCACCGCAGGTTTCACAAGTTCCTGTCAGTTTCCATTTGGCTCCACCATCTCGACTGACGTAAATAGGCACTGGTCCACGGTCCGTCCCACTTCGCTGCATGCCACTTACGGTTGCTGAGTAGGCAATATTCTCATTATCCGGCGCAAAGACTACGGTTGTGAACAAGTTTGCGCCCATATTCGTTGCTTCCACTCTTCTCACCACAATATCACCTGTATCGACAGGGTTCCAAATGGAACCGCCGTCTGTGGTCCGTTGCATAGGACCTTCAAGAATACTGTAGACCGCTAGGTCCGCATCGTTTGGGCTGACCGCTACACTCATTGTATGACCTGTAATGTGGGCGAGCCACCAGGTCGCTCCGCCATCTTCACTTTTGTACAGTGACATATCGTTGGAATCGACTCCAGCGTAGATTACATCCGGATTCGATGGTGCAATCTTGATCGAAGTAAATGAGCCTGCGCGAAGATCATTCACTGGTTCCCAACGAACTTCGGCACAGTCGCTTCCCTCGAAAACCTCACAACCAGAAGCTTTTGCTTCTACCCTTTTAGCATTAGGCAGTTGGACAGTTTTAAGTGCCGCTGATATGACTCCCTCGGGAAGTGGCGACCTTTTCACCATTCGCCTCACTGGCCCCGCGGGGTCGCTTGATGGCAACA
>JAOMEO010000025.1 GCA_028345955.1 Candidatus Thioglobus sp.
AAAGAATTTAATTGATTGATTTATCACGATAAACTCCTAAAAAGTTAAAAGTAACATTTTTCACTTAATCATATATTTTATACTATATATTTTTTACATTAATTTAATTAGTGAATTTATTCCGTGAAGATTTGGTGATTTTTTTTGATGATTTTTCACTTAATAAAATCTCAAAAAAATGCCTAGAAATCACTAACCAGGCCTATCAAGTCAATAACGGTAATATCCCCAAATGGTCCCAAGCTATTGAGACTATTGACGCCCTTCCTAAAGGTAAAATTTCTCTAAAAAAGCCTTATATCAGTATTAACAACGATAGTATTGACAGTGAAACATTAATGACAGAACTCCGAGAACTTATACCCTGGAGAAAAGGTCCTTTTATGATTAATGACCTTGTGCTAGAAAGTGAGTGGGATGGAGATATGAAGTGGCAACGTATAACCAGACACATTAAACCTCTTGAAAACAAACGTGTGCTAGATGTAGGCGCAGGAAACGGTTACTTTACTATCAGGATGGCTATGGAAGGAGCAAAGCGGGCACTAGGTATTGAGCCCTTTCTCTTATTTAACTACCAATTTAGAGCTATTAAATCAATGATTAAATCACCCTTAAATACTTTGTTATTACCGTTAAAACTAGAAGAAATACCAAAAGTACCTTTATTCGATACGGTCTTTTCTATGGGCGTTTTGTATCACCAGCGAGATCATATGGCACACTTGTCGCAATTACAAGAAATGATGGCGTCGGATGCCGAACTTGTTTTAGAAACCCTTGTGGTTGAAGGTCCAGAGGATTACGTACTAGTCCCTAAAGGTCGTTACGCACAAATGCGAAACGTTTACTCCATACCAAGTATTAATACCCTTGAGTCTTGGTTGAATGATGCAAATTTCAATAATATCAGGGTTGTTGATGTTTCTAAAACTACAACAGCAGAACAACGCAAAACTTCCTGGATTGGGGAAAATGGAGCCTCTTTAGAAGATTTTCTTGATCCACTTGATGACTCTCTTACGATTGAAGGTTACCCAGCACCTACGAGAGCAATTGTCGTTTGTGAACGCTAAATTAATGAAGATCTAAGTGGTTGGCGTATAATTTCCCTTGATTTTGAGGCATACTATGATTTATCGTTTATTTCTGGGCTTGATTTTTCTGTTAAGTCTTAACAATGTTGGCGCTCAGCCAATACCCAATGTTGTCGTCAGTATTAAGCCGATACATAGTATCGTGAGCGCACTTATGGAAGGTGTTTCAAGACCCCAATTATTGCTAGAATCTAGCGACTCTGCACATACTTTTCACCTTAAACCCTCTCAATTAAACCTACTATCAAATGCAGATCTGGTCATAACAATTGGAGACGGTTTCGAAACGGGTCTCAAAAAAACTCTTGGAAATATCAAAGTTGGATCACATCTTATCGTGAGTGAGATAGATGATCTTTATCTTTATGATTTTAGAAATGTAGATATAAATGAAATAAACGAAGATGAGAAAGATGAAAAAGATGAGCATACTGATCATGATGAACATACTGACCACGATCTACATCTTTGGTTAGAAATTGATAATATGCAAAAAACTGCTCAATATATTAACGAGCAGTTAATAAAAATAGACCCCAATAATAGTAATACTTACGAAACTAATCTTGTAAAAATTCATTCAAGACTAAACAAATTGAAATTAGAACTTCAACAAGAATTAGCACCTTTCAGTTCAGAGCGTTATGCAATATTTTCAGATACACTTCAGTACTTTGAAAAAAGTTTTCATTTTCAAAAACCAGTCATCATAACGCCTTACCATGGGGCTCGACTAAGTATTCATAGAACTTTAGAAGCTAGAAAGAAAATGAAAGATTTGAAAATTAAATGCTTACTTTATGGTCCCGAAAACACTTCTAAAAAGGCAAATGTTTTGTCAGAAGGTTTACCAATAAAATCGCTCAGAATTGACATTTTAGGTGCTAATCTTAATGCAGGTTCAGATCAATATTTTAATTTAATGAAAGGACTTTCAAGTCAACTAGTCAAATGTCTAGAGTAAGAGCAACATTTAATAAAGCGTCATCTAAATACGACGACAGCGCTTTCCTACAAAACGAGATTTCAGTTCGTCTCGCAGAAAAATTAAATGTCATCTCAATAAACCCTAAGACAATAATTGATCTGGGCTCTGGAACAGGATTCCTAAGCGAAAAAGCAGTTAAAGCTTTTCCCAATGCTACATTAATCTGTATCGATTTTGCACAACAGTCTTTGTTATCCAATGTTAATAACTTGAAAGTTTGTGCTAACGCTTACCAATTACCTTTTACCGATAACAGTATTGACTTTATTATCTCTAATTTGATGATGCAGTGGTGTACTGACCTGAAAATACTTTTAGATGAATGCTTTAGAGTTCTTAAACCCGAAGGCTTATTTCTTTTTTCAACGTTTGGTCCAGATACCCTCAAAGAGTTAAAGCGTAGCTGGTCTGTTGTTGATAGCAATCCACATGTCAATAAGTTTACTGATATGCATGACATTGGCGATCAAATGCTGCAATCAGGCTTTCAAAGCCCAGTAATGGAAATGGAAAAGTTAACACTGACCTATGACAAAGTTATCGATTTAATGCGTGATTTAAAGGGTATCGGCGCTCAAACCGTGTACAACCGTTCAAAGTCTTTAACCGGTAAAACGAAATTTAATAAGATGATTGAAATGTATGAAAGTTATCGAAAGAACGACAAGTTACCTGCGACCTATGAAGTGATTTATGGACATGCCTGGAAACAGGAAAAACGCTTTGGTCAGATTTCAATAGATAACTAACTATCTTACCTTTTCATACTCGCTTGTAACAAATCGCCGACACTAATTACACATGCTTGATCTGAAAGCAGAATAGCGTTTTGACCAAAAAATGCACCATAATTTTCAGAATTAAAATTCAGTGAAGTGAGAGTTAAAAGTGGCTCTTTAAAGTCTATGATTTCTCCACTATCTTGATTAATTGTTGTTATTTTGCAGCGCTTGCATGGTTTCCTCAAACCGAACTTATAGTTACCGTCTTTGGAAGTCAGATCAAGAGATGTCTTGTTCTCAATACTGGTTATATCACTGACAACTATATTAGGTCTAAAGCGAGCCATTGTAACCTCTTGCTTTCCATTTTCTCTAAGACCCTTATTTAACTTCTTCAACGAATCCCAGGTAGTTATGAGGTAGGGAAATTGATCGGAAAATGAACTCTCGGCTTCACGACCGTGAAGGTATTTTTCCGGCACTAGACGTTTTCGATCGGAACAAAATCTCACCAATCTCAACGTTTTTCCTTGCCAATATCCGAGTTCATCAGTTAACCAATTTGAGGCAGTTTCTCCTTCGTCATATGCA
Source organism: Candidatus Thioglobus sp. (assembly GCA_028345955.1). Lineage (GTDB taxonomy): Bacteria > Pseudomonadota > Gammaproteobacteria > PS1 > Pseudothioglobaceae > Pseudothioglobus. Next base: position 3,399 of record JAOMEO010000025.1, read on the forward strand.
TCACAAATATCGTCCCAAACCGAGACTTGAACCGGCTCTTCCCTTTTAGCGTTGAGATCAATCTTTAGCTCATTACCTTTTGATGACTGTAGCAACAAAAAATCTTTAGCAATGTCAACAGAAATGGTCGCCATCGTTTCAATTTGACGTTGCGTTAGGAACTGATAATCGCTATCTGTAATCATCCACTCGCGATCATACTTAAAACCACGTAAGCCGGTTTCTGCTTCTTTTAGTGGAATACCTTTGAGTGATTTGACGGGATAAATATAAATGTCTGTAACCTGAATCATAAGCAACAAATATACAAACTTATTGTCTCAATTTGTAACCTGATTTAAAAATCCAAGCCACAACACCAATACATGCACTCAAGAAAACGATCACCATCAGCAAGCTTATCCCAACACTAACATCGGAAATCTCAAAAAAACTCCAACGGAAACCGCTGACTAAATAAAGAACTGGGTTAAATAAGGTCACTTTTTGCCATAAAGGTGGCAGCATGCTTATAGAGTAAAAACTACCTCCTAAAAAAACTAGAGGGGTAATAATCAGTAATGGCACGATTTGCAGTTTTTCAAAGTTTTCAGCCCAAAGTCCGATAATAAAACCAAACAGACTAAAAGCCACACAAGTCAATATAAGGAATGCCAACATCCAAAATGGGTGCGCAACGTTGAGGTCTACAAAAAAGGTCGCCGTAATTAGAATAATAGCTGCCAAAAACAAAGACTTACTTGCAGCCGCTCCAACAAACCCTATCAAGGCTTCATAAAACGAGATCGGGGCAGAAAGAATTTCATAGATAGTACCCGTAAATTTTGGAAAAAAGATTCCAAATGAGGCGTTAGAAATGCTCTGAGTTAAGACTGATAGCATGGTCAGACCGGGAATAATAAAGAGTCCATAAGATACGCCTTCAACGTTAGATATCCGCGAGCCGATTGCAGCCCCAAAGACAACGAAATACAACGCCGTTGAAAGTATCGGTGAAGCGATACTCTGAAAGAGTGTTTGCCAGAAACGTAACATTTCATGCAAATAAATTACTTTTATCGCTCTAAAATTCATCATTTTAATTTCACCAAGTCTACAAAGATATCTTCCAGTGAACTCTGATTGATTTTAATATCCTTAAGCAGTAACTCTGAGTCAGAAACTTCTTTGAGTACCTCTTGAATATTGCTCCCTTCATTTGTTGTGTCATAAGTGTAGCTAATATTCAAGCCGTCATCCGTTAACTCCACATTATGTTTATGAAGTGTATGAGGAATCTCTTTGGCCGCCTCCCTTAACTCAATGACGAGTTGTTTTTTACCAAAGTTTTCCATTAACAGCTCCTTTTTCTCAACCACCAGGAGCTCACCGTTATTAATCACACCCACTCTCTCAGCAATTTCCTCTGCCTCTTCTATATAGTGCGTTGTAAGGATAATGGTTACGCCTTTATCTTGCAGCTGACGCACAATCTTCCACATATCCTTTCTAAGTTCAACATCAACCCCTGCTGTTGGCTCATCTAAAAATAATATTTGAGGTTCATGCGAGAGTGCCTTGGCAATCAGAACACGTCTCTTCATCCCTCCGGACAACGCTCGAACTTCAATATCCTTTTTATCATCAAGAGAGAGATCTTTAAGTAGCTGATTTATATAGTCATCATCCTGTTTACAGCCAAATAATCCTCTACTAAAACTTACCGTCTGAAATACCTGTTCAAAAGCACCAAGAGTGAGCTCTTGAGGAACTAGACCAATCATTTGTCTTGTCTTTCTAAAATCAGTGATAATGTCACTACCATCAACAGTTACAGTTCCTGAGGTTGGTGAAACGATACCGCAGATTGTCGAGATTAAGGTCGTTTTCCCGGCACCATTTGGACCCAATAATGCCAAAATCTCACCCTTTTTAATATCCAAATTGATGTTTTTTAAGGCTTCGAAACCAGAGTTATAGGTTTTTGAAAGGTCTTTGATGGAAACAATTGAACTCATTAAATATAATTATTAAAATAAAAAAATAGAGGTCATTGTACTCAGTTATTTTATAGCTGATTAGTTATTTTAATTCTTCAAGCCAAAGGGTGAAAGTCTGAATAAATATATGTGCTTTGAAAGACGCTTAATTTACTCTATTATTTATTATTACTGACTAAGTTCCGCTGCCAGTTCTGCTTCAAATGCCGCAATTTCATCTAACACTGCTTGCTCTTCTGCCTTTTGCTCTTCACTGACAGGTGCGGGAGCTTTGTAGTCAATTGTTACATACTTTTTAGCAACGTTAGGGAGTAATAACTCAAAAGCAAAATCACCCTGATTTAGCAAAACCATACCATCAGTCTTACGTGACATAGAGCTCGATAAATATAAATCGATATCTCCATCTTTATCTAGGTCTCTAAATCGAATGTCTTCAATAAAATCATTCCATTCATTTCCTTCGTGGGTAGGTATGTAGTCATCTGGTGCTGCAACTAAAGGAAATATTCCGTGGTCTTTAAACTTCTTATGACCTAAGTTTTCTATGATTTGTATTGCTGTGCCCACATATAAAACACCTGCTCTGCTGTATACAATATCTAGGTCACCATCATTGTCCAAATCAGCTACTGAAACTTCGGGCACTGTGCCCCATTTCTTTTTGTGTTGAGGTAAGCGGGTATTGTTATGTTTGTTAAAATTACCCCTGCCATCATTCCAAACAATGCCAGTGAAGTCTATACTCTGTTCATGTTCATGTGCCCCCAGTAATACATCTAAATATCCATCACCATCAATATCAGCAAGTTCTAGGGCAAAAGAAAAAATACCTCCACACTTACGTTTATTTAGAAAGCCTATTCCATCATTTATTAAACACCATAAAGCTGTTCCTGTTTTCCAATTAGTCTCGGTGATAACAACATCCATATCGCCATCATTGTCAATATCACCCGTAGCGCCGCCATGGTCAAATACTACAAAATTAGAGTGGCTTAGGTGTGTTTTTGATGATTCCAACCAAGTGCCATTGGGTTGGCTTAAAAAATAGCTATCCCTAAAACCGTTGTGAGTGCCAACTGCAGTATCAGCGATATAAAAATCAAGAATTTCATCATTATTATAATCAGCAACAAGAAGCTGTCTTCCTAGTGACATTCCACTATCTTCACGTTTATCAATGAGTAGCTCAGGTGCGTAAGTAAGTTTGCCTTTTGCGTTACCCAAAAACAATGATGGTAATGGTTTATTTCCTTTACAAGCTCCGCCGCCGCAAGCTCCACCAGTATCCTCTCCAATCGAATCAACATTATTTGGGTTCATAGTGCCTATGTAAAGAACATCACTGTATCCATCCTTATTAAAATCTGCCATCTGCCACATCCGTCCAAACCAGTATAATTTACCTGTTGGATATGGCTTTTGTGGTGGTTTAAAAAAGTCAATATTAGGGTCATTCTCAATATCAATACCAGCTACTGCTTTTGCTTTTGAATTAGCTGTAGATGAAGATGTTTGTTCATTACCACCTCCACAGTTATAAACGTAATAAGTACCATCCGCAGAAACACTCTTGATTGGCTCACTGCCATCAGGACACGATCTCGCAAAACTTTGAGCTGAGAAGAAGGATAGAATTAAAAGTAGAAAGAGTTTCTTCATACTAGGATTATAAGTCAACTTGAAAAAAGCCCAAATTCCGTTTGATGTGTGAGGGAGGTTATATTAATACATAGCCGAGTGAAATAAACTCCTCCCTATGCCTTAAAGTCTTAATAATATCAGCTATAGAAGACGAGCGCCATTTTCAACAGGAGTATCGGGCGTTGCCAAGATTACAGATTTATCTTGGTTATAGAAGCCTAAAACCAAGCATTCACTCATAATTGGACCGACTTGCTTAGGATGAAAGTTGACAACCCCCATGACCTGTTTATTTTCAAGCTGTTCTTTTGTATAAAGATTTGTGATTTGAGCGCTAGACTTCTTGATACCAACTTCTGAACCAAAATCGACGTGCAGGATATATGCGGAGCTTCTAGCCTCAGGAAAATCCTCAGCTTTGATTATCGTGCCAACCCTTATATCAACTTTTTCAAAATCTTGCCAAGTGATCTTCATATCATTTCCATTTTATATTTCAAGTAAATCGCCGATAGCTCTCTCAAGTGCGGCCTCAAAACCAGAATCGTTTCCTGGGTTAGCTGCACAGTGCCCAAATGGGGAATCAAATGGACGGAGCTCAGCATTCAATATATGACTCGCCTCAATTGCGTTATCTTCAGGTGGAAAATAGAGGTCTTGTGTGCAAGGCATCAAGATAGTTTTTGCCTGAATTGACTTCAATGCCATCTCAAAATCACCATTATAAAGAGGGCCAACACTGATATCACTTGCCTGCCATGTCGCAAGTTTAGCCAAGAGATTGTTGGCATCCCAGTTCTCAACATGGTCATTTTCCCAATCAATCAGCAAGTCCTCCATAGTTTCATAACCGATTTCTTGAAACAAAGAGTCACGATAAAAAGTTTGAGAAAAAGCCCAGCCCGCATAAACTCTTGCAAAGGCTTTAAGTCCATTAACTGGAGGGGAGTCATAATCGCCTTTATTCCAATTCTGGTCTGCACAAAGCGCCGCTCTAACACCTTCAAGAAAGACGTAGTTATGCGTCGATGTTTTTGCCGAAGCACAGAAAGGCAAAATAGCATCAACGAAATCTGGATATTGCGCAGCCCACTGATATGCCTGACAGCCAGCCATTGACCAACCTGTGACAAGCGCAATTCTATCTATTCTAAGGTGTTCGGTAAGTAGCTTATACTGACAGGCAATATTATCCCAAAGTGATATGTGTGGAAACCTAGGACCATCCTGAGGAGCTGGTGTATTGCTGGGCGAGGAGGAAAAACCATTACCAAACATGTTAATCGACACAACAAAATGTTTCTCTGGATCGATTGCCCTACCAATACCAAAAAAGCCCTCATTTCTTTGATGAGAACCGGTATAAAAAGTTGGCAATACAACTACATTGTCTTTGCTTTTGTTTAAGTTGCCATAGGTTTTATAAATTAGAAAAGCTGAATCGAGACTCTCACCTGACAGTAGCGAAACAGTGCCTAATTCATACTTCTCATAATCCATTACAGTGTCATATCATTAATGTTACAAGTTGTGATTTGTTTGTTGATTCGGCTTCTGGAAAACAATTAGCAATCCAAGGTATTATCAAGCTCCCATTTTGTTAAATGTGAAGTGTAATCATCCCATTGGTTTTTCTTTAATTTCACAAAAGCCTCAACCAGTTCACTTCCCAATCTCTCTCTCAAAACATCACTACTCTCAAAAAGACGTATCGCATCAAGTAAATTATGAGGCAACTGCTTGTAACCCTTTATATCCTTCCCCAGTTCATACATATTAATGTCTAGAGGATCGCCCGGGTCACGGTTGCCTTCAATCCCATCAAGACCACAGGCAAGGATGCCTGCTTGCATCAAATAAGGATTAGCTGCTCCGTCCATCAATCTTAACTCAAAGCGCCCTGCTTCAGGAACCCTAATCATATGAGTGCGGTTATTGCCACTATAGGTTATAGAGTCAGGAGACCAAGTAGCACCGGAAAGTGTCCGAGGCGCGTTGATACGCTTGTAGCTATTGATTGCGGGATTGAAGATTGCAGCCAAACAATCAGCACTATGCATAATACCACCAAGAAATTGATAAGCCAAAGATGATAATCCTAGTTCGCGGGAATCATTGTTCCCATCAAATAAGTTTTGAGTGCCGCTTAAATTCCATAGTGAGATATGTGAATGACAACCATTGCCAGTCAAATTAGAGAAAGGTTTCGGCATAAAGGTCGCTCTCATTCCATGAAGTTCAGCTATTGACTTGACCATAAATTTGAAAAAGACATGACGGTCAGCTGTTTTCAGTGCGTCATCAAAGTCCCAGTTCATTTCAAACTGACCGTTGGCATCTTCGTGGTCATTCTGATAAGGTCCCCAACCGAGTTCAATCATGGCATCACAAATCTGACTGATGACGGGAAACTGTCGCATTAAAGCTTGCTGGTCATAACAAGGTTTACTTTGTTGATCTTTAGTATCAGCGATACCAGTACCGTCACTATTGATTAGGTGATATTCACACTCAACTCCTGTCTTCATCCGAAAACCAAGATTTTTAGCTTGCTCTAATTGCCTTTTTAGCGCAACTCTTGGAGAAGCCTCGACTGGCTTGCCATCCATCCAAAGATCTGAAGCTAGCCAACCAACCTCTGGCTTCCAAGGAAGCTGAATAAAGCTTTCAGGGTCTGGAATAGCAAACATATCAGGATGTGCAGGGGTCATATCCAGCCAGGCTGCGAAACCGGCAAAACCAGCGCCATCTTTTTGCATACCATCGATGGCCCTTGTAGGTACTAATTTTGAGCGTAGATTTCCGAACAAATCGACAAAACTAATCAAAAAATATTCGATACCGCGCTTCTTGGCTATATTTGAAAGATTGATAGACATATTAAAATCCTCATAAAATTATTTTTACAATTGATACTACTGTTTCAAGCCTAGGTCAAATTCATTTATAAATATACACTTGATTAAATCAAAACTATTCTAATTTAATATAACCTTAAATACTCGGTTACTTCCCAGTCGGTAACAGCCTGGTGATAACGGTCCCATTCATCCATCTTGTAAGCAAAAAATTGGTTGAGCATTGATTCACCTAAAACCTCTTTTGCAAAATCATCGTGCTGAAGTTTTTCAATGGCCTCTAGAAGGTTTCGAGGTAGAGATTTAATTTTAGAGGCTTTTATTTCTTCAGGACTTAAGGTGTAAAGATTAACATTTAATGGCTTACCTGGATCAATCTTATTCTTAATTCCGTCTATAGCTGCAGCAGTAGTCAAAGCCAATGACAAGTACGGATTCATACACATATCGGCGGCACGGTTCTCAATACAAAAGCGATTTTGTGGGAGTCGAAGCATACATGAGCGGTTATTATCACCATATGCCATTTGAGTTGGAGCCCATGTGTGCACTCCACCTTCAAATCCTCCCACTACAGGAACCAATCCATTGTAGGAATTGACCGTGGAACATGCCAAGGCTGTAATTTCTGATCCATGCTTAATCAAACCACCTACCGAATGGTAGGCTGTATCCGAAAACTTACCATTCTTTCCTTCAAATATGTTTTTACTATTGGCAGTACTCGTCAAGCTGAAATTAATATGGGCACCAGAACGCCAATCTCCAATTGTTGGTTTCGGCATAAAAGTAATAAACATGCCGTGATTTTTTGCAATCTCTTTGAGCAAAACCCTTAAAAATACCAAACGATCAGCCATTTGAAGTACATTTGTATAAGTAAAGTCGAGTTCAAACTGAGAATATGCGCCCTCGCAAACAACATCCTTCAAACCCCAACCTAATTCATTGAGGGTATCAATCATTTCTCCCAAAAATTCCATAGAGTCAATGCTATATTCCACATCATATCCAAAGGCTTGGCGGCGTGGCCGCACACCTTCACCGGGTAAAGGGTCGTCATCAATAGCTTTTACAGGTTGACCGTTTTCCCAACGCATTGCTATAAATTCGGGTTCAATACCACAAAAAGCCCTATATCCAGCATCTTCAGCATTTTTCACAGCTCTTTTTAGTGTTTGACGGGGACATAAATTGTAAGGTTTATCCTCCCACCACAAATCAGAAAAAACCCAGGCACAGGTTTTATCCCAGGGACAGATCATCAAACTATCAAGATCTGGAACTGGAATCTGATCAGAATCATTTGGACCTAATTCTGGAACGAAAGAAACAGAATGAACAGCAAATTGAGGGCCTTTTCCAGCACACAACAACTCAAACTCCGAAATGGGGATTGGTTTGGTTTTAGGAATGCCTAGAAGGTCTATCCAGCACGAAAGAATATACTTAACACCTGCCTTTTCAAGTTTTGCTTTGGCTTCATTAACGCGTTTTTTATCTGGTAATGCCTCTGACATTAATGTTGGATATATGTTCGCCATTATTGACTCCTTTTGAGGTATAGTTTGTTGAAAAAAAATCACTATACCATATTATGACTGATTATTTTATTTTGATAATATCAAGAGATCTCTACTGATGAAAGACACTAAAGAGAAAATTGGAACTGATTTGAAAGGTTTTGCTGGCCATAGTGTGACACTTTCAAATGAGATCGATGATGAAATAACAAGAATTGGCCGAGGAACGCCAGCTGGTGAATACCTTAGACGCTACTGGCAACCAGTATTTATTTCTTCTGATTTAGAAGAACTCCCTGTTGCAACAAAAATACTTGGAGAAGAGCTTGTCTTATTTCGAGACAGGAGCGGTCAGTTAGGACTAGTTCACAAACACTGTCCTCATAGACAAGCCTCTTTGGAATTTGGAATTTGTCGTGAAAAAGGCATACAATGCTGCTACCACGGCTGGCACTTTGATGTTGATGGCACATTGATCGAAGTTCCTGGTCAGCCAACCGCCACCGCAGATATGATAAAAAATAAGGTGCGTCTAGGTGCTTATCCTACTTTCGAGTTTAAGGGGCTTATCTTTGCATATTTAGGACCAATTGATGAAAAGCCAGAATTTCCAATCTATGACAGCCTCGAATTTGAAGATATGGAAATGGTTCCTTACAAAGCACCCTTTAATTGTAACTGGCTTCAAGTACTCGATGCTATCGTTGATCCTATTCATACCGCCTTTCTTCACTCCAATATGAGTCGTCAACAATTCTCAGAAGGCTTTGGAGAGGTAGGTCAGATTGACTTCTTCGAGCGAGATAACTGGATATTGGGCTGCAATACACGCAGAGTTGGAGATAACGTCTGGTTTCGAATCAATGAAGTTGTTTTGCCAAATTTTACTCAAGCAGGAGCAGCCTTTTCTGCTGATGGTACGAAACAAATCTATTACGGGCGAAGCTCTTTTAGTCGTTGGGTAGTACCAATTGATGATGAAACGACCGTCTGTTATGCTTGGGCTAATTTTGGTAAACGGGGTGATCCCCAAGTATATAACACGCCAGAAGGTCCAGAGCTGATCGAACAGGGTGAAGTTTTTGATCGACCATATGAAGAACGACAGAGGTTTCCTGCAGATAGAGAGGCTTGTGAAGGTATGGGTGCCATTAACATTCATAAAAATGAGCAACTAGTGCGAAGTGACCGAGGCGTTGCTATGATGCGTCAACGAATAAGGAAGCAAATTAGAACCGTAATTGCTGGAGATCAACCCTATATCGCCTCAAAAATTGCGGGAATGCCGATCCCCACTTATGGCGGTGACTCTGTTCTTTCTATCCCTAAAAATGAAGAAGGTGATGATGAATCCTTACTCAGTAAACTTGCACACGAGTTCATTGACATTCAGTTTCAAGTTGATGGCAAATCGGAACAACAAAGAATTAAAATTGTAACTGCAGGATTGAAGGAAATGCAGTTAAGGCATAATTCAAAAATTAAATAATTCAACAAAGTAGGTATTGATAGCATGCTGGAAAAAAGAAAAGTAAGAGTACATTTCAAGAGTAATCATGCAAACCCTAAATCCTTTCCTCCGACAATAGAAAGTGAATCTGTTTTCGCTTTTACGGAAGCAAGATTTAACGAAGCTCTTGAAAATTATCCCGACTTGAAAGGAAAAATTGAGCCAGTATTTGACTGGGATTTGGATAACTTTTATGAATCAATGAAAACAGCAGAGGTACTCGTATGTTGGGATTTTCCTACCGAAAACCTTGCCGAGATAGCACCTAATCTTCGTTGGATTCATATCACTGGTGCTGGTGTTGAACACCTCTGCCCAATGGATTGGCTTCCTAATAACATTTCTGTTGTCAACAATAAAGGTGTGCATTCAGAAAAATCGGGTGAATTCGGTTTAATGAGTGTTCTTATGCTTCACACTCATATGCCACAGATCATTGCAAATCAAAATAACAAACACTGGGAATCACTGTACTCTACCCCCATAAAGGGTAAAACTTTGTTAGCTATTGGCGTTGGAAATATTGGCTACTCTGTAGCAAAAAAATGCAAAGCACTTGGAATGAATGTTATTGGTGTCAGTCGACACGGAAAAACTTTAGAAGATGTAGATAAAATGGTATCAACTGATCAATTGGACACAGTATTACCAAAAGCAGATTATATTTTTATGGCCACCCCAAATACCAATGAAACTAATAACTTATTGGATGAAAGACGGCAATCATTAATGAAACCTGGCGTTGGTATTGTTAACGTAGGTCGCGCTGCTACAATGGACTATGAAGCCTTGGTTAACAACCTAAATTCAGGTCATATTGGGGCTGCAATTATTGATGTATTTGACCCAGAACCACTACCCAAAAACTCACCTTTATGGTCTGCTCCTAACCTCATGGTTATGCCCCATATTTCTGCAGATGATGGTGACACCTACATTGTAATGACTCTTGAATTGGTTTTTAGGAATATACGTCGCTACCTTTCCAACCAAGAACTCAAAAACCTAGTGAGGCCTGATTTAGGCTACTAACTGGATAGTCCTACGTATCAAAGTATTCACTTAACTATCAAAATAGAAACTGCTTTTAATTTTTTGGCATGTCCTCTGGGTCAATGCCAGGAACAAAAGTAATTCCTGCTTGTTGTTTCCAGTCATGCGGATAGGCGGCATAGAAAATGACACACTTTTCATCACATTCGTATGCGATTGAATTATCCCTAGGTATATATAAAACATCTCCAGGCGAACAAATATATGACTCTCCATCACAGGTCAACCTAAAGGTGCCTTCCATGCAATAAATAATTTCATCACAAGTTAATTCCCAAGGCACTGAAACTTGATTTAAAAAATTGAGACCGCCGCACATAGTGTCACTGACAGCGCTGGTGACAAATGGCTTGATATAGGTTTGTCCTGGCTCTAAAGTATGTAAACGGTTTTCTATATCGGTAAATTTATAGAGTTTTGGTTTATTATCTTCCATCATTTTCCTTATTGAGTTAAGTTAAGTTTTTCATTCAATTCAACAACATAACCATCCGGATCCTCTATAAATGCAAGGATACGAGTTCCAGCATTCATCGGTTTAGCTGGACTGATAATCTTTGCCCCTTGGGCTTCGAGGTCTTCTACAGCTTTATAAACGTCAGGTGTTTCGATACAGATATGACCCCAGCCATTACCTTTGTCATAATGCTCCTTTTGATCCCAGTTATATGTCAACTCCAATGCTGGAAATTCAGTTTCGGGCCCATAACCCACAAATGCATTGGTGTAACTACCACCAGGATAATCAGTTCTCCTCAAAACTTGCATACCCAGAATGTCACAATAAAAATGAATTGATTTTTCTAGGTCTAGCACTCTTATCATTGTGTGAGCTAATCTATAGCCATTATCATTACTTTCAGTAGACATATGTCCTCCTTTAAATGTTTTTTGATGTATTCATTACGGCTTCTGCGATCATTGTTTGGAATGCACGAACGCTATCCTCCCAATGAGGCGACAAAAAGCCACCTTCCTTTGCTACTGGTGAGGCACGACCAAGTTGCAATCTTTCACAAATTGCATGGTCTTCTTTATGAACATCCCACCATAATTTTTTAACTGCATCAACTTCGTCTTTTGACAGTGTTTGTCCTTCAGTCGTATAAATAACTCTTTTCTGCTGAGTGCGCCCTGAGTCAACTGGAACATTCAAGTAGACCCCAATCTGGTCAGGGAAATATCGACCAATAATAAAGTTAGGAAATAGTGTGAGGTAGCGTGAACTGACGGAAAGGCTGCCTTTCACCTTCTCTTCTTCATCCAGTTCAATAGCACTTCCTAAACAAACATCATCAACGATAGTGTAGTGATCTTTAAGTGGCTGGTTTGTTGTTGTGCGATGAACAAACTGAACATGGTAAGGCTCAATATAGTTTTCCATTAGAAATTTCCAATTGGTTGAAATTTCACCAAAATCAAGTGTCGCAACTGCTTTAACTTGTTCAAAGTTGATATCATCAAAATACTTAATCAAGGGTGCTGAATACTCCTCAAACGCTGGTGCATCAGCACTAAGGTTAACGAAAATCCAGTCATGCCAAATAGCCAGTCTTACTGGCTTTAGGCCGTGTTTGGATAAATCAAAACCCTCGACATGATGTTCTTCTCCAGCAAAAAAAGGAGTTTCGCAAAGCTCCCCATCCAAATTATAAGTCCAAGAATGATATGGACAACGCAACTTAGTTCCTACATTTTTTGCTTCATCAACCAATTTTAGGCAACGGTGTCTACAGGCATTATGAAAGGCGTTGATTTCACCAAGCTTGTTCTTAATAAGGATCAAGGGTTGACCGGCAACCGAACATGTAACAACATCACCAGGCTTTTTGAGTTCATGAACAAATCCCACAAAAACCCAATTCTGAGTAAATACGGTTTCGGACTCAATTTCCCAGAACTCAGAATCATTATAAGCTACAGCAGGAAGCCCATGTGCAGGCACGCTGTTTTTCAAAAAATTTGATAATAAAATGTCTATTCTTTCATTCATAATGACACCTTAAATTTAATCATATTTTTTACCCCACCGCTCAAGAGAAATTGTAGCTAATAAAATTATTAGCATGCCTAGCCACTGAGAATAGCCGAGTACATTTTGGAGTACTATTACGCC
>JAOMEO010000026.1 GCA_028345955.1 Candidatus Thioglobus sp.
TTGCAGTGATACCTACATCGGTTTTATTGATATGACATAGTTTGGCAATGCTTTTTTTCATTGATTCAATTTGTGGTGAAATTTTCGGTTTTAAACATTCGATAGCGATAGCTATGTGGCTAATTTTCCAATCTCCTAAATCATCAAGTGCTAAGTTTAAAAAGTTGCTACTATCAGTGACACCTTCTTGACAAAGTTGATCAGCGATCGAGCCAAGTATATTGCTACCTGTAATACTCGAAATGGCATTTGTTATTGAATGCAATACAACATCAGCATCACTATTACCCTTGAGTCCTATGGGGTGGTCAAGCTCAATACCAGCCAATATTAAAGGTTTTCCTGGTACCTCCTCAAATGCGTGAGAGTCTTGTCCGATGCCGGTTTTTGCTTTCATGATTTATTTAAGTAATAATTGGCTAATTTTAAGTCGTCTGAGTGGGTAATTTTAATGTTACTTTTAGAGCTTGATACAATCTTTATAGAGTGCCCTAAACGTTCAATCGCCTCTGCCTCATCTGTAATGTGATCGTTATCTTCGACCACCTTCTCTAGAGCTGTCTTTAGGAGACCAAATCGGAACATTTGTGGGGTTTGAGCTTGATACAATTTGTTTCGTTCAATTGTTCTAACAACGTCCTCATTGCCAATTTTTTTTAATGTATCAACAGCTTCTATGGCAAGAATACCGCCAATAGGGTGGTTTTGGAGTTCACTTATTAGTCGTTTTACGTCCTCTTTTTTTATACAGGGTCGAACCGCATCATGTACGAGTATCCAATCATTATCCTCAGCAAATTCAATTAAAGTACTAAGGGCATTTAATACAGAGTGAAAGCGTTCTCGACCTCCCTTTGCAGTGGCAAGCAATTTTGGGTGGGAGGAATAATATGAATTCATAAAATACTTATCATTATCTGAGATGGCGATAACATAACCAGATATCTGATCCATATCTAAAAGAGTTTCTAGGCTCTGATCTAGTATAGTTGAGCCATTCTCAAGTTTTAGATATTGTTTAGGAGTGTCTGTATTCATGCGCGAACCTGTACCACTGGCTGGAATGATTAAGAAACAATTATCATCATGCATGACAGCTACGAAATCCTTTTAGGAGTAAGAAATGAATGGTCTTTATTATAAAGTAGACTCACTAGACTCTGCTACATTATCAGTTTCCACAGTCGTGTTGATTTGATATAACACCTCACCGTCTTTGATGAGTCCATATTTAAATCGTGCCTGTGATTCAATTAGGCTCAAATCTTCCTCTGTGTAGCCGCCAATTTGCTCTTGTAGTTGTTTATTATCGTTTTGCGATTGTTTATTGATTAATTCTAAGTCTTTAATAGTTTTCTGTTTTTGGAAAATAACGTTAGGAAAGTCATTAACTAATATATTTTGCTTTACTAGTGAAAACAATATCAGAATTAGTAATAATGAGATTTTGTATTTAATAACAAAACCAACTATACCTTTATGAGTGTCATTTTGCATAAACTTCATTACTAGGGTTCTTGTAATTCTTGTTCATATTATTTCAAGGTTGATATCAAGTAAGTTTTTGAGTAATAATCATGCAACGGGAGCTTATGTTGGTTGAAGATTTGAAAAATAAAGCCAATACCCAATAATGAAATGATAGCTAATAAAAATCTAATTAGTGACTGCTTTTGGGTCACATGTGAGCCGTCTTTTTGTATGATTTCAAATTTCCATGCCCTCATCCCAAGCGTTTGTTTGCCTCTAATCCAAGACATTGAAAAATAAGCATATATAAGAGGTAAAGTTAAGAGGTAGAAGAATAGACTACTGGTTATTGCTTGTTTATTATTGATAATAATGACCACACCTTCAACAAAAAAAACAAAAGAAAATACAAGAAAAAAATCGTAAATGATGGAACCTAGTCGACGTAGAAATGAGACATTGGATTTCATATATGTTTTGATAGTGTCATAAATAGTGCAAAATTTATGACCACTAATTATCCTCTTTCTTTACAACCTTCGAAGTAACTTTTCCATCATGAAGTTGAGAGCTGATAAGGTCTCCAAGGTTAATCTTCTTAGATGAAAGTAAAATCTTCCCGTCTTTATCATGGGTAATGCTGTAACCTCTAGAGAGGGTATTGAGAGGTGACAGTAGGTTAATTCGATTGACCTTGTTATTGAATTGATTTGACTGATCTTTAAGAAAATATTCTGCATTATTGCGTAGACGAATGTTTAGTTGTTGGAGTTGTGATCGATATAGTTGATGAGCATTTTTTATCTGCCTGACAAGTCGAAATTCATATTCGTCTAGTTTCTGAGCATTTCGCTGCAGTTGTTGACTGGGGTCAATAATTCTAACTTGAAGTAGGTCAAGGGAGAGCTTTATTTTATCAAGAGATTGATTGACACTATCCTGCAATTGTTTTCTAAGTTTTGTTGCTTGATTGATTATTGCAAGTCGATCAGGTGTTGCGATAACGGCAGCAGCACTTGGTGTTGGAGCTCTAACGTCGGCTACAAAATCTGCAATAGTAGTGTCTGTTTCATGGCCTATAGAACTTATAATTGGTGTTGTACAGGCAAAAATCTCTCTCGCAAGCTCTTCTTCATTGAAGGACCATAGATCTTCCATTGAACCTCCACCTCTTGCCAATATGAGAACATCGCACCGCTTATCGCTATCTGCAATTCGGAGAGCCTTGATAATTTTTTTATAGGCATCTTCACCTTGAACTATAGTGTCGTAAAGAAGAATGTTGGAAAATGGATATCTTGTATTCAGTACATGGATGATATCACGAATCACTGCACCGCTAGAAGACGAGATGACTCCGATGGTTTGTGGAGAAACAGGGAGGTTTTTTTTGTTTTCCGCATCAAACAATCCTTCCGCTTTAAGTTTATTTTTTAATTGATCAAATGCAATCTGAAGATTGCCTATACCTGCAGGTTCCATCTGTTGCACAATCAGCTGGAAGTCTCCCCTAAGTTCATAGAGGGTTGGTGCACCTCTTATTACAACCGACATGCCGTTTTCAGGAGAGAACTGCACTTTACGTTGATTGAGACGAAAAAAAGCGCATCGAATTTGCCCTTTTGAATCTTTCAGTGAGAAGTACCAGTGCCCGGAAGAGGGTTTAGACAGATTTGAAATTTCACCCTGGACCCAGCAGTGGGGTATATTTTGTTCAACTGAATTTCTACATAAGTTCAAGAAATCAGAAACAGAGTAGACTTCGTCGAGATTAAACATTGACTTTAAGATAAACAAACACCGCTCCCGTACCACCCATTTTTTGAGGACAAGAACAGAATGCAAGCACTTGTGGGTGTTGTTTGAGATAGTGCACTACCTGTGATTTCAAGATAGATAGTTTTTGATCAGAGTTATATCCTTTACCGTGAATGATTTGGATAAAACGTTCATCGCCATGGTAATGAATAAATTTCGAAAGAGACTGACATCCTTCCTCAATCTTTTGTCCATGTAAATCTATACAAGGTGCATGGTTAATCCTGCCTTGCTTCATTTTTTTTAATGTTTTAGTTGATACACCGGCTTGGGAATGGCTTACAGAGTCAGAGGCTGATAGGTTGGGTTTAGGCAAATAGGTATAATCTTCAAAAGGCTTATTCCAATTTTTTTTGTTGTTATAGGTTTCTTTCTTGTCACCATCCTTATCAATAGGCATTTGTTGATTAACGGCACTTCTAAATAGCGATTTATCACTTTCATTAATCATAATAATGCTGAATTTTATGCATAATAAAACCCTCTTGGAGGGTTTTTATTATAGCAACGATTTTTACTATTTAAAGATTAACCTTGTAAAAGCTGAGCTAGAGTATAGAGAGGGTATTTATAGGGTTTTGATTTGAGCGCTAAGACGAGATTTTTTTCTAGCGGCTTGGTTTTTATGTATTAAGCCTTTGTTAACAGCTTGGTCTAGGTTTTTTTGCATTGCTGCAAAACCTCTAACAGCCTCTTTTTTATCTCCGGCTTTAATTGCATAAGCCACCTTTTTCACAAAAGTTCGAACTTTAGCTCTGATTTGAGAGTTATGTTTATTGCGTTTTACTGCCTGTCTTGCGCGTTTTCTAGATCCTGATGAATTGGCCATATTGTCTCTAATTTAATGCTAAATTACAAAAGTCAGAATTATAAAGTCTCAGTAATATTAATGCAAGTATTTGTTTTCACTTGTTTACGCATCCAAGGAGTTAACGTAGCGAAGGGTCTTTTTCTTGTTAAGCAACAAGTGCCATGACTTACCACCCTGTGATTTCCATAACGAAACTGCCCGAATACCAGCAAGAAGCAAGGCTCTAATATGGTTTGCTGTATGTCTGTTTGTTAAATAGATTTGCTCACCTCGAACCATAATCGTTGGGTTGAGACTGCCTAAGGTATTTTTATAGAGTTCAGCAAGTCTGGCAATTGAGTTACTGTGATGAATATCAAAAAAATCCTGTTTTTTTATGAAATCAATTTCCGCCGAAATCTGAGTCAGTAATTGAGGTTTTTTCATTAATTTCTTTTCAAGATTAATAAGTGCTGTTGAATAGAGCATGATATTTTGCATATTGATTGGCTTTTTCTCGAGTAATGTTTTTAGAGATGTGAAACCGACTCTTAAATCTTCAGGTGATGTAAAAATCTCATCGATATGGTCACTCTGACTGACAATACTATTCAAGCTTGCTTTGTTACTGTGGCTATCACACTGTCCAGTAGATGCAAGTTGATGCACTAGGGCAGTTGTTTGAAATATACTTGCCAGTGCCAGAGTTTGTTTAGCTGCTTTATTCATTCGACTTTGATTTGATTACACTTCCACCTAAGCAAACATCACGATCATAAAAGACGATTGACTGTCCAGGTGTTATCGCTCTTTGTGGTTCCGTGAAATTAACCTGAATACAGTTGCCATCTATTTGCATTACCTCACACTCTTGAGAGGCTTGACGATAACGTATTTTAGCACTACATTTGTGGGGTAGAGGGGGTGCGTGATCAATCCAATGGACACTATCTGCAACAAGTGTATTGTGATAAAGCAATGGATGATCTCCTTGAACAGCTAAAATTTCATTTGATTCGACTAACTTATCAGCGACAAACCAAGGTTCAGGGGAGTCGCTATAACCCCCACCGATCTCCAAACCTTTGCGTTGACCGATAGTATAAAAAGGTAAACCATAATGGTGTTTAATAAATCGACCATTTTCATCTATAATATCACCCTTTTGTTTAGGTAGAAAGGTGGTTAAAAAGTCTGCAAAAGGTCTTTCTCCGATAAAGCAAATACCTGTAGAGTCCTTTTTTTCAGCGTTTTCAAAGCTATTCTGTAGTGCGATTTCACGCACTTGTTTTTTATGTAAATCTCCAAGTGGAAAAAGGCTCTGTGATAGTTGTTCTTGATTAAGTAGGTGAAGAAAGTAGCTTTGATCTTTACTCCCATCAACTCCAGCTTTCAATAAATAATGATTATTATTATTGATAATTCTCGCATAATGACCAGTTGCTATTTTGTTCGCACCCAAGTCCTTTGCATAATCTAAAAATGCTTTAAATTTGATTCTTTGATTACACAATACATCAGGATTTGGAGTTCGCCCTTTTTTATGTTCAGATAGAAAATGCTCAAAAACATCTTCCCAGTATTCGTGAGAAAAATTCACCATGTGAAGCTTGATTCCAAGCTTATCTGAAACTTGTTGAGCATCCGACAAGTCTTCAGTGGCATTGCAGTATATGTCATCGTCATCCTCATCCCAATTTTTCATGAACAAGGCTTCTACATGAAACCCTTTTTCAAGCAAAATGAGGGCCGCAACAGATGAATCAACGCCACCAGATAGGCCGACAATTATTTTTTCATCAGAGAGGTTCATTTTGCTTGATCGTAAGCGCTTACAATTTTTTTAACTAACTGATGCCTGACAATATCTCGTGAGTCTAACTCACAAAAAGTGATTTGTTCTATATTGTCAAGTATTTTCATTGCATCCAAAAGGCCAGATTGACTAGGGTTAGGCAAATCTATTTGTGTGATATCACCAGTAATCACCATCTTTGAGCCAAAACCCATTCGAGTCAGAAACATTTTCATTTGAGGAATCGTGGTATTTTGAGCTTCATCAAGAATAATGTAGCATTCATTTAAAGTTCGACCTCTCATAAAGGCAAGCGGGGCAACTTCAATAACATGTCTTTCTATCAATTTATTCACCTTTTCAAAGCCGATAAACTCGTAAAGCGCATCATAAATAGGTCGCAAATAGGGGTCGACTTTTTCACTCAGATCACCCGGCAAAAATCCTAGTTTTTCTCCCGCCTCAACAACAGGTCTGACCAAAATAATTCTTTTAACATTCGAGTTCTCTAAGGCTTCAACAGCTCTTGCTACTGCTAGATAAGTTTTTCCTGTACCTGCAGGCCCTATGGCAAAAACTGCATCATTTTCAATAATAGCATTGACATAGTTTTGTTGGTTAGCGCTACGAATATTAATATGTTTGCGACTTGTCTTAATAGTGACTGATTTAGTAGAACCATTGCCACTTTTTTGAGATTTAATACAAAGGTCGATATCACCAGAATCAATTACTTTACTTTCTGATAATGAGAGAAGTTCTTGTAAAACATTAATTGCTAATGGCGCGTTGTCTCCCTTAATATTAAAGTTAGAACCTTTGTTTGAAACTTTTACTTTAAGGCTTTTAGCAATGTTATCGAGGTTTTTATCTAGGGAGCCGCAAATATTTGATAGCTGTTCGGAGTTTTGAATATCGAGAGTAAATTTCATTGTCAATATTTTACTGTTTTAGATTGAAAACAATTGATAAGTTACATGATTTGTTACATCATTTAATTTAACATTGATGTCATGAAGAGAGTTAGATTTATCTTAAATGCCTTTTTCTTGCTATTTATATTGTGGCCGTATACTTCTATTGCAGATGAAAATCAATGCGTATTGCTTTTATACCATCGCTTTTCAGACGAAGGTCCTCAGTCTACTAGCACCTCTCCAGCAGTCTTTGAGAAGCACCTAGAATATCTTTACGAGAACGGATATAAAGTGCTTCCCTTAGGAGAAGTCATTGAGAATCTTAAAATGCAGGGAATATTACCCAAAAAATGTGTCAGTTTGACTGCAGATGATGGATTTTTGTCACTTTACACTAACGCTTATCCGTTACTTGTCAAATATCAGATGCCGATGTCAGTCTTTGTTTCTACAGATTCTATTGACAAGAAATATACTCTGATGTTATCTTGGCAACAGCTCAAAGAAATGTCAGATCTTGTAGATGTTTATAACCACAGCGTGAAACATCTTCATTTGGTTGAACTGAGTACTGAGATAGTTCAAAGTGAAATTACTCAAGCACAGCAAAGAATACAACAGGAATTAGGTGTTGAAGAGAAGTTTTTTGCCTACCCATACGGTGAGTTTGATGACGAGACTTATCGTCTGGTAAGTGATCTTGGTTATGTCGGTTTTGGACAACATTCCGGCGCTATAAGCAGAAATAGCAACTTTTTGAATTTACCGAGATTTTCGATGTCGGGACCCTATGCAAAAATGGATAGCTTTACTTTAAAGATAAAAACATTACCAATGCCAATTGAATTCGAAGAACCACAATCTCTACTTATTTCTGAAAACTTCAAGCCATCTTTAACTCTTACCTTTTCTCGCGAGTTAACGAATAACGAAAAACAACAATTTTCCTGTTTTGTGTCTGGACAAGATCAGCCCGAGTTGATATGGCTTGCTTCTAATAAGGTTAATGTTCAAGCAATAAAGTCACTACCAAAAGGTAGGAGTCGCTATAACTGTACAATGCCATCGAAGGAGGCGGGGCGATATTACTGGTATTCAAAACTTTGGTTAAGGCCAAACACTTAGATAAGTTCTCCCTGGAGAGAGTTGGCAAAACCTTCGGTAATTTTTACAGAGACTATTTGACCAATCAAGTCCTCATTTCCCGGAAAGTGGGTTGTACGCATGTTTTCTGTTCTAGCTGACAAAGTATTGCCTTTCTTCGAGTAACCTTCTACAAGGACTTTTTGGATACTCCCGATCATTGATCTAGAGATTTCTTCTGTGTTCTCGTTGAGTTTGTCTTGTATAGTGGAAAGTCTTTGCTTTTTGACTATCTGGTCAACATTATCAGGAAGACTTGCTGCAATCGTTCCAGGTCTTTTTGAGTAAATAAAGCTGAAGGATTTGTCAAATCCTATCTCATCGATAAGCTTCATTGTGTTATTGAAATCCTCTTCAGTCTCACCAGGAAAGCCAATAATGAAATCTGATGACAAAGAAATATCAGGTCTAATTTCTTTAAGCTTTCGAATCTTTGATTTATATTCGACCACTGTATGGCCGCGCTTCATTGAGCCGAGTATTTTATCTGAGCCACTCTGTACAGGTAGATGCACGTGCGAAACAAGTTCAGGTACTTCGGCATAAGTTTGAATCAAGCGGTCACTAAACTCTACAGGGTGAGAAGTTGTATAGCGAATACGTTCAATGCCCGACACCTGCGCGACGATAGCAATAAGAAGAGCTAAATCAGCAATTTCTCCATCATCCATCAGTCCACGATAGGCGTTAACATTCTGTCCTAAAAGGTTTATCTCTTTGACACCTTGTTCTGCCAAAACTTCTACTTCATGAATCACATCGTCGAAGGGGCGGGAAATTTCTTCACCACGTGTATAGGGAACAACACAAAAGGTACAATATTTACTGCAACCTTCCATCACAGAAACGAATGCAGAAGCACCATCGCTGTGAGGCTTAGGTAGATGGTCAAATTTTTCAATTTCCGGGAAAGAGATATCGATGCTTACTTGACTTTTATCAAGGACGTCATTTAGCATGTTGGGCAGTCGATGTAGGGTCTGAGGGCCAAAAATAAGATCAACATAGGGAGCTCTTTTGAGTATCAGATCACCCTCTTGAGAGGCGACACAGCCGCCAACGCCAATCACTAGGTTTGGTTTGGTGCTCTTTAATTTTTTCCAACGTCCGAGTTGATGAAATAGTTTTTCCTCGGCTTTTTCACGGATCGAGCAGGTGTTTATTAAAAGGACGTCAGCTTGGCCAATATCGTCAGTCAATTCGAGACCGTGAGAATGTTTAAGTACATCACTCATTTTAGCCGAGTCGTACTCGTTCATTTGACACCCAAAGGTGCGGATATGTAACTTAGAGAGCCCCATTATGCTGGTTTTTGGATATGCAATGTTTGCGTTGGGTATGCGATTTCTGCACCATGCTCGGCAATAATGTCTGCTACATCAAGCAATATTTTGCCCTTAATTTTTTTAAATTCTGCTCCCTCGGTGACCGTACTGAAAGCCCAAATCACAAAATCAAGCGAGGAGGCATTAAACAAGTCAAAATACACACGACAAGGTTCATCGTGAGCAATGTGTTCATGGTCAGCCAACATTTTCTCAACCTTTTCAATAATGCTTTGCATTTGTGCAATATCGTCATAACGGATACCGATAACTGTGTGAATTTCACGGTTAGTCATACGAGAAGGAGTCTCAATGGGAATGGTTGCAAAAATACCATTGGGGACATAAATAGGGTTTTTGTTAAAAGTACGAAGACGGGTCATTCTCCAGCCGATTTTTTCGACTATACCTTCTATACTTTTATCCGTTGTCCGAATCCAGTCTCCGGTAGAGAAGGGCTTGTCCATTTGAATCATTAATCCACCAAAAACATTGGCAAGCATGTCTTTGGCAGCAAAACCAATGACAATACCGCCGACACCACCAAGAGTTAATATGGAGGACACAGAATAACCAAAATATTGTGCGACACCAAGAACGATTGCAAAAACAAACAGTATCTTGATTAGGCGAGTGAATAATCTAACGGAATCTTTATCGACATTACCTTCTTTTTCTAACATAAAGCTTTCAATGCTTGATATTAGTCTAAGTATTCCCCAGGTCAGAATAAAAATAGGAGCAATATCTATATATTCAACAACTTTGCCAAGGGTTAGAATTTCAGCCTTCAGCTCGTGTAATGAAAAATATAACCAGCCATACCAGATAAGTAATTTAAGGGGTGCCGAGATTGCATTAATGAGGTGGTCATCTATCTGTGTTTTAGTGCCGCCAGTGTGTTTTTTTATTTGTTTCAGTATAACGCCTAGTGCAACATGGGCAATAATGGCCAACAACAACAGTACGCCAGTCATCTGGATTGGGCTTATATTTTGGAGGAATTCGTTCATTTAGAGGTATTTTAACGGATTAATAGGTTCTTCGTATTTTTTCATTTCGAAATAGAAAGGCTTGTTACCTGTTATAGCAATCACTTGACCTTTCTCGATACTATCACCTTCACTAACATAGAGCTCTTGATTTTGATTATAGATACTATAAAAACCATAGGCATGCTTGATAATGATCATTTTTCCATAGCTTGCCATTTTGTCTCCGCTATAGACCACTTCTCCATTTCTGACAGCTCGGACATCTTGACCAAGTGCACTATTATAGGTCAAGCCTGGGTGATTATTTTCTATTGAGAACTTTTTGAGTATTTCAGCTGCAACTGGAAGAGACCAGTTTTTACTACCACTTACTACTTTAGCTTTTGAATTGTTTTGATTGTCATTCAATACATTGTTGAATGACTTCTCAACAACAGTAACTTGACCTGGTTCATTGGTCAAACAACCTGATAATATTAAAGATAAAAAAAGTATTAAATATTTAGTATGCATACCATATCCCAAAAACAACAATAACAATCAGTACGTACCCTAATCTATCAATGTATTTATTTAACCATGCATCGGCACGTTTTCCAAACTTTCTTACAAGAAAAGCAATTAACAAATAGCGAGCACTGCGTGCGACCAAAGAGAAAATCACAAAGGGTAAGAGAGGCATTGACATCATTCCAGCACTAATAGTGAAAAGCTTATAAGGTATCGGACTAAACCCTGCAATTAATATAATCCAAATTCCGTAGGTATTAAAGTACTTCTCAGCTTTATGTAATTCAGGTAGATAATTCATTGTGTCTAATAATGGCATGATAAGGTTGATTGCATAGATGCCAATATAGTAGCCAGCAATTGCACCTAATACTGAACTTAATGTGCAAATAATTGCAAAGTAGTAAGCTCTATTTCTAACCTTGAGTGACATAGACGCCAGCAAGAAATCTTGTATAGGGTAGGGTAGTATCGATGATTCTAAGAAACTAATTGAGGCCAACCAAATTACAGCAAAACGACTTGATGACCATTCAAGAATTTTATTGTAGAGTGTATAAAAAGGCCTCATTAAGAGATTAATAATTAGTTCTTATTTTTTAACATTGGGAAGCCTAGTTGCTCTCTTGATTCGTAATAAGTCTGAGCAACTTTTTGACTCATCGATCTCACTCGACGAATGAATCGAGCTCTGTCTGTGACGCTTATTGCGTGCCTTGCGTCTAAAAGGTTAAATAAGTGAGAAGCCTTCATAGTTTGTTCATAGGCTGGGAAAGGTAGTTTTTGTTCAATGAGCTTTGCATTCATTGATTCGGCTTCATCAAATTGTCTAAAAAGAACGTCAGTGTCTGCAATTTCAAAATTATATTTAGATTGTTCCACCTCGTTTTGGTGATAAACATCACCATAACTTAGGTCTTCCGTCCAGGTAAGGTCAAACACACTATCAACACCTTGAAGGAACATAGCAAGTCTTTCAAGGCCATAAGTTAGCTCTCCAGAAATAGGTTTGCATGCAAGACCACCAACTTGTTGGAAATATGTAAATTGACTCACTTCCATGCCATCCAACCAAACCTCCCAACCGAGCCCCCAAGCACCCAGAGTAGGTGATTCCCAATTATCCTCAACAAAACGAACATCATGAATTTTTAAATCAATGCCAATCGCTGTTAATGAAGTAAGGTAAAGGTCTTGAATGTCACTAGGCGAGGGCTTAAGTAAAACTTGAAATTGATAGTAATGTTGCAGGCGGTTGGGATTTTCACCGTAACGTCCATCTCCTGGTCGACGAGAAGGTTGAACATATGCAGCTTTCCATGGCTCGGGCCCAATTGCACGAAGAAAAGTTGCAGGGTGGAAGGTTCCTGCTCCGACCTCCATATCAAATGGTTGTATGATAGCACAACCTTTGTCAGCCCAATAATTTTGTAATTTAAGAATTAAGTTCTGAAATGATGTGGTTGTATCTAGGTCAGATGGCGACATTAGAATTGATCGAAAAATAACAAAAATTTTACCTCACCGATAACTCTAGTTGAGTCTTTTAAATGCATTTGTATATTTGAGAAATCAAATAGGTATTGAGTTTAGTGGCCAAAAATAAAGTAGGGTTGGAATACTGACAACAGTAATTAGAATCTCAAGAGGCAGACCAAGCTTCCAGTAATCACCAAATCGATACCCTCCTGGTCCCATCACCAGGGTATTATTTTGGTGTCCAATAGGTGTCAAAAAAGCACACGAAGCACCAATCGCAACTGCCATCAAAAAGGTATCAGGATTGACAGCTAAGGTTTTGGCTATTTCTACACTGATAGGTGCTGCCACTAGAACCGTTGCAACATTGTTAAGGACAGCACTAAGGAGCATCGTAATGATGAGCATAGAGGTAAGAATAGTGACTGGTGTAGCACCATAGGAAATATTAATAAGGATATTCGAGATTGTCTCTGCGCCACCACTGCTTTGTAGTGCCTGACCAATAGGTATCATTGAGCCTAAAAGAACAATCACCGGCCAATGTATTGACCGGTAGATATCAATTTTTGGGATCACATTAGTTGCGATATAGAAAATAACAACCAATGACAGTGCAATAGTTAGGTCTATATATCCAAGACTCGAAGCGATAATTGCAATCAAGAATGAAGAGATCGCTAGAGAAGCTTTTTTACGTTGTGGAATTTGCAAATCGCGCCTCTCTAAGGTAAGACATTCCATCCATTTCACCGCACTTTCTAGGTGAGAATTATTTCCGTGAAGGAGTAAAACATCCCCTGGTTGGATTTTGGTGTTTCTTACGTGATGAATAATGGATCTTCCGGAACGAGAGATACCCAAAAGAGATATCTGTCTTAATTTGAGTAGGCTTAATTGGGTCGCGGTTCTTCCAATCGAGCGTGAAAATGGTGGAGCAACAGCTTCGATGAGTGAGGTATGTTTAAATTCAAAATCTGAATCAGAATCACTGATATAGTGAGTTTTTGTTTGTTTCATAAATTCATCAATACCCTGAACGGAGCCTTCGAGAATAAGCAGGTCATTAGCATGAATAATGAAATTTCGGATAAAGCCTTCACCTTCTAGTCGCTCATCGTTTCTAATAATCCCTAAAATTGAAACATCAACGCCATCACAAACATCATCCAGATGCGATAAATACTTGCTAACGATGGGAGATTCCTCTGTAACGAGTACATTGGAGACATACTGTCGTATTTCTTCATTGCCGTCTTTAAGTTCTGAATCTTTGATTTGAGGCATCAATCGCCAGCCGAAAAGAGCGATAAAAAGTACACCAGAAATCGCTACAATCAAACCAACTGGAGTAAAGTCAAACATAGAATAAGGGGAACCAAGAACGTCTTCTCTGTAGGTTGCTATTACCACATTTGAGGCAGTGCCTATCATCGTAACCATGCCACCTAAAATTGAGGTAAAGGCAAGTGCCATTAAAGTTGTGGAAGGTTTGCGTTTGGCTTTTTGATTGAGCTGAGTGTCCGCTGGCATTAATATAGCTAAGGCAGCTACGTTGTTTATGATACTGGAGAGACTTGCAGAAATAGTACCCATTAATGCAATATGTGTTTTCACGCCGCTTGTGAAATTGGAAAGATTAGAACTAATTAATTCGACAGCTCCTGAACGAACCAAGCCTCTACTAATGATTAGCACAAGAGCAATAATTACAACTGCAGGATGACCAAAGCCAGAAAAAACGCCATGGGTTGGTATAACGCCAACAATCGTACCGGCAATGAGTGCCATGAAGGCAACTAAATCATAACGAACTCTACCCCAAATAAATAACACTAAGGTGGTTGATATCAGCAAAAAAACAATCGATTGATCACTCATGTATTAATAATTTTTACCAATGTAGTGACTAATTATAGCCAATTGGTGGTTACCCTTATACAAACTTGATTGTGTGAAAAATAAAGTATAAATATCGAATATAATGAGCTCTAGTAGTTATTTCCACCAAATCTTATTGGGGATTATATGTCATCTGGTAGTAAAAAAATTGTTGTCGTAGGTATAGTCAGCAACGCAATAGTAACGGTTCTTAAATTTATTTCTGCATTAATTACAATATCTGCATCAATGATGAACGAGGCAATCCATTCATTGATGGATACTCTCAACCAACTCTTTTTGTTGTTTGGATTGATAGCTAGTGAAAAGGAGCCTGATCAGGACTACGCGTTTGGTCACCATCAAAAGAAATTTATTTGGAACTTGTGGTCAGCAATTGGTCTGTTTTCAATTGGTTCGGGTTTGGGTTTATATCATGCTTATC
>JAOMEO010000027.1 GCA_028345955.1 Candidatus Thioglobus sp.
AAGCTCAACTAGAGGAAGACCTTGCTAATCAAGCTGCTCTCACAGAATTCCTAGCAAAAATTGCTGATGAGAGAGCTGCTGCTGCGGCCTCCACTGCTGCTTATCAAGCCAAGGTTGCGTATGATGCCAGGGTCGCTAAAATTAAGGAAGATTTAGTGAAGCAACTTGAAGAAACAATAGAACCTGATGATTATAAATCACATCTTGTAGAAGAGCTTATAGCAAAAGCTAATGCTAAATTAGAAGAAGAAAAATTTATTGGAGCAATATCTGGAGAAATAGTAACTGTTGCAATTCATGAATTTTGTCAAGACACTTTAAATTTGTCAGACAGTAATATTGAACTGTTCAAAAAAGCGTTAGCAGGCGGTTATTTGGGTAATGTAGGTCCACAGGTTAAGTACGGAACTGAATTCACTGCAAATAGGTGGGATAAATATATTACCTGTGTTGGATCATTAAGCGATTAATGTTGTTTGCAAAGAATTACCACTTATATTTCTAGTAATGAGTTTTCCTTGTCACTTAGAGATTTATCAATCAAATCAATGTGTTGGTCAGTAATTTTTTGAATATTTTCTTCAGCCCGATGTGTCTCATCTTCAGATATTTCTTTTTCTTTAAGTAGTTCTCTATAATCTGATATGGCATCTCTACGAATGTTTCTAACAGCTATCCTTGCAAGTTCTGCCTCATCGCGAACCACACGTACTAATTCTTTTCGTCGCTCCTCTGTCAGAGGTGGAAGTGGAATACGAATAACTTGACCCATAGAGTTTGGATTTAGTCCTAAATCAGAAGTCATTACTGCCTTTTCAATTGGCCCAACCATATCTTTTTCCCATGGTGTGACTTTGAGTGTTCTTGAGTCTTCTGCAGTTATATTTGATACTTGAGAAATGGGTACTAAGGTGCCATAATATTCAACATGAATTTGTTCAAGTAGCGAAGGATGTGCTCTACCAGCTCGAATTTTGCTAAAGTCACCCTCCAGCGAAGCTATAGTTTTATTCATACGGTCATTGGCATCATTATGAATTTCAGTAATCATTAATAATCTCCATTTAGTTTTAATAAGATTCTTCGGATCTGGCCATTGATCTAAGAAATAGCTACAAAATAGTGATTTTACACAAGGGCTGCGTATAATAAACCCTTTGTCCCTCATAAAATTAGATTGAGTTTATGGATGCAATAAGCATACGTGGAGCCAAGGTTCATAATTTAAAGAATATTGATGTAAGGCTTCCCAGAAATAAACTTGTAGTTATTACCGGACTTTCAGGCTCTGGCAAGTCATCATTAGCTTTTGATACTATTTATGCCGAAGGTCAACGCCGTTATGTTGAGTCATTGTCAGCGTATGCAAGACAATTTTTATCGTTAATGGAAAAGCCAGATGTTGAGCACATAGAAGGACTGTCTCCAGCCATTTCGATTGAGCAAAAAGCTACTTCTCATAACCCACGGTCTACTGTTGGAACTATCACAGAAATTTATGATTATTTAAGATTATTGTTTGCCAGAGTAGGAACACCTCAGTGTCCAGAACACAATACTAACTTAGAGTCTCAGACTATTTCACAGATGGTAGATGAGATACTTACCTTGCCAGAAGGTGACAAAATTATGATTTTGGCTCCAATAGTGCAAAATCGCAAAGGTAGTCATCAAAAATTGATACAAGAACTTTCACATCAAGGTTTTCTGAGAGCAAGAGTAGATAGCAAAATTCTATATCTTGAGGAATTAACTGAACTTGATGGTAACAAGTATCACACAATAGAGATCGTTATTGATCGATTAAAGGTTCGCCAAGATATTACCTCAAGATTATCCGAGTCTTTAGAAACTGCACTCAATATGAGTTCAGGTATCGCAAAAGTGATTCCTATGGATACTGAAATTGTTTGGACAGAAATGACTTTTTCTGCAAAATTTTCCTGTATTCATTGTGATTACTCTTTAGATGAGTTAGAACCTCGACTTTTTTCATTCAATAACCCTGTAGGTGCCTGTAAAACTTGTGATGGTCTAGGAGTTAAAGATGTTTTTGATGAAGAGAAAGTGGTTGCTAATCCTGAACTTAGTATAGAGGATGGAGCAATATATGGTTGGAGTAAAAATAATGCATATTTTTATCAAATGTTGAAATTGGTAGGTGATTTTTACAATTTTAGTATTGAACGACCTTTCAATGAGTTAAGTGAAGAACATAAAATAATCATTCTATATGGCAGTGGAGACCAAACTATTGATTTTTCCAAAATAAAAGGTAGGAAAGGTTGGTCAAACAAGAGAAAGCCTTTTGAAGGAATCATTCCAAGGATGATTCGTCGCTATGAAGAAAGTGAAATACGTTCTGTTAGAGAAGACTTGTCTAGATATGTAATTAGCAAACCCTGCGAAAGTTGTCATGGAGATAGACTCAATAAGGCAGCAAGAAATGTCTTTATCCAAAATAAAAATCTATCAGATTTAACTAAGCTTACTATTAATCAGATATATGATTTTTTTGATTGTCTTGAGCTTGAAGGCAAGCGTGGTCAAATTGCCAGTAAAATTCTCAAAGAAATCTCACAACGGTTGCATTTTTTAATTAATGTTGGACTAAATTATCTCAGCTTGGAGCGAAAAGCTAACACTCTTTCTGGTGGTGAAGCTCAACGCATTCGATTGGCTTCACAAATTGGCGCTGGTTTGATTGGAGTATTGTATGTTTTGGATGAGCCATCCATAGGACTACATCAGCGTGACAATCAAAAATTATTAGACACACTAACTTATCTACGGGATTTAGGTAATACAGTGATTGTTATAGAACATGATGAAGAAGCCATCAGGCAAGCCGATTATATTATTGATATAGGTCCTGGTGCTGGTATTCATGGTGGAGAAATTGTTGCTATTGGTGCTCCAGAACAAGTGATCTCTAGCACCAAGTCACTAACTGGAGACTATTTAAGTGGTCGCCAAATTATTAGCGTACCTAATACAAGAAAGCTCACATCTGAATGGTTAAAGATTAAAGGTGCAAGTGGAAACAATTTAAAGAATGTTGATTTGGCAATACCGGTAGGTTTATTGACATGCATTACTGGGGTTTCAGGTTCAGGAAAATCTACATTAATTAACAATACTTTACATCAGTTGGCTGCAAAAATTTTGAATCGTGCGCAGGTTGAGGTAGCGCCTTTTAAAGAAGTTGAAGGTATGCAGTTTTTTGATAAAGTAGTTAATATTGATCAAAGTCCTATTGGTCGAACGCCAAGATCTAATCCAGCTACATACACAGGCGTTTTTACTTTGATCCGTGACCTATTTTCTCAGGTACTTGAGTCACGATCTCGTGGTTATAAATCAGGTCGTTTTAGCTTTAATGTTAAGGGTGGTCGCTGCGAAGCTTGTAAAGGAGATGGTCTCATTAAAGTAGAAATGCATTTTTTGCCTGATATTTATGTTTCGTGTGATGTTTGTAGTGGTCACAGATACAATCGTGAAACCCTAGAGATAAAGTATAAGGGCAAGACAATTTCTAACGTTTTAGAGATGACGGTGGAAGATGCTCTAGAATTCTTTCATGCAATACCCAGAATTTCACAAAAGCTTCAAACTTTGATAGATGTTGGATTATCCTATATTACACTTGGACAGAATGCGACAACCTTGTCAGGTGGAGAAGCTCAACGCGTAAAATTGTCTAAAGAACTTTCTAAATCAGATACCGGGAAAACACTATACATTTTGGATGAGCCCACCACTGGTCTCCACTTTCATGATATCAAGCAATTACTTTTAGTTATCACTCGACTTAGAGATCGTAATAACACTATTGTTATTATTGAACACAATCTTGATGTAATAAAGACAGCAGATTGGGTTGTAGATCTTGGACCTGAAGGAGGTGATAAGGGTGGTGAAATTATTGCTTTCGGAACTCCGGAAATGATTTCTGAATCAGTAAATTCTTTTACTGGGCAGTTCCTTAAAAAACACCTTTAAGATGGTGTTTCAAAATCTTTCAGCTTTAGTATAAATTCAGTTTTTCCGTTAATTTTATTAATGAGTACCGGTTGTAAATTATGTTCGACCGAAAGACTAAGTGTTAATTTCAATTCTGGACAATTAACTGCAATAGTTTCCATTTCATTATTGTTAATATTAAGGGTTTCATGTCCACCAACAAAAAACTTCAGGTACTCAACACCATCTTCGTCTACTACTTGGTAAATAAATTCTACTTGGTCAGGGTTTTTTTGTATGTCCATTGAAAGAGCAAGATATACGCTTAGTTGATCAACAAGCACTCCCGGATTAATCTTCCATTCTTTTCCTTTACTAGAAATGGCGTAATTTCTATCAATAATTGTTATTCCATAATTTTTTTTGATCGACCCCCCAACTCTTTCACGAACACTAAAAAAAGTGCTGATTAACTCGCCATCGACCTCAAGACCAATACTTTTCTCCGACCCAGAGTAATCGTATAAAGCTCTCCAAAGTGATTCAGTAGAAGCTTCAGTTGTATAGACATAATAATTATTATCGTTTACGTTAAGATTAAAGTGAGCGCTACCAATATTATGGGTTCCGAGAGGTGTTTTTACATAGAGGTCATAGTTTGCTTCATATGGAGTTAATGCATGAACTTGTATTGCTAAGAAAATATATATAATTAAGAAAAAAAATCTATACATGTTTTTGTTTGAATAAAGCCAAAGTTTTTGAAAGAACTGTTAATTATAGTTAGAAATTAGTCAATTATTGTAAACCACATTTTATAATCTCGTATCTCAGTAATAAAACTATATAGAGCATTTAAGATTGTTTCTTAAATTCTTTTAAAGTAAGACGGTATTGATGTTCCGCATTCGTTTTGCTAATAAGTACCGGCATAAAATTATAATCTTTAGAAATATTAAATATTAATCTTAATTCTGGACATATAATTCTAATAGTTTCAATTTCTTTGTTTCTGACACTGATTGTTTCATTGCCATCTATAGTGAATTTTTGTTTTCTTATACCCTTTTTGCCAACTACATGATAAGTGAAAACCTTTTTATCTGGAAATTTCTGAATATCTTCTGAAATATTAAGATAAATACTAAGCTCATCAACGATTTCACCAGAACCTATCTTCCATATTGTTTCATTATTTAGAGAAGCATAATATTCATCAGGATAAATATTAATTTCATAATTATTAGTAACTGAATTTCCCTGATTTTCAGTAATATTATAATAGCTACCAATTAATTTATTATCTTCTATTAGACCAAAGCTAGTTTCATTTCTTGAATAATCATATAGAGTTTTCCAAAGTTCATCTGTAGTCGCAACACTAGAAAAATCGTAAGCATGATTAGTTACTGTAAGTTCATATTTTGCATTACCAACTTTCAAAGTGCCAAGATCAGTTTTTGTGTACAAATCATAATTTGCTGTATAAGAAGACATGGCTTGTACAGTTATTGAAAAAAACAATATTAAAATAAATATTAGATATCTCTTCATATTAATTGACCATCAAATATTATTCTATTGTTTCGGAGAAGTTTTAGTCTGCCTTGAGTATACCACTGAATAATTTTTGGATAGAGTTCATGTTCCTTTTCAAGAACCTTCTTAGCAAGGGTTTTGGCATCATCTTTAGAATCGATATTAACGCTAACTTGTGATATTATAGGGCCGCCATCCAGGTCTTTTGTAACAAAGTGCACACTAGCTCCATGTTTTTTTTCAGATGCATCAATAGCTCTTTGATGTGTATTTAGTCCCGGAAATTTTGGCAGCAGTGAAGGGTGTATGTTAAGTATTTTTCCGGAGTATTTTGAAATAAAATCAGCAGAAAGAATTCTCATGTAACCAGCTAAAATGATAATTTCTGCTTGGTAATTATCGATGACTTTCATAATTTCTTGATCAAAACCAAGTTTTGAGTTAAACAATGTTTCATCTAAAGCTACGCAAGGAATACCTACTTTTGCAGCACGTTTTAAACCAAAAGCATCCATTTTATTGCTCACAACACAACAAATTTTTAAATCAATCGACTTTGCGTTATCGATAATTGATTGCAAGTTAGAGCCGTTACCTGATATTAAAACAACCCCATTCATTTGACTAGATTAAAACTTGTTGACCATTAGATTTGACAACTTCGCCGATTAGCCAAGCCTTTTCACCACACATATTGAGATAATCAATGGTTAGTTGAGATTTAGCTTCAGGCACTACCACGACCATACCCACACCACAATTAAGTACTCGATACATTTCAGTTATATCTATATTACCCTCAGCTTGCAACCACTGAAAGATTTCTGGTAGCTCCCATGAGGTAGAGTCTATTTTAGCAGCGAGATGACTTGGTATTACTCTAGGTAAATTTTCTAATAGACCGCCACCAGTAATATGTGATATTGCATTCACAGGTATTTTGTTAATTAGAGAAAGGATTGACTTAACATAAATCTTTGTCGGTTCTATGAGAGAGTCGAGTTGATTAGAGTTGGGTTTCGATTTTTCCATGATCTTACGTATTAATGAATATCCATTTGAGTGAGGGCCTGATGAAGCAAGAGCAATCATATGATCACCAACAGATACTCTAGAACCATCAATGATTTTATTTTTTTCTACAATGCCGACACAAAATCCTGCCAAATCATAATCTTCACCCTGGTACATGCCAGGCATTTCGGCAGTTTCACCACCGATTAGTGCACATCCAGACTGTATACAGCCCTTACCAATGCCAGAGATTACAGATGTAGCAAGCTTTGGATTTAGAAACCCCGTTGCATAATAGTCCAGAAAAAATAAGGGCTCTGCACCTTGAACAATAATGTCATTAACGCACATTGCAACCAAATCAATACCAATAGTATCGTGCTTATTAATCATTTCAGCTATCATCAGTTTTGTACCCACACCATCAGTACCAGAAATTAAGACAGGGTTATCGTACTTATCTAGAGGTATTTCAAACATTGCTCCGAATCCACCTAAACCAGCTAATACGCCTGGGCGTGAGGTAGATTTAGCAATGGGTTTAATATTCTCAATGAGTTTACTCCCCTTGGTTATATCAACACCCGAGTCCTTGTAAGTCAATGATGACATCTTGGTTTTTCCGTATAATTAAGATCTATAAATCAACGATTTGAAGTAAGCATAATCATGAGTTTTTCAATGCTACCTAATGCGCTTTCAATAATACGCATTATTTTAACAGTGCCCATTATTATAGCGTTATTAAAAGGGCAATATCTTTTAACAATATCGCTATTTTTGTTAGCTGGTATTACCGACGCCTTGGATGGTTGGATTGCTAAACAGTACTCGTTCCAATCAAGACTAGGTTCAATATTGGATCCGATGGCAGACAAAATTTTATTAACTTGCACCTATTTGACTCTTTTTTGGGTTGGAATTTTACCACTCTGGTTATTATTACTTATTTGTGCACGTGAGATAATCATCGTTGCTGGAGCTTTAGGTTATTTCCTGGGCGAAATCAGTGGAGCAAGTGGACTCTTACAACCGACTTTGATTAGTAAATTTAACACTGTTTTGCAGATAGCTTTAGTTTTGTTTTTGTTATTGATTCAGCTTGCCGTTGAGTTTTCTGAATGGCTCGAAATAGTATTTATTATTGTTGCCACTTCAACTGCACTGAGTGGTGCAGATTATATGTGGTTGTGGATTAAAAAATTTATTTTGCAAGAGTCTAATAAATGAATCAATTGGGCCTACCAATTTCGCTCGATTCTAAAATGCTCTTGGACAATTTTCTTGGAAACAGGCAATTACTCGACTTTATTGCCCAGCTTTATGTTGATGAAACCTCGACTGAAATCTATGTGTATGGTGCCTCAGGTCATGGAAAAACACACCTATTACAAGGTGCAGCTTTAAGGGCATTATCAGATCAACAAAGTGCTATGTATATTGATTGTCATAATTCTTTGCCAGGGCATGTATTGGAATCTATTGAACAATTAAACTGGATCAGCATTGATAATATTGACGTGATTAATGACAATGAACAGAACTTGTTTTTTGATTTATACAACAGAGCTAAGCAGGCAAGAGTATCAATGTTAATCAGTGGCTCTGGTTTGCCTTCACAGTTGAGTGTTATGAAAGACCTTAAAACTCGTCTTGGTTTAGCTACCATTTTCAAACTACAACAGCTTGATGATGAGTTAACAATGTCGGTTTTAAATAACCAAATGATTGATCGAAATTTGAGTATTGATCCTAAAATTTACGAATATCTATTTAAATATTATTCAAGAGATGTTAAGGTTTTATTAACAGCGATTGATGATTTAGACGAAGCTTCACTTCAGGCAAAGCAAAGTATTACCATTCCTTTTGTAAAGAAAACACTACGTCTTTAAACATTATCATGAGTTGATTACTATCTATTCTTAATAGGAAGGAGTGGTAAATACTAATGGTCAATTCGCCTATATGAAAGCATTATAATAGAGTTTTTTAGGCTAATTATATGGAACATCTACCTATTTTTATTAATTTACGTCAAAAACCTTGTCTGGTTGTGGGTGGTGGAGATATCGCTCTAAGAAAAGTCAATTTGTTACTGAAAGCTCAGGCAAAAATAAAGTGCATCTCTCCTGAATTTTGTAGTGGATTGATAGACTTGTCTAAAGAAAATGCTCTGGATTTGATTGAAAAGCGCTTCGAGTCTTCAGATATTAATAATCAGTCCGTTATTATTGCAGCTACCGATGACGACAAAACAAACGTTATGGTTTCAAGTCTGGCTCATGAATCAGGAATACCAATAAATGTCGTTGATTCTCCAGATTTATCTAGCTTTATTATGCCATCTATTGTTGACCGATCTCCTGTCGTGATTGCTATCTCTTCAGCTGGAAAGGCGCCCGTACTTGCTCGTATTATTCGTGCAAAATTAGAGACTGTCATTCCCAGTGCTTATGGAAATTTAGCAGAAATTGCAGGGGAATATCGACAAAAAGTTAAACAGAGATTTGTTAACTTAAGGGATAGAAGAAAGTTCTGGGAGACTGTTTTTTCGGGCGTAATTGCTGAAAAAGTTTTTGCTGGTCGTTCTGAAGAGGCAAAAGCAGATATAGAAAAACACCTTTCCACTTCAATAGAGATGAGTTTGGGAGAGGTTTACTTGGTAGGTGCTGGTCCTGGAGACCCTGATTTGTTGACTTTTAAAGCATTAAGGCTAATGCAGCAGGCTGATGTAGTTCTTTATGATAGGCTTGTTTCTAAAGGAGTTATGGAGTTAGTTAGGCGAGATGCTGAACTGATATATGTTGGTAAGAAAGGAGGTAGTGAGTCTACTCGTCAAATTGATATTAATGAGCGCTTAGTAGAGTTAGCAAAATCTGGCAAGAGGATATGTCGCTTAAAAGGTGGAGATCCATTTATTTTTGGACGTGGGGGAGAAGAGATAGAAACTTTGTCTGATAATGGTATTCCATTCCAGGTTGTACCTGGTATTACCGCAGCTTCAGGCTGTGCTTCGTATTCTGGAATCCCACTGACTCATCGGGATTATTCTCAATCCTGTAGATTTGTCACTGCCCATTTAAAGGATGGTACGAGTAATCTACCATGGGGGGAATTTGTTGTAGAACAACAAACAGTCGTTTTTTATATGGCTTTAACTAGTGCAAATCACATATGTCAACAATTGATTGCTCATGGGATGCGAGAAGATATGCCAGTTGCTTTAATTGAAAGGGGAACAACATCAGAACAAAAGGTTTATTCGACATCTTTATCAAAACTTCCCGACTTGCTTAATAATCAAGAGATTCATGCTCCAACATTGATGATTGTTGGTGAAGTTGTTAGTCTTCGGGATAAATTGGGTTGGTTTGGAGACTAGATGGATTTCTATTTCTTATTGATTAAAAAATCATTTTATTTGGGTATAATTCAAATCTCCTTGCGGGAGTGGTGGAATTGGTAGACACGCTGGATTTAGGTTCCAGTGTCGTAAGACGTGAGAGTTCGAGTCTCTCCTTCCGCACCATAAAAAACTAATTTATGCTAATTGAAATTGGACATTTTGCACTTGTTCTGGCACTGATATTTTCTATATTGCTTGTGGTTTTGCCTTCAATTGGTATTTATCAGAATAAATCATCACTGGCACAACTTTCTAAGCCTTTAGTTTGGGGCCAGTGCTTTTGGATTACTGTCGCCTTTTTTGTGTTAATGAGTGCCTTTCTTGCGAATGACTTTTCTGTAAAGTACGTTGCTGAAAATTCAAATACGCAACTACCGATCTTATATAAAGCATCTGCTGTCTGGGGAGCACATGAAGGTTCTTTACTTTTATGGGTTTTTGTTCTTTCCTTATGGAGTATTGCAGTAAGTATTTTTTCAAAGCAAATACCTTCAAATTTACTAAACTTGATCCTTACTGTTTTGGGTGCTGTAAGTTTTGGTTTTTTACTATTTTTGCTCTATACTTCTAATCCATTTGAGCGCTTAATGATTATTCCTCTAGAGGGTCGAGAGCTTAATCCACTTCTTCAAGACTTTGGTCTTGCAGTTCATCCACCCATGCTATATATGGGATATGTTGGCTTATCAGTGCCTTTTGCTTTTGTGGTTTCTGCATTAATTAGAGGTCAACTTGATAGCTCATGGTTAAGATGGACTAGACCATGGACATTGATTTCATGGGCATTTTTAACTGTTGGAATAATACTTGGAAGTTGGTGGGCATATTATGAGCTTGGCTGGGGAGGATGGTGGTTTTGGGATCCAGTAGAAAATGCATCATTTATGCCTTGGTTGGTTGCAACAGCGTTGATTCACTCACTCAGTGTTAGTGAGAAACGTGGCGCTTTTAGGCAATGGACAGTACTGCTCGCTATTAGTGGTTTTTCATTGAGTTTACTGGGTACTTTTTTAGTTCGTTCAGGAGTTTTGACGTCAGTGCATGCGTTTGCAACGGATCCCGCAAGAGGTTTGTTTATCCTCATATTTTTATTTATTGTTATTGGCGGCTCTTTAGCGTTATATGCGTGGCGCTATAATTTTTTACAAAAAAACAATCCAATTTCCCTATTTTCTAGAGAAACTGGACTTCTAGTTAATAATATATTGCTCGTTACTGCAATGCTTAGTGTTTTATTAGGAACACTCTATCCGCTAATACTTGATACCTTAAATCTTGGCAAAATATCTGTTGGTGTTCCCTATTTCAATGCAGTATTTATACCAATTATGTTGCCAGCAGTTTTAGTGATGGCAATTGTTCCTTTTGTACGTTGGAAAAAAGATAATTTAATGAGGATAGCTTCACATCTTCGCCTATATTGGCTAGGAATTTTAGCTTTAATCTTAGTTGTAAGAATTTTCCTAACTGATAATGTTTATGTTTTAGTTGCAATTGGACTCTTCATTTGGATGTTAGTTCATGTAATGGTTTTATTGATAAGTCGCATTAGATCAAAATCAATTTTTTCATTAGCTTTTGTTGGAATGCTTGTCGCTCATCTAGGTATAGCAGTGTTCGTTCTTGGAGCTACTGTAACAACTCAATTAGGCATTGAGAAAGACATCAAAATGAGTATTGGTGAATCTCACAATATCGCTGGTTATGATTTTGTTTTTAATGGTGTTAGTCGTCATGAAAACAAAAACTATAGAGGTTTTAAAGGTAATTTAACTGTCTTCAAAAACAACAAAGAAGTTGTTCGATTATATCCAGAAAAACGCCAATATCAGACAGGTATGCCGATGACAGAAGCAGCAATTGATCCATCAATTTCCAGAGATTTGTATGTTGCATTAGGAGAGTCTTTAGGGGGTGGCGCTTGGAGTGTAAGAATATATTATAAGCCACTCGTCAGATGGATATGGTTGGGTGGTTTAATGATTGCCATAGGTGCTCTATTTGCTGCAATTGATAGACGATATTTTTTAAGGATTAAGTCATGATCTATAGCTGGCAAATGATTCTAATGATTGTGATATCAAGTATCTTTTTAGCTTGGTTTTTATATAGACCTGTAAGGACAAATCTTAGTGATAAAGATTCAAATATTCGCATTAATCAACAGAGACAAAATGAACTTGCCTCAGATTTGAGTCTAGGACTTATAGAGGAGGCATATTATCAAGAAGCTAAGGACGAAATCATTGGAACTCTAGCCTCAGAACTTAAAAGTATTGAGTCTAATAATTTAGAGATAAAGCCCTTGATGTGGTCATTTATCATAGCTCTATTTATTGCGATATTATCATTATCGTTATATTCTCAATTAGCTCCAAAAGAAATTCCGAGTTCTTTAGATAAATCTATAGAGCCTTTGAGTTTGAGTGAAAGTATTGAAACATTAAAGGATTATTTAATTGAAAATCCAGGTGATTTTCAAGCATTAAAAATGATGGGTTTAGCTCAGATTGGAATTGGCAATGTTGATGAATCAATTGAAACTTTCGAGAGCGCATACTTAATCAATCCAACCGATATTGACTTGTTACTTCAATATGCCAGTGCCATTGCAGCAAGTCAAGAGGGCCAATTTGATGGAAAGTCTAAGGCTTTGATTGAGGAAGCATTTATTCTTGATCCACAATCTATTCAAGTTTTATACTTTTCAGGCATTATTGCAGCTCATGAAGGGAATCTTAATGGCGCTATCGAGTTTTGGCAAAAAGCTCTTTACCTTATGCCTGAAGATCATCCTGATAGAAACATAATCGAAGAGGCTCTAGATACCGTATTGAATTTACAAGTAAAATAGCCTTCATGAGTGAAACATTAGAACTAGCAAAATCTCTTATAAGCAAAGCCTCAGTCACGCCTGATGATAAAGGCTGTCAGTCAATAATGATTGAGCGACTAAAAAAAATTGGGTTTGAAATACATCCGCTGAAATTTGGAGATGTTGATAATTTCTGGGCTACACGTGGAAATAGTGGCCCTCTATTTGCTTTTGCAGGGCACACAGACGTTGTTCCGGCTGGAAATGAAGATGCCTGGAATACTACGCCTTTTGAGCCTACCATCAAGGATGGTTTTTTGTTTGGTCGCGGTGCTGCAGATATGAAAGGCGGTCTAGCATCTATGGTGACTGCAACCGAAAACTTTGTTAAAGAAAATCCGAATCATAATGGCACTATTGCTTTTTTGATTACATCTGATGAGGAGGGAGTTGCTATCAATGGAACAGTAAAAGTGATGGATTATCTAAAAGAAAATAACCAAAAAATCGATTTTTGTTTAATTGGTGAGCCTTCATCGACTAATATTACTGGGGATGTTATAAAAAATGGAAGAAGAGGCTCATTAAATGGTGAGATAAATGTTCAAGGCCAGCAAGGGCATGTTGCTTATCCTCATTTAGCTCAAAACCCAATTCATCTTATTGCTCCAGCGCTGAGTGAATTGTGTAAGCAAGAGTGGGACAATGGTAATGAGTATTTTCCTGCAACTTCATTTCAAATTTCCAATATTCATTCTGGTGATGGCGTGACAAATGTTATCCCTGGAGAAGCCAAAGTCATGTTTAATATTCGTTACTCAACAGAAACAACAAAAGAAGAACTCAAAAGCAAGGTTCACGAAATTTTGGACCTACACAAACTTGATTATTCTGTTGATTGGTATCATTCTGGCTATCCATTTTTAACTCCTAAAGGTGAATTGGTATCTGCTTGTATCAGTGCAGTTAAAGAAACTAAAGAGATCACTCCTGAACTTGCAACATCTGGCGGAACTTCAGATGGAAGATTTATAGCGCAAGAAGGCACTCAGGTTGTAGAACTTGGTCCAGTTAATGCAACGATTCACCAAGTCAATGAATCTGTTTTGGTTCAAGACCTTGAAGACTTAAGTAGAATTTATTCTAAAGTTTTAACCAAAATACTAGTCTAGCTTCAGTGAAATGAAATTTGATATCATTACACTCTTTCCTGAAATGTTCTCAGCAATCAAAGATGAGGGTGTAATTTCGAGAGGACTAAAGAATTCAATAATTTCAATCAGGGAATGGCAGCTCAGAGAATTTAGCACCAACAAGTATAAAAATGTCGATGATAAGCTATATGGCGGCGGTGCTGGGATGGTTATGCAGGTGAAACCTATAAGGGATTGTCTCAGTAAGATCAAGGAGGAGCAGCCAGATACTAAGGTGGTTTATTTATCTCCACAGGGTGAGCCTCTTAATCAGAAATTAGTTGAAAAACTTGCAGCCTTTGAATCTTTAACATTGCTTTGTGGTCGATATGAAGGGGTCGATGAGAGAATTATTGAAAATGATATTGATTATGAGGTTTCAATAGGAGATTATGTTATCAGTGGAGGCGAGCTCGCAGCAATGGTTGTAATTGATGCGATCAGTCGACGTCTGCCAGGTGTCTTAGGAAACGAAGTGTCGTTGAAAGATTCATTTACAGATAATTTACTTGATTTTCCTCACTATACTCGACCAGAAGTTATTGATGGTCAATCTGTTCCTAAGGCCTTGTTGA
>JAOMEO010000028.1 GCA_028345955.1 Candidatus Thioglobus sp.
TTTCATGCAAATACTAATAGAGTCTAATAATGGTAATGCTCCTAATGGTTTTTTACTAATGATAGGTAAAAATCAAATGCCTGAATTTGCAAAATCTCAAATACTAAAACCTCATATCTCTGATGAAACTGACCAATTAAGATTTGTTGCTCGAATCAAGGAGACATACCCAACACTTGATAGAAAAGCGTTAATAAATGATATCAATAAAGAGCTAGTTGAAAAGTTCGGCTTCAGCCCTGAGAATTTTAACTTTACTGGATCATTTACTCTCTACAATAATCTACTTCAAAGTTTGTTTGATTCTCAAATAAAAACTATTTCGACTGTTTTTGTGATTATTTTTATAATGTTTCTGTTTATTTTTAGATCCACGAGTCTGGCTCTATTAGCAGTGATCCCCAACACAATCCCCTCTCTTTTAATTTTAGGTAGCATGGGATTCGCTAATATTCCACTTGACTTAATGACAATAACGATTGCCGCTATAGCTATAGGAATAGGGATTGACAACGCTATTCATTATATTAACCGATTCCAAGTAGAGTTTGCCAAAGATAGTGACTATCTAGCATCAATGTATCGTACTCATGGCTCAATTGGTTTGGCAATCTTTTATACAGCAATAACAGTCTCGATTGGTTTCTTAGTATTGGTTTTATCGAACTTTATCCCTAGTATTTATTTTGGTGTATTTATGGCAGTTGCTATGCTAAGTGCTGTTTTAGTTAACCTTACTTTACTTCCAAAACTTTTAATAACATTTAAACCAAAAATGAGGCATTAAAGGACTAGACAAAGCACACAACAGTGTTATCATTAAATCATGATTTTAAACATATTAAAATACCCTGATAAAAGATTGAGAACTATTGCTAAGCCAGTTGTTAGAGTCAATAAAACTATTAAACAGCAAGTTAAGGATATGTTTGAAACTATGTATGAGGCGACTGGAATCGGACTTGCTGCTACTCAGGTTAATTTTCATCAACGCATTATTGTTATTGATATTTCAGATCAGTACAACGAACCAATTTGTTTAATTAACCCTGAAATCATAGAAGAATCAGGCGAAATTCAATGTGAAGAAGGTTGCCTTTCAGTGC
The DNA here is from genome assembly GCA_028345955.1 of Candidatus Thioglobus sp. Classification (GTDB taxonomy): domain Bacteria; phylum Pseudomonadota; class Gammaproteobacteria; order PS1; family Pseudothioglobaceae; genus Pseudothioglobus. Next base: position 1,107 of record JAOMEO010000028.1, read on the forward strand.
CTGATTATTATGAAATTGTCGTCAGAGCTAATGACATCAAAGTTAAAGCACTCAATCAGAACGGTGAATCATTTGAACTTGAAGCTAGTGAAATGCTTTCCGTATGCATCCAACATGAGATTGATCATTTGAATGGGATTTTATTTGTTGACCATTTATCTAAACTCAAACAAAAACGACTCAAGAAACAAACCGCAAAGAAAGCAAAAATTCTTTAAGATTTAATGAACATCGGACCATACCACTTCAACTCAAAAGTCTTACTTGCACCAATGGCAGGAACCAGTGATAAACCATTTAGAATAATGTGTAGAGAACAAGGCGCATCCCTGACAACCTCTGAAATGGTTGTACTTCAAAAACATCTTCTTAATACTAATAAATCTAAACATCGGCTAGACTTTAGTTCAGAAAAGTCACCAATCAGTATTCAAATTGCTGGATCTGAAGGTAAAGAACTTGCCGAATCAGCCAGACAGGCTGTAGAATTTGGTGCTAATATTATCGACATCAATATGGGCTGTCCTGCCAAAAAAGTTTGTAACAAAGCTGCAGGTTCTGCACTAATGAAAAATGAAAAACTAGTTGAAGATATTATCAAATCAGTCGTAAATGCAGTCGACATTCCGGTAACTCTTAAGATGCGTACTGGCTGGAATGAAGAAAACAAAAATGCACCTACAATATCTAAAATAGCTGAAGATTTTGGTATACAAATGCTGGCAATTCATGGCAGAACTCGGGCACAAAAATATAATGGTCACGCCGAATATGACACTATAAAAGAGATAGTTGAACTTGTCTCAATACCAGTTATTGCAAATGGGGACATCAACAGCAAAGAGAAGGCTAAAAAAGTTTTAGATTTCACTGGAGCGGATGGTGTAATGTTAGGTCGTGCAACACAAGGAAATCCATGGATAGTTGGTCAAATTAATGAATATTTGTCCACGGGTAAAAACTCCCAACCTCTAAAATTAGAAAAAAAAATATGCTTAATACTTAAGCATATTCGTCAGATTCATGAATTTTATGGCAATAAAATGGGAACACAGTTATCCAGAAAGCATATTTTTTGGTATTCTATACACCTTGACCAAAAAAAAGGTACGGCTTTTTGGCCAAGCATTAATAGAGTGTCTGATCACTCTGAACAATATTTCAAATTTCAAGACTTTTTATATTCTTTATGAAACAAAGAGATTTACAAGACTGTATTAATGACAAACTTGAGAAATACTTCTCGGATTTGAATGGAGAGAAAGCAAACGGTGTATTTAAAATGGTCACCAATCAAGCTGAGTCCACTACGCTAAAATTTGTACTAGAAAAAGTTAATCAAAATCACAGTGAAGCTGCAAGAATTCTTGGTATTAATCGTGCTACCCTGAAGAAAAAAGTGGATCTTTACAAACTGTAAGACATTATAATTAATCTCATTTATATTCCACCATCTTAAAGCATATTAAATGTCTATAAAACGCGCCCTGATTAGTGTTTCAGATAAATCAGGAATTATTGAATTTGCTCAAAAACTTGCATCACTCAGTATTGAAATTCTTTCGACGGGTGGAACCGCAAAACTACTTCAAGAGAACAACATACCAGTAATAAAAGTATCAGATTACACAGGTTATCCTGAAATCTTAGCTGGTCGCGTCAAAACGCTTAACCCCAAAATACATGGCGGTATTTTGGGTCGGAGAGGTGTAGATGAGAAAGTGATGTCTGAAAATGAAATTAATCCTATCGATCTCGTCGTTGTTAATTTATACCCATTCCAAGAAACTGTTGCAAGACCTGATTGTAGTATTGAAGAGGCGATTGAAAACATTGACATAGGCGGCCCTGCAATGTTGCGTTCTAGTGCAAAAAATCACGCATCAGTAACAGTTGTTGTTGATAACGCAGATTATCAATCAGTAATCGATGAATTAATTACATCAGGTGATACTTCCTTATTTACAAGAAAAAAACTTGCCCTTAAAGCTTTTGAACATACAGCTCAATATGATGGCGCTATTGCAAACTACTTGGGTCGAGATGATGATGGTTTTTCGAACACTTTAAATTTACAGTTTGTTAAATCACAAACTATGCGATACGGTGAAAACCCACATCAAAAGGCAGCGCTTTATAAAGAAACTAAAGTAAATGAATCATCAGTTTCTTCTAGCAAACAAATACAAGGAAAAGAACTCTCATTTAACAACTTAGCTGATGCAGATGCAGCCCTTGAATGTGTTCGAAATTTTAATGATCCTAGCTGTGTTATTGTTAAACATGCCAATCCATGCGGTGTAGCAACGAGAGACACTATCCTTAGAGCCTATTTGGATGCATACAAAACTGACCCAACCTCAGCATTTGGTGGCATTATTGCCTTTAATCGTGAACTCGACAAACAAACTGTAAAAAGCATTATTGAGAAACAATTTGTAGAAGTAATTATTGCTCCAAGCTTGAGCAACGACGCAAAAAGCACCCTATCCGACAAAGAAAATATTCGAGTCCTTGTATGTGGAAATCTAGACAAACAAAGTCCCTCATTGGATTATAAGCGAATCTCTGGTGGCTTGTTGGTTCAGGATAAAGATTTGGGAGAGTTAAACATAAACGATCTGAAATGTGTAACTCAAACTCAGCCAACCGACTCGCAAATGATTGACTTGTTGTTTGCTTGGAAAGTAGCAAAATGTGTTAAGTCTAACGCCATTGTCTACGCAAATAATCAAATGACAATAGGAATAGGAGCTGGTCAAATGTCGCGAATCTACTCTGCGAAAATAGCAGGCATTAAGGCCGCAGATGAGGGCCTTAAAGTCGAAGACTCCGTTATGGCATCAGATGCATTCTTCCCATTTCGTGACGCCATAGAAGCTGCCGCTAAAGCTGGTATTAAGGCAATTATTCATCCAGGTGGCTCAATACGTGACGAAGATATAATTACAGCGGCCAATGAACAAAGTATTGCTATGGTGTTTACAGGCATGCGCCACTTTAAACACTAAAGTGAAAATGTTATAGGGAATATTATTATGATAAAGACTGCAGGAGAATTGATAGCTGAAGCCCAAACTCAGATTGATTGTGTTGATGTAGTTTCAGCCAAAACGCTCTACGATAATGCAGAAAATCCCGTAATTATTGATGTACGTGAGGTAAAAAACGCAGAAAAATCTAAACTCAAAGAATCAATCAATATTTCTCGTGGGTTAATTGAAATGAAAATTGCCAAATATTGTGCAGATTCTGAAACCTTAATTTTGACCCACTGTGGTGGTGGTGGTCGTGCATCATTGGCTGCATTAACTTTGCAAAAGATGGGTTATACCAATGTCCATGCTATAACAGAGACATTTGAAGATATAAAAGATGCTTTTGGCTAATCCTGTCTAAGATCAATTTAATAGACTTACTAAGAACATTATTCGAAACGATTTTTATTTTCAGCAAATGAGCCTTTTACAGAATGTAAAAATACAGCTGCTGATATCCCTGTCGAACCGAATATCATACACATCACCATGATTTGATATCTGACTGCAATCAAAGGTGATACACCAGACAGTATTTGTCCAGTCATCATACCTGGCACTGATACTAGCCCAACAGCTAGTAGCATATTGGTTATTGGTATCAATGAAGTTCGGAGTGCAATAACTTTTGCTTTTTCATATGGCTGACCTTGTTTAAGTTCTGACTCTAAACGTTCAGCTGCCAGACTTATACCGTTCATAGAGCTTGCAAAAATCATTCCCCCCAGTGGAATCATGTAGCTGGGTGAATACCAAGGATTTAATGACAAAACACCTTGAGTCATCAAGAGAAGAACTGTAACTCCACCTAAAACTATGGAGTAAACAGCGTTCAATAATAATGTTTTTCGAGGTAAGGAAGTTGTTCTTAACGATATCCAACTGGCTACTAATAGCATGATAATGAGTATTGTAATTACAATGTAATTACTATTGGTTTGAAAAATATATGTTAGCACATATCCAATCAATAATAACTGGACTAACATTCTGAAAATCGCGTAGATAGTCGTTTTATAACCCATATTCCAACGCCATATTATGGCAATAACAACTAAAACTGGAATAAATGCTAAAGATAAATTAGCTAAAGAGATATTTTGTACAATATTGTTCATAAAAAATTAACTTTATCTATCTCAAATGAAGAATCACGGATGTTTGCTAGTATCGTAGTGAAAGACAACTTAATCCACCATCTAATTTCTTAAACTCTGAAACATCTGTTTCTATTACCTGATAGCCTGCATTCGTAATTCTTTGCTTTGTAGTTGGGTACCCTTGTGGAATGATTACTGTTTCATTAACCCAAATACAATTAGCTGCATAACTTTCTTTTTCAGGAATTTCTATTGGATTGTAGTGTCCAAAGTAAGAATCGTTTATAAATTCACCACTAACAACTAAATTATTTTTCTCTAAGTAGGACAAACTAGTTTTTAAATGTAGTACCTTATTTAAGGAAATAGTTGATCCGCTCATACCATATTTTTTTAGAATCTGGATAATTTGTTTGGCGCCTTCAAGATTGGTCCGCTCTGATAGTCCGATATAGTAGTGACCCCCAACCATCATAATATCTCCACCATCTATAGTTCCAGGCTCCTCTATCGCTTCGATGTTGTTAAATCTTTGTTTTAGTACAAACTCTATCTCATGCACTTCACCTCTTCGCGAAGGAGCACCAGGACGTGTGATAATTGCACATTTTGGAGTGATTAGTGCAACATCTTCTACGAAAGTAGAATCAGGATATTCTTCACAGGGTTCCAATACAAGAACATCTAAACCACATTTTGTTAAAGCATCAATATAAGATTGATGCTGAATGATTGCTTGTTTATAATTTGGTAATCCTAGAGTTATTGAATTGCTTAAACCCTCAACAATACTTCTTCCTGGAGTTCTTACAATGGCATTGGTAAACACAAGATGACTCATCAATTAATCTTCACCACTCTATCCAGTTGGTGTTTCGACATATAGCTTCAAGTCCTTTTGTGAGGGTCTTTTCTTCTTTTGCATAGTTTATTCTTATACATTGGTGTTGGTGACTCCATTCATCATCCAATCCAATAAAAAAATCATGCCCAGGTATGATGTATACGCCTTCAGCTTTGAGGTCTTTGTAGAGTTGTTCGGATGTTATTGATAAATTTGGAAACCAAAGCCACATAAAAAATGCGCCTTCAAGTTTATGAAGATATACATCTGTATCAGCAAGTATAGTATTAAAAAGACTGACTGCCGTTGTCGCCTTTTCCTCGTAGTAAGGTCTTATAACCTCTTGACAAAGTCGCAGCAATTCCTGATCCTTAATCATTCTTGTGAGCAAGCTAGGTCCAACACTACTTGGCGCTAAAGCCATAATTCCACTTATTCTACTTAAAGCTTCAATGGTCCCATGATTAGCAATAACGATTCCAGTTCTAAGACCCGGAAGGCCAAGCTTTGATAGTGACATGCACAAAATAATGTTGGTATTCCACTTCAGTGACGCTTGGGTATAAATAGCACCTGGAAAGGGTTGTCCATAGGCATTATCAATAATCAATGGAACCCCATACTCTTGAGCAATTGAATCTAATTGATTGAGCTCATCATCTGTAATAACGTTGCCAGTTGGATTTGTTGGTCGTGAAATGCAAATTGCACCTATATTGCTAGATTTCACAACAGAAATCAATTCTTCAAAATTGATTTGATATTTAAATTGCTTATCATCCAACATCTGGATTTTGGGCTTTATCGAGACAAACATGTCGTCTGTAATTCCTTGATCTGCATAGCCAATATATTCAGGAACTATTGGCAACAGAATTTTTTTATGGGAGCCGTTTGACATTTCTCCTGCAAACAAATTAAAGAGACTGAAAAAACTACTTTGAGAGCCGTTTGTAATCGCTATATTTTTCTCATCCAACGCCCAATCATAGTGATCGTTAAGCATCGCCACTAGTGCTCTAATAAACTCCTCGCTCCCTTGTGGACCGTCATAAAATCCAATCATTTGATCAACACCGGAGCCGGCAATAAGTTTTTGTAGTTCATCTACAAATTTATCATGCGCGGCTGGAATGATTGCTGGATTACCACCTCCTAGCATTACCGTATTTGGATCATTACTGTGATTAGCTTTTCCAAGGTCAGCCATCAACTGGGTAATGCCACTTTCTCTAGAAAATCTTTTGCCAAACTTTGAGTAGTCTGTTTTAGTCATTGTGCTGATATAGAAAAATTTTATTGGAGGATGTTTTGAACGAGTTGAATCCAGTAACTAGCTCCGATAGGAAGTATTTCGTCATTAAAGTCGTATTTTGTGTTATGCAACAGACAGCCACCTTTAGGGCTATCTTCAGGAACTAATCCGTTGCCAATCCAGATATAGGCACCCTCTGATGCATTTAACAAAAAGGCGAAATCTTCAGATCCCATAGTTGGCTGTTCGTTTCTCAGAACGTTATTTTCACCAACTACCATAGCCGCAGCATTAGCACAAACCTCAGCATGCTTTGGTGTGTTGATTGTTGCAGGGTAGTTTGGGACCGATTCAAATGTTGCACTCGCTCCCATGGATTGACTAACACCTTCAACAATATTCTTTATTTTTTCCTTAACCTCATCACCTACTTGTTTACTGAAGTATCTTAATGAGCCAGTTAATTGCATATCGTCAGGGACGACGTTAGAAACAGTGCCAGCATTGACCATCGTTATACTCACAACTGCAGAATTAAGTGGTGCAACATTTCGAGCAACAACGCTTTGAAGGGCACTAATAATTTGCGCACCCACAACAACAGGATCAATACACTTGTCAGGCATAGCGGCATGGCCACCTTTTCCTTTAATGTTTATGTTAAGTGTTTCATTGGCAGCCATCACTGCTGTCTCATGAACAGCGAATTGCCCCTCGGCTATACCTGGAAAATTATGCATACCGTATACCGCTTGACATGGAAACTTATCAAATATTCCCTCCTCAAGCATCACGCGACCACCACCACCACCCTCTTCGGCGGGTTGAAAGATAAAATGTACTGTACCTGAAAAATCATTATTTTCTTTAAGATAAATTGCAGCCCCAAGAAGCATCGTTGAATGGCCATCATGACCACAAGCATGCATCTTGCCATCATGAACCGATTTATAACTAAAATCATTAAGTTCTTGAATTGGGAGGGCATCCATATCGGCGCGAAGACCAATAACATTACCATCTCGTTGACCATGAACTGTTGCAATAATACCGGTGACAGCTAATCCGCGATGAATCTCAATATCATGAGATTGCAATACGGATGCAATGAAATCGCTAGTCATCTTTTCTTTAAAACTGAGCTCTGGGTGCTGGTGTAGATGGTGTCGCCAAGTCACCATTTGTTCATGTAAGTCAGACTTGTTTGCAATTGTTGACATAAGTTTCTTTTGTAAAAAGTTCGAATATTAAACCATATTTGGATACAAAATACTCACCAAAATTCTAAGAATAAGATTATTAAGAGTTGACTAACTAAAAGAAAGCTATCATCCCATGTAATAACCTTATGTCATGGGATTTTATTATGTTACGATCTTAAACATTCATGTTTTGGATCAAAGGGTGACTCTTCTATAACTATAGCTTGGTACTTTTTGCCCAATATTTCAATCTCAAGTTCAGTACCAATCTCTGCCAAGTCAACCCTTACCAATCCAAGTGCTAATGATTTTGCACAACGCCACCCGTAACCACCAGAAGTTCCTCTTCCAACAACTTCACCATCTTTATAGATGGCTTCAGAGCCGCGTGCATCGGCGTCAACAACACCTAAAACTTCCATAGTAACAAAGCCATTATCTGAACCACGCTTTTGCCATGCTTCCAATGCAGCTTTACCAATAAAATCATCTTCTTTATCGAACCGAACAAAACGATCAAGACCAGACTCAAAAGCAGAGTATTCAATCGACATCTCTCTTGGTATTAAACGGTAAGATTTTTCTAAACGCATACTGTCCATTGCACGAATACCAAATGGCTTGATATCAAACTCAGCACCAACATCCATTACTTGATCAAAGATGTAGTTTTGCATCTCAATTGGATGATGTAATTCCCAACCTAATTCACCAACAAAGTTAACTCGAAGGGCTTCAGCAGTAGCATACCCTAGATTAATTTTTTTCCCAGACAACCATTTAAAACTATCGTTAGACAAATCAGTATCCGTCAACTTTTGAAGTACATCTCGCGACCTAGGCCCAGCCAACACCAATACGCCAGTTTGTGTTGTTACACGCTGAATACTGACACTTCCATCAGTTGGTAAAAGCTTAAACAAGTAATCATGGTCATGAGCCTCAAACGCACCTGCAGATACCAAGTAATAGCTTTGTGGGCCCGTTTTATAGGCTGTGAATTCTGCGCGCACTCCGCCATTCAATGACAACATGTGTATCAAACTAATACGACCAATATTCATTGGCATTTTGTTCGCAAATATTGACTCTAGCCATGCTTCTGCACCCGGGCCTTTAACCACACATTTTGCAAATGCAGACATATCTAAAAGTCCAACTTTTTTATTAACATGTTTACATTCATTGCCAACGTGTTCAAAATAGTTTGAGCGTCGAAAAGAGTTTTTTTCGACAATACGACCATCCTCTAGAGGACTAGAGTGATTTTTGTTAAGCAGCACTTGAGATGGGTCAGACTGGTTGAGGTCTTGTGCGCTTAGAGCGTAATCATCACTTGGCATAAACCAGTTTGGCCTCTCCCAGCCATAGACGGAACCGAAAACTGCACCCAAATCCTTCATGCGATCATAGCAAGGAGCTGTTTTTAATGGTCTCGCGGCACCTCGTTCCTCATCTGGGTAGTGCGGGGTAAAAACATTTGAATATGCTTCTTCATTTTTCTCTCTTAAGTATCCACGGGTGGCATATGGTCCAAAACGACGAGGGTCCACCCCCATCATGTCAACCGTCGGTTCACCATCAACTATCCATTCTGCCAACTGCCATCCCGCACCACCTGCAGCTGTAATACCAAAACTATGTCCTTCATTGAGCCAAAAGTTTTTCAATCCAGGTGCAGGTCCAACGATTGGATTTCCATCAGGGGTATAGGCAATAGCTCCATTATAGACATCCTTAATTCCCACTTCACCAAACGCTGGCACTCGATTCATACAAAATTCAATATGCGGCATCAAACGATCAAGTTCGCTATTAAATAACTCATATTGACAATCATCGCTCGGTCCGTCTATATAGCAAACTGGTGCACCTTTTTCATATATCCCCAACAGCAAACCTCCCGCCTCCTCGCGCAAGTAATAGCCGGCGTCAGATTCACGTAATACTCCCATCTCATGTAAACCTTGTTTTTTGCGCTCCAGAATTTCTGGATGAGGTTCAGTGACAATAAATTGATGTTCAACAGGAATCACTGGTATATCTAAACCCACCATTTCTCCGGTTTTTCGAGCAAAACTACCTGTACAAGAAACAACATGCTCACAGGCAATATCACCTTGATCAGTTTTAACTATCCAGCTATGATCTTTTTGCTGTTTCATTGAGGTAACCTTAGTGTTTTCATATATTTCAGCGCCACGGTTTCTTGCTCCTTTACATAATGCTTGCGTCAAATCAGCTGGCTGAATATATCCATCATCAGGGTGTTGAATGGCTCCAACCAAACCTTCAGTGTTACATAGAGGCCATATTTCTTTAAGCTCATCGGGTGTTAAGAAATTTACGTTTACACCTACAGTGCTTCCTACACCTGCATAATATTTATACTCATCCATACGATCTTGGCAATTCGCAAGGCGGATATTTGAAACCACACTAAAGCCCACATTCATGCCAGTTTCTTCTTGAAGTTCGTGATAAAAATTAACAGAATATTGATGAAGTTTGCCAACTGAGTAACTCATATTGAATAGAGGTAACAGACCCGCAGCATGCCAAGTTGAACCCGAAGTTAAATCTTTACGCTCAAGTAACACAACATCAGTCCATCCTTTTTTTGCCAAATGATAAAGCGTTCCAGCACCTACAACACCTCCACCAATAACAACAACTTGTGCATTATTTTTCATTACACCCCCAAGGATAATTCAACTTAAAAAACGGCATTATATACCTAAATTATAGCAATTACTTTATTTACTTAATGGTAGAATTTCTCGAAATCTAATGAATCTATTGTTAGACTTGTTTTTTGGAGGATACAATGAAACTGACCGTAATCAAATGGCGCGATATACCCACACAGGTCATGATTAAAAAGAGTCGTAGAGAAGTAGAAAAAGTTCAGCTAGATGATCGATTTATGGAAGCAGTTGATTCTGCAGCTACCATTGCAGATGCTACAGATACTGACGCTTATATTTCGGATTGGCATAATGAAGTAATCGAAATACCAGACGGCGACCTAAAGGAGCCAGTTGCTAGTAAAGCAGCAGAACTAGAGTCAGCTTTTACACAGAATGTACTTCTAGATTATGTTAATAATGGAGGCTATAAACCTTAAACCTTGACAAACGTCTAAATCAAATTTTCACAATTTACTTTGTATATTTAGTGTGTAAAAAATTCAGTGTTTCTCTAATTCTTGGCTCT
>JAOMEO010000029.1 GCA_028345955.1 Candidatus Thioglobus sp.
TTTAACACAAGCAGCCAAACAAGTTGTGGAGATGGCAAAATGAGTGTACTGATTAACAAACAAACTAAAGTTATTTGTCAAGGATTCACTGGCAAACAAGGTACATTTCATTCTCAACAATCAATTACATATGGTACTCAATTAGTCGGTGGAGTAACTCCTGGGAAAGGTGGCCAGACTCACCTAGATAGGCCTGTTTTTAATTCAGTCAAGGAGGCTATGGCTGAAGTTGGTGCTAACGCCTCGATGATCTACGTACCACCCAGATTTGCATTTGCATCGATTGTTGAAGCTATCGAAGCAGAAATGCCTGTTATTGCTTGTATTACTGAAGGTATTCCAGTTCAAGATATGATTAAAATCAAGGCCATAATTAAAGGCAGTAAATCAAGATTGATTGGTCCCAATTGTCCTGGTGTAATAACTCCAGACGAGTGTAAGCTTGGCATTATGCCTGGCAATATTCATCAGAGAGGGAGTGTTGGCATTGTCTCACGCTCAGGAACACTGACTTATGAGGCTGTCCATCAAACCACTCTTGCCGGATTAGGTCAAAGTACTTGTATCGGTATCGGTGGAGACCCTGTGCAAGGAATGAATTTCATAGATTGTCTTGAGTTGTTTGAACACGACAAAGAAACTCAATCGATTGTAATGGTAGGAGAAATTGGCGGAAGTGCAGAAGAAGAGGCTGCAGAATATATTTCATCGAACATTACCAAACCAGTTATTTCCTACATTGCAGGACTGACAGCTCCAAAAGGTAAAAGAATGGGGCATGCAGGCGCAGTCATAAGTGGTGGAAGTGGTGGTGCTAAAAATAAAATTAAAACTTTGGAAAATAAAGGTTAAAATATGTGGGGAAGCATTTTATCATTTTTGTAATGACATCTAGGTTCTATTGACTCATTTGTTTATCTTATGAAATTCAATTTTTTTATTTCACATATTTAGAAAATTTAGATGGGGAAAACCAGGAAGTGTATCAACTCAAATTAGATCAAATAACGTGAATTACAGTACGAGTCAGTTTAAAAATGGTTTGAAATTAATGCTCGATGGCAACCCTTGCTCAATTATTAATAATGAATTCTTCAAGCCTGGCAAAGGGAAAGCATATTATCGGGTAAAGTTTAAGGACCTGATTACTGGAAAGACTCTAGAAAAAACTTTTAAATCTGGTGAGTCTCTTGAAGGAGCTGACGTGATGGAGTTGGAGATGCAGTACTTATACAACGATGGTGAAAGTTGGTATTTTATGGATCCATCTTCTTTTGATCAGTTTGACTTGGGAGAGACGGCTTTGGGGAATGTAATTAATTACTTAGTTGAACAGGACAATTGTATTGTGACTCTATGGAACAATAATCCAATTTCTGTAACACCCCCAAATCATGTAATTTTGGAGGTGGCTGATACTGACCCAGGTCTCAAAGGAGATACCGCAGGAACTGGAGGTAAGCCAGCAACGTTGAGTACAGGTGTTATTGTCCAGGTTCCTTTATTCATCAGTATTGGAGACAAAGTTAAAGTTGATACTCGTACCAACGAGTACTCAGGTCGCGCTTAGGTTAATTCATGCGCCTAAGTGAAAGAGGAGTTGCCTTCCTGCTCTGGTGTTGCGATTGGAATTGAGAGATTATTTGCCATAATAGGTTTATAATTAGTTTTAGCAGTGTTAAATAATAATTTACATAGCAGACATTGAAAGCTCAAGAAAAACCTTTCTGGCAATCTAAGACGTTATCACAAATGACTACTGATGAATGGGAATCACTCTGTGATGGCTGTGGGCGCTGCTGTCTGTATAAGCTAAAAAATAAAGATTCTGGTGATATTTACTTTACAGATGTTGCTTGTCATTGCTTGGATGAAGAAGATAGTGCTTGTCAACACTATGAAGATCGTCAAAGTTATGTGCCTGATTGTTTAATTATTAAGCCCAATTGGGGAGAAAAATTTAATTGGTTGCCCAGCACCTGTGCATATCGATTAATATACGAAGGTAAAGATTTACAAGATTGGCACCACTTAATTAGTGGTGATAGAAATAGTGTTCATTTGGCTGGCATTTCAGTGCGAGGTCGTACTTATAGAGATAATGAAGTTTCAAAAGATCAATTGTTTGAGCATGTGATAACTTGGGTGGATTAAATGAATAAAATCATCATATTAATTTGTGGATTATTTCTTTCACTCACTGTTTTATCTGATGAATGGCCACATGAAAATATATCTAATGCGGTTTTTGCTTTAGATATCGAGGACAGAGTACCAATTAATATTGTTGAAGAGGGCGATAATTCTTTGGGTAAAATCTACTTTTTTACCAATATCCGTAACCTCAGTGGTGAGCGTATTACTCATCGTTGGATTTACCAAGGTAGAGTCATGGCTGATGTTAGTTTTAATATTAATGGCCCGCGATGGCGTGTATGGTCATCAAAAAACTTTTGGCATACTTGGGTAGGTGAATGGAGAGTGGAAGTACTTACTACCGATGGCAGTGTGCTTTACGAGAAAGTATTTAATTACGTGGATAAAGAATGAATAAAGTTGTATTGGCCTACTCGGGTGGATTGGACACTAGTATTATCGCAAAATGGCTACAAGAAACTTACAATTGTGAAGTTGTAACATTTACTGCGGATATTGGTCAGGGTGAAGAGGTTGAGCCAGCTCGTGCTAAAGCTGAGGCGATGGGTATCAAGGAAATTTATATCGAGGATTTGCGTGAAGAGTTTGCTCGTGATTTTGTTTTTCCAATGTTCCGTGCTAATGCGGTTTACGAGGGTGAGTATTTATTAGGGACATCAATTGCTCGACCTCTCATTGCAAAGCGGTTGGTTGAGATAGCCGAGAAAGTTGGTGCTGACGCTATCTCTCATGGCGCTACCGGCAAAGGCAACGACCAAGTTAGATTTGAACTTAATGCCTATGCCATTAATGCTAATATTAAGGTGATTGCACCATGGCGTGAGTGGGATTTGTCTTCTCGTGAAAGTTTAATGAAGTATGCTGAAGAGCATAATATCGAAATCGATTACCAGAAACAGTCCAAAAAGTCGCCGTATTCTATGGACGCTAACCTTTTGCATATCTCTTACGAAGGTGATATTTTGGAGGATCCATGGCAGGAGGCTGAAGATAATATGTGGCGCTGGACTGTGTCACCAGAAAAAGCTCCTGATAAGGCTGAGTATGTTGAAATTACATACGAAAAGGGTGACATCGTTGCCATTAACGGAGAAACTAAAACCCCTGCAGAAGTGATGGAAGATTTAAATAGTCTTGCTGGTGCTAATGGCGTGGGTCGCTTAGACCTCGTTGAAAATCGCTTTGTTGGTATGAAATCTAGAGGCTGTTATGAGACTCCAGCAGGGACGGTTATGTTGAAAGCTCATCGTGCTATTGAATCTCTTACTTTGGATCGAGAGGCGGCACACTTAAAGGACGAACTTATGCCAAAGTATGCCAAGCTTGTATATAACGGCTTCTGGTTTGCTCCAGAGCGTGAGATGATGCAAGCAGCGATTGATGCTAGTCAGGAAAATGTTAGTGGTATTGTTAGGGTTAAACTTTACAAAGGAAATGTGTCTGTTGTCGGTCGTAAATCTGATAATAGTTTATTTAGTGAGAAGATAGCAACATTTGAAGATGATCAAGGTGCTTATAATCAAAAAGATGCAGAAGGTTTTATTAAACTCAATGCGTTGCGTTTAAGGCTCAAGTCCTTACAGTAGGTATGATAAAAATAGGCATTCTTTCTGATACACACGGATCAGTTCACCCACAAATTGTAAAGCTAATAAATAAATGCGATTTTGCACTTCATGCAGGTGATATAGTTGATATAAAAGTTTTACAAAAGCTCAACCCGAAACAAAGTATTATTGCTGTGAAAGGCAACAATGATGCACATTTGACTAGCCTTGAGGATATAGAAGTACTGGAACTACCAGGTGGAAAGATTGTTGTTGAGCATGGACATAAGCATGGTCACGAAAAACCATGTCATGATTCGTTGAGGCGAGCATACCCAGAAGCAAAAGCTATTATTTATGGCCACACTCATAAGCAGGTAATAGATAGGAAGAAAATACCCTGGGTAATAAATCCTGGAGCGGCAGGTAACACTCGAAATTATGATGGAGCAAAGTGTCTGACTTTGACTATTACAAATCAAAATGATTGGAATATAGAGTCATATATTTTTGATTAATCAAGCTACTTAAATCATTGGATCGGTTAGTAGCTTTACATTAGATGAAACTTATAGAAACTTTTTAATCAATAGATGTTAGAAAATTGTTGCACCAAAGATTTTAACTTCATCGTCTTCAATACCTAACACTAGGCGACCCAAAAATTCCCCTGAAACTACATCGCTAGTCTGTTTGTAAAGAATTGTTACGTGGTTGTTTCTTCTCAAGCAGCCAAAAAACTCTCTTTCATGAGTCAAGCTAGTTAACATTTCGTTGCTTGACCACTGTTTACCAATTTCTACCTCACTTGCTGCCAAAATCATGGCCTTAGAAAAATGTTTTATAAAGCCAAGGTAATCCTTCTTATTAGAGGACTCAACAAGTTCGTCCCATAAGGGGTCAGCAATTTCTAATATTTCTTCGTCTGTTTTCTCAAGAAGATTCATTTAACGTACTCACTTAAAAAAGCCATTATTTTGAACTTAATTATCGTCTTCTTTTTCATCAACGATATGATAAAGCGGTGCTTTTTCCATAGTCCATTCACCAGTTTCAGGGTCCCGACGAGAAACGGTTAGGCAGTGCCAATTATCATCGTCCAACTTCATATGATCGCCCCTATAGTAATATCCTGGCCAACGCGTTTCTTCACGAAATAGTGTGTGTTGTGCCACGCACTCTGAGGTAATGGTACGATGCTTTAACTCCCATGCTCTCATAAGCTGGTGTAAATCTTCAGCTCCAATATGTTCGAGATCTTCTTGAAGTGTACCTAGCAATTCGATTCCACGTTTGAGCATATTTCCGTTCGTCATATAGTTAACACTAATACCGCCAACATATTCATCCATAATTTTTTCAAGCCGTTGAAGGCCCTGAATAGGCAAGAGGTAGCTTGGTGAGACTGTTCCCGCTGTAATCTCGTTACGGCCCACAGTATAGTTTTCCAAAGGTTTGTATATGATCTCTTTAAGGTCTTCACACTGCTTGTTGTTGACTTCTATCTTTTCCTCTCCCAGGTCTAGTATATATTTGACTGCTGCTTTTGCCGCAATTCGACCTTCTGTAAAGGAACCTGAAGAGAATTTGTGAGCAGTACCTCCAACCGTATCTCCTGCTCCAAAGAGTCCATCAACTGTCAACATTCGGTTATATCCCCAAAAATATTCGGGTGGTGAAATATCTTCTGGACCACTTACCCACGCACCGGAACAGGTTGCATGGGAGCCCATAACATAAGGCTCAGATGTAGTCAGTTCAGGGTTTACATATTTAGGGTCAATGTCTTGAGATGCCCAAACAACTGCTTGTCCAATAGTCATCCCAAGGAAGTTTTCCCATCCAACTTCTTCTAGATGGGGGTCCTGGAAAGCTTCCATGGTTACCATATGAATTGGACCTCTTCCAGCTTTAACTTCCTCGATGAAAGCATGGTTACGTAAACATGTTGGTGTTGGTGTGTGATCGATATACTCTCCTACCATAGCCTTGGTGTGATCATACCATTTTGATTCGTATTCTTCTCCATAGGTATTTTGAGTATAAGTTTTGAGATGCAAGAAGTAGGCACCAACTGGTCCATAACCATCCTTAAATCTTGTTAGAACGATACGGTTTTCCATTTGAGTCATTTTTGCACCAACAGCAATTGGTAATGCATAGGCTGAACCACTACTCCAAGGTGCATACCAAGTTCTGCCCATTCCTTCACCTACAGATCTTGGTTTGAAAATATGTGAAGCTCCACCAGCAGCAACAATAACAGCCTTTGCACGGAAGACATGGTAGGCGCCAGTACGACAGTTGAAGCCTACCGCACCACCCACTCGATTATCTTTGCTTTCGTCCATCAGAAGGTGGGTCACCATAATTCGATTATATATTTTGTCGGCAGATTTACGAGCTGCCTCAGCAACGATCGGCTTATAGCTCTCACCGTGAATCATAATTTGCCATTTACCCTCACGCTGGTAATGACCAGTTTTTTCATTTCGCATAATCGGAAGACCCCACTCTTCAAACTTATGGACAGCAGAATCCACATGACGTGCCATATCAAAAGCAAGATCTTCACGAACTAAACCCATTAAGTCGTTACGAGCATAACGTACATGGTCCTCAGGCTGATTTTCATCCCACTGCATTCCCATATAGCAGTTAATTGCGTAGAGCCCTTGAGCTACTGCACCACTGCGATCAATGTTGGCTTTTTCAGCACAAACAATTTTCATATCTCGACCCCAATATCTGGCCTCATATGCTGCTCCAGTGCCTGCCATACCACCACCAACAACGAGAATATCGCAGTCTTCCCAAACTGTTTTAATCTTACCCACTAGTAATACACTCCTTCTTTGAGCTGTTCTTTTTTCAGTACTGGTAGACCTGTATCAATGTTCAGAGCATCTGGTTCAAAACAAAGTAATTGTGAATCGAGTGCCTCTTTATCAGGTAACTCTAACTCTCCAAGTTTTGGAATTTTCTCTCCCCATGGCTGAGTGGTAATTGGAGAAAGGAAGTTTTTCTCTCGACCATCTCGGAACTTAATCTTCCACGATATTGTGCCTTTCTCTTCCTCTCGAAGTACCCGTACGCTATGACCGAGAGGAGCAAAATCAGCATATCCACGAACATCAATTGCATTTTGTGGACAAGCCTTCACGCATGAATAGCACTCCCAACACATGTTAGGTTCAATATTCACTGCTCGTCTGATGGTTTTATCGATGTGCATAATATCAGACGGACAGATATCAACACAGTGTCCACAGCCATCACAACGTGTCATGTATACAAAAGTTGGCATCTTATTTTCTCTCCTCGTTATTTATTAATTATTAAAAGTTGTCAATAGTGTTTTGGTGCTTCCCGCTTAATACCCAAACCAAATTGCTCGGGTCTATCAGCCGGTGCAGGTAAATTTTCCCTAGAGCCATCTGCCTCCGTAACTCTTTTTTGAAAAGCCGCTGCTGGCTTGAAAAACATATGTGCAAATTTAGACCATAGCACTCCTCCAAATAGCACAGTGCTTGAAAGAACAAATAAAATAAAAAACAGGGTGTCCCAACCAGATATATCTGAAGCTTGGAAATAGGACCATATTAGGCCAAAAGTGGCAGTGGCAAGAAGCGATAGGATAAAAAGATCAGCACGTATCACTCGATACCATGGATTTCCTTCTACAGCAACGTCAACACGAATGAAAAACCAAAACCAATAACCACCAACACACAACATTAGTGCGCCAATATGCCACAATAGTGGCAGAATAGAAGGTGTAATGGCTGTTATTGAAGCATAGCAGAAAATCATAATAGCTGTGGTGCTGACAAATAGTACGAAACCATACATTGTAAGAAGGTGTGCAATTCTTCTCTTTGTGTTGCAGAATTCACCAGAGGTTAAAACATCTTCAACTACAGTTTTTAGGGCAATTGAGGCTTTTTCTCCAGCACTAACTGGATTAGTAGCTAACTTTTTTGCCTTTTCTGAATTTCTGAAGAAGAACTTGGCACTTTGCTTATGAGCCATATCAAGTATCGTTCCCCCTGCTACCAAGATCACCATCGCGATGACATACATTTGCATGGCAATAGAAGGTATAAATTCAGAAAGTTCGGAAAATGGATTGATAGTAATCATTGTATATTATTTGTTGGTTTTTTAATTTAATATAGTAATTATTATATTCATATTTTATTACCTAGCTGAGTGACCTTTTAATTCCACGTTTACTCTTTCATCCTCTTTAATGCTGGCGTAATATTTACGAAGGATTGTCAATACTTCTACACGGGAAAAGTTCTCAGGAACCTCTAAGTTTTCACTAAGCAAATATCGCAATTTTGAACCTGATAATAATAGTCTATCTTCATTGTTGTGTGGACAAATATCCATACTCGTTATGTCGGCACACTTATAACACCAAAATGACCAGTCGAGCTTGAGTGGCTGAGTTAATAATGCATCACCAATCTCATCAAATATATTATGCGCATCAAACGGACCATAGTAGTCACCAATACCAGCATGGTCACGCCCAACTATTAAGTGAGAACAACCATAGTTTTGTCTAAATAGTGCATGCAATAAGGCTTCACGTGGACCAGCATAGCGCATATCCAATGGGTAGCCAGATTGTAATACTGTGTTTTCTACAAAGTAATTATCAATTAAAGTAGATATTGCTTCAGAGCGAATCTCAGCTGGAATGTCGCCTGGTTTTAACTCACCTAATGTAGAGTGAATCATTACACCGTCACAAGTTTCAAGTGCCGTATTAACCAAATATTCATGGGACATGTGCATTGGGTTACGAGTTTGAAATGCTGCAATAGTTGACCAGCCTTTATCATTAAAACAATCACGAGTCTTCGTTGGTGTCATGTACAAGTCACCATATTTTTCTGGGTAGCCACCATCTGACAATACTTTAATTGGCCCACCAAGATTGTACTTACCTTGTTCCATGACCATAACAACACCCGGGTGTTCCATTTCAGTTGTTTTATAAACCCTCTCACACTCGTATTTTTTATCAATGGTGTATTTTTCAGTGACAACCATGGTAGCAATAATTTCATCAGTTTTACTGTTAACTAGTGCCACTTCATCTTCTTCTTTTATGTCTTCATTATCGGTAGATAAAGTAATTGGAATTGGCCAGAAAGTACCGTTTGAAGTGGTCATATTGACACATATACTTTTCCAATCTGATTTAGTCATAAAGCCATCAAGAGGGGTGAATCCTCCAATACCTAACATAATTACGTCACCAAACTCCCTTGAAGAACAAGATATTTTGGGTAAAGATTTTGCTTTATCTAATTCTGTTGTTAAGGCATCACCTTCCAAAGCAAGAGGTTTTAGAGTTTTACTTCCATGGGGTGGGACTAATTCAGACATATTTTCAATAATATGAGTTTAGGAGTAGTATAGTTTGTTTTTTAGGTTACTTCAACTCATATATATGAGTTGAAGAAATAATTGCTAATTACATTCTAAAGTGAGCTACAGTTATAATTGCGCCAATGATTCGTAGCGTAATAAAAACCACCTTACCAATTCTTTTTGGTTTTCTGCCATTAGGGATTGCTTTTGGAATCTTGTTCCAAGAGCTTGGTTATCCTTGGTATTTCGCAACCTTGATGGGGATTTGTGTCTATGCTGGTGCGGCGCAATTCATGGCAGTGGGTATGTTAGGTGCAGGTGTAGGTTTATTTGAAATCGCAATTTCTACTTTTTTTCTTAATTCTCGTCATTTATTTTATGGATTGGCACTGTTAAATAGTTTTGGTTCATGGGGTTTAAGAAAGTTCTATCTAATTTTTGGTTTGACCGATGAAACTTATGCATTAATGACAACAATAAAAGTTCCGAAAGAGTTTAATAGGGAACGTTATTATTTTTTGATTACCTTGTTTTCTCAAAGTTACTGGGTGCTTGGTTGTTCAATCGGTGCTTTGGCAAGTAGCTCTCTTAATTTCAATACCGAGGGTATGGATTTTGCTGCTACTGCGCTCTTTACTGTTTTGTTAATTGAGCAATGGCTAAAGGTCAGAAAGCCGTTGCCATTCGTTGTGGCTTTTGGCTCTTCCTGTATTGCGCTGATATTGTTTTTTCAGCACATGCTTCTGGCGGCGATTGTTTTATCAATAACCACAATAATTTTTTTACGATTTATCAAATCGAAGCAAAATGACTGATATAAGCTATTTATTATTAGTAATGCTAGTGATGACAGTCGCAACTTACGCGACAAGGTTGACACCTTTCGTGCTTTTTAGTCGTGGTCAAGAAAGAGCATTGATCAATTTTATTGCAAAAAATACCCCACCAATGATCATGACAATTCTTGTTATATACATGCTTAAAGGGGTTAACTATCTCTCATTTGAAGGCGTTTATACTTTTATAGCGATACTAGTGACTGTCGTTTTTCATTTATACAAGAGAAACGCATTGCTCAGCATTATTGCTGGAACTGCAGTCTATATGGTTGCAGTACAAATGTAGTTTAACCTTTATTTGTTAAATATTATTGGTATACAAATCTTACCTTTCTGGTTCATAGTTCCTCTTGATTGAAAGTCGGCTTACGTTATAATTCAGCGTCCATTATTTAATGTAGTAATTTATGAGAAAGTTATTAAATTTTTTCCCATTTCTGGTTTGGTTGAAATTAACCACATTTGAGACAATAAAAGCAGATTTTTTTGCTGGACTAACGGGGGCTATTATCGTTTTGCCGCAAAGTGTGGCATTTGCGATAATTGCCGGTATGCCTCCAGAGTATGGCCTTTATACTGCCATGGTCGTTCCAATTATTGCAGCACTATTTGGTTCATCTTTCCATCTTATTTCTGGGCCTACCACTGCCATTTCAATTGTGGTATTTGCAGCTGTCAGTAAGTACGCTGTTCCTGGCAGTGATGAGTTTGTTGCAATGGTCCTCACATTGACTTTTTTAGCTGGTGTTTATCAACTGGTTTTTGGGTTAGCAAAATTTGGTGTGTTAGTCAATTTTGTTTCTCATAACGTTGTTATTGGCTTTACTGCTGGTGCAGCACTGTTGATTGCAAGTAGCCAGATACCCTATATATTGGGCATAGATGTAACTAGAGGTGGAAACTTTATTGAAACTTGGGTTAATCTTTATTCAGGATTTGGAGAGTTTAATATTTACTTACTTATAGTAGGACTAAGTACATTAGGAAGTGCAATTCTCATTAAATTTATAAAACCTCAATTACCTAACTTATTGATTGGAATGTTTGTTGGTGGTTTCTTGGCTTTATATTTAAGCAGCTTTACTGAAAGTATAGAGACCATTGGAGTCATGCCAGCTTATTTCCCACCTTTATCAACACCTGACTTTTCTTTGAGTTCATTAAAATCACTTGCACCTGAAGCATTTGCTATAGCGCTCTTGGGGCTTATTGAGGCTTCCTCAATTGGTCGATCTATTGCTACCAAAACTAATCAAAGAATTAACCCTAGCCAGGAGTTTGTAGGGCAAGGCGTATCTAATATTGTTGGCAGTTTTTTCTCAAGTTATGCTTCTTCAGGTTCTTTTACCCGAACCGGTGTTAACTATGAAGCTGGTGCAAGAACACCACTTTCTGCAATATTAGCTGCACTTCTGTTGATGCTGATTGTGTTACTCGTTGCTCCTTTAATCTCGTATTTGCCACTGGCATCAA
>JAOMEO010000003.1 GCA_028345955.1 Candidatus Thioglobus sp.
CAAAGTAAAAAAAGGTGATGTTTACGATGCAGTTGTGGTTCGTACAGCTCAAGGTGTTCGTCGTAAAGATGGTTCACGGATACGCTTTGATAACAATGCAGTGGTATTGTTGAGTAATAAGTTAGAGCCAATTGGCACACGTATATTTGGTCCTGTAACTCGTGAGTTAAGAAGTGCCCAATTTATGAAGATTGTTTCACTTGCGCCAGAGGTGTTGTAATGAACAAAATTAAACAGAATGATGAAGTTATCATAATCGCTGGTAAAGACAAAGGTTCAGTTGGTACGGTAACAAAAGTGATAGGTTCAAAGCTTATTGTTGAAGGTTTTAATATAGTTAAAAAACATGTTCGACCGAACCCTCAGGAAGGGATACAAGGTGGTATTGAAGAAAAAGAGATGCCTTTAAATGTGTCTAATATAGCAATTTATAATTCCACCACTCAAAAGGCAGACCGTGTTGGTATTAGAGTGAATGATAAAGGGGAAAAAGAAAGATTTTTCAAGTCAAACGGTGAAACCGTACTTTGACATAATAGAAGATAGGTGAGAAGTGTCTAGACTAGAAGAACAATATAAAAATGAGATTATCCCTAAGCTTAAGGAAGAATTAGGTGTGAGTAACGCTTTGTCAGTACCTAAAATTGAAAAAATTACGATCAATATGGGACTGGGTAGTGCACTTGGCGACAAAAAAGTATTAGAAAGCGCACTGGAGGAGTTGAGTTTAATTTCCTCTCAAAAACCAGTAACTTGCTTGGCGAGAAAATCAGTTGCAAGCTTTAAACTCAGAGAAGGTAATGTAATTGGTTGTAAGGTAACGCTAAGAAAAAAAAGAATGTATGAATTTCTTGATCGTCTAGTAAATATTGCTATTCCTCGTGTCAGAGATTTTCGAGGTCTTAGTGATAAATCATTTGATGGACGTGGAAACTACAATATGGGTATTAATGAGCAAATTGTATTCCCTGAAATTGATTTTGAAAAAGTAACAAAAGTGCGTGGTATGGATATCGCAATCACGACCAATGCACAGAATGA
The DNA here is from genome assembly GCA_028345955.1 of Candidatus Thioglobus sp. Taxonomy (GTDB): domain Bacteria; phylum Pseudomonadota; class Gammaproteobacteria; order PS1; family Pseudothioglobaceae; genus Pseudothioglobus. The sequence goes on from JAOMEO010000003.1 coordinate 1,042, forward strand.
TGACGATGCTAAGAAATTATTGGCGATGTTTAATTTCCCATTTAAAGGATGACATAATGGCTAAAAAGTCTATGATACATAGAGACGTTAAGCGAGCAAAATTAGTCGCAAAGTACAAAGAAAGACGTCTTGAGTTAAAGAAAATTATTAAAAGTATTCATACTTCTGATGAAGACCGTTTCCAGGCAATGATTAAATTACAGTCATTACCAAGAGATGCTTCACCGGTTCGTCAACGTAATCGCTGTGGCCTCTCTGGTCGTCCACATGGCTTTTATCGTAAATTTGGCTTAGCTAAGTCTCAGCTCAGAGAACGTGCCATGAATGGTGAAATTCCTGGTTTATCTAAAGCAAGTTGGTAGGAGAATAGGATGAGTATGTCTGACCCAATAGCTGATATGTTGACCCGAATTAGGAATGCGCAGGCAGTGAATAAGGCGCAAGTAAGTATTCCTACCTCAAATTTAAAGTCTGCCATTGCTAGTGTTATGCAGGATGAAGGTTACATTACTTCTTTTAAAATTGATGGTGATAATGTTGCAAATAAAACATTAACAATTAAATTAAAGTATTACGACAACAAACCCGTCATTGAGTCATTAGAAAGAATTTCTAAGCCTAGTATGAGACTTTATGCTAGTAAAGATAATATGCCAAGCGTACTTAACGGTCTAGGTATTGTCATTGTTTCAACACCAAAAGGTGTTATGACAGGACAAGCTGCCAAAGCACAAAATATTGGTGGGGAAGTTTTGTGCAGTGTTTCTTAATAATGGAGATTTAAGATGTCTAGAATTGCAAAATCACCAATTACAATACCAGATAGTGTAGAAGTGTCACAGTCTGGGGAAGTTTTAACTGTTAAGGGAAAGTTGGGTGAAATGACTATGAATGTTCATTCGTCAGTCACTATTAAAAATACTGATAATGTGTTGACTTTTTCGCCGGTAAAGATCAGTCAGAAAGAAGAAAAAAGCGCCTGGGCTCAAGCGGGAACAGCAAGGGCAAATACATTTAATTTAATTAAAGGTGTAACAGAGGGATGGGAGAAAAAATTAACTTTGATTGGTGTCGGTTATCGTGCGGAAGTAAGAGGTAAGGTCTTAAGCTTAAAATTAGGTTTTTCTCATCCAGTAAATTACGATTTGCCAGAGGGTGTTAGTGTTGAAACACCTTCGCAGAAAGAAGTTTTAGTGAAAGGAATCGATAAACAAAAAGTAGGGCAAGCGGCTGCTGAAATTAGAGCATTTCGTCCACCTGAACCATATAAAGGCAAAGGAGTTCGTTACACTGATGAACAAGTTGTCCGTAAAGACGCTAAAAAGAAAGCATAGATTTGAAAGGTAGGTTGATGAAATTTGCAAAAAAACAAGCCCGTACAAGAAGGGCAACAAAATTTAGAGCAAAGCATGCTGAAAGAAGTGTAGAGCGTTTGTGTGTCTACAAATCATCCCAGCATATTTATGCTCAGATAATTAGTAGCTGTGGCACTAAAACACTGGCTTCAGCCTCGAGCATGTCTGCCAAAATTAAAAATGGTGGTAATGTTGAGGCGGCTGCGAAAGTGGGTAATTTGATAGCAAAAGCTGCCAAAAAGGCTAAAGTATCTAAGGTCGCATTTGATCGTTCTGGTTTTAAGTACCATGGTCGAGTCAAGGCACTTGCAGAAGCTGCAAGAGAAGGCGGTTTGGATTTTTAATTACGAGTTTATAAAGGTTTAAAGAATGGCTGAAAATAAAAAAAGAATGGCTGAAAATAAAAAAAACAATTACAAAGATGAAAATGAATTCATTGAAAAATTGGTCAATATTCGTCGTGTTGTTAAAGTAGTTAAAGGTGGTCGAATTTTTGGTTTTTCTGCTTTAGTGGTTGTCGGTGACGGTAACGGTAAGGTCGGTTACGGCACTGGTAAAGCCCGTGAAGTTCCTATAGCTATTCAAAAAGCGATGGATAAAGCAAAAAGATCAATGAAATTAGTGCCATTAGTTAATGGCACACTTCATTATCCAATTACTTCATGTGTCGGTGCGGCAAAGGTTTATCTACAACCTGCCTCTGAAGGTACTGGTGTAATTGCTGGTGGACCAATGAGAAGCGTTTTAGAAGCTGTAGGTGTTCATAATATTTTGGCAAAATGTAACGGTACACGTAATCCAATAAGTGTTGTTAGAGCAACTATTGATGGTTTAACAAAAATGTCATCACCACAAACTGTTGCAGCAAAGAGAGGCAAAACCGTTGAAGAAATAACTGGGGAAGTATAATGGCTGAAGAGAAAATAGAAAAAAAAGCAGAATCAAAAAAAGTTGTTTCTAAAAAATCATCAACCAAAGAAGTTGTAGTAAAAAAAGCGCCTGCAAAGAAAGTTGTTACTAAAAAAGTATCAACCAAAGAAGTTGCAGTAAAAAAAGCGCCTGCAAAGAAAGTTGTTACTAAAAAATTAACCCTAAGTGTGACTTTAATTAAAAGTTTTTATGGTCGTCTTCCTGCACATCGCGCTACGGTCACTGGTCTTGGTTTAAAGCGAATCAACCATACAGTAGAGTTGCAAGATACGCCAGAAGTAAGAGGTATGATTAATAAAGTGTCTTACTTGTTAAAAGTGGAGGGGTAAGCAATGAATCTTAATACATTGAAGCCTGCATTGGGCGAAAAATCTGGTAGAAAGCGTGTTGGTCGAGGCATAGGTTCTGGCATTGGAAAAACGTGTGGCCGAGGCCATAAAGGACAAAGCTCTCGCTCTGGAGGTTATACCAAGATTGGATTTGAAGGTGGTCAGATGCCATTACAAAGAAGACTGCCAAAAGTGGGATTTACTTCACGCATCTCGATAGTGACCTCACAAGTAACTCTCTCTCAACTTGATAAGTTAACTGAAACTGATATTAATATTGATGTTTTAAAGAAAAACAATCTTATTACTAAAAATATTCAAAGAGTCAAAGTTATGCTTTCAGGTGAAATTACACGTGCTGTTAACTTGAAAGGTATTAAAGCAACTAAAGGTGCAAAAGCGGCTATTGAAGCAGTTAAAGGAACCATAAGCGAGCAATGAAATGAGCCAATCACCTTTAGGACTTAGTGAAGATTTAATGAAGCGCATCCTTTATTTATTGGGTGCGTTAATCGTTTTTAGAATGGGAACACATATTGTGATTCCATTTATATCACAAACGGCACTCGCTTCTTTAGTGGAAGACAACAGAGATGGTATTTTGGGTATGTTTAATATGTTCTCAGGAGGGGCTTTAGAACGTTTATCTATATTTACTCTTGGAATAATGCCTTATATTTCCTCATCAATTATCATGACACTTATGACTTCCGTGGTACCTCATTTTGAGCAATTGAAGAAAGAAGGAGAGCGGGGAAGAAGAAAAATTACTCAATATACTCGTATGGGTACTGTGTTTTTGGCAGTCTTTCAATCTTATGGAATTTCGATAGCATTGCAATCGCAATCAGGAGCTGGAGTTGCTCTGGTAACAAACCCTGGCCTAACATTTAGCTTTGTTACAGTTGTAACAATGACGACTGGAACACTATTCTTGATGTGGTTAGGAGAACAGATCAGTGAAAAAGGTGTTGGTAACGGCATTTCAATGATTATTTTTGCAGGTATCGTTGCTGGATTGCCTGTCTCACTAGGTAATACGCTTAGTATGGTAGGTACTGGTGAATTAAGTGTTTTTGCTGTTGTGTTAATCTTGATTATGGCAGCTCTAGTGATGGGCTTTGTTGTTTTTATGGAAAGAGGTCAGAGACGAATAACTGTGAATTATGCTAAGCGACAACAAGGACGCAAAATGGTCGGAGGTCAAAGTTCCTATCTTCCTCTTAAAATCAACATGGCAGGTGTTATTCCGCCAATTTTTGCCTCAAGTATTATTCTTTTTCCAGCAACATTGGGTGGATGGTTTTCACAAACAGAGGGTTTGGGTTGGTTGGCAAATATCACTTCAAGTATATCGCCTGGACAACCACTGTATATTATGTTTTATGCTTCAGCGATTGTGTTTTTTACTTTTTTCTATACAGCACTTACATTTAATGCAAAAGACACAGCCGACAATTTACGAAAGTCAGGTGGTTTTATTCCAGGAATAAGGCCAGGTCAGCACTCAGCGGATTATATTGACAGTGTCACCTCAAGACTAACAGCAGTTGGTGCAATCTATATTACTTCAGTTTGTTTATTGCCTGAATTTTTAATTTTGTATTGGAATGTGCCATTCTATTTTGGTGGTACCAGTCTTCTAATTATTGTAGTTGTAGTGATGGATTTTATCGCTCAAGCACAATCTCATATGATGTCAAATCAGTATGAAGGTTTGATGAGAAAGGCAAACTTAAAGTAGGGGTTAGTTATGAAAGTAAGAGCGTCTATTAAAAAAATATGCAAAAATTGTAAAATTATTAAGCGACATGGAGTGATTCGTGTCATTTGTAAAGACCCTCGTCACAAGCAAAGACAAGGATGATGACATTGACAGGTATATATTTACAAAGTAAAATTGCACGATTTTTCAACTATAAAATACTGGGTGAAAATACTCACCCGTACTTAGTATTTGTTAAGGTATAGGTAGAATCTATGGCACGAATTGCAGGGATAAATATTCCAACAGATAAGCACATTGTTATTGCTTTGCAATCAATTTTTGGTATCGGACAAACCCGATCAAAATTAATTTGTGAAATAGTAAAACTAGAGCCTAGTACAAAGGTCTCTGAATTAACTGAAGATCAGCTGGAATCTATTCGTGTCGCTGTCTCTAATTATGAAGTAGAAGGTGACTTAAGACGTGAAGTTTCAATGAATATTAAACGTCTTAGAGATTTAGGTTGCTATAGAGGTATTCGTCATAGAAAGTCACTTCCTTTGCGTGGTCAAAGAACAAAAACTAACGCCAGGACTCGAAAGGGTCCTCGTCGTTTGATTAAATAATTGGCGCATAGGATTATGGCAAACGAACAATCAGCTAAGAAAAAGTCTAAGAAAATTGTTTCAGATGGCATTGCACATATTCATGCAACATTTAATAATACCATTGTTATGATTACTGATCGTCATGGAAATACTTTATGTTGGTCTACTTCAGGTGGTGCAGGTTTTAGAGGTTCGAGAAAATCCACACCTTTTGCAGCACAAGTTGCTGCAGGAAACTGTGGAGAGAAAGCGCAAGCTTTTGGTATAAAAAATCTTGATGTTCGAGTCAAGGGACCTGGTCCAGGAAGAGATTCGGCTATCCGTGGCCTAAATGCACAGGGCTTAAAAATCCAATCAATAACCGATGTGACGCCAATTCCACACAATGGCTGTCGTCCATCTAAAAAACGAAGAGTATAAAGGGTAAATTATGGCAAGATATACGGGTCCTACATGCAAATTAGCACGTCGTGAAGGCACTGACTTAGAGCTTAAGAGTGGCATTAGGTCGATTGATTCAAAGTGTAAATTATCACAGTTGCCTGGTGTGCATGGTGTTAATGCTCGTCGTCAAAAAGGTAGTGATTATGGTTTACAGTTGCGTGAAAAGCAGAAAGTTAGACGCATGTATGGTATTTTGGAGAAACAGTTTCGACTATATTACAAAAAAGCCAGCTCTAAAAAAGGATCAACAGGTGAGAACTTATTATCGCTTCTTGAGTGTCGCCTTGATAACGTGGTTTACCGTATGGGGTTCGCTTCGACTCGTTCAGAGGCAAGGCAACTGGTTACTCATAAATCAATCGTAGTGAACGGCAAGGTTGTCAACATACCTTCTTACCAAGTAAGTGCAAATGATGAAATTTCTGTAAGAGAGAAAGCTAAAAAACAAAACCGAATTCAACTAGCAGTTGAGATTTCAGGACAGAATGGACTAGCTGAATGGGTTGATGTTGATAACAAGTTATTGAAAGGTATATTCAAAAATGTGCCTTCTCGTGATGAGTTGTCAGCTGATATTTCTGAACATTTAATCGTTGAATTGTATTCTAAATAGGAATTAAATATGCAAGGAAGTGCAAGAGATTTTCTAAAACCAAAACTAGTCGATTCAGTTGAATTGTCTACAAACGAGTATCGAGTTGTTCTAGAGCCATTTGAACGTGGTTTTGGACATACATTGGGAAATTCACTAAGGAGGACTTTATTGTCTTCCATGGTTGGTTCAGCAATTACTGAAGTTTCAATTGATGGTGTAATGCATGAATTTTCAACCATTGAGGGCGTCCAAGAAGATGTACTCGATATCCTTCTTAATCTTAAAGAGGCTTCTGTAGGCCTTAATGCGAGTGAAACTGCAACCGTAGTCATCGATAAAGAAGGTCCTTGTCAACTAACTGTTGCAGATATTGAATCCAATGGTACAGATGTATCAGTGTTTAACCCAGAGAAAGTTATCGCGACTATTAATGAAGGTGGCAAAATTAGAATGACACTAACAATTGGAACAGGAGTTGGATATGATGTTGCTGTTTCTCGAACTGTTGATTCAGAAACTATTGGTAGTATTCAGTTGGACGCAAGCTTCTCACCAATCAAACGTGTCAATTTTACAGTTGAATCTGCACGTGTTGAACAAAAAGTAAATCTAGATAGGCTTAATATTGTTATCGAAACAAACGGTTCGGTTGACGCTGAAGAAGCAGTGAAGCGAGCAGCAACAATACTACAAGATCAACTCTCCTCATTTGTCGAGCTTGAGCCGGTAGTTGAAGAAGAGCCGCAACCAACTTCTGACGATTTCCCTCCGATGTATTTGTCAGCTGTTGATGAGCTAGAATTGACAGTTCGTTCTGCTAATTGTTTAAAAGCAGAACAAATATACTACATTGGTGATCTGATTCAAAAATCAGAGCAGGACTTATTAAGAACACCAAACTTGGGTCGAAAGTCGCTTAATGAAATTAAAGAAGTCCTCACTGAAAAAAATCTTGAACTCGGTACAGAAATAGAAAACTGGCCGCCAGTTGATCTAATGAGTGAATAAGGACAAATCATGAGACACAGAAAGTCAGGTAGACAACTTAACCGTAATTCGTCACATAGACAAGCGATGTTTCAGAATATGGCTAATTCACTATTCTTGCATGAAGTTATTAAAACAACTTTGCCGAAAGCGAAGGAACTTCGTCGTGTAGTTGAGCCATTAATTACTAAGTCAAAGTCAGACAGTGTCGCTAACCGTCGTCATGTATTCTCAAAGTTACGTGATGATGCAATGGTTGCGAAGTTATTTACCGAATTGGGTCCATTTTATAAAGATCGTCCTGGTGGCTATGTTCGCATTCTTAAGGCGGGCTTTCGCACAGGTGATAAAGCCCCAATGGCTATAGTGCAATTGGTTGACTTTGAGAGTGATGAACAAACTATTACAGAAACTCCACAAGAAGAAACACAAGAAGAATCTTAAAGGAATTATTATTATATGCCAACAATTAAAGTAAGAGATAATGAGCCATTTGATATTGCACTACGTCGTTTCCGACGTTTGTGTGATAGAGCCGGTGTTATCACAGATGTTAGAAAAAAAGAGTTTTTTGAAAAGCCTACTTGGGTTAATAAACGTAAAAAGGCTGCAGCTGTTAAAAGAACACACAAAGAAATGGCAAAAAACCGTATTCATCGCAAACGTATGTATTAAGAGATCTCTCTTGGTACAAAATAAAAACGCAATATGTCTCAGCTAAAAAAACGCATTACCGACGATATGAAGTTGGCAATGAAAGCGAAAGACAAACAAGCCCTCAAAGCAGTACGTATGATTCTTGGGGCAATCAAACAAAAAGAAGTTGATGATCGCATCGAGTTAGATGATGCACAAGTGATGGCAGTTATTCAAAAAATGGTCAAACAACGCAAAGATTCCATATCTCAGTTCTCTGACGCTGGTCGAACTGACTTAGTTGAGGTAGAAGAGGCTGAGCTGGTTATCATTAATAGTTACATGCCGGAGCAACTGAGTGATGAAGAGGTTGTATCAGCTGTGGACAAGGCAATAACCGATTCTGGTGCAGATTCTATGAAAGACATGGGTAAACTTATGGGCATGCTCAAGGGTCAGCTAGATGGTAAAGCTGATATGGGTCTGATTTCTCGTCTTATTAAAGACAAATTGTCATAAATAAACCTAGCCCTGTAAATCTTTCTTGAAGGTAGTCGGTGTTAAGTTTGTTTGACTAATGAACCAGCGGATAAATGAAGATGGCTCTGCGTAGCCTAGCAAGTAAGAGATAACTTTAACAGACTGCCCTTCCTTTAACATCTGTTTCGCTCTTTTTAATTTATGTTGATTAAATGTTTGACGAAAATTAGTTTTATTTTTTGATAACTGATTTCGAAACGAGTTAACACTCATGCCCAGCTGACTAGATATTCCTTCAATGTTAATATTGTTGTAGTTATTTTCATAATTACATAATAGAGTTTCCACCTTATCAATCATATTGCTTTGGGCTTGCTTCTGCTGTAACTTTTCCTGAGCAATTGAAGATAAAAAAGCAACTAAATTTGGATTAGAAATATTGTTTTTTTTCATAAAAGTATTATGGCTAATTACAATGGAGGTTTCAGTGCCACTGAAATTAATTGGACAATTAAAAACTGATTTTTCATTCATGGGTTTATTTCTTGGCTGTATTTTAGTAGTAATATGTTTTATTGCATATCTTTTAGACCTGATAAAGCCAGCAAGCATTGATAGACATAAGTTTTCATATAGACTTGTGTGCTCAATTACCGGGTCTGCAATGAATTGAATTTTTACAATGTCCTGATGTTTGGTGACTAAAACGTTGATGCCCTCAAGCTCTATATTAATATATGTTTGGAGTAATTTAAAACTTTCTTTCAGGTGTCTTGAATAAACAAATATTAAGCCTAATAATTCAGCATAGTTCGGTCTTATTTGTGCCATTCTTGAATAATTAATCGAGATCAGTTCGTCATCAAAAACAGACTCAGCTTGAATAAAAAAATTTAAAAACATCTCAATAGGAAGTGTTAAATTTTGATTCAATAACAATTTTTCAGGTAAACCTATTCTGCTGCAAATTTCACCAACCTCTTTGGGATAAATTTGTTGAAGTCTTAGAATTGATCTCCAAGCAATGCTATGTATGTTCATGCAATTAAAATTTTGTTAATTGTAATAAAGTATCAATATTTTATTATATTATGATAACTAATTTTCTATTTTTGTCACTATACTTATTAAGCATTTGAAACACATATACAAAAAATATATAAAGGAGAGCTATGGAAAAAGATATTAAAAATATTAAAGATCAAGTAGGTCTTATATGGATAACTATAGTAGGTTACATAACATATTTAGAATTTTTTAAAGGTTAGTATGTTAGAAAATATATTTCAATATTTGCTTCTTTCGTTTGTATTGATCTTTGTTTTGCTTTTACTTGTATTGGTAAAAGCAAAATTAAAACTATGGCAGGTATGGTTGCTGGCTACCGCGTTGGCATATCCTGGTGCCGTTATAGCTGGTCATTTGGGTGCACAGATTGTATTAGTTATACTGCTTTTATTAGGAATATTTGTCGTTACTAGAATCAGATTATCAATATTTACTAAGCCTTTGTTTAATGCTATGCGCAAGGCACTGCCCCCAATCGGTTTGACAGAGAGAATTGCACTCGAAGCAGGAAGCGTTTGGTGGGATGCGGAATTATTTCAAGGTAATCCGAATTGGAAAGAGTTATCAGAACTTGAGGCCACAGAACTAACAGAAGAGGAGCAAAGCTTTGTTGACAATGAAGTTAATACACTTTGTTCTATGATTGATTCTTATGAAATAGTGGCTAAACAAGATCTGCCAGAGGAGGTCTGGCGTTATATTTTCGATAATGGTTTTCTTGGCATTATTATCCCAAAAGAATTCAATGGTTTAGGATTCTCACACTTTGCACATGCAACAATTGTAGGCAAACTTTCCTCAGCTTCACAATTTTTAGGTATTGCCGTTATGGTTCCAAATTCATTAGGTCCTGGAGAGCTGCTTCTTAAATACGGCACTGAAAAACAAAAACAACATTACTTACCTCGCTTGTCAAAAGGTAAAGAGATTCCTTGCTTTGGCCTAACCTCGACTGTTGCTGGTTCTGATGCTGGGTCACTTGAAGACAATGGTATTGTTTGTTATGGAGACTATGAGGGTGAGAAGGTACTAGGGCTGAGACTCAATTGGGAAAAGCGCTATATTACACTAGCCCCTATTGCCACAGTAATCGGTTTGGCTTTTAAGGCTTACGACCCAGATAATTTATTGCCCAAAGATCACCCTCTTTATGAAAAAAAGGATTTAGGTATTACTTGTGCACTGATACCTCGAGAGACTCAGGGTGTCAGCATAGGTACTCGTCATCTTCCAGTTGGTGAGCCTTTTCAAAATGGCCCTATTTATGGTAAAGATGTTTTCATACCAATGGACTGGATTATTGGTGGTGAAAAGATGATTGGGAATGGCTGGAGAATGTTGATGGAGAGTTTAAGTGTTGGCAGAGGTATTTCTTTGCCGGTCACAGGCGCATCTGCAACACAAGCAATGCTTTTGACCACAAGTACCTATTCGCAAACCCGTGAGCAGTTTGGTATATCGATAGCAAGTATGGAAGGTATTCAAGAGAAACTAGCAACGCTAGCGACCAACGCATACAGAGCGACTGCAAACATTAACCTATCAACATGGGCTCTTGATGCTGGGCATAGACCTTCAATCATCTCTGCAATTGTTAAATATCGAAATACCCAGCTACTTCAACAGTCCTCAATTGATGCCATGGATGTTCATGGTGGAAGGGCAGTTATGCAAGGCAAAAGAAACTATGTGGCTAACGTCTATACTGGAGCTCCGGTCGCTATTACCGTTGAGGGGGCAAACATTCTTACTAGAAGCTTAATGATTTTCGGACAAGGCTTAATTCGTTGCCATCAAACGATGTTGGATGAACTAAATGCACTTCATGATAATAACAAAGAATCAATTCTAAATTTTGACAGAGCACTCACAAAACATGTCGGAAACTTTATGAGGAATATTGCAAGGGCAATCCTTTTTTCTTGGACTCGTGGGCGTTTGGCAAAACCCTATGGCGATTCTACCACTAGGGTGTATTATCGAAATTTGGCAGTTTTATCGGCCAAGTTTGCCTGCATGAGTGACATTGCTTTATTATTATTGACGGGCTCTTTAAAGCGCAAAGAGATGGTTTCGGGCCGTTTTGCTGATGCAATTTGTGCAATGTATGAAATTAGTGCCTGCTTGAAGCTGTACGAGAAAAAATTTCAAAACGACAACAAGGTAAAAAGCATTTTGAAGTTGTCTATCCTTAAATTAGTTAAAGAAGCAGATACAGCAATGCTAACTAATGTAGAAAGCTTGCCAGTTAATCGAGTTGTAAAATTACTATTGAAGTTATTATTCTTTCCATTTTCTGTAACAAATGCCAAGATAGATGACAGGTTAATTGTTTCTAGTTCTAAATCTATTGCTGATATTGACTGGTTATTAGAGAATTTCTCAAGTTGCTTGTGCACTAAATTAAAAGATATTCCTGATCATCCGTTCTATATTTTATTTCAAGGCTATGAGGCGGGAATTTTATTAAAAACACTCAAACAAAAGATCAAAAAAGCTGGATACAAGTACCAGCCAAGTTCAACCCTAGAGTTCTGGCTACAGGAGTTAGTTGATAGTGAGGTTTTAACCAGAGAAGAAAAAAATGACTGGCTAAGATTGAATGAAATAGTTCTCGAGTCGCTTAAGGTTGATGATTTTGAAAATTTAGAGACATAAATTAATAGGAAAACTATGAAACAATATTTTGATAAAGCTTTTAGCAAAATTGCTGTACTCGGCTCAGGAACTATGGGTGGTCAAATTGCAGCACATTTCGCGAATTTAGGTTTTGAGGTTGTTATGTTTGATGTGAGTGAAGAAGTCTTAGCTAAGTCACTTGCAGTTCTAAAGAAACTAAAACCAACACCTTTGGCAAGCCAATCGGTGATTGATTTAATTAGAACGTCTACTTACGAGTCGATGGATAATTTAGAGCAGTGTGATTTTATTATTGAATCTGTCGTTGAAAATCTAGAAATAAAAAAACAATTATTTGCCAATATAGCGCCTTATGTTCATGACAATGCAGTTCTAGTTACAAACACCTCTGGATTGTCTATTCAAAAAATTGCTGAACACTCACCTGTAGATTTAAGAAGCCGAATTTTTGGAGTCCATTTCTTCAACCCGCCTAGATACTTACCTCTAGTTGAAATTATTAGAACCTCTTATAGTGATGAAAAATTACTCAATAAGGCTGAAGGCTTTATCACTTCTGCATTAGGCAAGGAGGTTGTCTATGCAAAAGATAACCCTGCCTTTATTGCCAATAGGATTGGTGTCTTTTCTTTATTGGCTGTCTTGAAACATGCAGAGAATTTCTCTCTTTCTGCGGATACTGTTGATGCCTTAACTGGTAAGAGAGTTGGTAGACCTGCTAGTGCAACCTTTAGAACGCTAGATGTTGTTGGGCTTGATGTGATGTCGAATGTAGTCAAGAATATATATGAGAACGCTAAAGACGACCCTTGGATTGAGTTATTTAAATTACCAGCATGGATTGATGACTTAATTGAAAAAGGTTGTCTTGGTAGTAAAACAAAGAAGGGTATATACGAAAAAAAGGGAAAGGATATTTATGTTTTTGATCCAAAGAAAAACGAATACAGGCTATCAGATAAAACCATAAGTCTTGAAGTCAAAAAAATCCTTAAAGAAAATGGCAGTATAGAAAAGGCCTTACTGTCACTATCTGAATGTGATGATCCTCAGGCTCAGTTTTTATGGTCTGTCTATCGGGATGTTTTTCACTATGCCTGTTATCAGTTAGAGCATTTAGCTGAGACTGTTAGGTGTGTTGACTTAGCACTGAAATCCGGCTTTGGATGGCAAAGAGGTATATTTGAACAGGCTCAGCTGACTGGTTGGAGCGCTATGAGAGATAACTTAATAGCCGATATCGATAGTGGCAAAGTACTTTTAGAAAAGCCATTGCCATCTTGGGTCTCAGATAGGTCCTTTGTTTATAGCGAAGAAGGTGCATTTGATCCAAAAAAAGATCAATATATACAGAGATCTTCTCATCCTGTTTACGAAAGGCAACTATATAAACCTCTAATGCATGGTGAGAAGCAGCACCAACAAGAAGTTTTGTTAGAAAGTGATACAACTAAACTCATTGATATTGGAGATGGTGTTGCTAGTATATCTTTTAAAACGAAAATGAATGTTTTAAGTTCTGGTGTCTTAATTGATATGCCTAATTGTCTTGATTTTCTTGAGGAAAATGGCTTTCATTCTTTGATATTTAGACAAGAAAAAGAACATTTTTGTGCTGGCGCAAATCTTTATGAAATTCTTTCTGCGATTAAGCTAGGTCTTTTGGAAAAAGATCCAGGTGTGGCTTCAAAGGCTAAGAAGAAGGCCTTTGAGGTTATGCATCCAGAACTACCAAAATTAGGCAAGCTCTACTCGATCAAAAAAACTGTCTCCATGTTGCAGGAATCATTGATGCGTTTAAAGCATGGCAGAATACTAACCATTGCAGCGGTTGATGGGTTGGCTTTGGGTGGTGGTTGTGAGTTGCTCTTGCATTGCAATAAAGTAGTTGCCTCGATGAACTCATTTATCGGTCTGGTTGAAGTAGGTGTTGGAGTTTTCCCTGCAGGTGGTGGTAGTAAAGAGATGGCTTTAAGGGCATATTCCAATAAAGAAACAGACGATATTTTTCCATTGCTTTCTAAGTATTTTGAACAAATTGCTATGGCTAAATTTTCAGCAAGCGCTTTAGAGGCGAAAGAAATGGGCTATCTGAAAACTGACGATGTTATTATTGCCAATCCAAACGAGTTGCTTTATGTTGCAAAACATCAGGCACTGGCATTACTTGAATCTGGCTTTAAGCCACCTTTAGATACAACTTTCAAAGTTGTTGGTAAGGCTGGTTACGCTAACATTATGGCGCAGGTTGCGAATCTTTATGAGGGCCACTTTATGTCGGACCACGATAATAATATTATTACTCGTCTAGCTAAAGTAATCACTGCCTCAAAAGTTGAAGAGAATACTGTAGTTAACTCACAAATGATCCTTGATTTGGAAAAAAAGTATTTTATTGAACTCTTGGGAACACAAAAAACTCAAGACCGAATTGAATACATGTTAAAGAATAGCAAACCGCTTCGTAATTAATTGGAGAAAAAAATGGGAAAAGCTTATATCGTAGATGCAAAAAGAACTCCAGTTGGAAAAGCTCGTGGATGCTTGTCTAAAACCAGAGCAGATGATCTATTGGTTCATGCAATACAAAGTGTTTTGATGGCCTCTGATGAGAGCCAAGAGATTAACAATAATATAGATGATATTATCGTTGGCTGTGCGATGCCAGAGGGACCCCAGGGTCTCAATATAGCTCGAATTGCTACACTGTTAGCAGGGCTTCCAGATTCAACTCCAGCATATACCCTAAACCGATTTTGTTCTTCTGGTTTACAATCTGTTGCCAACGCAGCAGATCTCGTTAAATCGGGTTCTGCAGAGCTTGTAATAGCAGCCGGTGTGGAAAGTATGAGTAGTGTTCCAATGACAGGCTTTAAGCCTTCTGTTAACCCAAAAGTGTTAGAAGATGAAAATATAGCCATAGCCTATGGTATGGGTTTAACAGCTGAAAAGGTTGTGCAGAAATATAGCATCAGCAGAGATGAGCAAGATGAGTTCGCCTTCAATAGCCATCAAAAAGCAATCTTGGCTAACAAAGAGGGATTATTTAAAAATGAAATTTCCCCGATAACAACAGTTGAAACTGGCTATTCTCTTGATTCTAAGGAATATACAACTTCAACTAATGTTGTGTCCAAGGATGAGGGTCCTAGAGAAGACACCAGTATCGAGATTTTAGGAAAATTAAGGACTGTTTTTGCTCAGGACGGTTCGGTGACTGCAGGCAACAGTTCACAAATGTCAGATGGTGCAGCGGCAGTTTTAATTGCAAGTGAAGAGGCACTTAAAAAATATAACCTAAATCCAAAAGCGGAGTTTTTGGGTTTTTCTGTTGCTGGGGTGCCAGCAGAAATAATGGGCATTGGTCCGGTCAAAGCAGTCCCTAAAGTTTTAACATCAGTTGGTTTGGGTATTGATGATATCGGCTGGATAGAGCTCAATGAAGCTTTTGCAGCACAATCTTTGGCCGTCATTAAAGAATTAGGGCTTGATTCAGAAAAAGTCAATCCACTAGGTGGAGCGATTGCGCTTGGTCATGCTTTAGGTGCAACAGGTTCCATTAGAACAGCTACAATTTTGTCGGCGATGAAAAGAGACAATATTGATTATGGCATGATAACAATGTGTATAGGTACAGGAATGGGTGCCGCTGGAATTATAAAAAATATAAAAAACTAAATGGATAACAAAAATTTTATCCACAACTTGAGGTTGCCAATTATTCAAGCGCCTATGTTTATTGTGTCTAATGCGAGACTGGTTATTGCCTCTTCTCGTGCAGGCATTGTTGGCTCTTTTCCGACTGCAAATTGCAGAACCTTGGAAGCCCTAGATCAATCCTTTTCGGAAATAACTAGCGCCCTAGGTAATGGTAAGAATTCATTGCCTTGGGGAGTTAATATTATTGTTAGTAAGATGTATGCCCGTAGTGGCGATGACATAGAGTTAATCTTGAAATATAGGCCGCCTATTGTAATAACCTCTTTAGGAAACCCCAAACAAGTTGTTGAGAAAGTGCACGAATACGGTGGTCTTGTGTTTTCGGATGTCATTAACTTATATCATTCTCAAAAAGCAATCGATGCAGGTGTGGACGGTTTAATATTGGTCTGCAATGGTGCTGGAGGTCATACAGGCGACTTGTCACCATTTGCGTTTGTATCAGAGGTCAAAGAAATATTTGACGGCATTATTATTGTCGGAGGTAGTATTAGCTCAGGCGAGTCCATTCTGGCTATTCAAGCCTTGGGAGCGGATTTAGCATACATGGGTACGCGTTTCATCGCAACAAAAGAAAGTGATGCTAGTGATGAATTTAAAGAAATGATTATTAATGCATCTGCCAAGGAAATTATTAAATCTAACAAGATTACAGGAGTTAACGGAAATTGGCTTGAGCAATCACTCAATAACGCAGGTATTGCCACTAATGAAGGGGGCGCCAAGAGTGCTCTGAGTGACTTAAAGAGGATGGCAATGCCTATGATAAAACAAAAATTAAAGGTTGATTTTGATATAAGTAAGGTTACTGCTAAGAGGTGGCGTGATATTTTTTCAGCAGGTCAAGGAGTGGGTTCTATTTCTAATATCCCTAGTGTGAAAGATTTGGTGTTAGAATTAGAGGAACAGCACATGAATTCAAAAAATAGTATTTTATAAGGGACAACAAAATGTTGACTAAGCCAGAAAAAAGAGACTTAAAACATAACAGAACAATCAAGGGTAAGGGTTATAAAAGAGAGGATGGATTATGGGATATCGAGGTATTTCTATTAGACACTAAGACTTTTTCATTTAAAAATATGCATAGAAGTTATATTAGTGCAGGAGAGCCGTTGCATGATATGGCTATTAGACTAACGCTCGATGATGACAGAAAGATTATTGATATAGAGGCTGTTATTGGCTCAGGCCCTTATAACGTATGTCCTCAAGCAGTAATAAATTGTGAAAAATTAAAAGGGGAATTTGTAGTATCAGGCTTTAATAAGAAGGTTTTAAAAATATTAGGTTCAGAAAAAGGTTGCCGACATATCACAGATCTATTGGCTCATGCTGCTACGATAGCTTATCAAACTCTTTGGAAAGAAAACACAGCAGAGGATAGGAAGAAAATTTCTTTGGAAGAGGCTAAATCTATTGGGGAAAAATTTGGAAATTCTTGTTATGCATTAAAAAAGGATGGAGAAGTTTATAATCAATATAAAGAAATATTGATAAATAAAGTTAAGGAGAGTTAATTTCAACCGAGAGGATATATGGAAAACAACATACCAAAACATATCGAAGATACTGACTTTTTTAAAGAGAATGCAAATCTAGTAGATTTTTTTAACAACTCTTGCAATAAGCATAGAGATAAAATAGCTTTTGAAAGTTTTGATGTTGGGATGTCTTTTGATGTGCTTTCTGTGAAAGTTAATTCCTTTGCCTCATGGCTCAGTCAAAATTTCAAGCCTGGAGACAGAATTGCCGTTATGATGCCAAATATGTTGGCTTATCCAGTCATCGTTTATGGTGCATTGATGGCTGGCGTTATAGTTGTCAATATAAACCCTCTATACACTCCAAGAGAGTTGGAGCATGTATTAAGAGACAGTGAAGCAAAGTTACTACTAGTTTTTGAAGGTGTTGCTCACGTTGTTGAAAAATCAGACCTTGCTAGTGTAGATAAAGTTGTCATCACTACCGTTGGAGACCTTCTTGGTTTTAAAGGAAAAATAATAAATTTTGTTGTCAGAAAGGTTAAAAAATTAGTACCAAAATTTAATATAAGTGGTACACAAGCATTCACAGAAGTTTTAAATGAAGGTGCAAAAATGGATTTTACTGGTGTTGATATATCGATAAATGACACCGCATTTTTGCAATATACTGGCGGTACAACTGGAGTGTCTAAAGGGGCAGTACTAACACATCGAAATATTCTAGCAAACATTATTCAAGCTTTTTTTACTATCGATCCAAAAATGTATGAAAGCTCTGATAATGAGCAAAGAACTGCAATTTGTCCGCTTCCGCTTTATCACATTTTTGCCCTAACAGTGCACAACTTCATGTTGTTTCATATTGGTGGCAAAAGTGTTCTCGTGACTAACCCAAGGGATCTCAAAACTTTTATCTCGATTTTGAAAAAAAACAAGTTTCATATGATTTCTGGGGTCAACACGCTTTATGAAGCTCTATTAAACACTGACGGCTTTAAGGATTTAGATTTTAGTAATCTGATTATGTCATTAAGTGGTGGGATGGCGGCGTTAGATACAACCGCAAAAAGATGGCATGAGGTGACAAATTCAATTGTTTGGCAAGCCTACGGTCTAACGGAAACTTCACCTCTAGTGAGTGTAAATGATTACAAACAAACAGAGTTTACTGGTTCCGTTGGTTTACCTGCTGCTTATACTGAAGTGGAAATTCGTGATGAAAATGACCAGGCAATTACTGAGCTTAATGAACCTGGAGAGTTATGTGTACGTGGTCCGCAGGTTATGAGTGGTTACTGGAAATCTGAAGACTCTGGGCTAGATGAGAACAACTGGTTTAAAACTGGAGATATTGCTAGAATGGATGAAACTGGTAATATTTTTATTGTTGATCGTAAAAAAGACATGATCCTAGTCTCTGGTTTTAATGTCTATCCTAACGAAGTTGAAGCAGTAGTCAATGAACACTCCGCTGTTCTTGAATGTGGTTGTGTTGGCGTGGAAGATGCAAAATCTCAAGAAAGTGTAAAAGTTTATATAGTTCTGCATGAAGGACAAAATGTTGTCGAAGATGATATTATCACTTTTTGTCGTGATAAGTTAACTGCCTACAAGGTTCCAAAACACGTCGAATTTATTGATGAAATTCCAAAAACAAATGTTGGTAAGGTTTTAAGAAGGGAGCTCAAAGCTAGCTCTTAACTTTATATTGCTCCGCCCCTTAAAAGTCTAAATAATAACCTATAAGGTTACTTGTCAGAGAGTGAAGCCATGTATTATTTGAGGCAGAAAATAGCAGAACGAGATAAATAATGGAAGTAAAACTATCAACTGCAAAGCAAGTGAGCGAGATTGTGTGCTTTAAAAGAACTAAGTTATTGGCTATGACTAAAGTCAATGAATGAGTTCTTGCAATTACTTATAGTTGGCATCAGTCAAGGCTGTATATATGGTTTGATGGCATTGGGCTTTGTGATGATATACAAGGCCACCGAAATGATTAATTTTGCTCAGGGCGATATGATGATGCTGGGCTCGTTTGTTGCCTGGACATTAATAATGGATTTGGGTATTCCTTTCTGGCTCGGTGTTCCCGCCACACTGATTATCATGGCATCATTTGGCGCTCTTGTCGACATTCTGATAGTGCGTCGAGTGATTGGACAACCCCAGTTTGCCGTTATCATTCTTACCCTAGGGCTGGGCATCATCTTTCGTGCAGCTGCGGGAATGATCTGGGGGCAGGTGCCGCTGACTATTGATAGCCCCATTTCAGGCTCTAGCAGTTTTTATGGGATTGTGATAGGCAATGAGCGGCTGGTAATTATTGCTGTAACAGCAGTATTGATAGCAATTCTATGGGCATATTTTCGTTATTCTAAATGGGGCATTGCAATGAAGGCTGCGTCTCAAAACCAGCTTGCTGCGTACTATTCTGGTATTCCAGTGAGAGTTATCATCTCCGCTGTTTGGGCCGTTGCCGCTGCAATTTCAGCTCTGGCTGGTATTTTATTGGCCCCAATCACACTGATCGAGCCGATGAACGGCTTGCTGGGCATCAAGGCTTTTGCCGCTGCCGTAATAGGTGGCTTTGGCTCTATGCCCGGTGCTATTCTTGGGGGGCTTATTGTCGGTATTATAGAGCCCTTTGCAGCCGCATACGTTCCCGCAGTTAAGGGCAGCTTGATCTACGTTGTAATGTTGATAGTGCTGGCCTTACGACCACAGGGATTATTTGCTCAAATTCATAAAAAGAAGCTTTGATATGAGAATCCTGTTTAAAACTAATTATAAGCAAGACTTAAATCTAGCAAAACATGGTGGACACCGCTTTTGGTATGGTTTGCTGATTCTCGTTCTATTTGCAGCGCCACTAATACTCGGTGGCTATTATATCGGTGAGGCAACGCGGATACTAATCTATGCCATGGCAGGTTTGGGTTTAATGGTGCTAACTGGCTTTACAGGCCAGGTCAGTCTCGGTCACGCGGCATTTTTGGCGATTGGTGCTTACACAAATGCCTGGTTTCTAGCCCAGGGGTTTTCCTCCTTTGTAGCGCTACCAATGGCCGCCCTGTTGAGCATGATAGGAGGTCTACTAGTCGCTATCCCTGCTGCACGGATGTCAGGCATATATTTGGCAATCGCAACCCTAGCCTTTGCTATTATTGTAGAGGACTTTGCTGGCCATCTTAACAGTATCACTGGCGGAAATCGAGGCATGATGGTCGATGTTCCAACACTGTTTGGCTATCAAATATGGGAGTCCTGGGAGCTGTACCTGTTTGTCTTAAGCATCTTGGTTGTTGCTACTCTTGCAGTGTTAAATATATTGCGCTCTCCACTGGGTCGCGCAATGATTGCGGTAAGAGACTCCGAAGTTTCGTCCCAGGCATTGGGTGTGAACCCAATGAAAATTAAAGTTTTTGCCTTTACCGTGTCAGCCGCCATAACAGGTCTGGCAGGGGCGTTTTTGGCGCACTATATGTCTTTTCTGACACCACAAATATTCGGAATTTTATTGTCCATACAACTTCTATTGATGATCGTATTAGGAGGTCTTGGCACTGTCCATGGCGTATTTTTCGGGGCTGTATTGATTGGCGTGCTAGAAACCGGCATATCGATTGCGAAAGATACCCTACCATCTTCAATTGGTGGCTTGCCAGGAATAGAGCCGTTCGTTTTTGGGGTTATACTGATCAGCGTGATCGTATTCGAGCCAACCGGTATCTACGGCCGTTGGATCAAGATTCGAAGCTATATGGAATTCTTCCCTATATATAGACGCAAGAGTTTTAAGCGCCAGAGAACCTACCTGAAAACGGAGCGATTAAGATGAACTTGCTAGAAATCGAGAACCTCTCCATCTCCTTTGGTGGCGTCAAAGCGGTCGACGATGTGAGTTTTGTTGTCGAAGAGGGTTCGGTGTATGCAATCATCGGACCAAACGGCGCAGGAAAATCTACCATCTTTAATTTATTGAGCCGCTTTTACGAACCTCTATCTGGGCAGCTGAATTTTGCCGGCAACGACCTATTGGAGCTTAGAGCCAAAGATATTGCACGCCTAGGTATCGCCAGAACGTTTCAAAATCTAGAGTTGTTCGAGCATGCTTCTGTTTTGCAAAATCTCTTGGTGGGCAGACATGTGCACAACAGTCAAAGCTGGTGGCGTCAAGTATTATTCACCAGTAGTGTCATAGAGGCGGAACTGGAACATCGAAGAAAAGTGGAGGAAGTAATCGATTTTCTGGAGCTGGCCCATTATCGAAACCAAATGATCTCGGGTCTGCCCTATGGCGTGCGAAAGAAGATTGAGTTGGCAAGAGCGCTTTGCATTGAACCTAAACTCTTGTTGCTAGACGAGCCCTCATCTGGGCTCAACCCCGAGGAGACAGAGGAAATGGGATTTTGGATCGAGGATATCAGGCGAGATTTAAACATGACCGTCGTTTTAATTGAACATGACATGTCTCTAGTGGCGGAGGTCTCAGATCGAGTGCTGGCAATTGTTGACGGTAAGGTTGTCACCGAAGGAGACCATACTTTTGTACAGAGCCATCCTGAGGTCGTTTCCGCCTATCTGGGAGATGTGCAATGAGCGAATCTCCATTGTTGAAAGTGCGCAATATAGAAACGTTCTATGGTCCTGTAATAGCGATCCGTGGAATAAGCCTCGATGTTCACAAGGGGCAAGTCGTTAGTATTTTGGGAGGAAATGGTGCCGGAAAAACCACAATCCTGAAAACTATTTGTGGCGCGCTGGAGCCGCAAAAAGGTACGGTGGTATTTTCCGGCCAAGACATTACCGCCTGGCAGCCGGACAAGACCGCCAAGCAAGGTATGGGCCACGTACCTGAAGGCAGAGAGGTGTTTCCTTTTCTAACTGTCAAGGAAAACCTGGAAATGGGGGCCTACAACCGCAAAGAGAAAAACGACATCGATGCTGATTTAGAGATGGTTTTCCATTATTTTCCAGATTTAAAGAACAAGATCAATTTACAGGCCGTTCTTCTATCTGGGGGTCAGCAGCAAATGCTGGCCATGGGAAGGGCGTTAATGATGCGACCAGAAATTTTACTTTTGGATGAGCCGTCCCTTGGCCTTTCACCATTGCTTGTTAGTGAAATTTTTGACATTATCTACCGCCTCAACACCGAACAAGGCGTCACCATGCTTCTGGTGGAACAAAATGCACATATGGCCTTGAAGGTGTCGCACGCTGGCTACGTGATCGAAGTGGGACGGATTGTTTTTGACGGAGACCGTGACGCCCTGTTAAACAACCCTGACATTCAAGAGTTCTATTTAGGGAAAAAGCGAGCCATAGGTCGGGAAAAGCGCCGCTGGAAAATGCGCAAGACCTGGAGATAGAGAATGAGCACTGAAGAAATCATCAGCCTAGACAATCAAACCTCAATTCCGGCATTGTTCCGCTTTAGGGCGCAAACGCTCAAGAACAAAGTCTCCATGCGTGAGAAGCATTTCGGCATCTGGCGGACGTTTTCCTGGAATCAGTATTATTCGAATAGCGCCCGCATAGGTAAGGCTATGATAGCGCTGGGGCTGAAATCTGGCCAAACCGTTTCCATACTCGCCGACCCATGTAAAGAGTGGCTGTTTTTCGACCTCGCCGCCCAGTGTATTGGCTGTGTTTCCTGTGGCATCTATACGACAGATTCAGCTCCTCAAATTCTTCATATATGTAAAGACAGCGATACGACGCTACTGATGGTTGAGAACGAAGAGCAGCTTGACAAGTATCTGGCAGTGGAAGAGCAGCTACCAAATATCCATACGGTGGTTGTTCTAGATTCCACTGGACTTGCCGATCTGGACCACCCAAAAGTAGTCATGCTGGAGCAATTCTATCGATTGGGCGATGAGGACACCGAGGATCTCGAGTCAGAATGGAATAGGCGAATTGATAGCTCAGAACCCAACGATACAGCGATTTTAGTTTATACCTCAGGCACGACTGGCGCTCCAAAAGGGGCGATGATCAGCAATAGAAATCTTATTTTCATAGCGCAGGCCTTTCATGAGTTTTACCCAATCACGGCAGAAGATGAATCGGTTGTTTACCTGCCGCTGTGTCACATTACTGAACGACTTCTATCGGTATTTTTACCTTTGGCACGCTGTTCAACAGTTAACTTCATTGAAGGACAAGACACCGCATTCGAAAATATTACCGAAGTTTCACCAACCTACTTCCTGGGTGTGCCCAGAATCTGGGAAAAAATGTATTCATCCATCACATTGCGCATGAAAGATGCAACATGGTTTGGCAGAAAAGCCCTGCAAATCGCCATATCCGCTGGCTCCAGAGCTGCTGATTTTGAAGACAAGGGCTTGCCTGTTCCGGCGCATGTCCGCCTGATGCACAGAGCTGCAGATCTTCTTGTTCTTAACAACATTAAAGTTCTTTTGGGCTTGGACCGTGTCCGAATTGGCCTAACTGGCGCTGCGCCTATATCACCGGACTTGATCGAGTGGTTTCGCGCTTTGGGTGTACCCTTGTACGAGGCGTTTGGTCAAACTGAAAATGTGGCGTTTGCATGCGGCAATTATCGGGGCCAGGTTCGCCTGGGCACAGTTGGCAAGCCGCCGCCAGGCGTTGAGCTTAAAACCGCCGAAGATGGCGAACTGATGATCAGGGGGCCTTTGGTGTTCAAGGGGTATTATAAGCAAGCACTTAAAACCGCTGAGACAATCGTTGATGGCTGGCTGTATACAGGTGACATAGCAGAGATCGATGCCGATGGATTCGTCAAGATTGTGGACAGGAAGAAGGACATTATTATCACCTCCGGTGGGAAGAATATCAGCCCCTCGGAGATTGAAAATCAGCTGAAATTCTCACCCTATGTGACTGATGCAGTGGTGATTGGCGATAGGCGTAAATACCTGACCTGTTTGGTGATGATCGACAATGAGACAGTGAGCCAGTTTGCCCAGGAAAACAATGTTCCGTTCTCTGATTTTAAAAGTTTGTGTGCAACAGCAGAGGTGCAGTCGCTCGTTAAAAGTGAAATTGAACGAATCAATCTATCTTTGGCACAAGCTGAAACTCTCAAGAAATTTAGACTAATCGACAAACAGCTGACAGTTGAAGATGACGAATTGACAGCTAGCATGAAGTTAAAACGCAACATTGTGAATGAAAAGTATGCTGGTTTGATTGATCAGATGTACTCTTAAATAGAGCAGAGTATTTTGTATATTTGTGCAAGTAGCAAGAAGCAGGTATATTGATACCAAAAAGGTGTAATTAATAATAATCAATAAAAGGGTAAAAACTATGAAAAAACTAAACAATATCACGGCAGGATTAGTCTGCCTAGCCTTGAGCGCTGGAGTGATGGCTCAAGGAGTAACCGACGATGAAGTTGTTCTTGGAACGTCAACCGCACTGAGTGGCCCTGCGGCGCTTTGGGGTGTTGCAGCAAGCCGGGCAGCACAGATCCGTTTTGACATGGCAAATGAAGACGGTGGTGTGCATGGGAGACAGATACGTGTTGTCCTCGAGGATCACCAATATCAGGTTCCAATCCACGTCAAGGCGATGAACAAATTGATGAACCTTGATAAAGTGTTCGCTACATTTAACGTACTCGGCACGCCAATGAATCTAGCGACAGCCGAAACCCAGTTCGCCAACAACGTGCCTATGCTTTTCCCAATGACTACCGCAAAATCGGTGCAGGAACCTGAGCACGATCTTAAGATCACCTTTGGCTCAAGTTATTACAATCAAATCAGATTTGCAGTTGGTCATTTTCTTGCAACAGGAAAGACATCAGCATGTGTGATGTATCAAGACACTGCCTATGGAACTGAAGTGCTCGAAGCCGTAACAGATGAAGTGGCAGAACACAGTGGTGTGAGTTTGGTTTCTAGTTTTGCCCATAAGCCAACTGATACCGAATTCGTTGGTGCAATGGTAGGCTTTAAAGGCGCAGGCTGCGACCTGATCGTGTTCGGTACAATTATTCGTGATACGATTACAGGCTATGCTACTGCTCGCAAACTAGGTATTACCGCGGATGTGGTTGTTACACAAGCCGGCTTTGACACCATGGTTGCAGGTTTCCCAGGCGGCATAACAGAAGGATTGTACGCTGCAAGTGTGGGTGAGGCTGTCTACTGTGATAGTGCTCCCGCAAGCGCTCAAGCATTTTGTGATGCCTATAAAGCGCAGCACGGCACTGATCCAGGTATTTCGGGGCAATTGGGCTACACTGCCGCTGATTTAGTAGTGGCTGGACTTGAGAATGCTGGTGCTGACTTAACTGTCGATTCATTAATGGATGGACTAGAGGCAATTAGCGGCCATCAAGATACTTTTGGCAGAATAGGCTGGAGCTATGGTGCTGATGACCATAGAGGGACGCAAGTGGTTGTCTTGAGTCAAGTTCAGAGTGGCAAGTGGGTTTCATTAGGTCAAGCAACTTTATAATTATCTAGCTTTTAATGATAGCGGCGCCTTTGGGCGTCGTTTTCATATTGAAGGTTTGTGAGTAATTTTTTGATGGAGATGTAATAGAATGATATTAAACATCGGCGTGTTTCAATACAAAATGCGTGATGAAACTCCTTTTAAAAAAATACAAAGACTAGAAAATCATTTAAAAAAAAATACTACTTTAGACTTAATTGTTTGTCCTGAATTATTCTTATCAGGCTATGGTAGCCATAAAAAAATTAAAGAATGTGCTGAAGTTAAAGATGGTGAATATGCAATCAAGATTAGTTTATTAGCTAAAAAATATGCAACAGCTATTCTGTATGGTTACCCTGAAATAGAAAAGCAGAGTCTCTTTAATTCAGCACAATTATTTAGTAGTAAAGGTCAATCATTAATTAACCACCGAAAACAACTCTTACCTCCCACAGCTAAGGAATCAACAATATTTAATCGTGGAAATAATGATTCAATTATTAACTTTAAGGGTATTAAGATAGCAGTTGTTATTTGCTATGAATTAGAATTTCCTGAATTAATACGAAGGACTGCATTAGAAGGTGTTAAATTAATTATAGCGCCTACTGCTCAGTCTTCTCATTGGCCTGCAGCTGCTCGTTATATCTCTAGAAGTCGGGCATTTGAGAATGGGATATTTGTTGTTTATGCAAACTTTGTTGGAAAACTTAACGATATTGATTTTATGGGAGAAAGTAAGATCATTGGCCCAGATGGATTAGATATTGTAAATAGTAGAAAATTGGAAGAAGTTATAGTAGGAGAAATAGACACTAGTAAAATTCAATTAGTTCGTAAAAAACTACCTTATTTAAATGATTCTAAACTATATATTTAAGATTTCTTTTCCTGTACTATTTATATAAATGGATTTACAACACAATATTCTAGGTTTAAAAACTTCAGCTACATTAGCTATCAATGAATTATCTCAAAAATTAATAAAAGAAGGCAAAGAAGTTTTTAAGTTTGGATTAGGTCAATCCCCTTTTCCTGTTCCAGATATTATTGTTAAGGAACTCCAAAAAAATGCCCATCAAAAAGACTATCTAAATGTCTCTGGTTTAATAGAATTAAGAGAGGAGGTCGCTAATTATCATTCGAATAAAAATCAATATAAATATAATGCTGAAAGTGTCATTATTGGCCCTGGATCGAAAGAATTAATTTTTCAAACACAATTAGTACTGAATTGTGACCTACTCCTTCCAAGTCCTAGCTGGGTGTCCTATGAGCCACAGGCACAAATAATAAATAAAAAAGTTCATTGGATTAAAGCTACTGCTGAGACTAATTGGCATCTTGACCCTGAAGAGCTAGATAAAACTTGCGCTAACCTTAATTCAGTTAATAAACTTTTAATTTTAAACTCGCCTAATAATCCTTCAGGGACAACACATGGTAATTTAAAAGAGTTGGCAAACGTTGCCAAAAAGCATAATATTATCATTATTGCTGATGAAATATATGCCGAGCTAGATTTCACTGGGGAGTACAAATCAATTACTCACCATTATCCTGAAAAAACAATTGTCAGTAATGGGCTTAGTAAGTGGTGTGGCGCTGGAGGGTGGAGAATTGGGACCCTAGTATTTCCAGATGAGTTAAGTTATATTAGAGATAGTGTTAGAACTGTAGCTAGTGAAACCTTTACTGCGGTGAGCGCACCTATTCAATATGCAGCTATTAAGGCATACTCAGAAGATCATTCAGAATATTTAGAAAACTCTAGGTTAATTCTAAAAATGATTGGAGATTATATTTATAAAGAGCTTTCTTCAGTTGGAGTAATATGTCAAAAACCTCAAGGTGGGTTTTATATGATATGCGACTTTTCGAATGTGGTGAATAAAACTCATGAAATCAATAATGACAAAACACTTTGTCAAAAAATACTTAATGATATTGGCTTTGCTATGTTGCCTGGATCTGACTTTGGAATGGAGGAGGATAAACTATTATCACGCATTGCTTTTGTAGATTTTGACGGTTCAAAAGCTCTTAAGATGATTTCAAAAGAAAAACTTTCTTCAGATAATTTTTTAGATTTAACTTGTCCAAAAATAGCAAAAGGTATTTCGTTATTAAAAGACTGGATAATTAGCAAATAAAAACAGTAATACAAATTTATGGTATAAAAGAGGTGCAAAAAGAAAGATATCATTTAGATATATAAATCTCAAGGAGAGAATAATGAAAAAGTTTAATTTTTTTAGTGTATTACTGTCAGCTGCTTTGTTAAGTGGTGTGACAGCCTCAACAACAGTCATAGCAGCAGATCAATTTGTTACTATTGGAACTGGCGGTGTGACGGGTGTTTACTATCCGACTGGTGGTTCTATTTGTCGACTAGTAAATAAAGACAGAGCAAGCCATGGTGTTCGTTGTACAGTTGAGTCAACAGGTGGATCTGTATATAACATTAACACGATTCGTGCTGGTGAGTTGGATTTGGGAGTTGCCCAGTCTGATTGGCAGTATCACGCCTATAATGGAACTAGTAAATTTGCTGATGCAGGTGCATTTACCGATTTGAGGGCAGTTTTTTCAGTTCACCCTGAGCCTTTCACTGTTGTAGCAAGAGCGGATTCTGGCATAACTAACCTTGAAGACCTTAAAGGTAAGCGTGTTAATATAGGTAATCCTGGCTCTGGCCAGAGAGGTACTATGGAAGTATTGATGGAAGCGCTTGGTTGGGATAAATCAACATTTTCTTTAGCTTCTGAGTTGAAGTCATCTGAGCAATCTAGAGCATTGTGTGACAATAAAATTGACGCAATGGTCTTCACTGTTGGTCATCCATCAGGTTCAATCAAAGAGGCTACAACATCTTGTGACAGTGTCTTAGTAAATGTAACAGGCGCTGCGGTAGATGGCTTAGTGGCTAATAATGATTTCTATCGCACAGCCACTATTCCAGGTGGAATGTACAATGGCAATCCAGATGATACTCACACTTTTGGTGTAGGAGCGACAGTTGTCTCTTCAGCAGCGGTATCAGAGCATGTGATTCATTCTATAGTTTCAGGTGTTTTTGAAAATTTTGATTCTTTCAAAAAGTTACACCCTGCATTTGCTAATTTGAAGAAAGCGGAAATGATTCAAGATGGATTATCTGCTCCACTTCATGATGGCGCCGCAAGGTACTACAAAGAAGCTGGTTTAATGGACTGGTAATAAGCTTCTTGTAATTAAAAAAGGATGGCTTTGCCATCCTTTTTTTATTTTATTAATAAACGAAAAGCATTAAATAATATAAATAAAAAGATATATTATTTACCTATTAAATTTAGTTCTTACAATTTATATGCAAACTGACTTGGAAACTGGAAATCGAAAACCAAATAGTGTATTTATCAACAATATACTTTTATATACAGCATTAACTTGGTCATTATTTCAACTCTATGTTTCTTCGCCTTTGGTGCTCGAAATTACACCATGGATGAATGCTGATGTAGTAAAGCGTGTCCATGTTTCGTTTGCTGGTTTATTAGCTTTTCTGAGCTACCCGGCATTCAAAAAATCTTCTAGAAGTCAAATTCCTTGGTCTGACTGGGTAATGGGATTCTTGATTGTTATTTCTTGTGTATATTTGATTTATAATCAGGTTTGGGATTCACGAGCGTTTGAAATGCGTTTGGGTGTGCCTAACTCAACAGACTTAGTGTTGAGCTGTATAGGATTATTATTATTATTGGAAGCCACAAGGAGATCCCTAGGGCCACCCCTAATGATCGTAGCTTTGATTGCCCTTACATATGCTTATCTTGGTGCTGGTGGCTATGGTGGTGCTTCATTAAATAAAATTGTTTCCCACATGTGGATTACCACAGAAGGAGCTTTTGGAATCGCAGTTGGCGTTTCTGCAAGTATGGTATTTTTGTTTGTCTTGTTTGGTGCATTATTAGAGAAGGCTGGAGCAGGTAATTACTTCATTAGAGTAGCCTACTCTCTTACAGGGCATTATCGAGGTGGTCCTGCCAAAGCTGCAGTAGTTTCGTCTGCAATGACTGGTATGATTTCTGGCTCCTCAATAGCCAATGTCGTAACTACAGGCACATTTACAATTCCACTTATGAAAAGAGTTGGCTTTACTTCTGAGAAGGCTGGCGCTATTGAGGTTGCCTCCTCAACTAATGGTCAGCTTACTCCACCTATTATGGGGACAGCTGCATTTTTGATGGTTGAGTATGTTGGTGTATCTTATATTGAAGTTATTAAACATGCATTTTTACCTGCAGTTATATCCTACATAGCGCTAATCTATATAGTTCATTTAGAGGCTTTGAAAGCTGGGATGAAGGGTCTTAAAAGAACTGCAAAGCTTAACAAAGTGGACAAACTAATTAGTATATGTAGTGTTCTTATAGTTTTAGGTGTACTGGTCTGGGTTCTTCCACCTTTTTTTCAAATGATTAAAGATGTAGCTGGAGATATCAATGTCCTTGTTGTTTCATTAATAATGATATCAAGCTATGTATCTTTATTATTTTATGTCTCTAAAATGCCTGATTTGCCAACTGGAGAAATTATAGAAATTCCTGAAGCAGGAAAGACAGTTAAAGCAGGTCTACATTTCCTACTACCAGTTATATTGTTGATTTGGCTGTTGACTGTTGAGCGTTTTTCACCAGAGACTTCAGTATATTGGGCAACTCTATTCATGGTATTTATTGTTTTAACACAAAAAATTTTTCTAGGAATTTTTCGTGGCAGTCTAGATTTTGTAAACCAGTTAATTCAAGGTCTTCGTGATATAAAAGTTGGCTTTATAAATGGAGCTAATAATATGATTGGTGTAGGTGTTGCAACAACTGCAGCTGGAATAATTGTTGGCACCGTAACCTTAACGGGTGTTGGGCAGCTAATTATTGGTTGGGTTGAGTTTATTGCAGCTGGTAATCTATTTTTGATCTTACTTTTTACAGCGATAATCAGCTTAATTTTAGGAATGGGCCTTCCTACTACTGCAAACTATATTGTAGTTTCAAGTCTAATGGCGCCAGTAATTATGAGTTTGGGTGCGGCAAACAATGTAGCCATTCCACTCATAGCAGCACATATGTTTGTGTTTTACTTTGGCATTTTGGCAGATGACACCCCTCCAGTTGGACTAGCTGCTTATGCAGCTGCTGCCATTTCAAAGGGTGATCCGATTAGGACAGGTGTGCAAGGTTTCATATACGATATTCGAACGGCTGTACTACCCTTCTTGTTTATATTTAATACTCAGCTATTAATGATCGGTATAGATAATGTATTTAGTTTTGCTATAGTAGTTGTTTCCTCAATTATTGCGATATTATTATTCGCTGCAGCAACACAAGGACACTGGCTAGTAAAAAACCGATGGTGGGAGACAGTTGTATTGTTGCTGGTAGCATTTATGTTGTTCAGGCCGGGGTATTTTTGGGATAAGATTGACCCTCCCTTTAAGGATATGCCAGGGACTCAAATATTTCAAATTGCTGACACGATGGAACCCGGCGAATCAATAAGGTTTGTAGTTGAGGGAGAAACTCTTGAGGGAATTGAGCGAGCCTATACTTTTTTATTGCCATTAGCGTATGGCGATTCTGGCAAGGAACGAGTAAATAGTACTGGTCTCCAGTTAGATGACCTGTTTGGTGATATGGAGGTTGCAATGGTGATGCCTGGTATATCAAATAATCGCGCAATAAATAAGCAGGTTGAGGCAATTAAAGTTGCTGGAGTCGATAGTGGTTGGATAATAACTTCTATTCAAACTGAGAGAAAAACTCTTCCAAAACAGATTGTTTTTATTCCGGCTCTACTGCTAATTGGTATCGTTGGAGCCATGCAATTGAGACGGAGAAAGGCAGTTAACAGATAAGTAAAAAAAATGATTCAAATTAATCAAAGAAAAATTACTAGATATAATCAATTTGTTTTTTTGGAGCCAGATTGGTAGATAAATGAATAAGTTACTTTGGAGTCCTAGTGCAAAAGAAATAAAGAATACCCAGGCATGGGGATTCATGCAAGAGGTCAACAAAGAGTTCAAGACAAAGCTAACAAATTTTCATGAATTGTATCAGTGGTCATGTGAATTTCCTGAATCTTTTTGGGATCTGTTTTGGAGGTATTCCTCAATTATTGCCGAAAGAAACTCCACTGAGGTATTGAAAAATGGAGATGATTTTTTTGACTCTCAATGGTTTCCAGAAGCGAAACTCAATTTCGCAAATAATTTATTGATTAATAAGAGTAATAACCCTGCCATCATCTTTTGGGCGGAAGATAAGCAAAAGAGAAGTTTAAGTCACCTAGAACTTTATAGACAGGTTGCTAGATTATCATTTTGGCTTAAGCAAAAAGGCGTAAAGAAAGGAGATCGGGTTGCTGGTTTTTTGCCTAACATGCCGGAAACAGTGATATCGATGCTTGCTACTGCAAGTTTAGGGGCTGTATGGACTTCTTGTTCGCCAGATTTTGGAGTGCAAGGTGTACTAGATAGGTTTGGTCAAGTTGAACCTAAGGTTTTTATTTGTGTAGATGGATATTATTACAACGGTAAAGAGTTTAGTTGTCTCGAAAAAAATCAAAAAATTGTCTCTCAGCTGCCAACTGTTGAAAATACTTTATTGGTGAGATTTGTTAATAGTAGTTCTGAATTTCTAGATTTAAGTCAGTCATTTTTCTTCGATGAAATCGTCAACGAACCTAATAATACAGACCTGGAGTTTGAATTTGTTGCGTTCAATGATCCTCTCTATATTTTGTTTTCATCTGGTACAACTGGCGTTCCAAAGTGTATTGTGCATGGTGTCGGGGGCACATTAATTCAACATAAAAAAGAGCACATGTTGCACTGTGACATTAAAGACGGCGACAGAGTATTCTTTTTTTCGACCTGTGGCTGGATGATGTGGAATTGGCTAGTGAGTAGCTTGGCTTCTGGGGCTACTTTGATGCTTTATGACGGCTCACCATTTTTGAATGATAATGACAATATCCTATTTGATTATGCTGAACAAGAAAAATTCAATTTCATGGGTGTTTCGGCAAAATATTTGGACACGGCTAGAAAAAAAGAATTGTTTCCTAGAGAGACTCATAATTTGGAATCTTTGAAAATGATTTTATCGACGGGCTCAGCGTTAAGCGTAGATTGTTTTGATTATGTGTATCAAAACATCAAGACTAAAGTTTGTTTATCTTCTATTTCCGGTGGTACTGATATTGTTTCATGTTTTGTTTTGGGATCTCCAATGCTCCCAGTCTATCGCGGTGAGCTCCAAACACGCGGCCTTGGCTTGTCAGTTGAAGTATGGAATGATAAAGGAAAGTCAGTGATTGATCAAAAGGGAGAATTAGTCTGTATGAAAACTTTTCCTTCCAAGCCAACTGGTTTTTGGAATGATGATGAAGGGGAAAAATACCGTCAGTCTTATTTTGATCGTTATCCTAATGTATGGTGCCATGGTGATTTTGTAAGTTTAAACTTGAATGGAGGAATGGTTTTTTATGGCCGTTCTGATATGACACTTAACCGAGGAGGCGTCAGAATTGGAACGGCAGAGATATACAGGCAAGTTGAAAAACTAAATGAAGTGTTAGAGTCAATTGTAGTAGAACAAAACTGGCAAGACGATGTCCGTGTTGTATTGTTTGTTAAATTAAAAGATGGTTTGCAATTAGATGATCAATTAAAAGGAATAATTTGTACTCAAATACGAAGTAATACCTCTCCTCGACATGTGCCAGATGTAATTATTCAGGTGTCCGGTATTCCCAAAACTAAGAGTGGGAAAATAGTTGAGGTAGCTGTTCAAAAGGCAATTCATAACTTGCCGATAGATAATAAAACAGCTCTAGAGAGCCCTGAAGTCATGCAGGAATATTATCAGCTTTTTTCAGGTCCAAATAGTCTACTTTAGCAAGGCATATTTAAGTGCCTGAGACCGATGTCGTATAACTAATTGTTGTCCAAGGTTATAATAATTGTATTGTTCGAATAAGGAGTTATATTTTGGCTAAACTTTATTTTTACTATTCTTCAATGAATGCTGGTAAATCGACATCTTTACTCCAATCTGCATACAATTATCAAGAACTAGGTATGAACTCTTTTTTATTAACTGCAGAAATTGATGACCGATACAGTGTGGGAAAAGTAACTTCACGAATAGGTCTAGAGGCAGGAGCTCATTTATTTAATCAAGACAACAACCTTTTCGAACTGGTTTCAGAGAAAAATGAAAACGAAAAAATTGATTGTGTTTTGATTGATGAAAGCCATTTTCTTAGCAAAGAACAAGTAAAGCAGCTAGGAAAAGTAGTTGATAAGTTGGATATACCTGTTTTATGTTATGGAATTCGAACAGATTTTAGGGGTGAGCTTTTTCCTGGAAGTCAGTATTTGTTAGCATGGGCTGACAATCTGAATGAACTTAAAACGGTGTGCCACTGTGGACGTAAAGCTACCATGGTAGTTCGCCTCGATGCTGATGGCAAAGTTATTAGTGATGGAGACCAGGTAGTGATAGGTGGTAATGACCAATATCAATCAATGTGCAGGCGTCATTTTGCTGAACATATCTGGTCTGAACAAAAGAAAATCTAAAAAAATGAAAACTAAAACCCGCATACTATCTATCGATGGAGGAGGTATTAAAGGTATTGTTCCTGCGGTTGTCTTAAAACATCTAGAAAAATACCTTAAGCAACTTAGTAATAATCCTGATGTAAGAATTGTTGATTATTTTGATTTATTTTCAGGGGCCAGTACTGGTGCCATAATCATTGCTGGCTTACTTTCGCCTGACAATCAGGACCGTCCAAAATATACTGCTGAAGAAATTATCGACCTCTATATTGAAAATGGTCATGTAATTTTTAATGCTTCTGTATTTCAGGAAATAAAATCAGTTTCTGGACTGGTTAATGTTAAATATGATCCAAAAGGGATAGAGTCAGTCTTTGAAGAGTACTTTGGCAACACTCAGTTAAAAGACCTACTAAAACCAACACTTATCCCAGTATACGAACTATCAAGGGGGCAGAATTATTTTTTTCGCCAGCAAAAAGCACAAACAAGTTCACGGCATAATTATTATCTAAAGGATTTGCTTAGGAGCGCAACCTCTGCGATTACTTACTTTCCGCCTTCTCAAATTTCTACAGTTAATAATAAAGCGCATCGTTGTTTTATAGATGGAGGCGTTTTTGCAAATAACCCCGCTCTTTCTGCCTACGCAGAGTTTCGCTATCACAATTCAGAACTATATGCAAAAGATACTATGATGCTTTCACTTGGAACTGGAAGACAAAGTACACATCTTGATTGTGAAATAACCTCAAGTTGGGGAGCTGCAGAGTGGCTTTACCAGGGAGGTTTTATGACATCTAATGCAATATCATCTGTTTCTGATTATCAGCTCAAAGCAGTTTATGATAGTGCATCAAATTATCTTAGACTAGATGGTTTGTTTGACGAAAGCCATTCTAGCAGCATGGATAACACTAAGAAAGATTATCTAGAGTATCTCGTTTCTTTGGGAGAGAGTATAGCGAATGAAAGGCAATCTGATTTAGAGACTTTTGCACAAAAACTAGTTGAAAACTCGGACAAAACATCATGAATGAAACACTAATTCTTTTGTTACTTCTAGGTGCATTTTCTGGTTTCGTTGCTGGCCTTTTGGGAGTAGGCGGTGGCTTGATTATGGTTCCTGTATTACTGTATCTATTAGCACCAACTATCAATCAATCGGTTTTAATGCACACTGCAATTGGTACCGCTTTAGCAGCGATTGTTTTTACCTCACTTTCGAGCGTATATGCGCACCATAAACATGGAGCGATACTTTGGCAAAACTTTTTCAAACTCACACCAACTGTTCTTTTGGGTGCATATAGCGGGGCGATAGTTGCGAAATATATGAGTTTTGATTTTTTAAGAATATTTTTTGCTTTCTTTGAAATTAGTGTAGCTGTAATTATGTGGTTTGGTGTAAGTGCTTCGGGTCACGTAGACAATCTAGCTCGCTGGGTTTGGCTAATTGTTGGCTATATTATTGGTTTAGTTTCTGCTATTGTAGGTATAGGTGGTGGCACGATGACAACACCTTTTTTGGTTTATAACAATGTAGAAATAAAAAAAGCAATTGCGACTTCAGCAGCTGTCGGAATGCCTATTGCTATTGCTGGTAGTCTTGGTTTTATTGTTGTTGGATTGAGTGTAGAAGATGCTACTGGCGGTATTGGTTTTGTTCACTTAGAAGCACTTGTAAGTATTGTTGTAGCAAGTATCTTGTTTGCGCCATTAGGAGCTAAGGTAACGCATATCGTAGACAGTAAAAAACTCAAGAAAGGTTTTTCAGTGTTTCTAGGTTTTTTGGGTGTGATGGTATTTTTGTTTTAAGTAGAAGAGAGATTTTATTTTTTTTCTGAAAAATTTAATGCAACGGAATTAATGCAGTAGCGCTTTCCAGTTGGCTGAGGACCATCAGGAAAAACATGACCTAAATGTGCATCACAAGATGAACACCTAACTTCTATTCTGATGTAACCCAAAGAGTCATCTTCAATTTGTCGAATACAGTCGCTCTTAGCGAGCTCGTAAAAACTTGGCCAACCACTCCCTGAATCAAACTTTGTGTTTGATTCAAACAATAGAGCATCACAACAAACGCAGTGATAATGACCTGTTTCATAGTGGTTATAGTATTCACCGGTAAATGGTGGCTCAGTACCACATTCTTGGGTGATATGATAAGCTTCTGTTGATAACTTTTTCTTAATGTCCATTCGTGTATTATAAGAGAACTATAGAGGTTTCTTCAATATCTGCGATCAATAATTATGGAAATATATTTGGTAGGTGGTGCTGTTCGAGATGAACTATTAGGTATATCTAATAACAAATCTGCAAAGGATTATGTTGTCGTGGGCTCCTCACCTCAAGAAATGAAATCACTCGGATATCATCAAGTGGGAAAAAATTTTCCTGTTTTTATTAATCCAAAATCCGGTGATGAATACGCTTTAGCTAGAATCGAAAGCAAGGTTGGTGTTGGTTATTCCGGTTTTGAATTCGATACATCAAAGACTGTAACTCTTGAACAAGACCTGTATCGTCGTGATTTAACTATTAATGCTATTGCTAGAAACCTAGAAGGTGAATTGATTGATCCTTATGGTGGATTGAAAGACATTAAAACAAAAACTATTCGACATGTTTCTGATGCATTTTCAGAAGATCCAGTCAGATTATTGAGGGTAGCCAGATTTGCATCTCGTTTTCACAAACTAGGGTTTAGTATCGCCCCTGAAACTCGGAAATTAATGCGGCAGATGGTGGCCTCAGGGGAAGTGGATGCACTTGTACCGGAACGAGTCTTTAAAGAGCTTTCTTTGGCACTTTACTCTGATAAACCTTCTATATTTTTTGATGTTTTACTTGAATCTAGTGCTTATGGCCGCCTTTTCCCTATGTTAACTTCAACTGGGAGTTATATTGCTCAACTAGTTGATGTATCAGTGGAGGATCTTGATGTTAAGTTTGCACTCTGGCTACATCAAGAGAAGCTTAAAGATATTGCTGCATTGTGTTCGCATCTTAAATGCCCTAAAGATTATCAACAGGTAGCTGAACTTGTTGCTGAGTGGTATTATTTTTCCAAAGATTTACTCTCACATACTGCACAAGAAGTACTAGATTTTTATCTGAAAACTGATAGTTTGCGTCGTCAGAGGCGTTTTGAAAAGATACTTATTGCTTTTAAAGAGTTGGGTGTAGATGTTAAGCCTATTTCGGAAATTTTAGTGGCATTAAAAGCTATTAATGCTTCGAAGCTAGATAAAGCTCTAATTGTCGAGCAAATAGCTCAAAAAAGGCTATCAGTGATTGGGAGATTTCTCAACCCGACAAAGAAAGATCTAAGTTAACTTTCATTCGGAAACTCGAATACTATGTCTAGATATTGACAAAGCTCTGAGATACCTTCTTTTTTGAGGGAAGAGAAAAGCTGTACATTGATATTTGGCAAACCCTTTAAGGACTTAATGACTCTAAGCTTG
The DNA here is from genome assembly GCA_028345955.1 of Candidatus Thioglobus sp. Lineage (GTDB taxonomy): Bacteria > Pseudomonadota > Gammaproteobacteria > PS1 > Pseudothioglobaceae > Pseudothioglobus. Next base: position 38,564 of record JAOMEO010000003.1, read on the forward strand.
GTTGAACTAGCAGCACCCTTTTTTAGTTTATCTGATTTGGTTAAGAGGATGTTTGTGGGCACATTATTATTAACAAACCACTGCAACATCATTTCATCAAATGGTTTTAAGGGGTGACGGCAATCCATCACTAAAATCGTTGCCTTCAAACAATTTCTATTGTCAAAATATTCACTCATATCTAGGTGCCATCTTTGTTTAACTTTATCTGGCACTTTGGCGTAACCATAGCCTGGTAAGTCAACGAGCCGTCGTTGTTCGTCAATTTCAAAAAAAACTAAATGTTGTGTGCGTCCAGGAGTTCGACTGACCTTTGCTAATTTTTTTTGTTCGGTCAGGGTATTTATTACACTGGACTTTCCGGCATTAGAACGACCTGCAAATACAACCTCATATCCATGGTCTTCAGGGCAGCCTTTTAATGAGGGACAAGATAGTAAGAATTTTGCCTGACGGTAAGAATTATGCATAGCTCGAGTCATGTTTTAAAAACAAAGACATTATATAAGTTTCATTATTGGGTAAATCACAGGAATGAAATATTCTTTTAACTGTTCCAATATTTTTTTTGAAAAGAATAAATTTCGTTTTTTGTATAATTTACAACGGAAATTGTACAGCATTAGCTATATTGACAAGTAACATATTCTTTAATAGGTTGAGCTATTGTCTTATTGTGACTTGGCCAAGAGATTTTTTGGTGACTTATGGATAATGATGTATATCTTCATCGAGAATATAGAAAGTTTTCTTCAAACGATGATTTAAGTAAAACTTTATCACTTTATCAGGCTAAAGTCCATTCTGATTGGATTGACTACAATGGTCATATGAGTGAGTCTTTCTATCTCTATGCATTTGGAGACGCCTCTGATGCACTTTTTAGATATATTGGTATCGATGAGGATTATCGATCTTTAGGTCAATCTTTCTATACAGTTGAAACACACATAAATTTTTACCTAGAAGTATCGGAGGGAGAGCTTTTAAGGTTCACTACTCAAATACTTGGACTCGATAAAAAGCGTTTGCATTTTTTTCACGAGATGATTCATGCACATAGCGGGGATCTATTGGCAACAACTGAGCAAATGTTAATACATGTTGATACGAATAAATCGAAGGCCAGCGAAATCATGCCTGCTGTCGCAGAAATACTTGGAGAAATTTGGGCTTTTCATCAGCAACTTCCACCTCCAAAGCAGCAAGGTCGAGTCATGCATATATCGAAAACAAAATAAAGCAGATTTAATATTTTTAATAAAAAATAGGAAGAGAATTTAATGGAATTTAGTCTTTCAAGCGAACAAGAGATGATTATCGATACCGTCCGAAGCTTTGTTGAGCAAGAGTTATATCCACACGAAGATGAAGTTGAAAAAACCAATCATATTGATGTAAGTTTGGCAGAGAGTATTAAACAAAAAGCAATTAACCTTGGTCTTTATGCTACCAACATGCCTGTGAAATATGGAGGCGGCGGTCTCGATACATTGACTTTATGTCTTTTGGAGAAGGAGTTGGGCAAGGCGAATTTTGGCCTTCAGTATATTGTTGCAAGGCCAAGCAATATATTAATGGCATGCAAAGATGAGCAAATCGATAAATATTTGGTACCAACGATACGTGGTGAAAAAGTAGATTGTTTGGCAATGACTGAACCTAATGCTGGCTCAGATGTGCGTTCAATGAAATGCCGAGCTGAGCGAGATGGTGAGTATTTTGTAATCAACGGTTCTAAGCACTTTATCAGTCATGCTGATATGGCCGATTACGTGATTTTATTTGTAGCCTCTGGTGTTGAAGAAACTTCTAGAGGAGCAAAGAAAAAAATCACTAGTTTCCTTGTAGATATGGGAACGCCAGGTTTTTCTGTAGAAGCTGGATACAATAGTGTTTCGCACCGTGGATACCATAACTTTATTCTCAATTTTGATAACTGCCGTGTCCATGAATCGCAAGTATTGGGTGAGATAGATCACGGTTTTGATGTGGCTAATGAGTGGCTAGGAGCGACTCGTTTATCTGTTGCGGCAATGTGTCTAGGAAGAGCTGAACGTGCCTTACAGATTGCGACCGAGTGGGCTGCAACTCGTGAACAGTTTGGACAAACTATAGGAAAGTTTCAGGGGGTTTCTTTTAAGCTCGCTGACATGTCCATGGAATTAAAAGCCGCTGAGTTGCTTACTTTGAGGGCCGCTTGGAATGACTCTCAAGGAAAGATGACCAATAGTGATGCTGCCATGGCAAAACTAAAGGCAACTGAAACACTAGCAATGGTTTCTGATGAGGCTATACAGATTTTAGGTGGCATGGGTTTGATGGATGAGTTGCCTCTAGAGAGGATATGGCGTGACCATCGGGTAGAACGAATATGGGACGGCACTAGTGAAATTCAACGTCATATTATTTCAAGGTCACTCTTAAGACCTTTCGAATAAATAATCTCTATGAGTCAATCAAATTTGAGTCGTCTGATATCTCCTAGGTCAATTGCTGTTGTTGGTCATCGAGGAGCTGATTTTGCTATAAAAGGGAGTCTTAAATTGGGTTATAGCGGAAAAATTTGGGCGATTCATCCATCTAGGGAGACTATTGAGGGGTTGGAGTGTTATAAAAGTGTTAGAGATTTACCTGAACCTCCAGATGCAACATTCATAGCAGTTAATGCCGAAACTGCTATAGAAATAGTTACTGATTTAAAACAAATTGGAGGAGGTGGGGCAGTGTTGTATGCTTCCGGTTTTGGAGAGGTGGGAGAAGAAGGAGTTAAAAGAAACCAAAGGCTAGTTGAAGCTGCAGGCAAGATGCCGATTATTGGACCCAACTGTTATGGCTTTATTAATAGTTTAGATAGAGTTGCTTTATGGCCAGACTTACATGGCTGTGAAGCACTCAATAAGGGCGTAGCAATCATTACTCAAAGCGGTAATATAGGACTAAATATGACAATGCAGTCAATTGGTTTACCTATTGCTTACATGTTTACTCTTGGCAATCAGGCAAATACAAGTATTTCAGATATTATTAATGCTGTGCTGGATGATGATAGAGTTTGTGCCATAGGTCTTCATATGGAAGGTGTTAGCGATATTGAAGCTTTTGATAATGCTGGACGCCGAGCATTAGAAAAAAAGATACCTATCGTAGCTATCAAAACTGGCCGAACAAATACCTCTTCCCAAATTGCTCTTAGCCATACTAGTTCGTTGACGGGAGCGGACCAATTGTTTGATGTTTTATTTGATCGTCTAGGAATAGCTAGAGTTGATAACGTTCCGGAGTTTTTGGAAACTTTAAAGTTGCTCAGTATTTTCGGCGCAATCGATCACAATGGTGTGGCCTCAATGAGCTGTTCAGGAGGAGAGGCGGGAATGATGGCTGATTTAATTGATGGCTTAGATATCTCTTTTTCAGGTCTTGAAAATGAACACAAGGAACGAATTCAAAACACATTGAATGAGTTTGTTGAGGTAGATAACCCCTTAGATTATCATACTTTTGTTTGGGGGGATCGTCATCGTACAGCTGCTTGTTTTAAAGAAATGATGAGTGGAGACTTTGCAGCAACCATGCTACTATTGGATTGGCCAAAAACTGACCAAATTAACCAACAAGATTGGGACAAAACTTTCTATGCACTATGTGATGCCGCGACAGAGACAGGAAAAAAAGCCATCGTTCTAGCTTCTATTGCCGATTGTATGCCAAAAAGAATCATTGATGAATGCCAAAAACGTGGAATTGCACCAATGATTGGTTTGGATACCTGTCTTAAATCGTTACATCATTCATACAGGTGCGGTCAAGCTTTTAATGGAGACTCGGCTACTCCTATAGAGGTTACAATGCCAGCTTCAAACAAAACAAAAATTAAGAGAACACTTTCTGAGTTTGATGGAAAGCAATTATTGGCTGAGTATGGCGTATCAATACCTGGTGGTGAGTTGGTTTCTAGTATTGAGGGTGCATTGAGGGTCGCAGAAAAATTGAACTATCCAGTCACCGTCAAGGTATCAAGTGAATCCTTAGTTCATAAGAGTGATTCAGGAGCTATTAGAGTTAACATTAAGGATGCTGAGATGCTCAAATTAGCAGTATCTGAGCTACTACAAATCGGACCTTCATTATTGGTTGAAGAAATGGTAGAGGGCGCTATAGCAGAACTAATCATTGGTGCCGATTGTGACCCTTTGTTTGGAAAATATTTGATAATTGGTAGTGGCGGACTTTTGGTTGAGTTATTAAGCGACAGTATTCCATTGCTTTTACCGGTTGAGAGAAATAATGTTTTGGAAGCGCTTTCTGAGTTGAAGCTATTTTCGATACTTGAGGGTTATCGTGGACACTCAGCTGGAGATATTGATGCTGTCATTGATACTGTGATGTCTACGATCGATTTTGTTAACTCAAATGAAGTTATTGAACTTGATATAAATCCATTACTAGTTTTACCTCAGGGAAAAGGTGCAATTGCCGTTGATGCTTTAGTTAGACTGAATTAGTAGTAACATGACATTAATTTCAAAATTAAGGAAAATTTTATGAACAAAAGTGTCACTTGTGAGGCATATAACGAAGTGCTGCTAATTACACTTGATCGCCCTAAAGCCAATGCGATTGATGTGACCACAAGCCACGCTCTTGGTGATGCTTTCATCTCCTTTAGAGATGATAATGATTTAAGAGTAGCCATTATTATTGGTGCAGGTGAACGGTTTTTTTGTGGTGGTTGGGATTTAAAAGCAGCATCTGAAGGTGAGTCAGTTGATGCAGACTTTGGCCCAGGTGGTTTTGCCGGACTTACTGAATTGTGGGATTTGGATAAGCCTGTTATTGCTGCAGTTAATGGTTTAGCAGTTGGAGGTGGTTTTGAGTTGGCACTTGCAGCTGATCTAATTATTGCAGCTAATAAAGCTGAGTTTTTTGTGCCTGAAGCTACTTTAGGAATTATTCCTGACAGTGGAGGAGTTTTGAGATTGCCACGACGTTTACCTAGAGCGATTGCGATGGAAATGCTTATGACCGGAAGGCGAATGGGTGTAGATGAGGCACAAAAATATGGCTTAGTGAACAGAAGTTGTTCATTACAAATGTTAAAAAAGCAAGCCATTGAGTGGGCACACGAAATCGCTCAGTCTGCTCCCCTTTCATTGGCGGCAATTAAAGCGGTCATTAGAGAGACAGATCAAATGGATTTAGAATCTGCGTATGAAACTATGCGTTCTGGTCAAATTAAGGCTTATCATAAAATGCTCAAATCTGAGGATGCCAAGGAAGGACCGCTTGCTTTTTCTGAAAAGCGTCCTCCCAAATGGAAGGGAAAATAGTTCTCCATTAATCCTGCTCACACTGGATAAAATAGATGTGTGTATAATTTAACGAAACTATTAACATTCACGTATAATTTCGTGGAATTTTTTGGAAATTTAGAATGAAAAAGACCATTGTTATTTTTGTATCAATTGTACTTGCAACTTTTAGTGCAACAAGTCTTGCCTCTGGAGATGCTGAGTTAGGTCAAGCTAAATCTGCAACTTGTATGGGTTGTCATGGTCTTGCTGGTAATAGCACCATACCAAATTATCCTAAGCTTGCCGGTCAAGGTGAAGGTTATATTTTGAAACAACTACAGGAATTTAAATCAGGTGCAAGAGACAATGCAATTATGGCTGGTGTTGCTTCCCTACTGTCGGAACAAGATATGATGGATATTGCAGCATATTACTCAATTCAAACTATAAGTGAAAATAGTGCTAAGGCAGATGAAAAAACAATCGAATTAGCTCGAAAGATCTATCTTGGCGGAAAGAAAGATACGCAAACCACTGCTTGTATTGCATGCCATGGTCCTAAGGGTTTAGGTATTCCTAGTGCAAAATTTCCTGCTCTTAGTGCTCAACATGCTGAGTATATTGCTTTGCAGTTAAAAGCATTCCGTCAATATTCTATCAACGAGCAGACTGGCTCTGATGACCTTGCTAGAGATAATGACTATGAAGGTATGATGAGAAATGTTGCCAAAGGTTTGACAACTGTTGAAATTGAAGCTTTAGCTGAATATATTGCTGGTCTTCACTAATTAGTTCATTCTTTCGGTATTACCGTCTACGGTCATGACCTGTCCAGTTATTTTGTGGGCTTCATTTGAAAGCAAAAATAAGGCCATATTGGCAATGTCTTCTTGACTCACAAAAGTCTTAAGTGACACCATTGATTTATAATCTTTTTGCAATTCTTCTTCTGAAACGCCTATAGATTTTGCTTTTGCTTCTATGACCCTTTGCATCCTATCTCCTGAAACCGATCCTGGACAAATAGCGTTGACTCTTATGTTGAATTCACCGAGTTCCATTGCAAGTGATTTGGTCACACCAATGACAGCCCATTTACTCGCTGCATAAGGTGTTCTGAGGGGAAAACCAAACAAGCCTGCAGTGGAAGAAATATTGATAATGGATCCGCTTTCATTATTTTTTAACAAAGGTATAGAGTGTTTAGTGAAATAAAAATGACTGTTAAGATTGATGTCTATTGTATTTCTCCAGTCTGAAATCGATAAACTTTCCATCGGTCCGGTGGGCCCAGCTATGCCAACATTATTAACAAGGGCATCAATGCTAGCAATTCTTTCTTTGAGTGAAGAGAAATATTGTTCTACAGAGTCAGGATTTTTGGCATCGACATTATCTATAAATAGTTTTTTGTTTATCAATGGATGCTCGTTAATTTCATCAATTCTGTTTTGATTGATGTCCGATAAATAAACGTTGTATCCTTTATCTAAAGATAAACTGGCTATAGTCCAACCAATCCCATCAGCAGCAGCTGAAATTATAATGTTTTTGCCAGGAGGCTTATTTTGACTCATCTAACTTAATGTTTCGTTAAAGCCTCAGATAACTCATCAGATGTAATATACCCTTTTGTATTGCCACTCTTATCGACTACATTCATAGTACATCTCTCTTTTAATACTTTAGGGATGATCTCTTCAATCATAGTATTTTCATCTATCTTATATATAGTGGATGGGTTAATATTTGTTGCATCAAACTGATCCTTTTTAGTCATAATTGTTTGAGCTCTCAACACTTTAGTACGATTAACATCCTTAACAAATGCTTTAACGTAGTCATCAGCAGGATTCATGATAATATCTTCTGGGCGGCCCACTTGAACTAATCTTCCGCCATTTAAGATTCCTATATGGTCTCCTAATTTAAGGGATTCGTCAAGATCATGAGTAATAAAGACAATGGTTTTTTTGAGTTTAGATTGAAGCTCTATTAACTGTTTTTGCATATCACTTCTAATTAGAGGATCCAATGCACTAAAGGCTTCGTCCATTAAAAGGATTTGAGGGTCTGTTGCAAGAGCTCTTGCTAAACCCACGCGTTGCTGCATCCCACCTGATAGTTGGGCAGGGTATTGATGCTCAAAACCTTGTAATCCAACCGAATCTATTTGTCCTTGGGCAATTTCTTTTCTCTGATCCTCAGGTACTTTTTGTATTTCAAGGCCATAAGCAACATTTTCTATTATTGTTTTATGAGGAAAAAGTCCAAAACGCTGGAAAACCATACTCATTGTCTTTTTGCGGAAATCTAATATTTCCTTGTCATCTAAACTTAACACATCAACACCATCAACTGTAACTTGACCTGCAGTAGGGTCAATGAGTCTATTAATGTGTCTAATTAAAGTTGATTTTCCTGAACCAGATAGACCCATACAAACAAAAATTTCACCCTCTTTAATAGATATGGAAACATTGTCTAGGCCAACAGTGTGTCCAGTTTCTTCCATGACCAGCTCTTTATTTGCACCCTCTTTTACCATGGGTAAAATTTGATCAGGATAGTTTCCAAAGATCTTATAAATATTTTTTATTTCTATTTTTGACATCGATTAAATTATTAGTTAGTTTTTACTTCAGCTTCCATCCCATCTTTAGTAGATTCTTTGGTAACTTGTTTTTTAGCAGCCTTCTTCATTTTTGCTTTCTCATTAAATTTATCTAGTGGTCTGTTTCTGTCTTGAATCTTTTCGCCATAGGCCTGAGTAATTCTATCCAAAACTATAGCTAGTAGAACAATTGCAAGTCCTGCTTCTGTTGCTTTTCCGACATTCAGTTGTTGTAAACCCAGTAACACTTCATCGCCGAGTCCTCTGGTTCCAATCATCGAGGCTATTACCACCATTGCCAGTGCCATCATTGTGCACTGGTTGATTCCTTGCATGATATTAGGAAGCGCGAGCGGCAACTGAACTCCCAATAACTTTTGTCTTCTACTTGCTCCAAAAGCTTCTGCAGCCTCGATAACTTCAATGTCTACCAAACGAATTCCAAGGTCTGTTAGACGTACTAAAGGAGGAATGGCGTATATGACAGTGGCGATAATCGCTGGCACTGCACCTAATCCAAAAAGCATAATTCCAGGTATGAGATAACAAAAACTTGGTATCGTTTGCATTAAATCAAGAACTGGTAGTATTGCATTTCGAACCTTCCTGCTTCGAGACATAATAATACCAAGGGGTATTCCAAAAAAAACGCAAATCAGAATACCAATCAACATGATTGATGTTGTTTCAATGGCTTTGTCCCAAAATTTCGGATGAAGAAAACCAATAAAAAATGTACATATGCCAACAAAAACCGTGGTGCCTACTTTTCTACCGCTAGAAAAGAAAACTATTGCTACTACAAGGGCAATAACAAGCGGCCATGGCAGAAATACTAGGAATTTTTTTAAGGATAGGATTGCACCAAGAAGAAAATTATTAACTATTTCAAAGTAGATACCGTACTCTTCATTGAAGAATTTAAACCAGTCATTGATCCACTTCATTAAAGGGATATCTAACCATTTTGGCCAATCATTTAACCAACTGAAATCACTTAGTAGTTCATTAGCATTATCTGGCTTCCATCTTGAGGCCTTAAAACTCGTTATCAACAGCCAAATAAAAATAACTGGTATGGCCAAATATGTTAATAACTTTTTTATCATGATTCTAATTTAGAAAAATAAGAAAAAAAGAGCCCACGAATGAGCTCTTTTTTCTATACGAAAATCTAACTTACAGTGCTCCCTCAACTCCGGCAGCAGCTGCAGCTGAAACCCAAGACTTCCATTCAGAAGAATTCTTAAGGTATTCAACAGCAGTTAGTTCCATGTCGCCATCAGATTCATCTTCATAGAAAGCAAGTAGCTTATTAACCGTTGCGGTTGGTATGCTGTATGCTTCTAAGAAAGCTGTCTCTTCTGGATGAGTTGCTTCCCAAGCAGTAAGGACAGACTTGTCAAGTGACATATCTCTATATTCAGTTGCACAAGTAGGACTATATGCATCTTTACCATTGGCTTTAATATCTTCTACAACTACAGACATTGCTCCCCAACATGCATCATTGAAAGGTGGCTCTTTTAATCTAACTAAGTCAACCTTACCCATAAGACCAGTTGGTGCCCAATAGTAGGTAAAGATTGGTTGCTTTTTAGCAAAAGCACCTGCAATAGCAGCATCCAATGCACCACCTGAACCTGGATCAAAGTTAGTATAGTAATTATCTAAACCATAAACACGTTGTTTAACATAGTTCACTGTATAGCATGTCCAGCCTGAAATACAGCTTGTCATCCTACCCATAGATGGGTTTTCAGGATCTGTAAATAGTGCTGCAACTTCAGGGTCTAGCATATCTAATACAGTCTTTAAGTTGTATTTATCCGCTGTAGTTCTGTCCACATAAAAAGCTTGCTGAGAATCAGGTGTATTAATTCCTAGATTTCTAATTACGCCAGCTTCTTCTACAGGGTCATAGTTAGCTATAATATTGTCGTACCAAAGCTCTGTAACGATATCTAGCTGACCGTCATAGTGAGCAGCCATAATAGGTGTTGTACTTCCTTTGGTAACTTCAACTTCACAACCATATCCATGTTCGAGGATAAAAGCTACGATAGCAGTATGAATATTAGCGCTACTCCAGTCAAAATCTGCAAGTCTCGCCTTTCCACAGTCAGCATTCGCTGAAAGTGAAAACGTACTTAGACTCAGAGAAATAGCTGTCAGTACTAATACTTTATTGATTAGTTTCATTTTTTTCTCCATTTGAAAACAAACAATCCTTTACAAAAGCAAGGATTACTAGAAAGTTTATCTTATTTTCAAGCTGAACAAATATAATTTTTTTATAAATGAATAATATTTAAAAAATATTTAAGCAATAATCAAAAATTACTTATACAATAGTGCGAATTTTATATAGTCATTATTAAACTTAAATATAGCTGGTCTTTTGAATAATTACGATTTTATTGTTATCGGTGCAGGCTCAGCAGGTTGTGTTCTTGCCAATAGGCTCAGCAAGGATTCTTCTAACAAAGTATTACTCATAGAAGCAGGTGGTACCGACCGTCGTTTTTATGTACAAATGCCTATCGGCTATGGCAAAACCTACTATCAAAAAGACATTAACTGGATGTACATGGCGGAGCCAAGTCCCGGCGCTAATAATCGTTCCAGTTATTGGCCACGAGGTAAATTATTGGGTGGTTCTAGTTCGATTAATGCTATGGTTCATGTTCGAGGCAATCCTCAAGATTTTGACGACTGGCAAAAGGCTGGTAATCCTGGCTGGTCATACAATGATTTGCTTCCCTATTTTAAACGTATGGAAAGTTGGCAAGATAGCGACGACCAATATCGGGGTAGTAGCGGGCCACTAAATGTTTCAGACGTTACAGACCAGCTGCATCCCTTGTGTAACAATTTTGTTTCAGCTGCTGAAGAATTAGGAATTAGTTTTAATGCTGACATGAATGGTAAGATTCAAGAAGGTGTTGGTCATTACCAGATAACCACACATAAGGGACGGCGTATGTCTGCTTCGCGAGCTTATTTACGACCCATTATGAAGCGTTCTAACCTTACAGTGATTACCAAGGCTCTTGTCACTCGTATTCTATTTGAAGGTAAGCGTGCTATAGGTGTGGAATACGCAAAAGCAAGAAAACTTTACCAAGCAAATGCCAAACTTGAAGTGATATTAAGCGCTGGTGCAGTGAACTCACCACAACTTCTTCAGTTATCTGGAATAGGTCCAGAGTCACTTTTAAAGGAAGCTAATGTCACAGTTATCCATGACAGCCCTGCCGTTGGAAAAAACCTACAGGACCATCTTGGGGTAAGCTATTTTTATAAAAGTAAAGTGCGAACCTTAAATAATCAGCTGAGACCTTGGTGGGGAAGGTTATGGCAAGGTATTCGATATGTCTTGACTAGGACTGGTCCATTAAGTTTAAGTGTCAACCAGTCTGGCGGTTTTGTGCGAACTCGGGATGGACTTACAGGGCCGAATATTCAGCTTTATTTTTCACCTGTAAGTTATACTCTTGAGCTACCTGGAAAGCGAGCTATGCTAAGTCCAGACTCTTTTTCAGCTATGTTGTTAGGGGTATCAAGCTGTAAATCAAATTCACGAGGGCAGATTCGAATAAAGAGTAGTGATCCAACTGTTGCGCCAATAATTGAGCCTAACTATCTATCTCATGACGATGATGTCAAAGATTTATTAGAGGGCGTCAAGTTATTGCGTCAATTAGCTCAAACTGAGAGTTTTAGCAAGGTCATTATTAATGAGTTTCGACCTGGGCCTGAGTGTAAATCAGATGCTCAAATGATAGAAGATATTAGAGACAATGCATGGACTGTTTTCCATCCTGCTTGTACTTGCTGCATGGGTCCTGATCCACTCAAAAATGTTGTTGATAGTAATCTTAAAGTGCATGGAATAGAAGGACTTCGAGTGGTAGATGCCTCAATATTTCCACAGCTTATATGCGGTAATATTAATGCCGCTACAATCATGGTGGGTGAAAAAGCCTCGGACTTGATTTTGGCTGATATATCTAAATAAAGAGTTAGTTAAACCGGGATGGGGTATAGAGGTAAACTCAGACTGGTTGTCTCAGTCAAACTATCAGGTGAGCCATTCGGGTTCACGCTTTTAGTTGAGTTTTTTAATTAAAAGGGCAGTTTAAACTGCCCTTTTTTGTTTGCGAGAAAAATCCTGTATAATTTCTTGTTTTTTTTATACTAGATACGGATTAGATAGATGAAGACCACATTGAGTACGCTTGAAGGGTTAAAAAGATCGCTCACAGTTGAATTACCTATAGATACTTTCAACCAGAAAACGGATAAGATTTTACAAAGCCTTGCTAAAAAAGCCCGCATTGATGGTTTTAGAAAGGGCAAGATACCAGCGACAATTCTGCTTCAACGCTTTGGTGCTAGCGCAAAAGCAGATGCGACAAACGAAGTAGTAACTGAAACGTTGGCAGAGGCATTGACAGACGCTGATGTTTCTCCTGCTGCGCAACCTTCTTTAACTAATGTAGACACAGAAAGTAGTGATAAATTAATCTATACAATTGAGTTTGAGGTGTACCCTGAAGTTAGTGTGGCACCATTATCAAGTCTGAATATTGATCAAATAAACGCAACAGTTTCTGATGAAGATGAAGAAAGGGCATTGCAAGATTTACAAGATAGAGCGACTGAATACAAAACTGTCAAACGTAAATCTAAAAATGACGACCGTTTGATAATTGATTTTGAGGGATTACTAGATGGTGAGTCATTTGAAGGCGGTGCGGCAGAGGGATTTGAAATCGTTCTTGGACGTGGTGCAATGATTGAAGGATTTGAGCAAGGTCTCATTGATGTCGCTGCAGGCAAGACGGTAGAAGTCAAAGCGACTTTTCCTGAAGATTATCATGTTGAAAATTTAGCTGGAAGAGAAGCTGTATTTAAAGTAAAGGTTAATGAAGTAGGCTCACCCAATGAAATTAAGCGTGACGACGAGTTTGCTAAAAAATATGGTGAAAAGGATTTCGATACCATGAAAAGTCGCATGTCTAAGCAAATGCAACTGGAATTAAGTTCTCGTGTAGTTCAGCAAAACAAAGATGCCACATTTACTGCACTTTTAACTGCAAATGACTTTGAAGTTCCCGAAGGTAGCGTTAGTGCAGAGGCAATGAAGTTGCAACAGGACATGGAAGCAAGGATGGAACAACAGGGCATGCCTTCAAAGGGTAATTTTCCTGAAGCCATGTTTCAAGAAGAGGCATCAAGACGAGTAAAGTTAGGTCTATTAATCAATAAAATTGCGAATGATAGCGAAATCAAGCCTGAAAAAGAGCTAGTTGATGCTAAACTAAAGGAAATGTCTATGCAGTATGGCGAAAGTGCGCAACAAATGATTGATTGGTATAACTCTGACCCTTCAAGATTGGCAGGTGTAGAGTCGATTGTTGTTGAAGAACTTGTAGCTAAATATGTTGCCCGTGAAGCTAAAGTCAATGTTACTGAGAAGACTTTTCAAGAAATTATGAATCCGCAAAGTTAATTATGTCAATACAAAACCTACATCAAATCCCTATGGTCATTGAAAGTTCTGGTAGAAGTGAAAGGGCTTACGATATCTATTCCCGATTACTAAAGGAACGTGTTGTTTTTATGGTAGGCCCTATAGAGGACTATACGGCAAATGTTGTTGTTGCTCAATTACTTTTTCTAGAATCTGAAAATCCCGATAAAGATATTCATTTATATATCAATTCACCAGGTGGTTCAGTTACAGCTGGTTTAGCTATCTATGACACTATGCAGTTCGTCAAGCCTGGTATTTCAACGCTTTGTATTGGCCAGGCTGCAAGTATGGGAACTTTGTTGCTAACTGCTGGAGCGAAAGGTAAAAGATTTGCTCTGCCCCATGCCAGATGCATGATTCACCAACCTTTAGGGGGTTTTTCTGGTCAAGCTAGCGATATCGATATTCATGCTCAAGAGATTCTTAAGACTAGAGATAGGTTAAATTCCATTCTAAAAGAACATACCGGTCAAAGCATGAAGACTATTGAAAAGGACACTGATCGAGACAACTTTATGTCAGCTAGTGAATCCGTAAAATATGGACTCATTGACAAAGTACTTAAAAAACGCTAACTTTTAGTTTATCAATGGCACAAAATACAAAAGACCTGAATTGTTCATTTTGTTCGAAACACAAAGATGAGGTGGCTCGCTTAATAGCTGGACCCGGAGTGTACATTTGTGATGAATGTATTGACTCCTGTTATAGTCTTATTAAGGAACAAACGAATAAAGAAAAAAAAGACCAACATCAGGATTGGAATCACACACCAAAAGAGTTATTTAATTTCTTGAACGAATATGTTATTGGTCAATCTCATGCTAAAAAGGTTTTGTCAGTCGCAGTCTACAACCACTATAAGCGTTTAAAGACCGATTACATCTCCAACGAAGTCGAGTTAGATAAATCAAACATTTTACTGATTGGCCCTACTGGCAGTGGCAAGACCCTTCTTGCTCAAACCTTGGCACGTTTTCTGGATGTTCCTTTTGCTGTAGCTGACGCGACAACATTAACGGAAGCAGGTTATGTCGGGGACGACGTTGAGAATGTTATTAAAAGTTTGCTCGCCAAGTGTGATTTTGATCCAACCAGAGCTGAACAGGGAATCATTTTTATTGATGAAATTGATAAAATTTCGCGCCGCTCTGACTCCCCTTCTATTACCAGGGATGTTTCTGGTGAAGGTGTTCAGCAGGCAATGCTGAAACTGATAGAAGGTACGATTGCTTCCGTGCCTCCACAGGGAGGTAGAAAGCACCCAAACCAAGAAACAATTGACGTTGATACCTCAAAAATATTGTTTATATGTGGCGGAGCATTTGACGGCTTAGAAAAAGTTATTGACAGACGAGTTGAAAAAGCAACTGGCATTGGGTTTGCTGCAAATGTCAAAGATGAGCAAAGTGAAAAAACACTCGATGAACTATACAGATTGTTGGAACCAGACGATTTGATTAAATTTGGTTTAATTCCTGAGCTGGTTGGACGTCTAGCCGTTCATACTTCGCTTAGTGCGCTTGATGAGAAAGCTTTGGTAGAGATTCTTACAAAACCGAAAAATTCTGTTGTCAAACAATTTCAACAATTTTTTGCAATCGAAGACGTGAAGTTAACGATTAGAAAAACCGCATTAGTTGCTATTGCAAAGCTTGCCGTTGAAAGAAAAACAGGTGCTAGAGGCTTACGAGCCATTATGGAGGACATATTATTGGATACCATGTATGAAATGCCGTCAATTACAAGTGCAAAAGAAGTTATTATTGATAAGGCAGTGGTTGAAGGGAAAAAACAACCGTTGGTTATTTATTTACCTGAAAAAAAATTAAATAATATTAGAAAAGCTAGTTGATGACTTTCACTTTTTTATGCAGATGACTCAATAATGCCTATGGAGTTATTTGACCGTCAAAAAAATGCCGTAGGTCAAGGTGAACGAACGGTATTAGTTAATGTTGAGGTTACCTCAAATCTCCAGAAATCCAATGGAATGAATGAATTCAAGCAGCTTGCTCTGTCATCAGGACTCAATATTGTTCAAACCATCAAAGTTAAAAGAAATTCTATCAAAGCTCAATTCTTTATTGGTAAAGGAAAAGTTGAGGAGTTAGCCTCCATTGTGAGCATTAATGAGGCTGATTTAGTAATTTTTTCGCTTCAACTTTCACCCACACAAGAGCGCAATCTAGAAAAAACCTTAAAATGCCAAGTGATGGATAGAACTGGCTTAATTTTAGACATTTTTGCGCTTAGGGCAAAGTCATTTGAGGGTAAGTTACAAGTCGAATTGGCACAATTACGTCACTTATCAACTCGCCTGATCAGGGGTTGGACGCACTTAGAAAGACAAAAAGGCGGTATTGGTCTACGTGGTCCTGGTGAAACTCAGCTTGAGACAGATAAGCGATTAATTTCAAAACGCATTAAATATCTTAGCAGGCGCCTCGAAAAGGTTCACAAACAGCATGACTTGGGTCGAAAATCAAGACGCAAAAAAGACCTTCCTATGATTTCGCTTACAGGGTATACAAATGCTGGAAAATCGACATTATTCAACCAGTTAACTAATTCTCATGTTTATGCCGATGATAAACTTTTTGCCACTCTAGATTCTACTATTCGTCGAGTTTCTCTTCCAGGAGCAGGGGAGGCAGTTGTTGTAGATACAGTTGGTTTTATCCAAGACTTGCCTCATGAACTTGTAGCAGCATTCAAATCAACTCTTGAAGAAACGCGTCAGGCTAAGGTTCTTCTTCATGTTGTTGATGCCTCAGATAGCGATAATGGTGACAAAATTGAACAGGTTGAAGATATTATTGAACAAATAGGGGCACAAGAAATTCCGAGCATAATTGTGATGAATAAGATTGATGAGATGAGTAATTTTCATCCAAGAGTAGATAAAGATTATTCAGGAAATACATACCGTGTATGGCTTTCAGCTCATACTGGTGAAGGTATAGATTTGCTTTATCAAGCCTTATCTGAACGTCTGAGTGGTATGATGACTTATGTTGGCATTAAGTTAGATGTTCAGTCAGCTTATATTAGAAGTGAGATTCATAAAGTCGGCTTTATTCAGAAAGAAAAAATGAATGAATTTGGTCAGTGGCTACTTGAAATTAACGTTACTCGACACTATCTAAAGAGATTATTAGGTAAGCAAGGTGTTTCATTATTATGGGAACAGAAATCACAACAGAGTCAAATGGCCTAGAGAGTCAATCAGTACCTCTACTACCGCTTAGAGATGTGGTTGTTTTTCCACACACGGTTATCCCACTTTTTATTGGTAGAAAATCTTCAGTTCATGCTATTACCCATGCCATGGAAGCAGATAAGCATGTTTTCTTGGTCACTCAAAAAGATGAAGCTATTGAAGACCCTAATAATGACGATCTTCACAAAGTTGGCACATTAGCGACAATATTGCAGTTGCTTAAACTGCCCGATGGAACTATAAAAGTTTTAGTTGAGGGAGTTAAGCGATCAAGAATTGAAGAGTTTGTTGAATTAGAAGAACATACTGAAGTTATTCTCAGTGATTGCATATTAAGTTTTGAGGATGACACCGAAATCAAAGCAATGATGCGTCTGGCTCTAGAAAATTTTGAAAAATACATAAAACTCAGCAAAAAAATTCCAGAAGAAGTATATAAAGTACTTAAAGAGATTACAGACATTGAACGTTTTAGTGATGTCATCATTTCAAACATTAACCTTAAAGTTGATGAAAAGCAAGAGCTTCTCGAGAGTGCCCTTGCTAAAGATAGATTAGAAGCAATTCTTACAATTCTTGAAGGAGAGCTAGATGTTCTTGGTGCTGAACAAAAAATTCAAAGTCGAGTTCGTAAGCAAATGGAATCTAATCAAAGAGACTATTATTTGAATGAACAAATGAAGTCCATTCAGAAGGAGCTTGGCACCCTTGATGATGAAAATGAGATTGAGGAATTGCAAGCAAGTATCAACAAAGCAAGAATGCCGAAAGAAGCCAAGAATAAAGCGCAAGGCGAACTGAATAAGTTGCAGAGAATGTCTTCCCAATCTTCAGATGCCTCTATCATCAGAACTTATATCGAGAATTTGTGTTCAGTGCCTTGGAGTAAAAAGACACGAATCAGTCAAGATTTAATTAAAGCGCAAAAAATATTGGATGATGATCATTATGGTTTAAATAAGGTTAAGGAACGAATATTGGAACACTTGGCTATTCAAACTCGTGTCACGCATAATAAAGCAAATATTCTTTGTTTGGTCGGTCCTCCTGGAGTCGGAAAAACTTCGTTGGGAGAGTCTATTGCTAGATCAGTAAATCGGAAATATATTCGAATGGCATTAGGCGGGGTGAGAGATGAGGCAGAGATTCGTGGTCATAGACGGACCTATATCGGTGCAATGCCAGGCTCAATTGTGCAAAAAATGCAGAAAGTTAAAGTCAAGAACCCGCTTTTCTTACTAGATGAGATCGATAAAATGGCGTCCGACTTTAGAGGTGATCCTGGTTCAGCAATGTTAGAGGTGTTAGATCCTGAACAAAACCATACCTTTAATGACCATTACATAGAGGTCGATTATGACCTATCACAGGTGATGTTTGTGGCAACTGCTAACACTCTAGATTTGCCACAAGCGCTGGTAGATCGTATGGAAATAATTCAGATTTCTGGATACACGGAAGATGAAAAATTACAAATTGCTAAACAACATTTGATTGCAAAACAGATGAAAAATAATGGTGTCAAAAGTAGCGAAATCGTTTTTAAAGATTCCGCAATAATGGATATTATCCGTTATTACAGTAGAGAAGCTGGTGTCCGTAACCTTGATAGAGAAATCGGCAGTATCTGTCGAAAGGTAATTAAGGATCTAACTCTCAAAAAACGTAAGGCAAAAGCAATAATTAATTCTAAGAGTTTGCCAAAATTTTTAGGAATGAAAAAGTATCGCTTCGGATTAGCTGAAGAACATAACCAGATTGGTGAAGTGACTGGTCTTGCATGGACATCGGTGGGTGGAGATCTGTTGACAATTGAAGCTTCTACCTACAAGGGAAAGGGTAAGCTAAATTACACTGGTCAATTGGGTGATGTTATGAAGGAATCTATTCAAGCTGCGATGTCGGTCACTCGTCAGCGTGCAGATGTCTTAGAAATCCCTGAAGATTTTCATGAAAAGCTTGATATTCATATTCATGTTCCAGATGGCTCCACACCTAAAGATGGCCCCAGTGCTGGTGCGGCAATGTGTACCGCTTTAGTTTCTGTATTAACAGGTCGAAAAGTAAAGGCGGCGGTAGCTATGACTGGGGAGATTACTCTTAGAGGTGAGATTACACCAATTGGGGGTCTAAAAGAAAAACTACTTGCTGCTTTGAGGGGTGGTATTAAAACTGTAATCATTCCTGATGATAATGAACGTGAACTTTCTGAAGTTCCTGAAAAGATTAAAGATAACCTCGAAATTATAAAAGTGAAATGGATCGATCAAGTTCTAGATATTGCACTTGAGAAGTAACTAGGAATAGCATTATCAGCGATCCTTTTTGAGCTTGGCGTAGTAAAAGCCGTCATATTCTTTTTGAGGTAGCTGCTGTCTGCCAATATAACCATCTCCCCAATGAAGTGTTATTTTTTCATTTTTTGCATCCTCAAATCTATCTAGGAATTGACTAATCTGGTGAACATTTTCATCCTTTAGTACTGAGCAAGTTGCATACAGTAAATGGCCGCCTGGCTTTAAAAGTCCCCAGAGATTTTCAAGAATTAAAGATTGAGTTTTGGTAATTTGGGAGATATCTTTTGGTTTTTTTAGTAACTTAATATCGGGATGTCTTCTAATAACTCCTGTACCTGAGCAAGGTGCATCTAGCAAAATTTTATCAAAGAGCTTGCCATCCCACCATTCTTGATTTCTAGCATCACCCTGTTGAATAGTGATGTTATGATTTTTAAACCGATTAAGGTTTTCTTGAACTTTTAAGAGTCTTTCTTTGTCCCTGTCCAGCGCGATGATACTAGCTTCTGAACAAAGCTCAGTTAGGTGTGTTGTCTTTCCACCTGGGGCACTACATGCGTCTAGAATGAGTTCACCTGTTTTAGGTGAAATCAATTGTGCTGCTAATTGTGCAGAAGTATCTTGGACATAACAAGAGCCATTTTCGAAACCAGGTAATTTAGTCACACCAACAGCATCATTAAGAATTAAAGCTTGAGGCGCTATTGTGGAAGGTTGACTGAAGATATTAATTTCTTGTAACTGTTTTTGGTAATCATCTCTCTGAATGGATGGATGCACACGAATCGTCATCGGAGCCTTTTTGTTGTTTTCAATGAGAATTTCTTGAAAGTTTTTGGGATGATCTTGCTTTAGTTTTTTGACCAGCCAATTTGGGTGAGAGTAATGCTTGGTATTCTCAATAATCTCTCTGTCACGATCAATCTCTCTAAGTATTGCATTAATAAAACCTTTTGCCCATGGTTTTCCGATAACCTCTGCAATACCAACAGTTTCGTTAATTGCTGCATAGATTGGGGTATCCGAGTGAATTAGTTGATATGCACCCAGAATAAGTAAGCAATGAATGTCAAGATTCTTTTTTTCTAATGGCCTTTTTAGCCGAGGTGTTATGACGTCGTTAAGATGATGATAAAACCTAATTGAACCAAAAGTTAAAGATTTCGCATAAGACAAATCTTCAGAATCAACTGGAAAAATACCATCGGAGAGAGATTGTTTATTTATAACGATTGAACAAATTGCCCGGTGAGCAATAGTTCTAGCGTTTGTTTTATTGAGCAAGATTTTGTTTGATGTTTTGAAGGAGCTCTTCTGGATCTTGGTAGCCAGGTATGTTGGTGCCATCTTCTAAGAATATTGAAGGTGTACCATTGACACCCAATTGCTTTGAAATCGCTAATTGTTGAGCGACAGGATTTTCACAATCTTCAGTTACTGGCAAAATGCGTTTTGTCTTATAGTTATGTATGGCTAGGTTTTTGTTGTCTGCGCACCAAATTTTTTCCATAGCATTTTGTGCATTAGGATGAAGTTGTTCTAGCGGTGAAGCTAAATATTTTATTGTTATGCCTAAGGAATTCATTTCTGCCATATTGGCATGCAATTTTGCACAATAAGGGCAATCGACATCTGTAAAAACATGAACAATATGCTGTTCATTCGTTGCTTCAAAGACAATCTTGCTGCTTTCATCAATGTTATCAAGAATCTGCTTTCTTGTAGTATTGATTCTAATTGCAGAAAGATTTGACATTGTAACTAAATCTGTAACAGCACCTTGCAAAACATATCGTGCATCGGAAGAAATATACATGACGTCTATCCAGGGTTGAGTAATGACCACTTCATAAAAACCATCAAGTTGTGATTCATTTATTTGTTCGGCACTTATATTCGGGAAATATGGCTGTAATCGGTTAATGATTTCCTCGATATTTGCGTAGGCAGAGTTTGCAAACAACAAAAATAAGAACAAAAGTGACTTATGCATAGTGTAAATTTATTATTAAAGAAGTAAATTTTACAGATTTTTGGTAGAATACCGAGATTATAATTTTGCGAGAAAGGTAATGGAATTTTTTGTCACACATCAGTCGGTAGAGCATTATAGTGGTGACTGTGCCGTAGCATTTATTTTTAAGGATATAGCACATCAAAATAAGGATCTTCAGCAACTATTAAAATTGAATCGATTTGATGCAATTGTTGGTGCGACTTTGATGCTCAGCCGAGTGAGTGGCTATAAAACAAAGAGATTGTTGGTTGTTGGATTGGGTGATTCATCCCCCAATGAAAAGAACTACATTAAGGTGCTTCACTCACTTTCATCAGCTTTCTCTGAAGCGAAGGTGAAAAATGTAGTAATACCAGATATTCAAATTGATAATCGTGATGAGTCTTGGGTGCAGTCAACGACAGCCCGTGTATTAAAAAATGCAAGCTATCAAGTCGAGAAAGTTGACGCTAAGGAGAAAAACGAGAAAGGCATTCTAGAAGCGATTAGTATTTACTCAGCAAATAATGATGCCACAGAAATTAATAAAGGTTTGGCTATTGCTAATGGTATGGCTTTAACTCGAAGATTGGGAGACTTACCGTCTAACATTTGTACTCCTCGTTACTTAGCTGAAACAGCAAAGTCGTTGGCCAAGAGTTATAAGCTTGATTGTGAAGTTCTAGAAGAATCCGATATGGAAGCATTAGGTATGAATTCTTTGCTTTCAGTATCTAAAGGCTCTTCTGAGCCTGGTAAGTTAATTAGTCTAAGTTACAAAAATGCAGGTGAGGACCAACCAGTCGTATTGGTAGGTAAGGGAGTAACATTTGACAGTGGAGGAATTTCATTGAAGCCTGGTTCCAAGATGGATGAAATGAAGTTCGATATGTGTGGAGCAGCATCGGTTTTAGGTGTTATGAGGGCAGTTGCTGAGATGAAACTTAAAGTTAACCTTACCGTTGTGGTGCCTACCGTTGAAAATATGCCTGCCCACGACGCATCTAAGCCTGGCGATGTTGTTAAAACTATGTCGGGTCAAACAGTCGAGATTCTAAATACAGATGCTGAAGGAAGGCTTATTTTATGTGATGCATTGACTTATTGTGAAAAGTTTAGTCCAAAAGTTGTAATTGATATTGCAACACTTACTGGAGCTGTGATTGTAGCATTAGGCAATCACCATTCCGGATTAATGGCAAATGACCAAGTTTTAGCAGATGACTTGAAAAAGGCTGGCAGTAATGCGATGGATACGGTCTGGCAATTGCCTTTGGATGAGGAGTATGATGAGTTACTTAAATCTAATTTTGCAGACATGGCAAATCTTGGTAGCGGGGGAGCTGGTACTGTAACAGCTGCTTGTTTTCTTGCTCGCTTTACCAAAGACTATCGATGGGCTCACCTAGACATTGCCGGCACTGCTTGGCTTCGCGGTTCAAAAAAAGGAGCGACAGGTCGACCGGTACCTCTTTTAACGCAATATATTATGCAGCAAATATAAGAATATTGATTTCTACATTTCATAATGTGGTTATAAGTTATTTCTCCATTCTGAGTTCATTATTCCTAAATACTATACTTGTAAGACTAACGACTCCAACCAATTTGCCTTCATCAATGACTGGACAACGTGATATATTCATACGAGTCAGTAGCCTAGCACAGTAACGAATATACATTGTCGAGTGAACTGAAATGGCAGGTTTATTCATTATTTCATAAACATTAACTCGTTCTAGAGATTTATTTTTAGCAATCACCTTTGCTGCAATATCAGCAATTAAAACTACACCATACTCATCGTTTTCGTGAGCCTTATCAACTATTAGCATTTTAGTTTTTTTGTACTGCATAGTATCTAAGGCATCCTGAACACTCAGATTACGATCTACAATATCAACATCCTTCCACATTACATCCTTTACTAGTAATTCATTTTTCATATTTCCTCCTCTATGTTTTTACTTAGTATTTCAATTTGATGCATAACACCAACTGCATCTTCAACATCAATTTGAAAGGCAATACCTTCATGTGACTCTTTGTCGAAGGCTCCTACCTCGTTAACAGTTTCAAGAATATTTAGTGCATTATGTTGTTCCACTAAAAGAAAGAGCACATCTCTTTGTGTTTCAATATGCAATCCTAAAAAAGTTTTCTTGTCATGAACACCTTCACCTCTTGCCTGAGAAATAACAGTTGAACCTGTAGCTCCATGTTCTCGTGCAGCAGATAAAATTTTATCGGTTTTAGCACTATCAACAAAAGCGATTATTAATTTAAAGTGCATTACATCCTCCTTATTTATTAATTAAATGTTTAATTTGAGCATAAGCTAATACTCCCATGATGGGAAATAGGCTTGCAAAGGCAATTAGCCCAAATCCGTCAATTAGCGGGTTTCTACCTTCTATTGTACTTGCTAGGCCAAGCCCCAACGCAGCTACCAAAGGCACGGTAACACTTGAAGTTGTGACACCACCGCTGTCATAAGCTAGTGCGATAATTTGCTTTGGAGCGAAAAAAGTTTGTAAGATGACAATTCCATAGCCAGCAATGATAAAGTAATGAAGGGGCAGGCCAACAACAATTCGATAACTCCCTAGTGTGATACCAATCGCCACTCCAAGGGCTATTGTAATTCTCAAAGGCCAAACTCGGATTGAGTTACCTGAAACCTCATTGGCTTTTATTGATACAGCCAAAAGAGAGGGCTCAGCAATGGTTGCTGAGAAGCCCATGGTTGCTGCAAATAAATATACCCAATAGTAGTCATTCCAATTCAGTTCGGTTTTACCAAGAAAATCTGGCGAAGTTAATTGGGTGGCCATCATTTTCCCTATTGGAAATAGTGCTTTTTCTAGTCCGACAATAAATAAAGCTAATCCTATCCAAACCATAAAGATACCAAATAAAGTCTGAGTTAGATTTGGTATTTTTTCTTTGATAATAAATAGTTGAAAGATTAATATCATTCCAATGATAGGAGCTATATCCCAAAACATAGAAATGAAAGATTCAAGAATAATCATAAAACAATCCCAAAAATTAGAACTGCAATAATCGGTGAGAGTGCACAGATTGCAATCATTCCAAATCCGTCAGTAAGCGGATTTCTACCTCGAATGCTACTCGCTAATCCAACACCTAAGGCGGTTACCAAAGGCACTGTAACCGTTGATGTTGTGACTCCACCAGAGTCATAAGCAACACCAACAATCCAATCAGGAGAGACAAATGTAATAACCATCACTAGAACATACCCTGGGATAATCAACCACTGTAAGGGCCAGCCTTTTAAGATTCTTACAACACCGAGCATGACAGACAAACCAACAGCAAGTGCAACGGTCAATCTTAGTTCCAGTGAATATTTATTGATAGCCAACTCATTGTTTTCAATAATGCCACCACTACTAGCAACAATTGCAGCTTCTTGTGATACGGCCATGAGTGCAGGTTCTGCTATGGATGATCCAAAGCCAAGTGCAAAAGAGAACAATAGCAACCAAAACAATGAACCTTTGTTTACAAAAGAATGGGCAAGGTTTTCCCCTATAGGGAAAAGTCCCAACCTAAGACCAGAAACAAAAAAAGTCAAACCAATAAGAATTGACAAGGTTCCTAAAAGTATAACGCCTATTTCAGGAATGGCTTGCTTAAGCACTATGATTTGAAAAAAAGCGACTACTAAAACAATTGGAAGTAAGTCTTTACAGCTTTCGAGCAAGTTATTCGCAAGCCTTCTAAGCACTTCATCCATGTCTGTTTTGCTTTATTAATTGTTTAATCTATTATAAACCTGCTAGAGGTAGTGCGAAGCTCACTTACACTTTGTTTATAATGGATTGTGTAAGCCAATAACTCTCTCATGATATGACCCCAATTGTTTTAATTAATGGTGCCAAGCAATCTAAGATTAGCATCTTTAATCGTAATGTACAGTTTGGCGATGGATTGTTTGAAACTTGTGTAGTTGAAAATAAAAAAATACTTTTTTGGGTAAATCATTTTGCTCGGCTGAATAGAGGTTGTGAGCAGCTAAAAATAAGCAAGGTTGATGAGTCGGTTTGGTTGAGTGATGTTAAAAAAGCGCTATCTTTATGCAGTTACGACCACTGTATTGTTAAGTTAATTCTATCTCGAGGAGAATCCTTAAGGGGTTATGGCTTTAAGGATGATATCAAACCAGTTCGTGCTGTTATTGTCTCTGAATTGCAAAGAACCACCCCTAACAATTCATTTTGTCTTGAGTATTGCCAAAATGGCTATGATTCAAATCCAAAATTAGCAGGAATAAAGCACTGCAATCGATTGGAGGAAGTATTGGCTAGAGCAGGCTTAAAAAGTGATGAAGGCATTATGTTGGATGAAAATCATAATGTTATATCAGTAACTCAAGGCAATATTTATGCAATATATGGCAATAAAGTGATTACACCAAAATTGGACAAATGTGGTGTGGAAGGTACTCGACGAGCTGTTATTTTGGATTTGACTAAACATCTAGATATTAAGGTAGAGGTTGAGGTCCTTTCTGTGGAGAAATTAGGTCAAGCTGATGAAGTTTTTATCTCTAATAGTATCATAGGAATCCAGTCTATTAGCCAAATAGGTGACATTGGTTTGGGTGAAAGTCCAATAACAAAGAAAATTAAAGATGCCTTTAGGGAAAAAAGAAAAGACAGTAATTCTTGGCAATGCATATAGAAACAATAAATAAAACTTATTCAAGATTATTGGCTTTGGTCATTATCGTAGTGATTAGTATTTGGGTCTGGTCATCAAAAGATATGCTCGTCAAAGAAAAGCAAATCTATCAGGTCAATTATGGCGCATCCATAGGTACTGTAGCAAAAGATTTAAGGGATAAAAAATGGATCAATTCTGAACTTTTTTTTAATTCATTAAGCAAGCTTCTTGGGGCTAATAAAAAACTTCAATCAGGTTATTATCAAATTGATCCCAATATGGATGTTAAGACTTTTCTTGAGAATATTTCAAGTGGCAATGTAGTCACTACGAAGATAACACTTATAGAAGGAAAAACACTTAATGATTACTTTGATCAGCTGAGCTCAGATTCAAGTCTGAGATCAGAAGATACACTAGAAGAAATTATGCAATCGCTTGATATTAAGGCTCCTTATGATGGTTGGTTTTATCCTGAAACTTATCAGTTTAATTATGGTGAAAGTGTCAGAAATGTTTTAGCGAGGTCGTTTCAAGTGATGCAAGGTAAGGTTAATGAGTTATGGGCCGACAGAACTAAAAGTCTCCCTTTTAAATCTCCATATGAGGCAATAATATTAGCCTCTTTGATAGAAAAAGAAACAGCACTTGACCAAGAAAAGACTTTAATTTCAGGTGTTTTTATCCGCAGATTAGAGCGAGGGATGCGACTTCAGACGGATCCAACAGTTATTTATGCCTTAGGTGATAATTACCAAGCACCACTCAAGAAAAGTGATTTAAAGGTTGATAGTTTATATAACACTTATAAATACAATGGCTTGCCACCAGGTGCGATTTCTTCAGTTGGTTATGAATCTTTGTATGCTGCATTTCATCCAAATGAAGGTAATGATTTATATTTTGTTTCAAAAAAGGATGGTAGTCATGCATTTGCATCAAATTACGAAGAACATAAAGACAACATCAAGACGTATTCAAATAATATCTAGTCTAAAATTAGCGTTATGAAAAAAGGAAAATTTATCACCATAGACGGAGTCGAAGGTGCCGGTAAAAGCACTCAAATTGCTTTTATTTGTGACTATCTGCATCGAAAAGGCATCAATGTTGTAAAAACTCGTGAACCTGGTGGGACTGATTTAGGAGAAAAAATACGATCTTTATTGCTGGGCCTTGATAACGAGGGAATGCACAGTGATACAGAGTTATTGTTAATGTTTAGCGCACGCAATGAACTTATACAAAACAAAATAAAGCCTGCATTAGCTGAGGGTAAATGGGTCGTTAGTGACCGATTTACTGATGCATCATTCGCTTACCAAGGCGGAGGTAGACAACTCAATTTAAATCGTATCTCGGAGCTTGAATCGTGGGTTCAGGGTAAATTTCAAGCGGATTTGACGTTATTGTTGGATGTAGGTGTTGATGTGGGCATGACTAGAATTGAATCACGACAATCAAAAGATCGGATTGAAAAAGAAGAGCGTGAATTTTTTGAGCGAGTTAGATCTGCGTTTATTGATAGATCAAAGATCTATCCTGAGCGTATTAAATTAATTGATGCGTCTCAGTCAATTGAACAAGTACAGCAACAAATTCAATTATTCATAGAGGCTCTATGATTTTGCCTTGGCATAAAAGTGCTTTTTTAGTGCTCAGAAAAATGATTGATCAAAATCAACTTCCACATGCACTGTTAATTACTGGTGTTGAAAAAATCGGCAAATTTGAACTTGCAGAGCAACTTATTCAGTCCCTCCTTTGCAAGAATGACTCTTGTGGAGAATGTAGTTATTGTCGAGCTATAAAAAAAGATAATCCAAGAGAGTTACTGGATCACAGCACCTTGATTCGAAGATCACATTATCCAAATTTGATTTATTGCTGTTCTGAGTTAAATGATTCAGGCGCATTGTCTAAAGAGATTAGAGTTGATCAAGTACGTTCGTTCTGCGAGTCTTTAGGCAAGACAGCAGAAGAACTCCAGATTGGGATAATCTTCTACGCTGATCAAATGAATGTGAATGCGGCTAACAGTCTGCTAAAGACCTTAGAAGAACCGCGAGACAATACTCTTATTATTCTATTAGCACACAGTTCAAACGCACTTCCAGCGACAATACTTTCTCGTTGTCAGACCGTTCACATCAGTCCGACGTATAGTAAAGAAAGTGTGAAATGGTTATCGCAGAATATTGATGAAGCTACTCGAGATGATTATGATGCAGTTCAATTATTAGAGAGTGCCCATGGCGTTCCATTTAAGGCAGTTGAAGATCTTCAAGGAGAGTATTTTTTTCAGTATCAAAATTGGCAAAATCTTTTATTGGAGATAGCACTTAATCCATCAAAGGCTACTGAAACTGAAATATTTGATGGTAACGAATTACAGGTTTTGAATTGTTTGCAGCAACTAGTGACTGAAGGCATAAAGTTAAAAACACTTAAACATGAGGGGGCTCAACTAGAACTTAATAGAATTATTACTAAGACAGCTACTAGTCACTTATTCAAATTATTGGATGATATTGGTCGTGCGATTTCAATGTCACAAACGACTGTAAATATAAAATTATTATTGGATAATATCCTCATTGTTTGGTCTCATATTACCCACTTAAAAAAGTATCCAATCATTATTAATTCACAGGACATTTAATGAACCAATCGTCGACTTTATTCAATGAAGCTAAAAATTATATTCCCGGCGGTGTTAATTCTCCAGTTCGTGCCTTTAAAGGGGTTGAGGGAGAGCCTATCTATTTTGAACGAGGTGAAGGGGCCTATCTTTATGATGTAGATGGGAATGCATATATTGATTATGTTGGCTCCTGGGGACCAATGATTTTAGGGCATTCGAATCCATTTATTATTGATGCTGTTAGGACTGAATTGGATAAAGGTTTAGGCTTTGGTGCACCTACTGAGATTGAGACATCACTTGCAAAAAAAATCTGTCAACTGATGCCTTCTATTGAACTGGTTCGTATGGTTAGCTCAGGTACTGAAGCAACAATGAGTGCTATCCGTTTAGCTCGCGGTTATACAAAACGAGACAAAATTGTAAAGTTTGAAGGCTGTTACCATGGCCATTCTGATTCTTTATTGGTCAAAGCTGGTTCAGGTGCGCTCACTTTAGGTGTACCTACCTCTCCAGGTGTCCCAAGTGATTTAGCAAAACACACCTTAACCCTTGAATACAACAATTTAGATTCCGTCAAAGCGCTGTTTTCCAAGATGGGTGAAGAGGTTGGATGTATTATTGTTGAGCCAGTGGCAGGCAATATGAATTGTATACCACCTAAAGAGGGATTTCTTCAGGGCCTACGCAAACTTTGTGATGATTATGGTAGTGTGCTTATCTTTGATGAAGTGATGACAGGCTTTCGTGTTGCGTTAGGTGGTGCACAGGCCTACTACCGAGTTAAGCCTGACCTTACAACCTTAGGTAAAGTGATCGGCGGTGGTTTACCTGTTGCAGCTTTCGGTGGTCGAAATGAAATCATGAGCCAAATAGCACCTCTTGGTCCTATTTATCAGGCAGGAACACTTTCGGGCAATCCATTGTCTATGGCTTCGGGCCTTGCGATGCTTAGTATTTTAGAGGCAGATGATTCGTTTTATCAAAACTTAAGTGACAATACAGAGTATTTGGTCAATGGTATTGTGGCTGCTGCTAATACAAGCAATATTTCAATGACAGCTAATAACATTGGCGGGATGTTTGGGTTATTCTTTAGTTCCGAAGAAAAAGTAACTAATTTTTCTCAAGCTTCTAATTGTGATATTGAGTTATTCAAGAAGTTTTATAAATCAATGATAAGTCAGGGAGTTTATTTTGCACCTTCAGCTTATGAGTGTGGTTTTCTTTCAGATGCACATGGTAAAAATGAGCTTGATCAAACGATCAACGCTGCACTAACTGCTTTTTCTGAGTTATGAGTTTAGTTAATTCGGGTCCTGAGTTATTAGCTGCAAATGAGCGCCTCGCCTCTTATCAGAATAATATTACAGTATTTGGCTCGGCAAGAATAAAGGATAAAGACCCTTTATATCAAAAAGCTTATGAGCTAGGAAAGGCATTGTCAGATGCTGGTTATAATGTTTTTACTGGAGCTGGCCCAGGAATCATGGAAGCTACTAGTAAAGGTGCTTTTGAAGGAAAATCTAAAAGTATTGGCCTTAATATTGATTTACCTCGAGAGCAATATACTAATCCTTATCTGGATGAAGTCATAACCTTTGAGTATTTTTTTTCGCGAAAAGTGATGCTGGTTAAGAATGCCAGCGCTTGTGTTTGTTTTCCTGGTGGCTATGGGACAGCTGATGAATTGATGGAAGTATTAACTTTGCTGCAGACTCAGAAAATGAAACCGATACCGTTAATTTTATATGGTTCAAGTTTTTGGAAGCCTTTGCTATTATGGTTTGAAACATTAGTTGATAAGGGATATGTAAATAGAGAGCATCTAGAGTTGATCAAGGTGGTTGATTCAAGCGATGAGACTGTTAGTATTGTAAAGGAGAGTGTATGTCTTTAGCTATTTTTGATTTAGATAACACTCTAATTGGTGGGGATAGTGACTTCTTGTGGGGCGAATTTTTAGGTGAAGAAGGTGTCGTTGACGCTAATGCTTATCGTAAAAAGAATGAATATTTCTACCAGCAATACGATTTAGGGAAATTGGACATCTATGCTTGGTTAGATTTTTGTTTAGAACCACTTTCTCGTTATTCTATGGCAGAACTCCAAGAATTTCATCATCGATTTATGATTCAAAAAATTGAGCCTATTATGTTAGATAAAGCTCAAA
Source organism: Candidatus Thioglobus sp. (assembly GCA_028345955.1). Classification (GTDB taxonomy): domain Bacteria; phylum Pseudomonadota; class Gammaproteobacteria; order PS1; family Pseudothioglobaceae; genus Pseudothioglobus. The sequence continues at coordinate 69,042 of JAOMEO010000003.1, forward strand.
ATTGTATTAATCAACATAAAGAAAGAGGCGACACAGTTCTTGTCATGACTGCGTCAAACAGTTTTGTTACGGCGCCAATCGCAAAAAAATATGGAATTAATCAAATGCTTGCTACAGAGCCTGAAATTAAAGCAGGCCGCTATACAGGAGGAGTGTCGGGTATACCGTGTTTTCAATCGGGTAAAGTTGATAAACTAATGCCCTGGCTGCAAAAAAATGAAGAGACATTAACTGGATCAACCTTTTATTCTGATTCCCACAACGACCTTCCTCTTCTAGAGCTGGTCGACAATCCGGTGGCTGTTAATGCCGACAAAATATTAACAAAAATTGCCGAAAAGAAAGGTTGGGAGGTCTTGAACTGGAGGTAGGTCTAAATAAATAAGTCCTGATTGGAGGTATGAGCGACGTCAAGATAGGTGGCAGCACCGGCAAATTCTATACCCTCAATAAAGTCCTCTCTTGCAAATCCGAACATGCCAATTGTCATCTCGCAGGCGATGAATTTAACGCCCATTTCGATGCAAATCTCTCTCAACTCCTCAATTGTGGCGATACCGTTATTCCTCATGGTTTTTTTCATCATTGATGTTGCAAATAACTCTAAACCAGGAATATTCCACATAATATTTGGAATTTTTGGTCCAAAGTTAATTCCTTGAAACCATTTAGGTCCAAATGGCATTTTCATAGGCATATCTGGATTTCCTTGAGGCGATATTCGAAGATGCGATAAGTCTTTAAGTAAAAGATTTAAACCATAAAAGGTACAAAAGACAGACACCTCTTTTCCCATTGCAATACCAGTAGAGGCCAAAATTAGTGGAGGATAGGCCCAGTCAAGTGTGCCCTTAGAGGCGATAAGTGTCATTTCATTGGTTTCAGACATAAATCTCCATTTTGTTAGTTTTTTTCGATATAAAAAATGAACTTATTTCCATCATCCTCTTGAGAGACTAATGTATGTCCCAACTGATTACAAAAGGCGACAAAATCTTTTTTTGAGCCTTTGTCGGTGCATGTAACTTTAATCGTCTCTTTAGTATCCATTTTTGCAAGTGCCTGTTTTGTTTTTAAAATAGGCATAGGGCAGTTATAACCACACATATCTAAAGTTTGATGTGACATACAACCTCCGAAAAATCGTGCATTTAATTCTTATTCTGAATTGTTTTCTGTAGTAAGTTTTTATTAACTAATATACCGATTGCCATAGAAAATAAAAATATTATTACAATAGGATCGAACATCGCAAAGCCAGATATTCCCGGACTAGTTAAGGCGGATATTGACGGACCAGGACATAATCCTACAAGGCCCCAACCCACTCCAAACAAGGCTGAACCGATCACTAATTTTTTATCTATCTCTTGCTTTGAAGGTAATTCAATCTCCATACCTAGTGTTGAAACTTCTCTACTCTTTAAAAAGTAAAAGAATGGTGCAAAAATTAATATAGCGCCGCCCATAACAAATATTAATGAAGCGTCCCAGTTATGAGTAATACTTAAAAAGCCAATTACCTTTGATGGATTTGTCATGCCAGATACAACGAGTCCTAAGCTAAAAATAACTCCGCATAATAATGAGATTACTTTATCGTTCATAAATAAATCCCAAATTGTTGAAGAATTGTCACTGTAATCATTGCAACACCAACAAAAACTACTGTAGCAATCAATGAGCTAATTGATAGTCTGCCAATGCCACATATCCCATGCCCAGATGTGCAACCGCCACTAAGTCGAGTTCCAAAGCCTACCAAGAGACCACCTATAATGACTAATGGGTATGAGTCGGTTATTGTAAAGGAGTGATCAGGAAGGGTAAATGCAATAGCTAATGGTTCTTTAGTGTAGCAATACAGTAACGGCCCTAATACTAGTCCTAATAGAAAAAGGATATTGGATATTCTATTGGCTTTTTTAGTGATAGCGTTTTCGACTATACCACTGACTCCTGCTAGTCTGCCTGTAGTGTAGAAATAAAGCACTATTGAGAGTCCTATCAATATTCCGCCTAGTAAGGCACTATATGGTGTGAAGTTATTCATGGTAGTCGTTAGTTAATTTTATTCCTCTAGTGTTAAAGAGTCAATTTTCAATTAAGGGGGTTATAGTCTGAACTCCATTAGCTGTGCCTAAAAGTAGAATGTCTGCGCCTCGAGTAGCAAATAGGCCATTTGTCACAACCCCTACAATGTTGTTTAGTTGATTTTCAAGTCTTTTCGGGTCTTCAATTTTGAGGTCATGAATATCCAGTATTAGATTTCCATTGTCGGTAGTAAAGCCATCTCTTAAAATTGGTGAGCCACCAGTCGTTTTAACAATTTGACGTTTAACGTTGTTAGTAGACATCGGGATAACTTCGACTGGTAAAGGAAATGTTCCCAAAATACTTACAAGTTTAGATTCATCCGCTATGCAAACAAACTGGTTGGAAACTGCAGCAACTATTTTCTCACGGGTGAGAGCACCACCACCACCTTTAATCAAGTTTAACTGTTCGTCTGACTCGTCAGCACCATCGATATAGACTGAAATCTTCTCAACATCGTTCAAATTGAACACAGTAATGCCATGGTCTTTGAGGCGATTTGCAGTAGATACTGAGCTTGCCACTGCACCAGCGATACGTTCTTTAATTGTCGCCAATTCATCGATGAAAAAATTTGCTGTTGACCCTGTCCCTACGCCTATAATAGAGTCAGGAACGACATACTTGAGTGCAGCCTTTGCCACCTCAATTTTCATTTCGTCTTGGGTCATCTTTTGTTCCATTTTTTCAGTTCAAAAAGATTATACACTATGAAAAAAATAATCCTCGCTACAAGCAATCTTGGTAAAGTGAGAGAACTTAATTCAATGCTAGAGGGTCAATACAATGTTGTCTCTCAAATTGATATGAAAGTGGAAGAGGTGCCAGAAACTGGCACCAGTTTTATTGAGAATGCACTCATTAAAGCTAGAAATGCATCTTCTCAAAGCCAACTTCCAGCACTAGCCGATGATTCCGGACTTGTTGTTGATGCACTGAACGGTGAACCAGGGATATATTCTGCTAGATTCGCTGGTGAAAACGCAACAGACGAAGACAATATTGTTAAACTACTTTCTCGTATGGATAATGAGGATGATCGTGGTGCAAGTTTTTGTTGTGCGATGGTTTTTGTTCGTTATGCCAGTGACCCTGAGCCGATAATTGTTGAAAAATCTTGGGGGGGTCAAATATTGCGTGAACTTAAAGGTCAAAATGGGTTTGGATATGACCCTATCTTTTATTTGCCTGAACTTAATTGCACTTCTGCACAACTCTCTGCAGAGGAAAAAAACCGCAAATCACATCGTGGTCAAGCGCTACAAGAAATCTTAAAGCATCTTTTATCTCTCGAATAGTTTGTTAGAGCTACCACCAATTTCTCTATATATCCATTACCCTTGGTGTGTCAAGAAGTGCCCCTATTGCGACTTTAATTCACATGAAGGTGACCCACAAGCTGATTATATTTCTGCATTAATTAGAGACTTAGATTGTGATCTAAAATACCTTCAAAACCGACAGATACATTCGATATTTATTGGCGGTGGAACTCCAAGCTTGATGAGTGTCGATGATGCAAGAGAATTATTCAAAAGCTTAAGACAGAAACTGTCCATACCCAATAATATTGAAATCACTCTTGAAGCAAATCCCGGCACATTTGATGTTAACAAGTTCGCCCAGTTTAGAGAGGTTGGTATCAACCGTTTGTCGATTGGTGTGCAGTCATTTAACAATAAAAACTTAGAATTCTTGGGAAGGATTCATAGCTCTGAAGAGGCAATTCAAGCTATTGGTGAAGCTCAAAAAGTTGGCTTTGAAAACATCAATATAGATCTCATGTATGGATTAATGGATCAAACCACTGAGCTCTGTATGGAAGATTTGAGTTGCGCTATTGAACTTCAACCAAGTCATATTTCCTTCTATCAGCTTACACTTGAAGCAAACACTTTGTTTGCAAAATATCCCCCCAAACTACCTGCAGAAGATGTTATCTGGGAGATGGGAGAAAAAGGAGCAGTGCTGTTAAATAATAGTGGTTTTGAGCAATACGAAATATCAGCTTATGGAAAAATGCCTTCCCAGCATAATATTAACTACTGGGAGTTTGGTGACTATATTGGAATTGGTGCAGGTGCACACGGAAAAATTACAGACATTAAGGACAAGAAGATATTTAGAACATTAAAGCCCAAATCTCCCAGGGACTATTTAATCAAATTTAAAGACAATGAAAGAGAATCGCCCGTCAAGATTGTTGATGATATAGTCTTTGAGTTTATGCTCAATAGCCTTAGATTAAAGAATGGTTTTAATGTCGAATTATTTGAGACAAGAACAGGCCAACCATTTCAAGTGTTAAATTCCAAACTCGACAAAGCAATTGATTTGGATTTAATACAAATTCAAAAAAAGTGGATTAAACCGACTACAAAGGGTTTCAATTTTTTAAATGAGTTACAGGAAATATTTTTGTAATAATTGTTTAAAGATTTCATTAGTCTTTTCTTGACTATATATATGTTCTATGGCCTAATGCAACACAAATATAAAATATTTCAGGTTAGATGATGAGTGATAATTTTTGGTCCAGTAAACATACTTGGGGTGTTAGTGCTAATAACACCAAGTGGTGCTTAATTGGTTGCGCTATTGGTGATTTTGGCACTATTGCAGTGATGCAAGACAGTGGTGTGCCAGTTTTAATAATCTTTGCCTTGGCGATGCTGAATGGCATCATTGTCAGTATTCTTCTGGAAACATACATTTTGATGCGTCAATCAATCAGATTTGGGAATGCAATTAGAACTGCTTTAGGGATGAGTTTGATTTCTATGTTGTCAATGGAATTGGCAATGAATTTAGTTGATTATTTGCTTACAGGGGGAGCCGTATTTGAATGGTCAGTATTACCGATCGCCTTATTTTTTGGATTTATAACTCCATGGCCCTTCAATTATTGGAGATTAAAAAAAATAGGTAAAGCCTGTCATTAGTTGAACTGGCTGTTAAAATACTCGCTAGTTTTTACAAATGTATAGATTATGACATCACATAAAATCGCTGACGTTCTTACAGAGTCTTTACCTTATATTCAAAAATTTAAAGGCAAAACCATTGTTATTAAATATGGTGGAAACGCCATGGTGGACGAAGAACTCAAGTCTAGTTTCGCACGAGATATTGTGCTCATGAAATCAGTTGGAATGAATCCCATAGTTATTCACGGTGGTGGACCTCAAATTGGGAAAACCCTTGAAAAGTTAGGTAAAGATAGTGAGTTTGTTAATGGAATGCGTGTCACTGACAGCGAGACCATGGATGTTGTTGAGATGGTCCTCGGTGGCTTGGTCAATAAAGGGATTGTTAACCTAATTCAGCAACATGGAGGCAATGCGCTTGGTTTAACGGGGAAAGATGGTCGCCTTATTACTGCAAAAAAATTAAAAAGCAAAATTGAGCCAACCTCAGAGATTATTGACTTAGGTCATGTCGGAGAAGTTAATAAAATAGATGTTTCAGTGATCGATTTATTATTACAGCGCGACTTTATTCCCGTTATAGCACCTATCGGAGTAGGCAAAGATGGCTTATCATACAATATTAATGCAGATCTAGTTGCAGGCTCTATCGCTGAGGCTCTGAATGCAAAAAAACTTATTCTACTTACCAATACTGCAGGTTTGTTAGATACTAACGGTGAGCTTGTGACTGGACTAAATTCAACATCAGTAAAAAAACTTATTGATGATGGCACAATTCATAGTGGAATGCTACCGAAGATAAGTTGCGCTTTATCAGCGGTTGAGAATGGTGTTGAAAGGAGTCATATTATTGATGGACGAGTATCTCATGCGGTACTTTTAGAGATTTTCACTGATTCAGGTGTTGGAACATTGATTACTCAAAATGGCAAACAGTAATCGCGAAACAATTAGTTTTATTGATTGCCAAGTTTTAGCTCATTATAAGTACGATGGTGAACAATATATCCTAACATTATCGTCCTCTGAAATTGCTCAAACAACTATTCCTGGGCAGTTTGTGCATGTTACAGTATCAGACGTTATCGCTATGCGCAGACCCATTTCAGTTATGTCAGTCGATAAAGAGAATAGTACCTTCGATCTACTCTACAAGATTGTAGGTGAAGGTACTCGCCAGCTAGCTGAGTGCAAAATAGGCGATATGTTATCTGTGATTGGTCCAGTCGGTAATGGTTTTCGTGTAACTAATAAAAAGAATCCACTTCTAATAGGTGGGGGTGTAGGTATGCCACCCATAATTGCGATCGCACAACTAATTAAAAACAATAATGACTATAACCCTTTTGTTGTTTTGGGTTCTGAAATACCCTTTCCTTTCACACCACAAAATAGTGAAATAAGCAATTCTTGTCCATC
>JAOMEO010000030.1 GCA_028345955.1 Candidatus Thioglobus sp.
TTGATACAAATAATTATAAAAAATAAAAAAAACAATGGGAAATCTTGAGTCAGGCCTTGCAAGGTTAGCTAACCCTTTTAACAAAATCATTCATAAAAAAAGACAAAACAGTATCAAAGGAAGCAAGAAAAATATTTTAGCCCACTATGATCTTAGCAACGATTTCTATCGGCTTTGGCTTGACTCAACGATGACATACTCATGTGGCGTATTTTTAAACGAGGACTCTAGTATGAAAGAGGCATCAGTAGAAAAGCTAGATAGATTTTGCAGAAAATTAAAGCTAACTAAAAACGACAAGGTACTTGAAATTGGAACTGGCTGGGGAAGCTTTGCACTTCATGCTGTAAAGAATTATGGTTGCCACGTTACTACAACAACTATTTCTGACAACCAATTCAATTACGTGTCCGATTTAATTAGTAAGGAAAATTTGTGGTCTCAGATTACTTTATTGAATAAAGACTATAGAGAGCTTGAAGGCTCGTTTGACAAAATAGTTTCCATAGAAATGATTGAGGCAGTTGGGCCCGAATATGTTTCTGGATTTTTCAAAAAAGTTTCTTCCTTATTGCGTCCAAGTGGCTTAATGGCACTTCAGGGAATTACATACAATGAGCCAGACTTTGAAGCCTATAAAAATTCAGTAGACTTTATTAAAAAATACATTTTTCCTGGCGGATGTTTGGTTTCAATTACTCAAATAAAAGATGCTATAAAGGCTAAAACTGACTTAACTCTAGTTGAAGTAGAGGACATCACCCAGCACTATGCAAGAACTGTTAAATACTGGAGGAAAGACTTTATAAAGGCGCTTCCACAAATAAGAAGTCTTGGGTTTTCTGAGTCTTTTATTAGAATATGGGAGTTTTATCTTGTATATTGCGAAGCGGGCTTTCTTGAAAACTTAATTGGAGACTTTCAGTTTGTTTTTGCCAAACCTGACTCTGAAATTTTCAAATAACAACTTAAAACATGATTAAAGTATTAATCAATCTTGCTGAAAAAGGGTTTCTACCAGATCTACTTATAAGGCTTGGAATAAAGCGCCTATGTGGACAAAGACTGAGCGAGGCAAACACACTTGGACTTGAAGCGCTAGAAAATAGTCATCAACAATGGATAGACCTATTAACTGAAAGCCCTGTTGCGATAGTGCCAGAAAAAGCAAACGAGCAACACTATGAAGTACCTCCAAAATTCTTTGAGTTAGTTTTGGGGGCTAATTTAAAATATAGTTCAGGTTATTGGTCTAAAGAAGTTTTTTCTCTAGACGAATCCGAACTCGAAATGTTAAAGATTACCTGTGAAAGAGCGGGACTGATTGATGGCCAAGATATATTAGAGCTTGGCTGTGGTTGGGGTTCTTTAACTTGCTTTATGGCTCAAAAGTTTCCTAATAGCAAAATTACCGCAGTAAGTAACTCAAAAGACCAACGGAATTTTATTCAACAAAAAAACGACAAACTTAACTTACAAAACATCAAAGTTTTTACCGCAGATATGAATGATTTTTCAACAGACGAAAAATTTGATCGAGTCATTTCGATAGAGATGTTTGAGCATATGCGCAACTATGATGAACTACTAAAAAGGATTGATGGTTGGCTAAAACAAAACGGAAAGTTATTTGTACACATTTTTTCTCATAAAGAGGTTGCCTATCCCTTTGAAGATAAGGGCGATGGTGACTGGATGGCTAGAGAGTTCTTTAGTGGGGGGCAAATGCCTTCTCATAGGCTTTTAATGAGCTTTCCTGATCGAATGAAGATTGAAAAGGACTGGAGAGTTAGTGGAACTCACTATGAAAAAACATCACTTGCTTGGCTCCGTAAGATGGATACAAACAAAATTGAAGTTTTAGAATTATTTAAAACAACATACGGAGAGAAAGATGCAAGCGAATGGTTTCAAAGGTGGCGCATCTTTTTTATGTCGTGTGAAGTGCTTTTTGGTTTTAATGAAGGCTCTGAATGGGGCGTTTCTCACTATCTTTTTGAGAAGCCGTAACGATCAAGATTTTATAGAAGAATAATGAAAGACAACATTAAAGACATAGTAGCCATTATTGCATGTATTGGGATTGCTTATTTTGTAGCAATTGCAGCGTCAGTTGGAGAGTTTCCTTTTTTATGGAACCAACCTGTTGTTGTTCTCTGCGCAGGCGTTAGCTTTGGTATTCATTGGGCCATTGCAATACCTTCTCTTATAAACAGCTCAGAAAAATATTTTGACTTTACTGGAATGATTGCTACCCTTTTAGTGGTTTCTACTGCAATGATTGCGCTTTTCAGCTCAACGCAGCAGATATCTATTCGCTCTATTGTTGTAGCGGCATTTGTCTCAATTTGGACATTAAGGCTTGGAACATTTCTCTATAAAAGGATAGTTAAAAGTGGAGAAGATAAAAGATTTAGAGAGATAAAGAATTCTTTGCCAAAGTTTTTAATGACCTGGACACTTTCAGCGCTATGGGTTTTCTTAACAACAGTTAACGCTGTTACTCTAATTGTTTTAAATCACCAAGGGCCTCTTGACTTATTTTTTATAGCAGGAAGCGCCCTTTGGATTTTAGGATTTGCTTTTGAAGCTATTGCGGATAAACAAAAAAAGAGTTTTAGCGAGCTCACTGAAAATAAGGATAAATTTATAACACAAGGACTATGGTCCATATCACGCCACCCAAACTATTTTGGAGAGGTTATTCTTTGGCTGGGTATTGCAATTGTCTCTCTACCACTTCTTTCTGGATGGCAGTTTATAACTCTTGTTTCACCAATTTTTGTATACCTTCTTTTGACCAAAATAAGTGGACTTCCTTTTTTAGAAGACAAGGCTGAAAAAAAATGGGGCAGTGAAAAAATATATCAAGACTACAAGGCCAGAACCCCTATTCTTGTACCATATTTTGGTAAAAAATGAAACTCTTTACTTAAAATTGACAAAAATTATTTAAAATCTAATATCAAATAGATAGAATTTAATAAACATATACAAATTTAATGATTAAAACATTCGTAATTGCCCTCATATTTTTTTGCATCATCGATGTCTTTTGGATATATTTTGTTGCAACACCAATGTACAAACAAGAAGTAGCTTCACTTATGCAGCTTAAGATTCCTCCTGCAATCTTGTTTTATATTATCTTCTTAGTGGGTTTAATTTTCTTTGTTATAAATCCTAATCATGGCAATACGCTAGTTAATGTATTTATGATTGGTGCCTTTTATGGTTTAGTTACTTATGCAACATACGACCTTACAGTTTATGCCACGATGAATATTTTCAGCCTTAAACTTGTAGTAGCTGATATTCTCTGGGGGATGATCCTTTCAGGATCAGTTGCTACACTTACTGTCTTGACAACGGCTAAATTAAATTAATTTACTTGTATTATGCCTATAGCATTTACTTCTGGCGAACCTTCTGGAATTGGACCTGATATTGCAATAATTCATGCCCAAAAAGAAAGGGAAGAGAATTTATTGGTTTATTGTGACCCAGATGTCCTAATTAATAGAGCAAAACAACTTAACTTATCTATTACATTAAAGGAGAATGAAACCAGGAAAGCCTCTGAATTGAGTATTTTTCCAGTCAAAACAGATGTAGAAGTTGACGCTGGAGTTTTAAACCCTAAAAATGCAAATTATGTTTTAGAAATAATTAAAAAGGCAACTCATGATTGTCTTAAAGATCAATGTAGTGGTATTTTGACGGGCCCTATCAATAAAGCAATAATTAATCAATCAGGTATAGAATTTAGTGGACATACTGAATATCTTGCAGAACTTACAAATACTTCGAAGACTGTAATGCTTCTTGCTACGGATCAACTTCGAGTCGCGCTTGCGACAACTCATCTGGCATTAAATGACGTTTCTAAAAATATTTCTCAAGAGTCACTTACAAAGATAATAACTATAATAAACAATGACTTTAAGTATTTTGGAATAAAGAAACCACGAATACTTGTTTGTGGTTTAAACCCTCATGCCGGTGAAAAAGGATACCTTGGGAATGAAGAAATTACCACTATAATTCCAGCAATTAATAAGCTTAAAAAAGCTGGTTTCAATTTAACAGGTCCTGTACCTGCTGATACAGCTTTTACTCCTGACTCATTAAAAAACATTGACGTTGTCCTTGCCATGTATCATGACCAAGGCCTACCTGTACTTAAAGCCCAAGGCTTTAAAAAGGCCGCTAATATAACTCTGGGTCTTCCATTTTTTCGCACCTCTGTAGACCACGGAACAGCTATAGAGCTTGCAGGTAGCGGCAATATTAGTTTAGGCAGCTTTAACACGGCACTATCTTACTTCAAAACATTAAAAGATAATGTCACATCAAGCTAGAAAGCGTTTTGGTCAAAATTTCCTAATTGATGATCAAATCGTTAACAGAATCGTTGCAACAATTTCACCAAAAAAAAATGACAATATTGTTGAAATTGGTCCAGGTAAGGGCGCGCTGACTTTCCCTTTACTTGAACACTTAGAGCATCTGAGTGTAATTGAAATTGATCGAGATTTGATTTCACTATTAAAATCAAAGAAACAAGAAAAGCTAATAATTTATGAAGCAGATGCTCTTAAATTTGATTATGGCGTAATTTCAAATAATTTAAGAATTGTTGGTAACCTTCCATACAATATCTCCTCACCGTTATTATTCCGCCTGTTATCAGAAAAAAATCAAATCATTGATATGATCTTTATGCTTCAGAAAGAAGTAGTAGATAGAATTGTTGCTAAGCATGGTAGCAAAACTTATGGTCGACTAAGCGTTATGATGCAAACCTTTTTCGAGGTTGAGTCAATGTTTACAGTGCCTAAGGAGTCGTTTGATCCAAAACCAAAAATTGAATCTGCTATACTCTACCTGAAAACTAGAGCTAAACCTCTTACTGAGAATACTAAACTCTTAGAAAAAATTGTCAAAGTTTCCTTCTCACAAAGAAGAAAAACACTAAAAAATTGTTTAAAATCAATCCTGAATCAAGAACAAACTGAGATTGATTTATCTCAAAGAGCTGAAATGTTAAGCGTTGAAAACTTTATAACCCTCATGAAAGATTATGAAAAACAAAATTGATGTAAATGTAGAAGTCACTTACCTTCCTAATCAATCTAATATCCCAGGAAGTCAATATGCCTTTGCTTATACAATCACTATAACTAATCATGGCGAAACTGGTGCACAACTAAGAACTCGTCGCTGGCTCATCCAAGATGAGACAGGTGAGGTAGAAGAAGTTGTTGGTGAAGGAGTTGTTGGTCAACAGCCCTACCTTTCTCCTGGTGAAAGCTTTGAGTACAGTTCTGGAGCAATAATCAATACTGAAACTGGCTCAATGAAGGGTTCTTATGGCATGATTAATGACCAAGGTCAGCGCTTTGAAGCTGTCATTCCAGAATTCTCTCTTAGTGAGCCTTATACACTTCACTAGAGCACTCCATGGACTACATCATTGGTGATGTTCAGGGTTGTTATGACACGCTTCAAAAACTCCTAAAAAAAATTAATTTTAATGAAGATAGAGACCGATTATTTTTCTTAGGAGATGTAGTCAACCGTGGTAACAAATCTCTAGAAACTCTTCGTTTTATCTATTCACTAAGAGAAAATGCAAATGTGGTTCTAGGTAATCATGATTTTCATTTGTTGGTTTGTTCTTTAACTTCTCAAAAACCCAACTTTAAAGATACTTTTTCTGACATTATAAATGCCCCAGATAAGCATACTCTTCTTGACTATCTTCTTACTAGACCAGTGATTCTTGAGCATCAAGGCGCCATTCTTGTACACGCTGGAATTCCACCTCAGTGGAACATTTCTGATGCTTTTCAGAATGCAGAATTAGTTCAACAACAACTTCAAAATAATCCAAAACAATTTCTTTCTAAAATGTATAGTGACGAACCTTCATACTATTCTGATAAGTTAAATAATGAAGAAAAATGCCGTTACACAATTAACGCACTAATGAGGATGAGATTTTGTAAAAAAAACGGTGAACTTGAATTTAATCACAAAATGAATATTGACCAGGCTCCTGAGGGATTTAAGGCTTGGTTCCTTCATGCTAACCGAAAATTAATAGATAAGGATATCTTTTTTGGGCACTGGTCAACTCTTAAAGGCTTTAATTTAGAACATGTTTATCCGATGGACCATGGTTGTATTTGGGGAGAGAAACTCAGCGCTTTTAGCTTATCTGATAGAACTTTGATATCTCAAGAGTCTATCGAGGGCAACTAAGAGGCACCACTACGAAGGTTCACCGCACCTTCATAAACGAACTCTCCGGGACCAGAAAGATAGACTGCGCCACGATAAAATTCAACGAATGCGTCCCCACCTTTCAAGTGTACTTTAACTTTTTTTCCAAGAAGCCCAAGTTGAATACCATAAACCACAGCGGCACATGCTCCTGATCCGCAAGCCAAAGTTTCTCCAACTCCTCTCTCAATAACTCGAAGATTAATTTCATTTTTATTAAGAATTTGCATGAAACCTACATTTACACTTTCTGGAAAGTAATCTGAATTTTGTAATTTAGTTGCAGTTACCTCAACATCTTCCTTATCCATATCTTTCAGAATTATAACTGCATGAGGGTTTCCAATAGATAAGACACCCATCTTTTGACCTTCAAGGGAGTATTCAAGAGCTTGAGATTGAGTAATGAATGGAATCTTGGATGGGATAAAATTTGGTTCTCCCATTTCAACACGAACAGAGTTATCTTGATTGATGGTCATAACCAAGTTGCCTGAATTAGTTTCTACGGTAATTGTATTGTTGTTAGTAAGGTCTTTTTTTTGTAAATAAAGAGCTAAACACCGAGCACCATTTCCACACTGACTAGCTTCAGTCCCGTCAGCATTATAAATGACATAACGAAAATCTACATCTTCATTACTAGCACTCTCTACCATCAATAACTGATCAAAACCTATCCCAAAGCGACGGTCAGATAGTTGACGAATTTCTTCTGTCGATAAACTGATATCACCCTCGATATTGTCAATGACAATAAAATCGTTTCCCAAACCTTGCATTTTCGTAAAATAAATCATTTCGCCATTTTAACCTTATGTCTAATACGTTTTATTAAAATACCGTTATGCTAAAATTATTCATTTACTTACATGGAATTCATGAAAACTCCAAGCAACATAAGATTAAGTAAAGATAAAAAAAAACTTACCATCACCTTTGATGAGATTGAATATCCTATGTCGAGTGAGTTTTTACGTGTCTATTCCCCTTCTGCCGAAGTCCAAGGTCATGGACCAGGACAAGAGATTCTTCAACTCAATAAAGAAAATGTTGAAATAGAAAAACTCAAACCAACAGGTAATTATGCAATCGCAATCCACTATAGTGACAGTCACTCTACTGGTATATATTCTTGGAACTACCTTTACCACCTTGCAATTAACCATGAAAAGCTGTGGTTTGACTACTGTCAAAAAGTTAATAATAAACAAAATAATAATTACCATAAGGTTGTAATATAAGAGTTTTATATACTTTAATCATCGCATTGAAAAGATTAATTTAAGTTATTGCTTGTTAGTGTGACAATCTGGTAAATAATTTTGTTAAAATTAGATTTTTACTCACTATTAGTAATCGCATCATAATGGAGCTAAAAATTGACCATTAGAGGCAAAGTATCATGAAAAATAAAATCATTA
>JAOMEO010000031.1 GCA_028345955.1 Candidatus Thioglobus sp.
GATGAATTAATGACAAAATATCCTAATACAGATCTTATTCATGGTCATACCCATAGACAAAATACTCACAAAATGGAGCTATATACTCGGTACGTTTTAGGTGACTGGAAGAACAATCAGGGTAATGCTATTAGACTGGGCGAGAGCTTAGAGTGGCTTGAAATCAATTAATCTATTTTCAAGATTTATCGAGACTACTCCCAATTCAATCTCATCTTCAAGTTTAGCTTTTGATCTGAGTTTTAGTTGCGTAATCATTGCAATCTCTGGAATTAGTACTGTTGCTTTACTGTTATTGAGTTCAACAATAATCCCCTTTCCACACCAATGATTGTTTTGTTTTAAAAATAAGCATTTAAAATGTTCAATACTTTGTTTAGTAGCTTTATTCACTCTAGAGATAATGATATTAAATTGAGATATTCTTTGCTTAATTTGGGCATCGTCTAGGGTCGTCCGATTATTAATAAATCTCACTAATTGTTGTTGCGTAAGTAAATCTAGATAACGTCTAATCGGGCTCGTCACACGAACATAGCATGACAACCCGAGTCCAGCATGTAATGAAGCTTTTGGTGCAATCTTTGATTGTTTGAAACAGCGAGTTGCTTGAAAAGCTTGTGTATCTGTTAAGTTTTCCTTATTTTGTATGATGTCTTCAGTAAAGGTACCCACATCTTGTGTTAGAAAAGGCAACGAAATCTCATGTTCATTTGCATACTGTGCGATTACACGACCTGCAATTACCATTATTTCTGCTACTAATTCACGACTTTCACTCTTAGTTTGAATTTGGATATCAACTTTTTTATTTTTAAGCTTGACATCAACATTAGGTAAATCTAATTTGATTGCACCGTTTTCATTTCGAAATTCCTTATGAGTCTTTGCGAGCGCATTCAATTTGGATAAAACTTGATCATTTTTGAGAATTTTGTCAGCCTCCTCGTAAGTCATTTTCTCAACTTGAATTTCACTCTGTATAATTTTTATATCACCAATTTGACAATCAATCATCACAAACCCTACCGAAAGTGCACTCGATTTTTTACTCTCTCCAAGAGAATAAAAAGAAGATAAATTAGGAGGCAACATGTGAATGGTCTGATCTGGTAAGTACAAACTTGATGCTCTCTTTTGTGCATAGCCATCTAACTCACTGTCAATATTAACCTGAGTAGCAACATCAGCAATATGAACCCAAACTCTATCACCATCGAGACTTATCGCATCATCCGCCTCACTCGAATCACTATTATCTATAGCAAAACTTTTTAAATGCGTTAAATCCTTTCTGGCAACATTCTTAAAGTCTAATGTAAGCTCTTCATCTGGGTAAATTTTGTGACGTTCAGGATAAGGATTAATTAACTCCGACCAGTGTTTAATTTTTAATAACAATCTGTGTGCACTTTCTGGAGTATTGTCTATCGACAAAGCACTCAACACTTTTGTATGCTTTGATTGATTGAGTGCAACCTTCTCTATTTCTCTTAACCAAAAAGAATCACGTTTATCAACTTTGCTATTTTGAATATTATCAACACATCTCTGAAGACTTTCAATCTCTAAACTCTTTTCTTGCCTTTGTTTTTCTATGATTTTTATTTGCTTAGTTGAACGCAAAATTAATATATCTTTGTTCCAGAAAAAATAAAGGCCGTCCTCTGCTAATAAATTAGTACACCAAGCATTTTGACTGGAATAGTCATCAAAAAGCCACTCAGTAAGCTCTTTTAACGACAAAGACTCCACTTGAAGATCTTCTAAAATGTTCATATCCGCTATAGGACATTGATCATTTACACTGACAAAGTTTGGGTGTATATAACGAAAATCTTTCTCTCGAACCTTACGGATACTACCATCAGAAAATCTTAAGTCATATTTATGCGTAGTAAGGGCGCTAATCTTTGCTGGTTTGCCCTTGTAAGCAACTAATGATCCAACTTTGAACAAGTTTCACCCCAAACCAAAAAATACTTTGTAATTGTCAAAGTTTGGTAAATTCATATTAAACTCCAGACTCCCTTTCTTTGATATTTTTACTTAAAATCACAACTGTAATTACTATCAACAGGAGTGTTAACCCCAAAGTACCAAATAATTTAAAATTAACCCATGCCTCTTCCGTTTGTTGAGCTGACAAACAAAGACTTTCCAAAACAGTTTTGCTGCAATCAAGTTTACTAAGGTCTATTTTGGGATCGACTGTTATGGCACTATCAAAAAATCTCTGTCTTGCCGAGAGTGCTACATTTACAAAATATGCATTAATGACTGCGATGCCGATAAAGCCAAAACCCCAAAACCAGGTTAACCGTTCCCAAATTTCTCTCGGCAATTGAAGCTCTTTACCAAGCATTCTCTCAAGCAGTGTTTTACTTCCAATCCAATTACTTCCAATCAATGCAAGTGCAAATATTACATACAAAACACTCACCTTCCACATGACAAATGCAGGATCTCTTAGAGCGATACTGATTCCACCAAATATCACCAACAAAGCAAAGGTAAGAACCTGAGAGTTAACAAACTTGCCAGTCGTATATCGGGAATACATCATCTGTACAAAGGTTGCTACAATCATTGCATAAATTGCTGCATAAAGACCATAGAATTTGTACACCACAAAGAAAAGGATAATGGGTCCAAAATCAAAAAGAAATTTCATGAATAATCTACTCCGAATGCTCTTTGGAGCAGTATGTTTTACCGTTTTTTATTATCGCATCTGATTCAGGTATATGTGTATCACAAACTTCACAAGCGACCATTTTTTGCCCAGAATCAAGGCTAACTTTATTCCTTTCTGTTGGGCTTATAATTTTTTTAATAAGGATAAACCCGATCCAACCTAGCAACATCACTAATATTAATTTAATCAATGAAACCACCTCTAAAAGTTGTTATAGCAAATACATAAATTTTACATAAATAAAAGAACTATCTCTAACAAAGCTGTCGTTTAAGTTGCTTTCAATATTGATAATAGAGTGAGACAATATGCGAAAAAATATTAATCGATAGTATATAATTTCTGGTTCTTTACATCCCTAAAGCCCGGGTGGTGAAATTGGTAGACACACAGGACTTAAAATCCTGCGGCTTTAACGGCCGTGCCGGTTCGATTCCGGCCCCGGGCACCAATTAAATTTCTTTTAATTAGTAATTATTTAAAACCTAAAAAATAATAAGTGTAATATTCGTAATTGTTAGCAATAAAAAAGTTAACAATCTTTATATATTTTTTTTTATAAAAAATATTAAAGCTAGGAGAGAAAATCATTAATTTATCAACAAATCAAAAGGAGAAAATTTATGAGTGATTCAGAATTAATTTATGAACTCGAGGCAGATCCACCTGCTGCTGAAAAGTTCTTTGCTGCGCTGCAACATGTGTTGGCAAGTTTTGTCGGTATTATCACACCGACGTTAATTATTGGTGGCGTGCTTGGGTTGGGTGATCATGTACCTTACCTCATCAGTATGGCATTGATGGTTTCTGGAGTCGGTACGATTATTCAAGCGAAAAAGCCAATGAACATTGGAGCAGGGATGATCTGTATTCAAGGTACAAGCTTTGCTTTTTTAAGCTCCGTTCTGGCAGCTGGTTTTTTGGCTAAAGCACAAGGTGGTGGCCCAGAGGAAATACTCGCTATGATTATGGGTGTATGCTTCTTAGGTGCCTTCATTGAAATTGGTCTGAGTCAAGTTCTACCTCAACTCAAAAGACTCATTACACCTTTAGTTACTGGCACAGTAATTACTATTATCGGTGTTAGTTTAATTAAAGTTGGGCTGACTGATTTAGCTGGTGGACAGTGGTTGCTAGATAATAAACCAGAATTTTGGGGTTCTTTATCCAATTTATTTCTTGGCTTCTTGGTACTGATTTCTATTATTGTTTTGAATCGTTCAAGTAACCAATGGATACGCTTGTCGTCGATTGTTCTCGGCTTAGTGATTGGCTTTATTGTTGCACTAATAATGGGCAAAGTGAACACTGGCGCAGTATTTGCTGTGCAAGAGGTGATTAGTGTCCCTATACCTTTTAGATATGGCTTCAACTTTGATATTATTGCCTTCATTCCGATAGCTTTAATTTATGTCATTACTGCCATTGAATCATCTGGTGATATTACCGCTAACTGTATGATATCAAAGCAAGATGTCAAAGGAGATAGCTATATTAATCGGATTAAAAATGGTGTACTTGGTGATGGTATTAATTCAGCAATAGCTGCTATATTTAATACTTTCCCTAACACCACTTTTAGCCAAAACAACGGTGTCATTCAACTCACTGGTATTGCTAGTCGTCATGTGGGTGTTTGGGTTGGTATTATTCTTATACTAATGGGTTTGTTTCCTCATGTAGGCTCTTTACTTAGAGCTATGCCTAATCCGGTATTGGGTGGTGCGACTATCGTTATGTTTGGTACTGTTGCTATTGCAGGAATAAAGATTCTTGCAACTGTGAATATGAATCGTCGAAACATGCTTATCTTGGCGGTATCTTTTGGAATGGGAATAGGTGTATTGCTGGTTCCTCAATTTGCGGGTGCCTTGGCAACTAATATTGGCGGTACATTTGGTAAGCTCATGGGCAGTATCTTTAGTTCAGCCATTACTACTGGTGGTCTTACGGTTCTTATTTTGAGCGCTATTATGGGTGAAAAGGAAGAAGACTAGTAATTCTCGTTATTGGGGGGCAGCTTATTATTGCTCCCCAATATTGCTTAATCTTTTCGCAAACCCAATAGGGTTATGGTATATTTCATTTAAGTTTAGACTTACTATAGTTGAAATGAGTTCAACTAAAATATGCGTCAAGGCTTTTTTTTACGGCTCTGTTACATAAGATAGAACTCAGTATTTATTGACCTATAGAAATTAAAACGGATGGCTAAAAACCGCCTATGGTGGTTTGTTTTTTGTTGAAAAAAAAATATGATATGGCTGAAACTGAACCAGTAGTACAATTTGAAAACGTACAAAAAAGTTATGATGGTGAAATTCTTGTTGTCAAAGATTTCAACTTAGATGTGGCTGCCGGTGAATTTGTAACAATGCTAGGGCCATCTGGCTCTGGCAAAACCACTTGCTTAATGATGCTGGCCGGATTTGAGCCCGTAACCAACGGCAATATTAACTTAAAAGGCAAACCCATAAACAATGTACCACCACACAAACGTGGCATTGGAATGGTTTTTCAAAACTATGCCCTCTTCCCTCATATGACCGTTGCGGAAAACCTAGCCTTCCCCCTGGAAGTCCGCAAAATGGGTAAATCCGAAAGAGAAGAGAAAGTCAAGCAGATACTAGATATGGTTCAACTAGGAGAGTTTGGTAATAGACGACCTATGCAATTATCAGGAGGTCAGCAGCAACGTGTAGCTGTAGCTCGCTCTCTTGTCTTTGACCCAGACCTAGTTCTGATGGACGAGCCTTTAGGGGCACTTGATAAAAACTTGCGTGAACAGATGCAATATGAAATCAAACATCTTCACGAAAATCTCGGTTTAACAGTGATTTATGTCACACACGATCAAACTGAGGCGCTTACCATGTCTAACCGTATTGCTGTTTTTGATGATGGTGTTGTGCAACAATGTTCTACACCAGAACTCCTTTATGAAAGACCTGAGAATGCCTTTGTAGCAAACTTTATCGGTGAAAACAATCGCTTAATGGGTGCAGTAGAAGCAATCAATGGTGATGAAGTAACCGTTAAAACAGATTCAGGCGATATCGTAGTAGCAAGCAAAGTCAATGTCAACAATGTCGGCGATCGCGCTACATTGTCACTTCGCCCTGAACGCATTTTTGTTTCACCCGAGGAGGGAAGAACACCAAACATTTATTCAGCCAAGGTAGAGGAATTGATCTATCATGGCGACCATATTCGCACACGCTTCAGTGTGTGTGGACACGACGATTTTATCGTCAAAATTCCAAATTCAATCGATAACGTAAGCCTTCAAGAAGGCAAGGAAGTTAATATCGGTTGGATGTCGGAAGATTGTCTGGCTCTTGATGGATAGAGCTCTGGCATTTTT
>JAOMEO010000032.1 GCA_028345955.1 Candidatus Thioglobus sp.
TCTTGAAAGTGTTGGCTGGTTGTCTGAACGTACATGGCTAGCGCATGGTATCCACTTTAATCAGGAGGAGATACAAAAGCTAGGTAACTCTGAGGTAGGTATTTGTCACTGTCCAAGCTCAAATATGATGCTGGCTTCCGGAATTTGTCGAAGCCTTGAGCTCGAAGAGGCTGGATGTACTGTAGGCCTAGGTGTTGATGGTTCTGCCTCCAATGACGGATCCAATTTAATAGCTGAGCTTAGACAGGGAATGTATTTACAGCGCCTACGTTATGGTGCCTCAAAGATTAGTCACGAACATGCATATGACTGGGCAAGCACAGGCTCTGCGAAACTTTTGGGTAGAAACGACATCGGCGAAATAGCAGCTGGAAAGCAAGCAGACCTGGCACTATTTAAGCTAGACGAATTGAGGTTTTCTGGAAGCCATGATCCCTTGGCAGCGTTATTGCTCTGTGGTGCACAAAGAGCAGACAGGGTGATGGTGGCAGGAAAGTGGCGAGTCGTTGACGGAAAAATAGTTGACAAAGATGAAGCTGAATTGATTCACCGCCACAGCGATGCAGCGAAAAAATTACGCCAACTAGCCAGCGCTTAGTTTTCTCTCATTATTATCATTGACTATGCATAGTAGTTGATCTATAATCTTAATTTGAATCTTGTAACAAAATTCAAGTTGATGATGAATACACACAACCACGGTGGCGCCAGAAAGGGTTCTGGTCGTAAAAAAAATTCAGGTAGATTTAAAGAGGATACCAAGGTTATCAGAGTGCCGATCAGTCTTGTTGAATCTATCCTTCCCTCTATTGAGGTATATAAATCCCAAATCAAGACAGGGGTAGAGGTTCTACTTACTAAAGAGAATACAAAAGAGCTGATGATTCCGATTTTTACCTCGCGCGTACAAGCAGGCTTTCCGTCACCGGCAGATGATCATTTAGAGGATGCACTTGATCTAAACACACACCTCATTCAACACAAAGATGCCACCTTTTTTGTGAAAGCGCAAGGTGATTCAATGTTAGGTGCTGGCATTCATCAAGGCGACATATTGATCGTCGATAAATCCCTAACCCCTAAAAGCGGCAAGATAGTGATTGCGGTTGTTGATGGCGAATTCACCGTTAAGCGATTACACAAATACAAAGGAAATATAACCCTTAAAGCTGAAAATCCTGAGTTTGAAGACATTAAGGTTAATGGTACCGATGAACTCATTATATGGGGCGTTGTTACCTCAGTGATACATCAGTATGACTGAGAGCAAAAAGTTTGCCTTAATTGACTGCAATAATTTCTATGCCTCCTGTGAAAGGGTTTTTGAACCTAAACTAAAAGGGAAACCAATCGTTGTACTGTCGAATAATGATGGATGTATTGTTGCCCGCTCTAATGAGGCTAAAGCGCTAGGCATCAAGATGGGGGTACCTTACTTCCAAGTCAAAAACCTGGTTCTTCAAAATGATGTAGTAGTCAGGTCTTCTAACTATCCTCTGTATGGAGACATGTCATCAAGGGTGATGAGGATTATTGCTCAGTACTCTCCCATTCAGGAGATCTATTCTATCGATGAAAGTTTCATAGACTTGAAAGGATTGCCATTTGATTTGGCAATCCATATGCAGTCTCTAAGGAGACAGGTTAGGTGTTGGACAGGGGTCCCAGTTTGTGTCGGTATCGGCAGCACTAAGGTTTTGGCTAAGCTTGCAAATCGTATTGCCAAGAAGTATTCAAAATTTGATGGGGTTTTTGATATAGATGCACTACCCTATCATAGGTATAAAAAGTTGTTACGGTCCGTTGAAGTGGGGGATTTATGGGGTATAGGAAGACAGAGTGCTAAGAAACTCAACCGTGTAAACATTAGCTCCAGCTATGACTTTTATAAAGCGGATATTGGCATCATTGAAACCCTTTTAGGTGTTAACGGCAAGAGGGTGCACCAAGAGCTTCGTGGCCACTCCTGCGTATCTATTGAATGTATTCCACCAACCAGGCGACAGATTGTCTCCTCGCGTTCGTTTGGGGCTGATTTAACGGACTTTGATGAATTGAATCAGGCACTCACTATTCTTACTAGGAAGGCTGTCAATAAGCTTAATAATCATAAACTGGCAGCCACAACCCTGACCGTCTTTATTTACACCAATCCTCACAAAAAAGACAAACCCTGTGTGCATTTATCAAAAACTATTGGAATGACTACAGCCACTGAAGATGAATCACTACTGATACCACTCACAGCGAAGATACTAAAGCTTATCTATGAGCCTGGGCACTCATTCTACAAGGGAGGTATAGTGCTAGGTAATCTCAGCAAAAATTACCGTCAGCAAGACCTATTTTCGATGAATCAGGACAGTCAACCGGAGACAGGTAGCTACAATAAATCTAACCCTATACAAAAAATAAATAGGCGCTTCAATGAGTCTGTCAAATATGCCAGTGAAATCGGCAACGATAGATGGCAATCAAGGTCTGGTTTTAGGTCGAATAGGTATACAACTAGTTGGAATGAGTTATTATTGGTCTAGTCCGCCTTGTTTATTCATTTCAGATTCGACTTCATCCATCATTGCGTTGTGAGACTCGTCAGTCCAATCATTTTTCTGAGGTTCGGATTTTTTGATATTTACTTGTTTAGCGGTTTTACGGACTTTAAAAAATGGAGCGAAAAACAAACCAACCTCAAAAAGAAGCCAAATAGGAATTGCGATAAGAATCTGCGAAATAATATCTGGTGGCGTTAAAATCATTCCAACTACAAAAGAACCGATAATAACGTAGGAGCGATTTTTTTTAAGGCGCTCCGCAGTAGTTGCCCCAAACATAATAAGCAGGATTGTTGCAATCGGAACCTCAAAGGCAACCCCAAAAGCAAAAGAGACTTTTAGAATAAAGTTAAGGTAGTATTGGATATCAGGTGAAAAGTTGACTGATGCTGGTCCTACGCTTGATAAGAAGTTAAAAATGACAGGAAAAACGATATAGAAAGAGAAAAGCAGCCCTGCATAAAAAAGTATCGTTGATGATATCAAAAGCGGCAATATTAATTTCTTTTCGTGTCGATAGAGTGCAGGTGCAGTAAATGACCATAATTGGTAGAGTAAATAAGGCATAGCCACATAGATGGCAAGAATTAATGACATCTTGAGTGGCGTCAAGAAGGGAGAGATAACGCCAATAGCAATAAGACTAGAGCTTGGTATTGCTTGCACAATCGGTGCCGCTATAAATGTGTATATATCGTCGGCAAATGGAAAAAGGATTGCGAAGAAAATCACAATCGCAATCACCGAACGTAATAGTGCACCTCTAAGTTCAATCAGATGCTGAACGATTGGCATTTTTTCTTGTTGTAATGTTTCAGGCATGATCTTTTAACTTTTGTTTAGGTTCGAGGATAGATTGCTAATCTTAGAAGCCTCATCTTTAATCTCGTCAATACCACTTTTGGCTTCTTCCAAAGTTTGTGAAAGCACTAATTCTTCATTTTCAATAGAGAGTTGTTCTTTAAGATCTTCCGCTTCTAATTCATCATTAATGTCATTTTTAATTTTGGAAACAAATTTCCTAAATTTACCAACATAAAGACCAGCTTTACGAGCCAGTGCAGGCATCTTTTCGGGGCCAACTACAATCAACGTGATGACAAATATGACAGCGATCTCCCACATACCGAAATCAAACATAATATTGCCTATTGAATGACTCACTACGACAGGCTACGCAGAAATGAATCTTGAAAGTTAATTGTTGTATTCTGACACCCATAAGAACTTGGAAATCTAGAGAAATAAAAGAATGATATAAGTGTTTTATTATACAATAATGGCGGTAATGCCTAGTTTCTTAATGCTTAATAGAATCAACACAACATAATGGGGTCAGTATTGAAAATTGCAGATGGAATTAGGATTATAGATACAGGCTATATACGTGAAGAATTTGCTGCAATATATCTAGTTAGACAGGGCAACGAGATTGCCATGATAGAGACAGGCACTAAACACAGCATACCCAATATTCAACAAGCTCTTGAACAAGATGGGCTAAGCTTTTCCAACGTAACCTACATCATACCAACCCACGTCCATCTAGATCACGCTGCGGGTGCTGGTGTATTGATGAAACTTTGTCCGAATGCACAGCTTGTGATCCATCCTCGGGGTGCTCGACATATGGTAGACCCTAGTAAGCTTATTGCCGGAACCGTTGCGGTTTATGGACAGGAGAAATTTAATCAATTATATGGTGATGTTGTGCCAATAGATTACAGTCGTATTATTGAGGCTGATGATAACTTTGTGCTCGACTTTTCTGGAAGAGAGCTTAAATTTATTGACACACCGGGACATGCAAAGCATCACTTTTGTGTTTGGGATAAGATGACCGACTCTATGTTTACAGGAGACACTTTTGGAATATCATATCGTGACTTTGATAATGGTGATGAGGTGTATATTTTCCCCACAACAACGCCAATACAATTTGACCCAGATGAGTTGATCAATAGCATAAAAAAATTAATGAAATACAAACCTAAACGTGTTTGTTTGACTCATTTCGGTGCAATCAAACCGACAAACAAAGTAATACAGCAGTTAATAGATGGTGTTAACTTTATGAGAAGTCTTGCAATTGATTACGCAGCACAAGAAAACGCCAATGAAAAAATTGAAAATATGATGATGGATCATCTTCTGCAACAACTTCAAAAAATGGGCTTTACTGATCAAGATTCTTGTAAAGAAAAGCTAAGAGTTGACGTGAAACTTAACACACAAGGCCTGATTTACTGGCAACAAAAAATTGCCTCAGGTTAAAAGAAAAATTAACGGAGAAAGAGATGGACGTAAAAACAGCACTGGCAGAACGTAAATCAACGAGGGCCTTTCTGGACAAGGAAGTGCCAATTGATGTCATTAATACCATTATAGAGCAGGCCAAGACTGCACCTTCAGGTGCTAACACTCAGCCCTGGCAAGTGGCAGTCGTTACTGGAAAAAGTAAGATAAATCTTTGTAATAAACTGGAAGAGACTTTTCGTGCTGGAAATAAAGGCTCTATGGACTATCACTACTATCCGACAGAGTGGGCTGGCGAATACAAAGAGAGAAGGAGGGATTGTGGTCTATTACTTTACTCCACTTTGGAAATAACGAGAGAGGATAAACAAAGACAATTAGATCAATGGGCGCTCAATTATCAAGCATTTAATGCGCCGGTCATACTGCTTTTTTTATGGATAATTTTTTACAAAAGGGCTCTTATATGGATTGTGGTATGTTTATACAATCGATTATGTTGTCTGCTGTTGAACATGGTCTGGCAACCTGTCCACAAGCAGCCCTTGGAGAATATCCAGATATTGTCAGAGAAGAGCTTTCTTATGCTGAAGACAAGTTATTGCTTTGTGGAATGGCGCTCGGCTATGAAGATAAGTCTGAAATAGTCAATAGTTATAGAACACCTCGAAAAGAGTTAGACAACATGGTTCGTTATTTTTCTTGACAGATTTGATAAATAAAAATTAGATACCGATTACATGTACAATAATTCTTCATGTCTACTTTTATGAAAATACAATGACAAAACTTGCGATTATTGATGATGATCAGGAGATTCTTACACTTC
>JAOMEO010000033.1 GCA_028345955.1 Candidatus Thioglobus sp.
CAAAAGAGATTTTGCAAAGCCAAAGAAAAGGCAAAAATTTCGCGACCATAACCGAATGACTCTGATACAGGCTTTAAGAACAGACCTAGTGATGACCTAAAACCGAAGTTAATTGTCAGAAGAATGCAGGCAGCAATGATTGAAAAACTTAATAATTTCTTGTATTGACTCATGTTCTTTTTATATAGCAGTGACAAAGCGACAGTATAACCACAATTATTTTATTTTCTAATATATTATTATTAATATACAATCTAGCCATTCTAGTTAATCTTGATGGTTATTAAACTGGTATAGTTTGCTGGTTATTTAATAATCATAGAATAGGAGTTTATTAATGCGTGTACTCGTTTTTCAGCATATCGATTGTGAGCATCCAGGTTCACTTAGGCAGTTTTTAGCAGAAGACAAAGTTGAATGGGATGCGGTTAACCTCCATCTTGGAGAACCGATTCCTAATTTAAATGATTATGATGCGCTTTGGGTGATGGGTGGTCCGATGGATGTTTGGGATATTGAAGAATGTCCTTGGCTAGTTCCAGAAAAGGCAGCTATTCGTGAATGGGTCAGTGTTTTAGGTAAGCCTTATTTGGGATTATGCCTTGGGCATCAATTATTAGCTGATGCATTAGGAGGAACTTGTGGACCTCAAAAGACCCCTGAGATTGGTGTCCTTGAAATAGAGCTTACGGAAGAGGGAAAAGTAGACCCTCTCTTTCAAGGTACAGCGAATAAACAACAGTGCCTTCAATGGCATTCAGTAAGAGTCGCACAGGCCCCTGAGGGGGCAATCATTTTGGCAAAATCTGATGTTTGTTCAGTTCAGGCAATGAGAATTGGTTCGAATGCCTGGTCTATGCAATATCATGTTGAGATTGAACCAGACACTGTAGATAATTGGGGAGCGGTTCCAGCTTACGCTGAAGCTTTGAGGACAACACTGGGCGATGGCGCTTTGTTAACTATGAAAGCTGACACTGATGCCAACATGAGTCAGTGCTTGAGTTGTGCAAGGCAAATTTATCAAAATTTTATGAAAAATTTGAAGTAAGTTTTAGCGCCTAATTTATTGATAAATTTCAATTAGTTATAAGATAAATTACAATAGTGTGCATTATGAGATTAATAAATTGAAAAAAATTGTAAATTTAATGATTGACATCGAAAAAAATTCAAGGTATCTTTCCGTGATTTTCACCACTTTAATATCCTGAGGGAATGTAATGAGCGAAGAAGACGATTTTGATTTAAACGACCTAGATGATAAAGAGCTTGTAGAGCAAATTCAAGACGACCTATATGATGGGCTCGATGAGGAAGTTACTGAAGGTACAGAAATACTTCTTGCTCGTGGTTGGGATGCGAATGATGTCTTGGGTGATGCCTTGGTTGCAGGTATGAAAATTGTTGGAATTGATTTTAGAGACGGCATCTTATTTGTACCCGAAGTGCTTAAGTGTGCTGGTGCAATGAAAGGCGGTATGAAAATTTTACGTCCAATTCTCGCTGAATCTTCAGAAGATACTTCTTTAGGTAAGTTTGTAATTGGTACTGTTAAGGGTGATATTCATGATATCGGTCAAAAATTAGTTTCCATGATGTGTGAAGGTTCAGGTTTTGAGGTGATTAATTTAGGGATTAATAATCCCGTGGAAAATTACTTAGAAGCAATCGATGAACATCAACCTGTTATTTTAGGAATGTCTGCTCTTCTCACTACGACGATGCCTTATATGGGTGTTGTAGTTGAGGAAATGGAAAAAAGGGGCCTACGTAAAGATGTTCATATGATGTGTGGAGGTGCACCGCTTAACCAGGAGTTTGCTGATTCTATAGGTGTACCAGCCTATGGTCGAGATGCTGCACGGAGCGCCGAAATGGCTGAAGAGCACGTGCGCAGTTTAGGTAAACAGCGTGGTCACCGATAAGAAAAATATAGATCCAGCTAAAAAACGATTGGTTTTAGGCTGTGGAGCACTTGTATACGATCTACAAAGACTGATAAAACAAAATCCAGCTTTATCTGATAAAGTCAATTTGCAGTGTCTACCAGCCAGCTGGCATAACACGCCGCAATTGATTGCTCCTGGGGTTGAAGAGTACTTGGCCGAGAATTCCCATCTTTATAAGGATGTATACATCGCTTATGCTGACTGCGGAACAGGCGGAGCTCTAGACCGGGTATTGAAAAAATATAATGCAAAGCGCATTAGTGGCGCACACTGTTATGAATTTTTTGCTGGCTCTGATGTATTCGAGCAATTATCAGAACAAGAGCTAGGCACTTTTTATCTTACAGACTACCTGGTCAAAAATTTTCATCGAATAATGATTAAGGGTTTGGGTCTTGACAAACACCCAGAGTTATTTGATATCTACTTTGAGAATTATAAAAAATTGGTCTATTTGGCACAAACTGAAAATGAACAGTTACAAAAAGATGCTGAGCAGTATGCTAAAGATTTTGGATTCGAATATGAATACAGATTAGTTGGCACAGGTGGTCTTGATTCTGTTTTTGAAGAAATCGATTTAATGCCTTTGGCAACTGAAGAAGAGAAATAACATGTACAGAGCGAGACTTTTTGCCAGTAGACATGCTAGGGCGTATGAGGTGATATATAACGCAACATCACCAGTGATATTATCGACCCTAAGAGTGATCAATAAAATCACAAAGGGAAAGCTAGATAGACCAATTACTTGGTTTGAGAAGATTATCAAGGGATTTCTTTTTGATTGTCAAATGTGCGGTAACTGTGTACTATCTTCTACAGGCATGGCCTGCCCCATGAATTGCCCTAAAACACTTAGAAATGGCCCATGTGGCGGGGTACGAGAAGATGGCAATTGCGAAGTCAAGCCGGAAATGAAATGTGTTTGGGTTGAAGCTTGGAGTGGTTCGGCAAAAATGAAAGATAATCTTGCAATTCAAGAAATACAATTTGCTGTCAATCATACACATCAAGGAAGCAGCGCTTGGATCAGGCTTGCAAAAGAAAACAAACAGATAATTTAACGATGATTATTCCAGAGATAAATAATCAAGCTTATACCTATCGCCCGGGAGAGTTGCTACCTGAGCTAGAGGGGCATATTTCTCGAGGTAGATTTGAGCGTGTATTACGAAATGGTGATTTTGCAGTGACAGCTGAACTTGCACCACCAGACTCTACGGACAGAAACGAGGTTTTTGAACAAGCTGCCCTGTTTGATGGTTTTGTTGATGCCATTAATGCAACTGATGGATCTGGAGCGAATTGTCATATGTCGAGTGTTGTGGTGTGCGCGCTACTGAGTTATATTGGCTATTCTCCTATTATGCAGATCTCTTGTCGTGATAAAAATCGAATAGCCATACAAGGAGATCTCTTGGGTGCAGGAGCCTTAAGTATTTGTAATGTTCTTGCATTAACAGGGGATGATGTTAGTGCGGGTGATCACCCTGAAGCAAAGCGTGTTTTTGATTTAGACAGCATCTCTCTTATTACACTCATTAAAAAAATTCGAGATGAAGGCTCCTTTTTGAGTGGTAGAACAATAACTAATCCTCCACAAATGTTTGTTGGAACTTCAATTAATCCTTTTGTCCCTCCAGTTGAATCCAGAATATTGCAACTTGAAAAAAAGATCAATGCTGGTGCAAACTTTATTCAGACCCAGTATTGTTTTGATATGCCAATGTTAAAAGATTTTATGTCGAAAACGGTTGATAAAGGCTTAACAGAAAAAGCTTTTTTCTTGCCTGGCGTAGGAGCCCTAGCTTCATCGAGAACTGCAAGATGGATAAAAAATAACGTTCCCGGGGTTCATATCCCAGATTCAATTTTTCAACGTTTAGAGGGTGCAGAGGATCAAAAAAAAGAAGGACAGAAAATTTGTACTGAACTAATGCAAGAAGTAAAAGAGATTGAAGGTGTCAGTGGTGTACATATAATGGCATATAAGCAAGAAGAATGTGTCGCACAAATGGTAAAAGATTCTGATGTGTTGGGTGGTAGAAAGCCCTGGTCGCCGAAGGATGAATATTAATTAATATATGGAGTAAATCAAAGTGTCAATAACAACATTATCATCAGCAACAAAAGAGGTCAAAATTGGATTTGCACAACCTTTTGTTATGATTGGGGAGCGTATTAATCCAACGGGCAGAAAAATCCTAGCCGAAGAGATGAAAGTAGCTGATTACTCACGTGTCGAGGCGGACGCCATTGCGCAGGTTGCAGCGGGTGCTCAAATGTTAGATGTTAATGCCGGCATTCCTCTTACAGATGAACCAGCCATCCTTGCAGAATCAATTCGTCGTATTCAGGCTGTTGTAGATGTTCCACTTTCCATTGATTCCTCAATCATTGAAGCTTTAGAATCAGGTCTAGATGCTTATCAGGGCCGTCCATTGGTCAACTCTACAACAGGCGAAACAGAGGTGCTTGAACGAGTTCTACCTTTGGTTAAAAAATATGACGCTGCAGTTGTTGCAATTTCGAATGACGAGACTGGTATCAGTGAGGATCCAAACGAAAGATTCAAAATAGCAAAAAAGATAGTAGAGCATGCTGCTGATTATGGAATAAAGCCACAAGATGTAGTTGTTGACCCCTTGGTTATGCCAATCGGGGCGATTTCGCAGGCAGGTAATCAGGTCTTTGATTTGGTTCGTCGTTTGCGTGCCGAATTAAAAGTAAATACTACTTGTGGTGCTTCAAACGTTAGTTTTGGGTTGCCACAACGTAGTGGCATTAATAACGCCTTCTTGCCGATGCTTATAGCAGCAGGTATGACGTCAGCCATAGTCAACCCACTTCATCCTGAACTAGTTCAAGCGATTAGAGCGGCAGACGTATTAACTGGGGTTGATGATGGTTGCACTAGTTGGATTGCTGCTTACAAGGGGCCTTCATCTGATGGAAATAATTCTAGGAATGGTCGACGTCGAAGAAGACGCGCCTGATTATTAACAATATGACTAGCATTAAATATAACGGCTCTTGTGTTTGTGGTCAGACCAGCTATGAGGCTTTTGATTTGGGAGATGTATCGTATTGTCATTGTGAACAGTGTCGCAAAATGACGGGTCATTATATGGCAGCATGTCAGGTAAAAAGAGATAAAATAAAAATCAAAGGTAAGATTAAGTGGTTCTATACACATGAAGGTTCACGACATGGTTTTTGTGATAATTGTGGTGCACATATGTTTTGGCAAAATGACACTCAACCAACCTTTAGCGTCACAGCAGGGAGTCTTGAAGATGCTAAGAAATTGGGTGTTTGGCACCATATTTTCACCGAAGAGAAAGGTTGTTATTACGAAATTAATCCCAATGACCCACAATTTCAGGGTTATGGCGATAGTGGATTAGAGGAATTGTAGTCGTGGAGGATACTCAGCAAATTTGTTTCACTCCTTCAGGTCGTAAATACCTTCGGCAAGACTTTGAGCAGC
>JAOMEO010000035.1 GCA_028345955.1 Candidatus Thioglobus sp.
GATCTTTTTTAATGTTTTCAATCTGTTTAGTGCTCTTAAAAAGGAGCAGAGAACCCTGTTTACGCTGTTCATAAAAGATATCTACATCTTTTTCTAACTCTAATAGGCATTTTTTAGAAAAGTTAGACACTCTAACCATGCGACTCTTGTTAATCTCATAACTTTTTGAATTACAGTTCTTGAGCATTTGATAAAGAAATTTGACGGTTTCAGAATTTAGATTTGGATTAACGATTAAAGGAGGGTGCTTGCTAAACATCCATTTAATTAAACTCAATGGAAGTCCTGGTCCGGCCCATGGTGAGGAGAATGAATAAGAAAGTTGACCCGCATTGCCATGGCTTGTCTCAAGGGCAACACTGTTTTGACGATCAATCACAGTAACGTCATGCCCTCGTTTTGCTAAATAGTAAGCAGAAGTGGTGCCAATAATGCCACTTCCTAAAATTAATACACTCATTTACACGATTATAAATCTTAAGAAAATAGAATTTTACCATTCAGACAAATGATAAAACTTTACAACGATAGAGCTAATTAGAAAAAAATCTTCCAGTAATGCAAAAAAACTATAGATTATCTCTAATGAAAATCATTTTATGGATTATTTTGGTATTATTTGTAGTTGTTAACATTAAGAATTTAACTCAATAAATCATTGTGAGTTAAAATTATCCCTTTTTTTAATATTTAGGAAGAAATTATGTTTGAAAAATCTCTAACTTTGGCTGAAGTGGATTCTGATATTGCAAATGCAATTACTGCTGAAGAAGCTCGCCAGGAAGCTCATATTGAATTAATAGCTTCTGAAAACTATACATCAACTGCAGTAATGATTGCTCAAGGCTCTCAACTCACTAATAAATACGCAGAGGGCTACCCTTACAAGCGTTATTATGGAGGTTGTGAACATGTTGATGTTGTAGAGCAGCTTGCAATAGACCGTGCAAAAGCTTTATTTGATGCTGATTATGCAAATGTACAACCACACTCTGGTTCACAAGCAAATGCTGCAGTTTTTCAGGCCTTGTTAGTTCCAGGTGATACTATATTGGGTATGAGTTTAGCGCATGGGGGTCATTTAACTCATGGTGCTGCACCATCATTTTCAGGCAAAAACTTTAATGCAATTCAGTATGGCCTTAATGCAGATACTGGAGAAATTGACTATGATGAGGTAGATCGATTAGCTCAGGAGCACAAGCCAAAAATGATTATTGCCGGATTTTCTGCATATTCACGTATTGTTGATTGGGATCGTTTTAGATCTATTGCAAACGACGTTGGTGCGTACTTGTTTGTTGATATGGCACATGTTGCAGGCCTTATTGCAACTGGTGATTATCCTTCCCCCATTAAAATTGCAGATGTAGTGACAACAACTACTCATAAAACTTTAAGGGGTCCTCGTGGCGGTTTGATTTTAGCGAGAGCTAATGAAGAGATTGAAAAGAAACTTAATTCTGCTATTTTCCCAGGTATTCAGGGCGGACCACTGATGCACATTATTGCAGCTAAAGCGGTGGCTTTTAAAGAGGCGATGAGTGATGATTTCAAAGCTTACCAAAAACAGGTTGTTGTGAACGCAAGGGCTATGGCCAATGTTTTCATGAATCGAGGTTATGAAGTTATTTCCGATGGTACTGATGATCATTTGTTTTTAGTTAGTTTTATTTCACAAGGCTTGACAGGAAAAGATGTTGATGCCGCTTTGGGCTCTGCACATATTACAGTCAACAAAAATGCCGTACCTAATGATCCGCAATCTCCATTTGTTACTAGTGGTATACGTGTGGGTACTCCAGCAGCAACTACCAGAGGTTTCGGTGAATCAGAATGTATCGAGCTCACCAATTGGATTTGTGACATTTGTGATGATATTGAGAATGAATCTGTTGTGCATGATGTCAGGGCAAAAGTTGAAAAACTTTGCGCAAAATTTCCTGTTTATAGGTAAATTATATGCGCTGTCCGTTTTGTCAATCAGACGACACTAAGGTACTGGACACAAGACTTCTTGATGACGGCTCTCAAGTTCGCCGCCGTCGTGAATGTGTCGCATGTGGAGAGAGACACTCAACTCGAGAAGCTGTAGACCTAAACCTTCCAAGACTAATAAAAAGTGATGAATCTAGACAAACTTTTAGTGAAGATAAGCTGCGTTCAGGTTTGCTAAAGGCTCTAGAAAAAAGACCCGTTTCAATTTCAAAAATTGAAACAGCCATTCAAAAAATTCAGCGAAAGTTAATGGCACAAAATGAGCGAGAAGTTTCGTCTTCCGTTCTTGGTGAGTGGGTGATGGAAGAGTTACATGAATTGGATGAAGTTGCCTACATCCGATTTGCTTCCGTTTACCGACAATTTCAAGACATTGAGGCGTTCAAAAGCGAAATTGACAAACTAATGAAAAAATAAAAGTTATAAGTCTACGCCTTTTTGTGCTTTTATATTGGCTCTAAATGCATGTTTAATATCTAGTATTTCGCTAACAGTGTCTGCAACTTCAATTAAACTTTTACTGGCCGCTCTGCCAGTAATAACGACGTGCTGATTTTCAGGTCGATTAGTAAGGGCTTTGAGGATTGATTTTTCTTCAAGATATTTATAATTAATCATGTAAGTAATTTCATCAAGCACTACAAGGTTAAAGTCAGGATTAGAAAGGAGTTTTTCAGCCTCGACCCAAGCTTCAACTGCCTTTCTTTTGTCAAGTTCTTGATCTTGAGTGTCCCAAGTAAAGCCGGTTTCCATGATCACCGTATAAACATTTTCATGATTATCTAAGAAGATGTCTTCACCAGTAGCCTGTTCGCCTTTTAAAAAACGTACTATACCTACCTTCATGTCATAACCCAGAGATCTGCAAATCATACCCATAGCGGAGGAAGATTTGCCTTTTCCATTTCCTGTTAACAAGACAACGATTCCTTTGTCAATATTTGCAGCTTCGATACGAGAATCGATATATGCTTTTTTACGCTGCATACGTTTTTTGTAAGAGTTTTCCATAACTAGTATTTGCTTCTGTTTATATAAATATTATTATAAAGCTATTCAAATTGTAAACTAATTTGAAATTTTATTAAATCTGCCTTCAAAAAGCTATTCAATGCAATATTCGGTCGTAATTGGGAGTCTTAGGTAAAATGTTGTCAATTTTCACAATTTAGATTAATTCGATGAACAATGTTTATAACTTTAGTGCAGGTCCTGCAGCGTTGCCGAGTTCTGTATTAGAGCGTTTAAAAAGTGAATTACCAGAATTTAGAGATGCTAAGGCTTCTGTTATGGAAATTTCTCATAGAGGGGTAGACTTCATGACGCTAGCAAAAAAAGCTGAGCAAGATTTAAAAGAATTAATGAGCATTCCAGATAATTACAAAGTTTTGTTTTTACAGGGTGGCGCTTCACAGCAGTTTTCTATGGTTCCAGTAAATCTTTTGAGAGGTAAAAAAATTGCTAATTACGCCAATACAGGTCATTGGTCTGAGAAAGCAATTCGTGAAGGATCAAGATACTGTAGCGTTAACGTGTGTACAGATAGTACAAAAAATGGCTTTACTGATATTGAAGACTATTCACGCTGGAATATTGACCCTAATGGCGCCTATTTACATTACACTCCCAACGAAACTATTGCAGGGCTAG
>JAOMEO010000034.1 GCA_028345955.1 Candidatus Thioglobus sp.
AACTGAGCGCCTTGTTTATTTTATAGTAAATTATCGATAGAAACTTTAAGAGAATCTTTCCAAAAAGGAATTTCTAAACCAAAATCTTTAACTATCTTATCAGTATTCAAAAAACTATTTTTTGGCCTTTTAGCTGCTGTCAAGTAATCTTTTGTTTCAATTGGATTGACTTGACAATCAATATTGGCCAACTCTAGAATCTCTGTTGCAAACTCAAACCAACTACACACTCCATAGTTTGAGTAATGATAAATTTGCGTTAATTGATCATTATTTCTAAATTTTTTATGATTAATAATATGTATTATCGATTTTGCCAGATCGCTTGCATTCGTTGGCGAGCTATACTGATCCGAAACTACATTAAGTTTATCAAACTTTTGTGCCTTTCTTAGAATCGTATCAACAAAATTATTAGAGTACTCTGAGTAAAGTCCACTAGTTCTAATAATTATTGCATTTTTTTGCATTGCCGAAAAAACTGCTACTTCTCCTGCTAATTTAGATTTTCCATAAATATTTAAAGGACTAGGATCATCAGATTCCAAATAAGCTTTTTCGCTAACACCATCAAATATATAATCCGTTGAGATGTGAATCAGCTTAACTTTTTGCTTATTTGAAATCTCAGCAATCTTGCTAATAGCTAAATGATTAATTTGATAAGCTAGCTCTTCTTCTGACTCTGCCTTATCGACAGCAGTATATCCTGCACAATTAACTATAATTTCAAAAATATTATCATTAAGGTAGGCAGATATACTTTCTTCATCGGCTAAATCCAAATCTTCCCTTCCAGAAAATATAAACTCATCTTCTTCATTTATTTCGGCTGACAAAAGGATTTTTTTGATGGATTGACCCAGTTGCCCATTATTTCCAATTATTAAAATTTTCATAATAAAAAAAAATTAATCAGCTAGGTGCGATGTTCAGGCGTATCCAAAAACTTTGGATTACACTTATCTTTGGCTGACAAGTATATTTTTCGCAGTGGCAATCTCCAATCTATGTCTAAAAAATTATCATCAAATGCTATTCCACGTTCATTTTCTGGAGAAAAGTAATTGTCTACCTTATAGAAAAATGTTGCAACCTCACTTAAAACTACAAAACCATGAGCAAAGCCTTTAGGAATAAATAATTGATATTTATTATCACCACTCAACTCAATAGAAAAATGCTTTGCAAAAGTAGAGCTGTTTTTTCTAATATCAACTACCACATCTAAAACATTACCCTCAATAACTCTAACTAATTTACTCTGGCCAAAGGGAGGAATCTGATAGTGCAAGCCACGCAAGACACCTCTTGTCGATTTAGATTCATTGTCTTGAATAAAGTTAACTTCATAACCCAATTCCTTTTCAAGTAGATCATGCCTAAAAGATTCAAAAAAATAACCACGATTATCTTTATGGACGTCAGGTTTTATCAATATTAAATCAGGTATATAGGTTTTTTCTAATTTCATAGTTAAGCTTTTGATTCAAAATCTATCAAAAAAATGCATTTAAATTTGTTAAATAGATTTGAAATTTAATGCTTTCTACTTGATTGACGCATAAGGTATTTTCCATACTGATTATTCATTAGCGGTTGTGCAAGTTTTTGAAGTTGCTCTTTTGAAATGTAATTGCGATCAAAAGCAATTTCTTCTATACAAGCAATTTTTAATCCTTGCCTTTTCTCAATAGTTTCTACAAATGTTGACGCCTGAAGAAGGCTTTCGTGAGTTCCAGTATCAAGCCAAGCAAAACCCCTACCTAAAATTTTAACTGCTAGGCGATCTTCTTTTAGATATATTTGGTTAATTGTTGAAATTTCTAGTTCACCTCTCTCAGAAGGAGTTATTTCAAGGGCTTTATTAACAACATCATTAGGATAGAAATAAAGTCCAGTAACTACATAATTACTTTTAGGGTTCAGTGGTTTTTCTTCAATGCTAATTACTTTTGAAGTGCTATCAAATTCGACTACACCATAATGTTCCGGATTATCAACATGATAACAAAATACACATGCACTATTTTTAATAGTTGACTCAGAAACAGCATTATCTAGCAAGGTAGTCATTTTATCACCATGGTATATATTGTCACCTAATATAAGAGCTACATCCTCTTCACCAATAAATTCTTTACCTAGAATAAAGGCTTGTGCTATTCCTCCTGGTGAAGGCTGAGAAACGTAAGAAAAATTCATGCCAATTTTCGAACCATCGCCTAATAATTTTTGAAACCTAGATAAATCCTCAGGAGTAGATATAATCAAAATTTCTTTAATGCCAGCTAGCATTAAAATAGATAAAGGGTAATAAATCATTGGCTTATCATATACTGGCAGTAATTGCTTAGATATAGATTTTGAAACAGGATAGAGTCTGGAGCCAGAGCCTCCAGCTAAAATTATTCCTTTCATTGTTTAATAACTCCTAATCTTTGACCTTGATAGCTTCCATCTTGAACTCTTTCACACCAATCCATATTCTCAAGATACCACTTCACTGTTTTACGAATGCCTGATCCAAAATTTTCTTTTGGGAGCCAGCCTAGATTTTTATGAATGCTCGAAGCATCTATAGCATACCTCTTATCATGCCCGGCTCTATCATCAACAAAAGTTATTAATTCTCTATAATGTTTGATATTTTTATGTTTACTAGGCAATAGCTCGTCCAAAACCTCACAAACTCTTTTAACAACTTCAATATTCTGAATTTCATTATGGCCTCCAATATTGAATGTTGAGCCAATTTTACCATTCAAAACAACATGCAACAGTGCACGTGCATGATCATCAACATATAGCCAATCTCTGATTTGTTTTCCATTACCATAAATCGGCAAATTTTTAGCTTTTAATGCATTCATTATAATTAGTGGGATAAGTTTTTCAGGAAATTGAAAAGGCCCATAATTATTAGAGCATCTCGTAATTATTGTTGGAAAATTAAAGGTGCGTTGCCATGCCTTTACTAAAAAATCTGAACTTGCCTTTGAGGCTGAATATGGAGAACTAGGCGCATAAGGAGTCTCTTCAGTAAATGGATCGCATCCCTCATCTAAATCACCATAAACTTCATCTGTAGAAACATGATGAAATCGAAAACCATCTTTTTTGGAACCATTTAAAGACATCCAGTATGCCCTTGATTGTTCAAGAAGTATATGAGTACCTAAAATGTTAGTATGAATAAACTCATCAGGACTATCGATTGATCTGTCAACATGAGATTCAGCTGCTAGGTGAATAATTGCATCTGGCTCAAATTGAAAAAGTATTCGCTTGATTGCATCTTTATCACAAATATCAACTTTCTCAAACGTATAAAAGTTATGATTTTTATTTTTAATAGAATCTAATGATTCTAAGTTGCCAGCATAGGTTAATTTGTCAACATTGATTACGCCATGCTTAGTTTTATCAAAAATATGACGAATAAGAGCTGATCCAATGAAACCAGCACCTCCAGTTATTAAAAAATTTTTCTTACTCACAATCTTTATGCTAATTATTTGCTTCAATCATAATATTTTCAAAAAATTGTATAAACTTTTATTATATTTTTGAACTTATTTAATTTTACAGCGTCAATAGTATTACGTTAAATAATCTAGATAATTAAAAATTTTATTTTTAATAATTTAATATATAGATAAATTACTTATCTGA
>JAOMEO010000036.1 GCA_028345955.1 Candidatus Thioglobus sp.
ATATTTGACTGATTGTAAGTGTCTTTTGATGGAGGTCCATCTGGAATAGCTTTTACAGGACACCCCTTTGTACATCTTCTGCAGATTTCACAGAACTCTTTGACTCCGAACCTAATGGGCCGATCGTGAGCTAAGGGCAAATTTGTGTAGACTTTTCCTAAACGAACTCGAGGACCGTACTTTGGGGTGATTAACAAACCGTGTCTACCGTATTCGCCAAGACCAGCCTTAATCGCATAAGGAATTGCTAAGGATGTATCATTCATACTACCTATTGCTTCATATCCGAGATTTCGTATGTATTGTGCTAGAGAAAGTACGACAAGGGCATCATGAGAATACCCCAACCCTGTTGCAGAACCGCTCAGAGCGGAAGGCACTGTCCTAACCAATTCATAATCCATAGGTTGTGCAATAACGATAACATTATTTAAAGTATTAGGAATTTCAGCGGGTCTAGAAGTTGCACTCATATCACTGAATTTCCTACTGTATTCCCAACGACTGTCGTAGTTTGTGATACCTACGAGACCAGCTCCGAACTCTAGTGCTATATTCTTAATTTCGTCGCTTGCCTGTTGTTCTGTACCCATATCAATTTGTGTATCTGCAACTGGAGTTTGTAGGGTAAATGCATCTGAAAACCCTTCCCTTCGATCGTCATCTTTATTAATCTCAGTTAGGAGATCACTTACATGCCAGGCAGCATTTCTTAGTGCATAGTCTTTTTGTGTAAAACCATCTGCTTTACGCCAGGTTTTTAATGGTTCACGATAAGTAGCGTAGAACAGCTTGGTTTTTTTGCTTTTAATAGAGTCGTCCCACCAAGCACGACGAAAAACATCATTTTTCTGATCAAACCTCGTAAAATCATCCAAAATCTGAAAGTCGGCCTCGAGGTCATTTGAATTATTATTTTTTGGTATTTCTTCTTTGCCCATAGTTATTTATTGTATAAATTTAAACTCAGTATATACCCATAAGAGAATTCAAATCAAGAACCATCTAAGTAACTAGGTTTAGTGCTTCGTTTAGTGAAAAACTTTTGCAATAATAATCCAAAAATAATTAACACAATACCAACAACTGTTGATGTCAATATAACTTCTCTAAGGAACAACTGGATAATTAATAATGACAGAAATGGCGTAATAAATACCAGGCTAGTAACTTTTGCAACATTCGAAGTCATTCTTAAAGCTGATTGCCAAACAACAAATGTAATCCCCATCTCAAAGAGTCCAACGTAAACGGCGCCAAGAAGGCCATACATTGAAGGAATCACAAACGTAGAACTATAGAAGACAGCAATTACAATAAAAGGCAAACTAAACAAAAAAATTAAAAACAAACTAACTACGGTATCGTTTTTATGTTTTGTATTGAACAACCAAAACAGGGCCCAAATTACAGTTGTTATCAAAGCATAAATAACACCTTGTGAGTTATCGAATTGAAGTGAAAAAAGATCGCCATTAGTAGCAATAACAATCACTCCGATATAACTGATGATGATTGAAAGAAATGCCTTTATACCAATTTTTTGCTTTAGAATTGGAATCGACAAAATAACCATCATCACAACCCAACTATAATTTATTGCCATAGCTTCCTGTGCAGGCAATATATCGTAGGCATGAAGTAGAATAATGTAGTAAAGGCAGGGATTTAAGATTGCTAGAAGAACACAGCGCAACAAACTCTCCATTGTGAAGCGTCGAATCAGTTTTAATTTCCCTTGAAAAAGGAGAATAAAGAAAAGAACTAAGACCGAAAATATGGTTGCATAAAAAACTAGCTGAACAGGTTCTAAATATTCTAGTGAAAGTTTAAAGGCAGTGGCTACTGTGGACCAGAAAAAAATCGCAGTAGCCGCAAAAAAATAGGCTTTATTTTGGTTTGAAATCACCATAAATATCTTGATTTAATTTTTTAAATTAAGTGGTTACTTCGTATAAGCATAACTGGCAACTCACACCCTCATCAAGGTTATATTTTGTAGTTAAGCGCTCCATGCAACGCCACAAATTCTTATCTTCTAGTTCTTTAATAGTTTGTTCATAAGGTAAAAGATCCCATTCCTGATCACGCACAGTAAAGCTAATATATCCACCAGTTTTAGTGACACGTACCATTTCTAAAAACGCTTCAGGTCCAACATGTCCACAGGTAAATGTTCCAGCACAAATAATTGCATCAAAAGTATTATCTATAAATGTCAATTTTTCAGTCAAGTCAGCTAAACCAAGAGATTGATACACATTTTTTTCCAAAGCTTGATCTAGCATTGGCTGAGAAAAGTCAACTCCTACAATATTATTAAATTTCTTCTCGTAAAGTATTTCGCCTACAAGCCCAGTACCACAACCGGCATCAAGTATTTTAGCCTTGGAATTATCTAAATACTTAAGTAAAAGCTCGGTAGTTATCGAGTGACCAACATAGCCGATTACTTCCACAACATCACGGTCATAACTTTCAGCCCAAACCTTGTAGAGATCTTCTAAATCAACCTTGTTAGTGGTATGTAGTGCGTTAAACACTGTAGGATGCATGTTGTCAGTATTTTTCAAAAGCTTCTCCAAGCACTACTAAAATCAACCACTCCTTTGATCCTTAAACTATATAGCAGAGGCATATTATCTTAACACAGGGTCAAGGTAAGTCTATATATTAAATCAAACCAATAATAATACCAATTATGCCTTTCTAATCAAAGCATAACAATAAAGCACGAGACCAATCCATACGCCAACAAACCCAATTAGTTGGTCAATATTAACTGGCTCTTCATAGAGTAAATAGCCAACTAAAAACTGAATTGTAGGAGTAACAAAAAATAATATGCCTACTGTTGTCATTGGTAGAAGTTTTGCTCCAATAGTGAAAAGTGCTAAAGGAACAACAGTAACAAGGCCCGCCAAGATTAATAGTACATCTGTAGTTAAATTGACATTAAGAAAGGAAACTTCTTGATAAAAATACATCCATATTGTGAATACAAAGGCTACTGGTAAAAGTAATAAAGTTTCAATGTAAAGACCAGGCACTGCCGAAGTAACCATTGCTTTTCTCGCAACCCCGTATAAGGCAAAACTGACTCCAAGTATAAAGCCCAACCATGGAAAAGAGTCACTACTAAACACATAATACAAAGCTCCCACTGATGCAAACAGAGCCGACCACTGCTTTAATCTGGAAATTCTTTCACGGAAAAAAATATAACCTCCTAGCATACTTATTACCGGTGCCAGAAAGTAACCCATAGAACCTTCAACTACTCGTCCAAGGTTCACGGCAACAATATAAGTTCCCCAATTAATAGTTATAAGAGTAGCTGTCAACAACAAGAAAAGTAACTCTTTACGAGAAGTGATAGATTCCTTGAAATTAGTATGCCAACTTGATTTCAAGTAGACAATCACAAAAAGAATAGGCACAGCCCAAACCACTCTGTGAAGTAGAACTTCCGAAGGGTTTACATGGTTTAATAATGCCCAATAAATCGGAAACAAACCCCAAAG
The DNA here is from genome assembly GCA_028345955.1 of Candidatus Thioglobus sp. Classification (GTDB taxonomy): domain Bacteria; phylum Pseudomonadota; class Gammaproteobacteria; order PS1; family Pseudothioglobaceae; genus Pseudothioglobus. The sequence goes on from JAOMEO010000036.1 coordinate 3,525, forward strand.
AAGATAACCCGATAAGATAAGTACAATACCTCTATTCATAAATAACTCCGATCTATAAAGAAGAGGATTATTTAGATACTTAACGTTTGTAATGTGGTGTTAATGCCACC
>JAOMEO010000037.1 GCA_028345955.1 Candidatus Thioglobus sp.
ATATAAGCAGAAATATACTAAATTGTTTTTTCATGGGTTGTGGTCTATTTTGACATATTAATTAATTCTACTACTTAAGTTATTCAAAAAGTATAAGAAATTAAGCTTCATGCAAATTTTTTAACACAAAGTTAACACAAACTTTTGGAAAATGTTGTTATATAAACGATTGCAGACGAATAACTTATAGCATTTCAATAACACTTTCTGATTTTTTTGATATAGTTCTATTGTTTTTCATTGCCCGCCAAGACACAAACAACCCGCTACTGATAATAATAATGAGTCCAACCATCGCTTCAGAGGTTGGAACAAACTTAAATACAAAGTAGCTTAAAACCATAGCAACAACAATTTCAAAATAACCAAAAGGGCTAAGCTCAGAAGCTGTCGCACACTCAAACGCCTTAATAATCATAAAGTGTGATATGGCGGCAACAAGGCCCATTGCTGCGGCCATCAAAATGCCCACCAAGTCAGGAACAACCCAGCCCGAAACAACCATTGGAACAAGAACAAGACTGCCCACTACGGCTGTATAAAAAAGGGTCAATAGAGGCGGGCCACTCAAGCTCAATTTTCTCGTCGTAATAATATAAAGCGCATAACAAAAGCCTGCAACAAGTGCATATAATAGGCTCGGCTTAAACTGGTCGGTGTCTGGCTGCAAAACAATGACAACACCAACAAAGCCAACCAAAACCCCAGCGCCTATTAAAGCATCAAAGCGCTCCCCTAAAACAAAAGGCGCAAGCATTGCAACAATTAATGGCGATACGAATAACAAGGTGAGCGCATTTGGAATTGGGTTTGTTTTTATTGCGGTAAAAAAGAATAGCGTTGCCAAAGTAAGCATTAAACTGCGCAATAGATGGAAAGCAGGTTGTTTGGGTATTCGCCACCAACGCAACTTTTGCCAATAGAGTAGAGGCAACAACCACAGCGTATGAAAAGCAAAACGAGCCCAAGAAATTTGCATAACGGGATAGCTCTCGCTAAGTATTTTTGCAATCACGTCAAGCATTGGCACAATGCTCATTGCGCCGAGCATAAGGGCAATCCCTTTAAGTAGCTGTTTATTGTCGAGGTTCATCACGTTGCCTTGTAAAAACTATGCAGATTGTACAATAACAACCATCAAGGACAAGGGCTAAAATTGAAATTATGATGGTGCCGACGGTCGGAGTCGAACCGACACAGCTTGCGCTACAGCCCCCTCAAGGCTGCGTGTCTACCAATTCCACCACGTCGGCTTGTTTAATTACTAGGTATGTCGCTTGACTCAGTTTCAGCCGTCTCGCCAGCTAAAGGCTGCACCATAATGCTTTGACTTGTGTCAGAGACGCTGCTTTCACTTGTTGCAAGATAAGCAAGACTAATGCTAGTGATAAAAAAACCCAAGGCCATGGCTGCAGTTAGTTTATACAAAAAAGAGTTTGCGCCTCTTGCTCCAAAGACTGTTCCTGCTGCGCCAGAACCAAAGCCTGCGCCAGCACCCGCGCCCTTGCCATGCTGCATTAATATCAGACCAACCATACCTAAGGCCAACAACACATGAATAACTAAAATTATTTGAAATGACATATTAACCCGCCTTGCAAATTTGTAAAAAATCTTCTGCCTTAAGAGCCGCACCTCCGATCAATCCGCCATCGATATCGGCACATGCAATCAACTCGTTAGCATTGCCAGCATTCATGCTGCCGCCATATAGAATAGGAGTGTTTTGGGCAATACTTTCATTGCTTTCTCCTAACAAGCTGCGAATAAACAAGTGCACTGCTTGCGCTTGTTCGGGAGAAGCGGTTTTGCCGGTTCCGATAGCCCATACTGGCTCATAAGCAATAATAATATTGCGAAAGGCATTTATGCCCACCAATCCAATAACTGCATTAATTTGTTCAGCAACGACTGTTTCGGTTTCGCCAGCCTCTCGCTGTTCGAGCGACTCGCCCACACAAAGAAGTGGTGTTAAGTCGTTGTCTAAAGCAGCCTTAACTTTTTCGGCAACCAAAGAGCTTGTCTCTCCATAGAGGCTTCTGCGTTCAGAATGACCAACAATAACGTGCCTTGCCCCAAAGTCCTTTATCATGCTAGCGCTAACTTCACCTGTGAATGCTCCCGAAGAATTAGTATTAAGGTTTTGAGCGCCGAGTTTAACCTGGCTGTCTGCAATTAACTTTTCGACTTGAGAGAGATATGGGAAGGGGGCACAAACCACCACTTCAGAACTAACTTCACTCATACCAGACAATATGTCCAAAATTAGTTTGTTGACGGATTCTTTGCTGGCGTTCATTTTCCAGTTGCCTGCCACAATAGTTCTTCTCATACCTTTTCGCAATCAATAAAAAGAGGGCAATGTTACGCTAATATACCTAAAAAATCAATTCTGAGTGGCGCCATTTGAACACCTTTACTCAAATTGCCATATGACAATTTCAGCCAAGAAAAACCCCGCCAACTTGCTGAGGGCAAAGACTTATTAGAGCTCAATAAATTATTCTATTAAAGGCGCCATTCATCTCTTGCTAACAACAGGTATCATTAGTATATCATTTTTATATTTAACCTTACTTTCTTATGTCTCAAACCTGGGTCAAGAGCTTGGACTCTCTAAAAAACTCCCTACCACTTGGAGAATTTAGTGTTTGGGTTAAGCCGCTTGGCGCGATTGAGAAAAGCTCCACCCTTCATCTTTTAGCACCAAGCGCCTCTGCTCTTAAATACATCAACAACCACAAAAAAATTAAATCTGCCATTATTCTTGCGGTTGCAGAACAAAATCACGCGCTAAAAGTAAGGTTTGGAATTGCAGATGCAGCCAAAAAAAATTCAGCGCAAACAAAACGCCACACCACGCCACTTTTTCCTGAATATAGCTTTGAAAACCTGGTGTTGGGAACCGCCAATCAAGTAGCAGCCTTGGCTAGTCGACAAATTGCTGAAAATATTGGCTCTTCTCCCTACAATCCATTTATTATTTATGGTGAATCGGGACTGGGGAAAACCCATTTAATGCAAGCCACGGGGCACTTAGCTTTAGAAAAAAACCCGGACTCAAAGATCATTTATGTGCCGCTTATGGATTTTGTTAGAAACATCACAACCAGCTTGCGACACAACACCATTGAAAACGTCAAACTTTTTTATCAATCCGCAGACTTGCTTTTGGTTGACGATATTCACCTAATTGCAGGCAAGGACAAATCACAAGAAGAGTTTTTTCATATTTTTAACTTTCTGTTTAGTACAAAAAAACAAATTATCTTTACTTGTGACCAGCCCCCAAAAAACATTAAAGATCTTGAAAATCGCCTTAAAACTCGCTTTTCTCAAGGCCTTAATTTACAACTTTCCCCTCCAGAGCTCGAAATGCGGGCGGCTATTTTGTTAAAAAAATCTCAAAACCCACAAATATCTTTGTCTCTGAGTGAAGACGTCGCTCTTTTTATTGCAAGTCATGTCACGTCTAACGTTCGAGACCTAGAGGGCGCCCTGTTAAAACTTAAGGCC
>JAOMEO010000038.1 GCA_028345955.1 Candidatus Thioglobus sp.
TTTAATGAGTCGCTCACTGTCATCCAATATCTGCTCTTTAGTCTGTACGACACTTTGCGGTGGAAGTCCACCATCCTTCTCCCCTAAACTCATCGAACCTCTTGTCAGAACCACTCGCATTCCTAGTTTTTGAGCTTGTTCAACCTGAATATCTATGGCATTTTCGAGCTGTTTAGGAAACAAATAGTGGTGATCACTTGCGGCAGTGCAACCGGACAACAAAAGCTCAGATAGTGCCAATTCAGTCGAGACCGCCAACATCTCTGGTTGGATATGTGCCCACACCTTATAGAGACTCTTTAACCAAGGAAATAGCTCCTTATTTAAAGCCTCTGGATAGGCCCTAGTGAGGGTTTGGTAGAAGTGGTGGTGGGTATTGATTAAGCCTGGTAAAACAACACTTTCACTGGCATCATAAACCTCATTAATTTGAGACAATGGAGCCTTTCCAGCGCCAACTAACTCAATAATCTCTTGTCCTTTAATGACAATACCACTTTTGCTATTTTTTGCGTATATAGCAAGTGGATCTTTAACCCAAATCGTTGCTTGATTCATAATTGATCTGCATCAGAGTTAGTAAAGTTCTTAATGATACATAATGAAATCGCACCCAAAAGGGTGCGATTATCATTAAAGCTTAAATGAACTTTTATTAGTTAGGATACTTACTGTCAATTCCTTCTACATAAAAATCCATAGTTATGATGTCAGGGAACATAGGTGGTGTTTCACCTTCCGCCAACCATACACTACCATCTTGCCTGTTGATAGGTCCAGTGAACGGATGAACAGCACCAGCGTCTAGGTCAAGTATAGTATCTTGAGCCTCCCACATAACTTCGTCAGGCATATTTTGCATTGGAGCAAACGTCACCATACCTTCTTCAACACCAGCGAATGTATCGGTTTCTGTCCAAGTGCCATCTCTTACAGCCGTTACTCGATCAGCATAATATGGACCCCAGTTATTAATAATGGAAGTTAAATGAGCGCTTGGACCCCATGCAGACATATCAGACGCCTGACCAAAAGCGCGAACGCCATCCTCCTCTTCAGCTACAGTCATAGGTGCTGTTGAGTCGGTATGTTGCATGATAATATCTGCGCCTTGTGCTATAAGTGCACGAGCCGCATCTGCCTCTTTACCTGGATCATACCAAGTGTAAACCCAAACAATTTTGATTTGGATATCAGGGTTAACAGATCTTGCAGCCAAGAAGGCAGAGTTAATACCGCGAATAACTTCAGGGATAGGGAATGAAGCAATATAACCAATTATATTAGTATTTGTCATTCTGCCCGCAATCTTACCTATAACGTGTCTACCTTCATAAAATCTCGCAGAATAGGTAGAGATATTATCCGTAGGACGTTTATACCCTGTTGCGTGTTCAAATTTAACATCCGGATAACGCGCCGCAACCTTTATTGTGGGCTCCATATATCCAAAAGATGTGGTGAAAATAACATCATTTTTCCTGGCAAGGCTCGTAATAACACGCTCAGAATCGGAATTCTCAGCGACACTTTCAATACGTGTAATTACTACGTCATCACCTAGTTGATCTTTAAGATGGTTTACACCTTGGTCATGTGCATAGGTCCATCCATGGTCTCCCGTTGGACCAATATAGATAAAGGCCGCTTTTACAGGATCAGCGAAGGCACTATTTGTAAATGCCAACATTAAACTTAATAACGAGAACTTCAAAATACTCGTTAATCTTCGACTAGACATATCTTCTTCTCCTTTGTTTATTTAACGATTTACTTGCTTGTTTTACTAATTTTTAGTTGACAACCTAGTGGTAAAAACTAAGATGTTGAATGAAATATTCTACCCAAACAATTGGGCATTGTGCGGTTTGTTTTGTTTTTTACTCTCATTCTTAAAGTCACCAGTATCACAATCGTTGCCAGATAAGGCAACATTGACAGGTATTGCGCACTGATTCGAACATCGAAACCTTGGGCATGAAGTTGTAGAATTGTGATACCTCCAAAAATCAGGGCACCCAATATAACTTTAAAGGGTTGCCATGATGAAAAAACAACTAATGCAAGTGCAATCCAGCCACGACCCGCGGTCATATCTTCACCCCAGATTGGAACCTGTACCAAAGACAAAAAGGCGCCACCAATGCCAGCCATTGCGCCACCAAATAAGATTGCCAATACGCGGTAGCGAACAACGTTGTGTCCAATCGCGTGGGCGGCATCGTGGTTATCACCTATAGCTCTCAATATTAACCCTTGTTTGGTTTTAAATAAAAACCACCATACCAAAAACACCATAACGAAGGCAAGATACACAAGTGGGTTATAACTAAACAATAACGGTCCAATGATAGGCAAATCAGAAAGCACGGGAATATGGAGTGCAGAGATCAGTTCAATATTTTCTTCAGTATAACTTCTCCCTACAAAAGCTGCTATTCCAAGACCAAAAAGGGTCAAAGCGAGCCCAGTCGCTACATGATTTGTCAGTAATATTTGCGTTAAGAAAGCAAAAATAGAGGCAATCGCCATGCCCGCTAGTAATGCCGCCAATACCGCTAAAAAAGAACTTCCGGTATGAAATTCAATAACAAAACCGGCCAGCGCACCAACAATCATCATCCCCTCGACTCCCAAGTTAAGTACGCCTGAACGTTCCACTAGAAGCTCCCCTATTGCGGCAAAAATCAATGGCACAGCAGCAATACTGATTCCTATAATAATGGCAATTATCAGACCTTCATTCATAATTTCTGTCGTATGGTTTTAAAGAAAACAATCTTGTATTGAATTAATACGTCACAGGCAAGAAAATAAAACAGCAACATGCCTTGAAATATGTTTGTAATCGAGCTTGGTAAATTAAAATAGATTTGTACATTCTCACCACCAAGATAGGTGAGCGCTATCAATAAAGCTGAGAAGATTATAGCGATCGGGTGTAGTCTTGACATAAAGGCCACAATAATTGCAGTAAAGCCATAAAATTGCGGTAATCCAGGGGTGATTTGGCCGGCAGGTCCTATGACTTCAAATAAACCAGCTAGCCCAGCCACTCCTCCCGATATTAATAATGCAAACCAGATAGTTTTCTTGTCATCAAAGCCTGCAAATTTAGCGGCACGAGGAGCACTACCGGTTATTTTTATTTGTAAGCCTGACAAATGTTTCTTAATCCCAAGCCAGGTAACAAATGAAAGAATAACAGCAATAATTAATCCAACGTTTAATCGAGTTCCTTGCCAAATAATAGGCAACAATGCGCCATCATGAAATGGTCGACTTTCTGGGAAATTAAAGCCAGAAGGGTTTCTCATCGGTCCTTGTAGCATTGCACTAAGAAATAGG
>JAOMEO010000039.1 GCA_028345955.1 Candidatus Thioglobus sp.
ATGTTAAGATAGGCCACCAATAATCCCTCAAGAACATGTAATCGCTCCAAAATTTTATTGAGTCTGAACTGAAGTCGGTTAACAACTACCTGCGTTCTAAACTGCAACCATTCCTTGAGTAACGGAATGAGAGGCTTAACCTGCGGCTTGCCATCTAATCCGATAACATTCATATTGACTCGATAATTTTTTTCAAGATCTGTTGTAGCAAACAAATGTAGCATCAGTTGCTCACAATCGACCCTATTTGATCGAGGTACAATCACAATTCGAGTTGGATTCTCGTGATCAGACTCATCTCGAAGATCTTCAACTAAAGGTAACTTTTTATTGCGCATTTGGGTTGCGATTTGAGTAACGACTTTGGCACCTGATGTTTGATACGGGAGTGCCTCAACGATAATCTCACCGTCCTCTTTGATATAACTTGCTCTCATTTTGATGGAACCATTACCAGTTTCATACAATTGGTAGAGTTCATTTTCAGTGTTAACAATATAGGCATTTGTCGGATAATCAGGTGCAGGTAATATCTTGAGCAAACCATCCAAATCAGTAGAAGGCCTTTCTAACAATTGAATACAAGCTGTCACAACTTCTATAAGGTTATGGGGCGGTATATCTGTTGCCATACCAACTGCAATTCCTGATGTCCCATTAAGCAACAGATTGGGTGTTTGTGCAGGCAATTGTTGTGGCTCTTGAATTGTGCCGTCAAAATTATCAGTCCAATTGACAGTGCCGAGATTAATTTCACTGAGAAGTAGATCAGCGTATGGAGAAAGTTTAGATTCAGTGTATCTCATTGCGGCAAACGATTTAGGATCATCTGGAGCACCCCAATTTCCTTGTCCATCAATAAAAGGATATCGGTAAGAAAAAGGTTGAGCCATCAAAACCATGGCCTCATAGCAAGCACTGTCGCCATGAGGATGAAATTTACCCAAAACGTCACCAACAGTTCTTGCTGATTTTTTAAACTTTGCTGTAGATTTCAAACCAAGCTCGCTCATCGCGTAAATAATTCGCCTTTGAACTGGTTTTAAGCCATCTCCAATAAAGGGAAGGGCGCGATCAAGAATGACATACATTGAATAATCAAGATAAGCGCGCTCACTATAAACTCCAACGCTTTGTCTTTCAATGCCGTTTTGGCTCATTCTTTCCTTAATTATTTGCTAAATGAAAATTACACATAATTTATATATGTGAATTCTCGTTATTTTAATTCAACTCAGTGATTAGTTATGAATAATTAGCAACAAGTTGTACGATTTATTAACCTGGTGGCCAGGTCATCTGGCGACCACCCAAACAATGTAGGTGAATATGAAAAACGCTCTGACAACCATCACTATTACAATTCATGACAAGTCGATAACCTTGCTCAGAAAATCCACGCTCTTTGGCAATCTCTGATGCTGTTATACTCATCTTTCCTAACAACGCTTCATCTGTAGCATCGTTGGGCGTAGATATATGCTCCTTAGGTATTACTAAAAAATGTTCTGGTGCTTGTGCATTAACATCTTTAAATGCTACAACTTTGTCGTCCTCATAAAGCTTATCAGCAGGAATGTCTCCATTTACTATAGAACAAAAAATACAATTTTCCATATCATTATTTTAATTTAGTTAATTTTAGAAATCTTATCTTAGAACAAATATTGTTATTCAAAAGAACTTATAATCAAAGGTTGAGTTTAATCATTATTAAAGGATACAGTATATGCTTTCAAATTCAAGTTTAGAAACATTGTTTACAAAGGCTAGAAGTCAGAACGGTTGGCTGAACAAAGATATCACTGATGAACAGATCCAACAACTTTATGATTTACTGAAGTTTGGACCCACTTCCGCTAATAGTTGCCCTGCTCGCTTTACATTTATTCGCTCCAAAGAAGCAAAAGAAAGACTCAGGCCTTATTTGGATAGTGGAAATATAGAAAAATCAATGAGTGCGCCTGCTGTGGCAATTATTAGCTATGACATTGATTTCTATAAAAAACTTCCATACCTTTTTCCTCATACTAACGCTAAATCCTGGTATGAAGGGAAAGAGCAAAAAATCAAGTTGACTGCTGAACTAAATGCTACACTTCAGGGAGCCTACTTTATCATAGCAGCTCGTTCGATTGGCCTTGATTGTGGACCAATGATCGGCTTCAATAAAGAAAAATTAAACCAAGAATTCTTCCCCAACGAAAAAATTAAATCGATCTTCATCTGCGGTATTGGTTATGGCGACAAAACTAAAGTCCACCGAAGATCTCCTCGTTTAGATTTTGAAGATGCTTGTGAAATATTGTGACATTTCTTAACTAAATTTAAATTCAGAAAAAAGCTTTTTT
>JAOMEO010000004.1 GCA_028345955.1 Candidatus Thioglobus sp.
AATACTCACATTGAAGACATTCTAGTTGAAAAAGAAAGAATCTCTTCAATAAAGACAAATCGAGGTGAATTTGATTCTGATAGTTATGTAGTAGCTTTAGGAAGCTACTCATCAAAAATCCTCTCAAAAGTAGGTATTAATATTCCTGTATACCCAGTTAAAGGCTATTCAATTACATTACCAGTTTTGAATAATGAAGATGCGCCACAATCAACAATTATTGATGACACTTTCAAAATTGGCATTACCAGACTAGGTAACAACATTAGAGTTGCTGGTACAGCCCATTTAACGGGCTATAACTTAGAGTTAAGAGAAAAATCACTATCTTTATTGAAATATGGTTTAAACAGGCTTTTTCCATATGCAACCGAAGAAAGTGATGACATGAAGTTTTGGGCAGGACTACGCCCAAATACTCCAGATGGCCCTCCTATTATTGGGTCAACGCCCTACTCAAATTTATATCTGAATACAGGACATGGCACTTTAGGATGGACAATGTCTCTCGGCTCTGGCAAACTGTTGGCAGATATCATTTCAGGCATTGAGCCTGAAATCTCTTCGGTGGGTATAGATATGAGTCGCTTTAATTATGCTAATAAAACTCTCTTAAATTATGGCTAGAAAGTGTACCGCTTCTATTAATCTTAGCGCAATTAAGGAAAACTATTTATACGCAAAATCTTTAGCACCGAACTCAAAAGCCATTGCTATTATTAAAGCTGATGCCTATGGTCATGGTGCCATTGAAGTAGCCAATGAATTAAACGAAGTAGCTGATGCTTATGGCGTAGCTTGCATCGAAGAGGCTATTGAATTAATAAACTCTGGAATAGATAACACCCCAATACTATTATTGGAAGGAGTTTTTGAAAAATCTGAACTCATTCTTGCTGAAAAATATAGTCTAATTGTTACAGTATGTAATTTAATACAACTTCAATGGCTTCTAGATGCTAATCTAAATGAACCTTTTGACGTATTTGTTAAATATGATTCTGGCATGGGACGCTTGGGCTTTCAAGACGATTCATTTATCCAAGCAATAAATTTTCTTGAAAAAAGCAACAATATTGGTGAAATAACTCTAATGACGCATTTTTCAAGTGCCGATGACTTAGGCAGTACTCTAACTACCAAACAAATCAGCAACTTTGATAACACCCTAAACACAGAAAAATACCCTTGCTCACTTGCAAATTCAGCTGCAATTTTGAAGTGGAGTGAATCTCATAGAGAATATATTCGTCCAGGTATCATGCTTTATGGTTCTTCTCCATTTTTAGATAAAATCCCTCCAAATAAACTAACACCAGTCATGACACTGTCCTCAATCCTAATATCAATTAAAAGCTTTAAAGCAGGACAATCGATTGGCTATGGTAGTCGCTATACCTGTAAACAAGATATGCAAATTGGCGTTGTGGCCATTGGTTATGCTGATGGCTATCCACGAAGTGCAGAAGATGGTACGCCTGTTTTTATCAATGGTGTTAAAAGTAAAATTTCTGGAAGAGTTTCAATGGACATGATAACGATAGATTTAACTGGTGTCCCGAATCCACAAATAGGCGATCGCGTTGAGCTTTTTGGTGAAAACGTGTCTGTGGATGAAGTTGCTAAATATTGCAACACAATTTCTTATGAAATCTTTACTAAAATCACAAAAAGAGTTTACAAATCCTACGTCTAATTATTAGTAATGTTAATATAATATATTCAATTAATCCTTGATTTATTTTTCTCTAAACTCATGCTTACATCAATTCAAATAGAAACCTTTGAAAAAAATGGCTATTTAGTTATAGAAGATTTTATTGATCAAAGACAAAGAAATCTTTTAATGCAGCGAGCAGAAGAATTAATAGATGAATTTCAACCACCTTCAAAACATTCAGTGTTTTCTACCGATGAACAAGAAAGAACTAGTGACGATTATTTCTTGAACTCAGGCGATAAAATAAGATTTTTCTTTGAAGAAAAAGCTATTGATAAAAATGGTAGCTTCACTGTCCCTAAACAAAAATCTATTAATAAAATAGGTCATGCTCAGCACATTCTTGACCCCGTATACAAAGAGGTGATTAATGAGTTAAACTTTCCAAAATTAGGTAAGCAATTGGGTATCAAAACACCAAGGGCTTTGCAGTCAATGCATATCTTTAAACAACCTAGCATTGGAGGCGAAGTAGGTCTGCATCAAGACTCCTGTTTTTTGTATACGAAACCGATGAGTTGTATTGGTTTTTGGTTTGCACTAGAGGACGCTAACGAAGAAAATGGTTGTCTACAAGCTATGACTGGTGGACACAAAATTCCACTCAAAAAACGATTTCATTTGTCAGAAAACGGAGGCACGGAGTTTGACCTTTTAGATGACAGTCCATGGCCTGAAAAACCTCTTGATATGTTAGAAGTTAAGGCGGGTACTTTAATTATATTGCACGGCCAATTACCTCACTATAGCGCCGCCAATAAATCAACCAAATCTAGACAAGCTTTTAGTCTACATTTGGTGGACCAGGAGTGCCATTATGCTGAAGACAACTGGCTTCAGTCAGACCTTTAAAAAAATCTCATACATTATGAAAAAAAGAAAAATAACTGATATTCATGGGGTAGATTTTTTACCTTTTGACCGATATGGTCCAGTCGTGCCAAAGATGAGTTGGCACAAGATTAGCTTTGATGAAAAAATTAATTTTGGTAGCTTTATACTAAAGATGGATCCCGGTGCAAGAAGTACTCCACACACTCATATTGGTTTTGAAGAGTTTTTAGTAATAGAGGGCGAACTGATTGATGCAGATAATACGGTCTTTAAAAAAGGCGACTTTGTTACCTTTGAGCCTGGCAGCAAACATTCTTCCTATACAGAAAAAGGCGCTCTATTAATTGTTTTCCAAAGAGGTATAAATAAACCAATCAAGTAGCACTTTGTTCAGATTGAGATTCCAATGCCTCTTCTGCAATAACTTCCATAGCAACGACACTTGGTCTCTGTCCCATGATCTGAAAGTCTGTTTGTTCAGACTCGTCAACGTTGTCGGTAATCATCATCATCATTATCACTGTAACAGCAATAACCAAATGAACGATGCCCATATAGAGCATAAACCCAAACATTTCAAAGAGTTCAAGAAAATAACTCATGGTAAGTGGACCTAATGCTGCAAAAACACTAAACACAAGAACGATAGTTCCGCTCGCACTGATCATTTGTTTTGGTTCCAGACGATCATTGGCTTGTGCCACACCAAGTGAATATAGCGGTAAAGTAAAAGCACCTACTAGAGCACTTAATATTAGAAGAATTGTGCTTCTAAATTCGAATGATGACAAAGTAATACAAATGCTGATAACACTGGCACAACACAACAAAATGACTTTTCTTCGATCAATCTTGTCTGACAACCAGCCCAGAGGCAATTGAGAAGCAGCTCCAAAACCGATAAAAAGTGTCATAAAAAGTGCCGTTTCAGACACTGAAAAGCCTGCCTTGATGGCATAGATCGTTCCAACCCCAAAAAAACCGGCAGAGGCAAGTCCAGATAAACCAATCGTTACCACACCTGATGGTGAGCCTTCCCACAAAGCTTTCAGGCCTAGTGACTCTTGAGAATCCAATTCTGGTGCTTTAATTTCTGTCAGGAGGATCGGTATTAATGAAATCGACAGCAAAATAGAGGCCAACAAGAAAAGGCTTACGCCTGCAGGGTCATCGACGGCAAATAAGCCTTGACCAAGTGCCAAACCTGCCCAAACAACAACCATGTGAATTGAAAAAATTTGTCCTCGATTTTCATTTGAAGAAATCGAATTTAACCATCCTTCAACTATAATCATAATGCCCGCAATACAAAAGCCAGACAAGAATCGAGCTACAAACCATACTGGAGGCTCAATAAACAAAATTTGAATCAAAATTGCTGTGGAAGCTATAGACGCATATGCAGCATATGTTCGAATTTGACCCGTCTTTTCAATTTGTTTAGGTGAAAAAATAGAACTGGCTAATTGACCGATAAAATACCCTGACATTACCAGACCTGTGGTCAAAACCGAGAAACCCTCAAAGTCAGCACGCCAGCTACTTAGAGTTCCTTGGAGACCGTTTCCTAATCCTATAAAAAGTATTCCTAGAAATAGTGGCCAAGTTGTACGAATAACATTACTTAACATATCAATTTATTGAGTTAACTGAAGATAAAAATCATAAAAAACTAGATTAGTTTATTACGACATATTTTTTTTAAAAACGCGCATTTTAATATATTTCTTAACCAAAATAAATAAACATGGTAAAAAGTTTTTTTATGGGTACAACAACCCAACATAATTGGCTGATTTATATACTTGAGTGTAGAGATGGTAGCCTCTATTGTGGTATCACAAATAACTTAGAAAAACGTCTCAAACAACACACAGGGGAAATCAAAGGTGGCGCTAAATATACTCGCTCACATTGGCCCTGCAAATTAGTTTATAAAGAAAAATCAGTAAGTCGAAGTGAAGCTTCGCAAAGAGAGTCAGTTATAAAAAAAATGTCAAGAGATGAAAAACAGGTTCTTATTAATTTAGCAAGTGAAAATATTAGTTAGACCCTGCCTTTTCACTTTCTTTTTGAAGGCTATTAAGGTCATTCAAGACCATCTCCGAGTGAGTTTTGGGATTAACAGATAGATATATTTTGGAAATGTTACCTTCAGGGTCAATGATAAAGGTATTTCTGTTTGCCACCTTAAAAAAACTGCTTAATGAATCATATAGCTCGGACACTTCTCTTGTTTCATCTGCAAGTAATGAGAACGGTAAATTGTACTTTTCAGCAAAAAGTTTGTGTGATCTAACACTATCAACACTCAGTCCAAAAACCACAGCTTTACTTGAAATGATTCGTTTCACGGCATCTCTAAAATCACAAGCTTGGGTTGTACAGCCAGGGGTATCGTCTTTGGGATAAAAGTACAACACAACCCATTGACCTTCATAATTGCTTAAAGTATGAGTTATGTTATTCTGATCTTGCAAAGCAAAGTTTGGCGCCTTGTCACCAACCTTAAGTCCAGCAATTGAAGATGAAGAGAGAGTCAGAAGAAATGCTATTACTGACGCTGTTATGATTGATTTGAGTTGCATGATTTCGATAATATCATACCTAATCGAAAATCTACATTAATTAAGAAACAAGTTGATGGCTATAAGACTTGAAGAACCTTTAGTGCTTACTTTTCTCTTTTTTGGAACTTTGTATAGCGCTGTGATACCAAGCTAAAGCCTTTTTAAATTGATATTCATTAATGTTATTCCTTTTGCAATAGGCATTAGTTCTAATATCGCTTAGATCCTTGGAAATTGATTGATTCTTTATTTGATTCATTTATTATTCCAGTAAAAAAGCTTTAGCTGGAGGGTAGGAGCAACCCACCAGCTATAAGCCGCTACCTCATTTACCAAACGGAGAGTGAATGGCAAGGGTATCGAGGTTCTTAATAAAAGCAAAATCATGTTCTCAATTTAATCATTAATGTCTAAATACTTAGCTTCAATAGTATTGTTTTTAGTCATTAGAGAATTTTTCGGCACACATGTTTGTTGATATCATCACTCGTAACGTTCTTGAGCTTTGCTATCTAAGCACTGGCATTTGCAACTTTAAGTGGTTTACGTCGCATTTTTTCTCTAATTAACTAAAAACAATGACCTAATAATAGGTGATGTAAATAGATGGCAAATGTTTTATAAGTGAAGTTTTGGTGAAGATTGTGTGAAGATTGTTTTTTTTATTGAATTTTGAACTACAATAATATCTTTTCTTATAGGGGTTTATCTGCATGCAACATATTCTAATAGTTGAAGATGATAGAACGATTGCTGAAAGTATAGCTTTCATCCTTGAACAGGACTCTTTCAGCTGCCAGTGGTTCGATAACGGTACTGATGCCCTTGACTACATAGAAAGCAATGCAGTAGACCTTATGCTTCTTGATGTAGGCTTACCCGACATGAGCGGCTTTGATGTACTGCGAAAAGTTCGCACTAATTCAGACCTGCCTGTTGTCATTATTACTGCCAGAGATGATGAGTCTGACCAAGTTCTTGGTTTAGAGGGGCTAGGTGCCAATGGATATATAACCAAACCCTTTAGTCCCAGATTAGTTGTTGCTCATGTGCGCTCACAACTAAGACGTGATCGTACGGATACAAATCCTGAATCAAAATTCAGCATTAATCAAGACATGCAACAAATATTGTTTCATAACCAAGAGCTGACCTTAACTCAGACTGAATTTAAAATTCTGTCTCACCTCATACAACACCCTAATCGAGTCCATACAAGGGAATATTTGATGAAAAATATATGGGGGGATAAACCACACGGCTCAGATAAAAAAACAATCAATACACACATCAAGTCTATCCGTAAACGTTTAAAAGAAATTGATGAATCGTGCGACCCCCAGAAATTAATATTAACCAACAGAGGTATCGGCTACAGTCTTATTGAATGAAATACTTCAAATTAAATATAGGCACCAAACTGTTTATTCTTTACTTTTTAGCCAGTAGCACCTTGGTCTGGGCTTTTGCCCATCGCACAAGTATAGAGTCTGCAAAAGAGGTTATGGTCGAGGTAGCAACCATGTTTAGCAAAATTGCCTCCCAAAATATCATAGACGGTGAAATTAATCTCAATACTTTTGGAGGTATTATTTTTGACTACTTCCAATCACCGCATGGTGATGCGAGATTACAGAATCTGGCGATTTACATTACTGATATGGATGGCATTCTTGTCTTGGACTCTCGTGGTTTAAACCTAGGAACAGACATGAAATCTCATTCAGTGGTTGGTTCGGCATTGGCAGGGAAGCAAGGAATAAGTAGAATTTCTAACGAACCTGTTCGCGGCCCTTGGAAGGCAAGAGGGGTAAACATAGAATATTTTTTTAAACCTGAATTCTTACATGTCTCAAGCACTATTTACGACAACAGGCAAGAAGTTCAAGGGGCTCTTGTCCTTGTAGCTCCGATGCTAGACCTCATGGATAGAACCCGTTTATGGAGGTTCATCTTCTATATATTTCTCCTCGCTTTGTTTTTTGGTGCCTTAGGTAGCTACAGAATTTCAAGAAACATTCGTCGTGTTGAGAAATATACTAGAGAGCTTTTCAAGGGTGAAGATATATCGATCCCTAATGTAAACGTTCAGTTTAATAAACTTGCTGTGGCTATAGAGCAAGCTCGAAGCGAAGTAGAACTTAAGGATGATGTTGAAGAATACATTGATACTCTTGCTCATGAATTAAGAACTCCTATTACTGGGATTCGGCTAACTGCAGAAAATCTGTTAACACCGATGGGCATTGAGAGTTATCTTCTAGAAGAGAAAGATGATAAAAAAAATAAAATTCTAACTAAAGAAATCAAGAAGAGACGAGAATTTATTCGAAGCATTCTTGATTCAAACAATCAAATGGATGCGCTTGTATCACGGTTACTGGCTCTCTCAAGAATTGAAAGACGTGACAAACTAACCAATACAGAAAAACTCAAAATCTTGCCCATAATACAAAATGTCTTAAAAGTGCATGGCACCCATAATCGTTTAATTGTCAGTAAAAATATCACTATAAATCTTGACGATATAGATAAAAAAAACACAGTTTTTGCTGAAAAAATACTCTTGGAACAAGCTTTAGGAAATATCTTAAAGAATGCACTAGACTTTAGTCCCAAAGGTGGTACGATTACAATAAAAGTCTCAGAATCTAATACGGCTCTTACAATTGTCGTGCTCGATGAAGGACCAGGCATACCACCTCACGTTTCAAGTAAACTGTTTACTCGCTTCTTCTCAGTTGCAAGGCCGGATACAGGTAGACGAGGTACTGGCCTAGGTCTAAGATTTGTGAGAAAGATTATGCAACTGCATGGAGGAGAGATAACTATAAAAAACCGATTATTACAGGTGGGAACTGAAGCGAAATTAAGATTTCCATTGAGTTGATATTAAAAATTTTCAGAAAAACAAAATCAATCAAAATATGGTATTCTAATTTTGTCTTTTCTATGTCTAGACAAAAATAATATATATGGTATTATCGCGACATTTTTAACGATAAACTTTATCGGGTATGAAAATAATTATCCCAATTAAACGTGTACTTGACCCCTACACTCAGGCACGAGTTAACAAACAAACCCAGTTAGTTGATTTGACTAATGCAAAAATGGCAATGAACCCTTTTTGCGAAATTGCTGTTGAAGAAGCTTTAAAGATTAAAGAGAGCGGTGCTGCTAGCGAAACCATAGCTGTCAGTATTGGCACCGAAAAAACAATAGATACCCTGAGGACTGCTTTAGCAATGGGTGTAGATCGAGCTATTTTTGTCAATACAGAGTCAGACCTTGACCTACAACCCCTTCATCTTGGTAAGATTTTGGCAAATATTGTTAAACGCGAAGATGCTCAACTTATTATTATGGGCAAACAAGCTGTTGATAATGATAACAACCAAACTGGTCAAATTCTCTCTGGCCTTTTGGATTATTCTCTGGGAACTTTTATCTCTAAATTTCAACTAAGTGATGACGGAAAAAGCGCAGAAGTATGTCGAGAAATTGACTCGGGAATTGAAACTAGACAGCTAAATTTGCCAGCTATTGTTACTGTTGATTTGAGGCTTAATGAACCAAGATACGCCTCTTTGCCTAATATAATGAAAGCTAGATCAAAACCTTTAGAAACGATTGAAATATCAAGCCTTGGCATCGATATTAGCCCTAGAGTCAAAGTTATCAGTGTTGAAGAGTCTGGAACGAAGGATAGAGCATCAAAACAAGTCCAATCAGCTGAAGAGTTATTTTCCGAACTAAACCAGTTAGGGGTCCTCTAATGTCTGTACTAATTTTAATCGAACTAAACGGGTCTGAAGTAAGCTCTAACAGTCGCGCTGCAATAACAGCTGCAACTCAACTTTCAGATACAATTGATGCATTAGTACTGACAGATGATTCGACTAATGCTGCCTCGGTTGCTTCTCTAGATAGTATTAATACCGTAAAAGTTATTGCTGACTCACAGTTAGAACATGTAAGTGTTGGAGTTGCCAGTAAATTAGTGGCAGAAGCGATGGCTGGCTATAAATACCTGCTTTCTGGATCTTCCACTTATAGTAAAAATATTTTACCAAGGGTAGGCGCCCTACTAGATATTCAACCAATATCTGATGTATGTGAAATCAAATCAAATAACACCTTTGTGAGACCACTTTATGCGGGCAATATTATGGCAACTGTTGAGTCGAGTGATGACACTATCTTAATGACAGTAAGAGCCACTGCATTTGAACATTCTGGCGATGGAGGTTCTGCCGCCATAGAGGAGTTATCATTACCCATACCTGAGCAAAAATCAAATTTCATTTCAATTCAAGAATCTCAATCAGAACGACCTGAATTAACAACTGCAGATAGAATTGTTTCAGGTGGACGTGGGCTTGGATCAAAGGAAAATTTTGCTTTAATTGAGAAGTTAGCTGACAAACTTGATGCGGCGGTTGGTGCTTCTAGAGCTGCAGTTGATGCTGGCTTTATTTCAAATGATTATCAAGTCGGCCAGACTGGTAAAGTTGTTGCGCCTAAACTATACTTAGCTGTTGGAATATCGGGTGCTATTCAACACCTTGCAGGCATGAAAGATTCTCAGGTGATTGTGGTGATTAATAATGACCCAGATGCACCAATGGCTAGAATGGCTGATCTGGTATGGGAGACTGATCTATTTGGTGCCTTAAAAGAATTGAATGATCATTCCTTATAACTTCTATTGGAATTTGTTTAATGGAAAGAGAGTCAATTGAATATGACGTTGTAGTTGTTGGTGGAGGACCATCAGGTCTGGCTTCAGCATGCAAACTAAAACAACTTAATCAAAATCTTTCTGTTTGTTTATTAGAAAAAGGCTCTGAAATAGGTTCTCATATCATTTCTGGAGCTGTTTTTGAACCTGAAACATTATTTGACCTTTTTCCTGAAAACGCAAGTAGTTGTCCTACTCTTAATATTCCTGTTAAAAGAGATGATGTTTATTTCCTAACCGGGAATAAAAAAAGTATCAAAGTGCCCTCTTGGCTAACACCTAAAGGATTACACAATCACGGTAATTATATAATTTCTCTCGGTGAACTCTGTCAATGGATTGGAGAAAGAGCTGTCGAACTTGGTGTCGATATTTTTCCAGGATTTCCTGCTCAAAATTATTTACTTGATAAAAGTGGTAGAGTTTGTGGTATCACAACAGGCGATATGGGTCTTGATAAACAAGGAAATCAAAAAGTCACTTGGACACCGGGTATGAATATATACGCGAAACAAACTATATTCGCAGAAGGTTCAAGAGGTCACTTAGGCAAACAGCTGATTAAGGAATTCAATTTAGATGGAAACAAAACACCACAACACTATGCAATTGGCTTTAAAGAAATTTGGGAGGTTGATACAGACAAACATAGCTCAGGGGATGTCCTACATACAATTGGTTGGCCACTTAACAAGGGCACATCAGGTGGAGGGTTTTTATATCATTTTAGTGATAACCGAATAGCGGTTGGACTTATTGTAGACTTGAACTATAACAATCCTCATCATAGCCCCTTTCAAGAATTCCAACAGTATAAACAACACCCTAAGATCAAACAATTTCTGGAGTCCGGTAAACGAGTTTCTTATGGTGCAAGAGCTATCACCAAAGGAGGTCTTAACTCACTTGTTAAAATGGACTTTGAAGGTGGAATGATTATTGGTTGTGACGCGGGTACATTGAATCCCGGAAAAATCAAGGGTAGTCATTGCGCATTACAATCTGGAATACTTGCTGCAGAATATGTAAATAAAGTACTCTCTGAAGAGGTCTGTGACTTTGATGATATGTTTAGTTCCAGCGCCCTTTACAAAGAACTTCATAAGGCAAGAAACTTTAGTAGTGCGCTTCATAAGTTTGGTTTTTATGGGGGTTCAATTTATAACTTTATTGAATCCAATATTTTTCACAATAAATTACCAATTGATATCAAGGATAATGAGCAAGATTGTGATTCTTTAAAGCCTTCCAAAGATTCAAAAATAAAATCCTACCCGTCGCCAGATAATGTTTTAAGTTTTGACATTACTTCTTCCTTGTTCCTTTCTGGCACGAACCACGAGGAAGACCAGCCAGTTCATTTAAAATTAGCTGACGCTAAAATTCCATTGGATTACAATCTTGATAAATATGACGAACCGGCACAGAGATACTGTCCTGCCGGAGTCTATGAAATCATCGAAAAAGATGGGGCGGATTATTTCCAAATAAATGCCCCAAATTGCCTACATTGTAAGACTTGTGATATTAAAGACCCGGCGCAAAATATTACCTGGACTCCTCCTGAAGGAGGTGGAGGTCCAAATTACATAAGCATGTAGTTTACTTGCACTGGTTTGCAGTAATAACTACAGTATTAAATATCTCGTCAACACTACAACCTCTTGATAGATCATTTACAGGCTTGGCCATCCCTTGAAGGATTGGCCCAATCGCTTTAGCACCTGAAAATCGTTGAACAAGCTTATAACCAATATTTGCTGCGTCTAAGTTTGGAAAGATAAGAACATTGGCAGGTGGTACAAAAGTTGCTTCAGGATATTTTATTTGTAACACCTTACTTTCTAATGCTGCATCCAATTGAATGTTGCCAATAATATCAACATCTGGCAATTTAGTCTTACAGATACTGGTCGCTAGTCTTACTTTTTCAACTTGAGAGTGTTGGGTGCTTCTATTAGTGGAAAAAGAAAGCATTGCAATTTTTGGCTTAATGTCTAAATCTTTTGCAGATTTAAAGGCACTTTGTGCTATTTCAGCTAACTCTTCTACAGACGGGTCAATATTCATTGCACAGTCGGAAAAAATAATATTCTCCCCATATTTTTGATGATTATGGTCAAAAATCATCAAAAAAAAGCTAGACACAAGTTTACTGTTATTTGAAACACCAATAATTCTCAATGCATTACCAAGGACCTTTTGACTGGGAGTGATTGCACCAGTTACAAGTCCATCTACCTCATCTCTATGTAAGGCCAACATTGCAAAAACAGTAGGGTCATTTACTAAATCTAGAGACTCATTGAGCTCCAAACCTTTATGTTTGCGTCTCTCAAACAAAGTTTTGGCATAATCGTTTCTTAATTTTTCGTCGTTTGGATCGATAAATTCTAGGTCATGCCTTTTGCTCTTTTCTGACAGTTCTAATTGAGAACAAATTTGATCCTCATTGCCAAGAAGAACAATTTTCGCAATTTTTTCAGTGGATAGTGATAATGCTGCCTGTATAACGCGCAGATCAGTCGATTCTGGTAGTAAGATTCGCGGATAAATCTTCTGTGCTCTATTGGTTAACTTTTCCAGTAATGCCATTATAAAGTTCCCATTAACAAGGGATTAGTTTACCCGAAAAAGGCTTTAAATCCCCTACCTTAACGATGTGAACAGAAAATTGTTTAATTAAGCTTGTTTGAACTGTTCGGCTATTTTAAGCCTCTGTATTTTTCCTGAAGGACCTTTAGGTAATGGTTCATCAACAAATATAATCTGGCTTGGAGTTTTGTATTCACCTAAATCAGCTATACATAAATCTATTAATTCTTTCTCGTTTGCTTTGAAATTATCTTTAAGAAAAACACAAGCTGAAATCTCTTCTCCATAGTCTTCATCAAATATTCCAAAAGTACATACCTCTAAAACAGAGTTGTGTTTATAAATTGTGTCATCAATCTCTCTTGGAGAGATATTCTCGCCGCCTTTTATAATAAGTTCTTTCTTTCTTCCAGTAATAAAAAAGAAGCCATCTTCATCTTCAACTCCCAGGTCTCCCGTCAAAAAATATCCGTCTTTAGTAAAAGATGATTTTGTAGCCTCTTCATTGTTATAGTATTGCTTCATAACGTTGTCACCTTTAATAACCAACTCGCCAGATTCACCTGGTTCAACAAAATTACCCTGATCATTAACAACTCTAACTTCATTTCCATAGGCTATACCTGCAGAGCCATGCTTATAGTTGTCTAACGGATTTGAAAGGATTTGCGCTGCAGTTTCAGTAAGACCCATCGTTTCCACAATATTTACCTTAAATACTTGCTCAAACTTTTTATGCACTTCTGGTGAAAGAGGTGCAGAAGCTGAACGACCAAAACGAATACTGCTCAGGTTAAGCTTACTGACATTAAAATTATCATTCAAAAGATAACTAATGATTGTTGGCACAACACTGAACCAAGTGCACTGATATTTCTCAAGCATTTGCCAAAAATTAGAAACACTAAATTTGCTAATAATTACTACACAGCTGTTACTCACCAAAGCACTAGAGATAGAAACCATTTCGGCATTAATATGATAAAGTGGTAGCACACATAAAGACACATCATTGGGTGCAATTTCGTGTGCTAAAACAGTGTTTCTACCCCCTGCAATTACATTTTGATGGGAAAGCATAACCCCCTTTGGTAAGCCAGTTGTACCAGATGTATAAATCAAAACAGCCGGTGTATCAGAGCTTAGATTGCCCTTCAGTGAATTTATATTGTTTTCACCAGAACAATTCAAATCTTTAACTTTTTCATATACAAAAACACTAGCCTTTGAACTCTTTAGAATACTTTCAAACTTATCTAAATAAATTTTCGATGTAAAAAGTAATTTGCATTCAGAGTGATTAATTGTGTACTCTATTTGATTATTGCCTGCAAGAATATTTATTGGAACAATAGTTACACCGTGATACATTGCTCCTAAAAATAACATAACTGATGCGTAACTATTATCAAGCAAAAAACCAACTTTATCTTTAAATTGAATGCCTTGTTCATTCAAGAAATAACCCAAGAGAATAATGTCCTTTTTAAGCTGAGCATAAGATATGTGCAAATCAAGGTCAGCATCGATAAGGAATGTTTTATCTGGAGTACTTTCAGCATATTTGTCAACAAGCACCTTTATTGTTGAGCCTATTGAGGGATATTTCTTCCAATAACTCGAAAAGATTTCATCCTCTGATGGTTCATTAGCTTTGATTGTTTTGACAATTTTTGTAATATTCAAGTAGTGTTTGTAATTGAGATTCTCATCAATGATATTGTTGCCCCAAGTTCCACAGCCCATAGAGAGCGAAAAAGGTAAACTATTGTCAAAATTTCCACCAGTAGCGAAGCAATGAGCTTGGTTAACAATAACCCTACAAACCGGTAACTCATTACCGAGTCTCATAATATTGTCTTCGTTTTTGCTATGAATACTACAAGAGTGTCCTTGCCCCTGATGTTGTAAGATTTTGTTTACCAAATTAACAGCGTGATCAAAGTCTCTAGCTCGGTAAACAGCCAACACAGGAGAGAGTTTTTCTCTTGAAAATGGATAATTTTCTCCTATACCATCCTCTTCTACCATTAAAAACTCAGTTTTAGAATATTTTTTTGTATCGAGGCCTACAAGGGTCGCAATTTTAGAGGCCCTTTTAGCTATGATATCGCGGTTAATAATGAGATCTTCATTCCACATCTTTTTACCGAGGATTTTCTTTTCTTTTGCATTTAATAATGCGCCACCCTCTTTCTCTAAAACCTTAATCAATTTTTCGTAAACACTATCAACAACGATGATGCTATTTTCAGAAGAACAGCTTGTTGCGTAGTCAAATGTTTTCGAGGTTTTTATTTTATGAGCAGCATCCTTTAAATCAGCACTAGAATCAATAATTGCGGGCACATTTCCTACACCAACACCTAGGGTCGGGGTACCACTTTGAATGGCTCTTTTAATGTTATTTTGAGAGCCTGTAGCAACAACCAAATCTACTAGGTTAGTTAATTCATTGGTGTCTTTTTTATCTATAGGGTCAGATAGTGACTGCACAATGTTGATTGGGGCGCCAACGCGCCCAAGAGCCTTCTGTATCAAGCCTACGACCTCTGTACAAACCAAAGCACCTTTTGGTGAAGGTGCTAATATAATCGCGTTCCTACATTTTAAGGCATTAATGACTTTGTTTAGTGGTGTGGCAATCGGATTAGTTGAAGGAACAATTGCGCCAACCACACCAACCGGTCTTGCAATTTCAATAAGTCCTTTTTCATCATCTTGATTAATTATTCCGACTGTTTTAATATTCTTTAAATCTCTTAATAAACCAATAGTTTTACGTTTATTTTTTCTCTTTTTATCCTCCACATTACCAAGACCGGTTGTTTTAACAGCAAGCTCGGATAAGGATTGATTGTTTTCGGGTTTGATTACTTCCCAAGCGACAGCAAGTATCAATTCGTCAACTTGTTCCTGTGAATACCCATTTATTGAGGTTTGGGCATCCCTTGCTTTTGTTATTAATTGTTTGATATGAGAGTTACTCATTTGATTGTATTTAGTCATAAGTAATCTACTGAAGCGCTTTAATAAAGCGCTTCAGTAAGAAAAGATCCCAATAAAAGGTTATCTTATTGGAGACCTGCTAGTAGATCAGTCAAGTAAGCCTGTCTTTCATTCCACATTGCGATGACTTCATCTCTTGTCATCACTCTTGCAGGTGAGTTAGTAGACTTCATCTTGCCTTGAGTCTTTTTGTCGTTGAACATATCAGGAGTCTTACTTGCCAAGAAATCAATAACGTCTTGAGGAGTTCCAGCTGGAACCATCAAGCCACGGAAATTGACACTTGAATCATCGACATCAACACCACTTTCCATTAGTGTAGGAACATCTGGAAGATATGCATGTCTTGTAAGGTCTGCAACGGCTAAGATTTTAAGATCAGCAGCACTTCTAGCTGAGTCCGACAAGTTATTAAAACCTGCACTGACTTCACCAGCTTTAACCAATCTCAATGCATCAACACCACCTTTGGCAGGGATATAAGTCAAGTCTCTACCCGAAGCTTTAGCAAACTGCAAGAATGCAATATGGTGACCCACAAATTTACCAGCGCCACTAATAGTTACAGCGCCTGGATTAGCATCAGCGTGTGCAAGCAAGTCAGCTACAGTGTTAAAAGGACTGTCTTTGCCAACAATCAGCACTGCTGGATCAGCACCCCAGTTACCTAATGGTTCAAGGGTATTGATATTGTAAGCAGTATCAAACACAATTGACTGTGCTATAAAGTGAGGCACATTGTATGCTGCTAACATAGAGCCGTCTTTTGGGGCTTCGCTAGCAAACCAGTTCCAACCAGTCCTTCCACCTGCACCAGGTTTGTTAAGAATATAAATTGGTTGACCAATTAAAGCCTCTTTACCAGACGCTAATGTTGCAATTCTTGCCTGAAAATCTGTCGCACCACCAGGTCCGTAAGCCACCATAACCCCGATTGGTTTATCAGGATAATCGGCTTGAGCATGCATAAACATCAGTGACGTTAGTGCAAGCAAGGCAATTTTAGTTATTTTCATAAGTTTCATTTAGTTTTTCTCCTTTTGGTTTAGTTTATTAAAAAAACAACCCTCCTGGCAAACGCACTTGTAACATTAATGTGAATAAACTGTACAGTATTAAAATAAATACTGCTGAGATACTCAACTTCATAAGTAACACACGCCAAAAGTCCTTGGTTTCTTCGGGTTTTTTATAAATCATTATTACCGCGAAGAACATAATCATTGATGCCATATAAAAGCCGATAGTATTCATACTTATAAGATAAGCAAGAATAAGGCCTAGTCCTGGCAACAAATCCATAAAATTAGTTGATTTTCCTTTTTCGTCACGCTCGAACCACAAAAGCAATGCTAGTACTGCAATGCCACCAGATATAAATCTTGGGAATAGATAGTCCTCATTTTCACCCCAGGGACTGGGATTGAAGACCTCTTGAAACGAGGTAAATAGCAATGCTGCCGCTAGTGCAGTTACAATTAATGTCGAAATTTTTAAATACTGGTTCATATTACGTACTTCTCTTTGATTTGCGATTTGAATAGAGGCCATAAGTAATAGATGCTATGCAAATAACAATGAGGGTTACATTGATAGTACCCGTTGTAAAATATATCATCCAATCATCACCATATCGAGCGCCTCCAATTAACTTACCGAGAAGGAAATTGTTTTCAGCTATTGGACCTAATATAATTCCTAACACAACCGGCACAGCGCTAAAACCTGCCTTACTGGCAAAAAACATAATAGTTCCCAAGACCACCATAATGAGGACGTCAGAGTATGAGTTGCCAATACTGTATGTGCCAAACACTGCCAAAACTAAAATACTTACCGCCATGTAGTTATCTGGCACTTTCATAATCCAACCACTATGTCGACTCAAAAATAGGCCAATAATCAACATGAAAATTTGTGCAAGAATTAAAGAGTCGATAAATGTCCAAACAACCGGTGCAGTGTTCTCGGACACAAAAATTTCATGACCAGGAAAAATTCCATGAATCAATAAACCTCCCAATAATACTGCAGCAGTCGGACTGCCTGGAATACTTAAAGTGAGCAATGGAATTAGAGAAGGCCCCACCATTGAATTGTTTGCACTCTCTGCGGCAATAATTCCTTCAGGCTCACCCTTTCCATAATTTGACTGGTTTTTACTTACTTTTTTGGTTTGATCGTAAGCCACTAATCCAGCTATTTGACCCCCTGCTCCAGGAATGATTCCAACAAGAGATCCTATAAATGATCCTATTGAAAGAGCTTTAACTTTACCGAATACAAATCTAAACGATTGCATCAAACTGGAATGACCCTCTGTTGAAAGAACTGGGTGTTTTTCGCTATAGTACTTCTCCATTAAGTTAAGCACTTGAGGCATTGCAAACAAGCCTATCAAACCAACAACAATGTTAACTCCACCCTCTAAATGGTCAGTAAATACAAATCTCTCCACACCCAAAACTGGGTTGTCTCCGATAGTGGCTAGCATTAAACCGAATAAACCTGATAGTAGTCCTTTGACAACTGATTTGGAATCTATGGTCGCAATAATGGTAATTCCCAAAATGGCAATCCAAAACAACTCTGTAGTGCCAAACTCCAACGATAAACGTGCTAATGGAGGGGTAAAAAATATAAGAATAAAGACACCAAAAATACCACCTACAAAGGAACTCATAAAGCAATAATGTAGGGCCTCCCTAGACAATCCTTTTTTAGCCATTTGATGACCATCCATCGCTGTTGCAATATTGGCCGGCGCACCAGGGACATTAACTAATATTGCACTTATAGCACCACCAGCAACAGTTGCTGTATACATCGCACCCAGTAAGATCAGACCACTTTCAGGCTTCATATGAAACGTAAAAGGAATCAGTAGTGCTACAGACATTGTTGGGCTTAGTCCAGGAAGCGCTCCAAGAATAATTCCTGCAAAGGTTCCGCCTACAAGTAGCGCTATGTGATAAACGGTGAAAACATTAGAAAAATAGTCTAGAAATTCCATTCTTTAATCATTCAGCTTATTAAATAAATAATAGAAAAGTAAATTATGAGTATTAAAACTAATATTAACTCATATATATGACCTGTTGATAGTACACTTAGGTCAGGAAGTTGTCAAATGATATTCTAAAAAAAAGATAGATGCTTTTATAATAAGTTTAAAAGAACTAAACAGACAAAAATGGCGTTAATTTAGGATTAGAACTAACAATACTCATATATATGAGTATACTGTGAAATTCTTAGATTAAAAATTATGTCGAATTATTCACTTCATTTCTAATAAACGCAAATGAATAAAAAGCTTTACCATAAAGTCATAGATTATATAAACGAAGAAATAACTAGTGGCAACCTCACCATTGGTGATTTGCTTCCTTCTGAAACACAGCTATCCAAATTGTTAAATGTTAGTGTTGGAACTGTAAGAAAAGCAATAGACAAATTAGAAAACAGTAATCTTTTGTATCGTCACCACGGTAAAGGGACCTATGTCTCTGATTATGGATTTGACAATAGTATGTTTAACTTTTTTAGTTATGGTAGTGAAACAGGTTCATCAATTAGAATCTACAAAACCACTCCAATACGAAAAAAAACAACCGCCACTACAGAGGTAGCCTTGCAGTTAGAAATAGAGCGTGGTGCGGACGTTATTTATCTCGAAAGAAGAGGTTATATAGATGAAAAAAATCCGATTATCATTGAAAAATCTTGGTGGATTGCAGAGGTTGTCGAAGGTCTTCAAAAACCTAACATACATATACCTGATCTACTCTATGCCCTTATCTATAAAAAATTTGCAACACAAATCATAACATCAAAAGAAGTATTAACTGCAGGTATTGCTGATAGCAAAACGGCGAAAATTCTACACATAAATAAAGGCGATCCTGTGGTCATATTAAATCGATACTCTTATGCAAAGGATAAAGGTTTGGTTGAGTTTCGTATAACCACCGGCAGAGCTGACATGTTCAGTTATAGAACTACAATTGGTAACAACGATTATTAATTCATGGCATTACTATATTGGCCAACTGAGATTTAAAAAGCTTTAATAAAAATATCTTTTGTTTGTCGTTGAAGCGACTGATTGGTCCAGAAACTACTATTGCACCAACAAATTTAGAGCTGCTAGATATTACTGGAACAGCAAGTGCAAACAAAGAGGCATTATGCTCACGAATTGAAAGATAATACCCAGCATCTCTAATTTCCTTATAGAATCCAGTTTTGTCATTTTTTCTTTTACCATAAGCGAGAATGATTCTTCCAGAAGCTCCACGATTCAATTCTAAACGGCTACCTTGTTCAATATTGTGACGTATTTCATCACGCGAATGAGCCCTATATAGGCAAATTCGCATACTATCCTCTTCTACAAAGAATGAAGCTGTTTCTCCGGATATATCTCTTATTTCATCAATAATAGGACGAATTTGTTCTAAGCGATTACTTTGAGTATAAATGGCACTTAAATAAAGCGCCTGAGTTCCAACTACATAATCTTTATTTTTTAATCTTGAAATATATCCATATTCTTCAAGTGTAGACAAGATGCGATAAGTGGTAGATATATTAAAGTCTAATTTTTCACAAATTTCATTGATGCTGAATTGTGTCTTATCAAGTGAAAATACAGACAGAATTTGAAGACATTTTTCAATGGCATTGTGTTTTTTGTCTAGAGATCTTAGAATCATAATTATTTCATATTATGAAAAATAAGTATTATATAGTGAAATTATTGAATATTCAGAATTTATCGTTGGTATCATAAAAACAACTAACAAATCTAATCAATGCAAATGGACAACATTGATGATAGACTAATAACCTGTCTAAAAACTGTCAGGCTTAAATACAAATAAATACATAGGGAGAAGAAATGAATAGAGAAAAACAAATAGAGGCACTACAAAAAAATTGGCAAGATAACCCTAGATGGGCTAATGTTAAGCGTACTTATGATGCTGAAGACGTTATACGCTTGCGTGGTTCAGTTCAACCCGAATGCACCTATGCTCATCGTGGTGCAGAAAAGCTTTGGAACTTAGTAAATGGCTCCGCTAAAAAGGGCTATGTGAATTGCATGGGAGCCATTACTGGTGGCCAGGCGATGCAACAAGCAAAAGCAGGTATAGAGGCAATCTACCTATCAGGTTGGCAAGTTGCAGCTGATGGAAATACCTCCGAAACAATGTATCCAGACCAATCATTATATGCATATGACTCAGTTCCAACCATGGTAAGGCGAATCAATAATACTTTTAAGAGAGCAGATGAAATTCAATGGGCAAAAGGCATTGAGTCTGGTGACGAGGGTCATGTTGATTACTTTTTGCCGATTGTTGCTGACGCTGAAGCTGGCTTTGGTGGAGTATTGAATTCTTTTGAATTGATGAAAAATATGATCTCTAACGGTGCCGCAGGTGTCCATTTTGAAGATCAATTAGCCGCCGTTAAAAAATGTGGCCACATGGGCGGTAAAGTTTTAGTGCCTACTCAAGAAGCAATTCAAAAGCTTATTTCTGCACGACTGGCAGCAGATGTTATGGGAGTACCCACTGTTTTATTAGCTCGGACTGATTCAGAAGCTGCAAACTTGCTGACATCGGATGTAGACCCGTACGATGCGTCATTTATAACAGGCAAGCGCACCGCGGAAGGCTTTTATGTTGTAAAAAATGGTTTAGAACAATCCATTTCTCGTGGCGTAGCCTATGCACCATATGCAGATTTGGTTTGGTGCGAAACTGGTAAACCTGACCTTGGTTTTGCTCGTGAGTTCGCTGAAGCAGTTTTAGCTGAAAATCCTAATCAATTATTGGCATACAACTGCTCACCTTCATTCAATTGGAAGAAAAATTTAAACGATACTGAGATTGCCTCTTTTCAAGAGAAGATTGCAGAAATGGGTTACAAGTATCAGTTTATCACTTTAGCGGGTATTCATAATATGTGGTATAACATGTTTGACTTGGCTTATGACTATGCAAAAGGTGAAGGTATGAAGCACTACGTAAACAAAGTTCAGGAACCTGAGTTTGAAGCTTCCAAAAAAGGTTACACTTTTGCATCGCATCAGCAAGAAGTTGGAGCTGGCTATTTCGATGATGTTACCACGGTAATTCAAGGCGGCCTGTCATCGGTGACTGCATTGACAGGTTCCACGGAAGAAGAGCAATTTAACTAAGAAATGGTAGCCTAACAATTATGCTTTGCTTCACCAAATGAAGCTTAATTTTTTTTGTTGGTTGATTCTTTATGTTTAATGATTTTTCAGATACATTATCACTTACGATTGCTAAGCAGATTTTGGGTGGCTTTGAGCAACACTATCGAAACATTAAAAAAGCCTCAGTAGAGGCAAAGAGGTGTTTTGAAGAAAGAGAATGGGGAAAAATTGATAAAGATTCAAAGCTTAGACTTAATTTCTATGACAAGCAAGTTAATACCTTCTGCAAAAAACTATCTAAAGATCTAAATCTAAAAAAACAAAATGTTTACGGCGCTAAAGCTGAAATGCGTCAGCAAACGCATTTAGATAAATTTAATTCTGATTTTTGGAAAAGAACTAAACTTGCCTACATTGAACTGATTACACTACATAAACAACCAGAATTAGCAGAAACCTTTTACAACTCAGTGTTTTGTCGCTTGTTTTCTAGAAGCTATTATACCAATCAATATATTTTTACCAAACCCTGTGTTTCGCTTAGCTACATTGACATGGATGAACCTGTAGTTGAAAGCTTCTTCATTGAACAAGGGCAAATTAAAGATGCCTTTACACAAATCCTTAAAAGCTTTTCATTTAATTGCAAGTTTGGCAACCTCGAACAAGATATCCAGCGCTTACAAGAACAGCTCCACAAACAAATACCTCCATTAAAATCTCAAACCTTCGAAATTCAAGTAATAAAAACCCCTTTTATTAGAGGCAAGGGTGCATATATTGTCGGTAAAATTATTTCCCAACTATACTCCGACCAACCACTTTTAATCGCTCTACTAAACGATAAAAAGAGTGGACTTTATGTTGACAGTTTGCTCACTGATACTGGAAGCATTTCAGTTGTATTTAGCTTCTCTAGGTCATACTTCTTTATTACTACTGATTACCCCGCAGCTGTAGTTGATTATTTAAAAGTACTGATGCCGGCAAAAACAAGAGCGGTTCTTTATAGTGCTATTGGTCTTCATAAACAGGGCAAGACTCTACTCTACAGACACTTTTTAAAATATTCAAGAATCACCAGTGAGAAGCTAATAATAGCTCCCGGAATCAAAGGTATGGTGATGACAGTCTTCACCTTCCCGATGTACCCTTACGTTTTTAAAGTAATTAATGACCATTTTGCACCACCAAAGATGGGTACAAAAGAAATGGTTAAAGAAAAATATTATTTTGTTAAAAATCACATTCGAGTTGGAAGACTTGCAGATACATGGGAGTTTTCTAATGTGGCCTTTCCAATGAAGTATATTGATGACTCTTTGCTTGATGAGTTAAAGAAAAAAGCTGCTTCAAATTTAGAGTTTGAGGATGATTTGTTGATCGTCAAACATATGTATATAGAAAACAAGATGACTCCACTTAACATCTATCTTGAAACAGCCAATAAAAATGAACAAACCCATATCATTAATGACTATGGTAAAGCGATTGATCAGTTGATTAACTCGAACATCTTTCCTGGTGATATGTTGACAAAAAATTTCGGAGTTACCCGTCATGATCGTGTCGTTTTCTATGACTATGATGAAATCACTTTAATGAGCACGCCGGTCTTTAAAAAGATACCAAAATCAAGAACTTATGAAGAAGAGATGTCATCAGAGCCGTGGTATTACGTTGGACCAAATGATGTTTTTCCTGAGGAATTTAAATACTTTATGTTCCCAACTGAGCATATGAAAGATACATTTAATGCACGCTATCAAAAATTACTAGATGCAGAGTATTGGGGGTCAATTCAAGAAAATATTAAAAAGAATGGTGTGATGGATTATTATCCCTATGGTTCCGATAAAAGGATGTGTGAGATCTATGGAGAAAACAATGAATGAGACAACCTGTGATATCTCAGACAAGCTACATCCTAATGTACAGTATTTAGCGCCAGTATATAAAAATTACGGTGCAAAAACTTCATTTTCAGGCCATATTGTTACTGTAAAGTGCTATGAAGATAACTCACTTGTTGAAGTAGCTTTAAAGACTAATGGTAAGGACTCAGTTTTAGTAATTGATGCAGGTGGCTCTATGAATTGTGCAATGTTGGGGGATAAAAGAGCAACTGATGCAATCAAAAATGAATGGGAAGGTATTTTAATTCATGGATTGATTAGAGACTCCGCAACAATCAAAGGTATGGAGATTGGTATTCGTGCACTTGGAGTTTGCCCTCTTAAAAGCATTAAAAATGGAATTGGTGATAGCAACTTAATTGTCAATTTTTCTGGAGTTACATTCACTCCAGGTGAGTATTTATATGCCGACGAGGATGGTGTTATTGTAGTGAAGGAGAAATTATGAAGCAAGTACTAAAGCTTACGCTTAAAGATGCAAAGAAAATGATGGATGGTGCCATTAATAAAGCCATCGAGATAGGTGTAGATATGGATATCGCGATTGTGGACGATGGTGGTCACCTTATGTTATTTACAAGAATGGATAATGCAAGAATTACAAGCATTAATATCTCCATCGATAAGGCTTTTACTGCGGCGGCAGCTAGAAAAGCAACCTTAGATTATGGTAATGCTGTTCGTAATCACGGCCCAGCCTTTGGCATCCAAACTTCACATCAAGGTCGTTTTTGTGTCGTAGGTGGTGGCTTGCCGCTTTTTGTCGATAGTCAGATTGTTGGTGGGATTGGTTGCAGTTCTGGTACTCCTGACCAAGATATAGTGGTTGCTCAAGCGGGGCTTGACGCATGTCTTAAAGCTAAATAATAAAAAAGTTCGTTCTAGCCTTTAAATGCACTATCAGAAAGTAAGTATTCAACTTCATCTGTACTACTCTTTCTTCCCAAAATATCATTTCTATGCGGGAAACGACCAAACCTCTTTATGATATTCCTATGATGTTTGGAATATTCATCGTTGAAATCATATTTCTCAAAAAGTTTGACCTGTAAATCTTGATGTTCAAGATTTTCGCTATGCATTAAAGGCATAAAGAGAAAAAGTAATTCTTCAGCATTCAAATTTTCATCGTAGCCGTTATCAATTGCTTTTAAAGCCACTTCAACAGCCATATTTTCGGTTTGAAAACCTTTAGTTTCACCTCTAAACATATTCAAAGGAAACTGATCTAAGACAATAATCAACGCCAAACAACCTTGTGGTGAATCTTGCCAATCGTCAAGTTCTCCAGATGCAGCGCTCATCCAAAGCATTTCATAACGCCGCTTTATTTCATTGTCTATTTCAGGAGTCGAGGAAAACCAATGTTGTCTACTTTTTTCAGAAAACCAATATTTAATGACATCAGAATGATTCATAGTTAACGAAGGCATTTATTTATTGAGAGAGGAAAACCTGACTAAAACAAACAAATAGTTAAAGTTTAACGATGTTTCGTGTCACTACCGTAGTCTTTATATTTAGGCAAATGACGGACTGGCTTACTCAATGCATCCTTTCTGAATGGGTCACCGAGTTCACGAGTACACATAATTTCAATAATTGTTGTCTTTCTTTCATTCATTTGCATATCTATAGCTGTTTTCAGTGCTGGACCTACATCCTCAAGTTTATTAACATGAATACCTTCAGCGCCCATTGACTTTGCAATACTAACAAAATCTTGATCTGTAAGTTCTGCAGCGACGAAGCGTCTGTCATAGAAGTCTACTTGGTTTTTCTTTTCTGCACCCCAATGACGATTATGGAACACAACTGCTGTTACAGGTATGTCATGGCGAACACATGTCATCGTCTCAACCATACTCATTGCCCAAGCGCCGTCACCCGCATAAGAGACAGCAGGTCTATTTTGTGCAGCAGCTTTTGCTCCGATTATTGTTGGGAAGGCATAACCACAATTACCCCAGCTCATTGCTGCAAAGAAGCTACGAGGTTTTTCAAAACGAAGATAACTATTTGCAACAGAATTAATATTACCAATATCTGTTGACACCATGACGTCATCAGGCATTGCTTTTTCTAGTTCACGCAAAACTTGCCTAGGGTGAAGCCAACCCTCTTCCTTATTAGCGATCATGTCCATACTATATGAGTCAGTTTCATGAATCCACTCATCCAACTCTAGCTCCCAAACTGCTTTTTCATCGGCAATCTTTTGCGCTCTTTCTTCTTTTGTTGAATCACAGGAAAGTTTTGCAGAAACTAATTTTTCGCAAAGCGATTCAGCAACAGCCTTTGCATCACCACAAATACCCACAGTAATTGACTTAACTAATCCAAGCATTTTATGATCTGCATCTATTTGGATGATTTTGGCGTCTTTTGGCCAATAATCCATTCCATGCTGAGGTAATGTTCCAAATGGTCCTAGGCGAGTTCCTAATGCAATGACAACGTCTGCCTGTGATATCAGTTTCATGCCTGCTTTCGAGCCTTGATATCCTAATGGTCCACACCAGAGGTCATGACTTGCAGGAAAAGAGTCGTTATGGAGATAACTATTTACAACTGGAGCACCTAACCGCTCGGCTAATGCTATACATTCTTGAACACCATCGGCCATCACTACACCACCACCAGAAACAATTACAGGAAATTTGGCTTTAGCGATTAAAGCTACAGCTTCATTTAAAGTCTCTTCGCCACCCGTACCTCGATCAATTCTTCGAGGTTGAGGAATTGTAAATTCACCTTCTGCATAAAAATAATCCCTCGGTATGTTGAGTTGAGTAGGCGCCATTTCGCTCATTGCTCTATCAAAACAACGACCAGTAAACTCAGCCATCCTCATTGGATTGACGACATGACCTTGGTATTTAGTAAATTCTTGAAACATTGGTAGTTGATTGGTTTCTTGGAATCCACCTAAACCAATACCGCCAGTTCCAGCCTCAGGAGTAACAATTACCACTGGACTATGAGCCCAATAAGCCGCTGCAATTGCAGTCACACAGTTTGATATACCTGGACCATTTTGACCAATACAAACGCCATGCCTTCCACTCACTCTGGAATAGCCATCAGCCATATGAGCAGCACCCTGTTCATGAACCACCGGAACAAATCTTATGCCTGCAGGTTCAAAAATATCCATAGCATCCATGAATGCTGAACCCATAATACCAAAGATATCCTTAACACCATTTGCAACCATTGTTTCAACAAAGGCTTCACTTGCAGTCATTTTCGACATTCTTACTTCTCCTGTTAAAATTAATTTTTTAGCGCGTCAGACGCTGATACATATTCATAACCCAAATCTTCGGCTACTTCACGACATGTTACCTTGCCTTTATGAACATTTAAACCTGCTCTAAGGTGTTCATCGTCAAGTAATGCCTGTTTAACCCCTTTATTAGCAATATCAATTGCGAATGGTAGAGTTACATTATTAAGCGCAAATGTTGATGTTTTAGGGACACCACCTGGCATATTGGCTACACAATAATGAACAACATCATCCACAATATATGTCGGATTTGCATGCGTTGTTGCTTTTGAGGTTTCAAAGCAACCGCCTTGGTCAATCGCTACATCAACAACAACTGAACCAGGCTTCATTGCCTTAATCATCTCTTTTGTAACTAGTTTTGGCGCTTCAGCACCAGGTATTAAAACTCCCCCAATGACTAAATCAGCTTTTAGTACATATTGTTCAACTGTACTTTGAGTTGAAAAAACGGTATTCGTACTACGACCAAATTGTTGCCAATGTTTTTCTAATGTGTCAGGATTATTGTCAAGCACCCAAACATCAGCCCCCATTCCTACTGCCATATGAGCGGCATGG
Organism: Candidatus Thioglobus sp.; assembly: GCA_028345955.1. Classification (GTDB taxonomy): domain Bacteria; phylum Pseudomonadota; class Gammaproteobacteria; order PS1; family Pseudothioglobaceae; genus Pseudothioglobus. Next base: position 27,435 of record JAOMEO010000004.1, read on the forward strand.
GCACCTACAACACCTCCACCCAAAATTACAACTTTTAATGGGTTAACACCAGGTACACCTCCAAGTAAAGCTCCCATGCCGCCATTAGGGTGTTCCAAAAAGTGTGCACCTGCCTGAACAGCCATTCTCCCAGCAACTTTTGACATTGGTGCTAATAGCGGCAAACCGCCTCGAGGAGATGTTACCGTCTCGTAAGCAATACAAGTAGCGCCACTTTTAATTAAATCTTTTGTCTGTTCAGGGTCTGGAGCAAGATGAAGATAGGTATAAAGTATTTGACCTTCTCTGAGCATAGCTCTCTCATTTGCTTGAGGTTCTTTAACCTTGACGATCATTTCTGAAGTTGCAAAAACCTCTTCAGCAGTCGCTATAATTTCAGCACCATTTTCACTGTAATCATCATCACTTGCACCAATTCCATTACCAGCATTAGTTTGGACCATCACTTGGTGACCGTTTCTGACAAGTTCCTTAACACTTCTTGGTGTTAAGCCAACTCTGTATTCGTGGTTTTTAATTTCTTTTGGTACTCCAATAATCATATCAAATATCTTGTTTATAAAAAACGAGAGATTATACTGAACTAGCGCTCAATTTAACTATTAATTAACCTCAAGGGCGCTGTCAACAGCTTCAATAATAAGATCGACTTCATTTTTAGTGCATATAAATGCTGGGCTAAATAGCAATACATTATTGTTATGCTCGAAACATCTATTGGTTCTTCCAATCATTACTTTATTTTTCAAGCAATGACTAACGATTGACATTGCAACTGTTTCATCTACAGGCTCTTTAGTTTGCCTATCTTTGACAAGCTCTAGGCCACAAAATAAACCCTTTCCACGAACTTCACCAATTATTTGATGTTTTTCTTCAAGTTCATACAGCCTACTTTTTAAATATCCACCAACAGTATTAACATTTTCAAGAAGCTTATCTCTTTTAATAATATTTAAAGTTTCCAAAGCAGCAGCTGGACCAGCCGTACATCCTCCAAATGTAGATATATCTCTGAAATAGCTGTCAGGGTTACTTGAATCCTCTTTAAACATTTCAAAAACTTTATCAGAAGTAACTGTTACTGATATCGCTGCATAACCAGCCGCCAGACCTTTCGCTACAGTTACAATATCAGGCTGCACATCATAATTTTGATAACCAAACCATTTTCCAGTCCTTCCAAGACCGCAAACCACTTCGTCAATATGAAGCAACACATCATACTTTCTACAGATTGATTCAATGATTGGGAAATACTCTGGCACTGGAGTAATAACTCCACCACCTGCAGTTATTGACTCTAAAACTACAGATCCGACATTATCTGCACCCTCTTTTTGAATAACATCTTCAAGAGCGTGAGCACATTCAATATTACATTCACCATATTTTTTACCAAACGGACAGCGGTAACAGCAACAATTTGGCATTTCAACAAAACCAGGCGCAAATGGTCCATATTGCTTTGTTCTTTGAATTTGACCAGATGAGCTCATTGCACCAATGGTTGTTCCATGATAGTCACGGTCACGATATATAATTTTATGTTTTTTTCCTTCATTATGAAAATGGGCAATTTGTCGTACCATTTTGTAGCCTTTTTCATTAGCTTCAGAACCTGAATTTGAATAATAAACACGATCTAAACCAGGCATAATTGAGGTTAACTCTTTTGCATATTGTGCAGCTGGCTCATTACCAACGACGCCTGCGAAATAGGGAATTTTTGATAACTGATTACTGACAGTATCTACCATTTCATCCCTTCCATAGCCAAGGTTAACAGTCCATACTCCGCCAGAAGTTGCGTCTAAATATTCATCACCTTTGGTATCAGTTACATACATTCCTTTTCCTTTTGAAACCACAAGTGGGTCACTCGATTCAAAAGCTTTATGCTGAGTTAAATGATGCCAAACATGTTTCTTATCATTTTGTATAATTTTGCTTTCAGACATATTAAATCCTTGATATTAAATTTAGTTTAATTCAGAATATTGAATTGTAAAATATAAGTGGTCATAGTATAAAGAAATTTAATTTCTAATTTTCTTATTTAATGGATCGTACATTGGCGTAAGAGAAGCTTTAGCTTTTTCAACTACACCTTCGACCTCAATACTATATTCAGCATTTAAAATATCCTCGTGACTCTCGTTAGGCAAGCATGTAACATACCCAAGACCGACTGCACCCTCAAGGGTATGGCTATAGGTTCCACTAGTTAAGTACCCAACTATATCTCCATTCTTAAGAATAGGTTCATTATGGTATAGCATTAACTCGGGATTACTTAGCAAAAATTGCATTACACGCTTTTCATAACCAGAGGTTTTTTTAGCTTCAACAGCATCGTAACCTATGAATTTTCCAAACTTTGATGTTGTCTTTTGTAATTTGACAGCAAAACCAAGTCCTGCATCTATTACGTGATCTTCATCGGTAATATCGTGCCCAAAATGTCTATATGCTTTCTCAATACGGCAACTATCTACAGTATGCATTCCACAATATCTTAAAGAGTATTTTTCACCTACAGAATCAATTAAATCTGCAACATAGTTTGAAAACTCGATAGGAAAGTATAGTTCCCAACCTAATTCTCCAACATAAGTAATACGATGAGCGCGGACATTTGCCATACCAACTTCAATATTTCGAACATTTGCAAATGGGAAGCTTTCATTACTCATATCAGTATCAGTAAGGGATTGAATAAGGTCTCTTGAATTAGGTCCCATAATGGCTAAACAACCTTCGGAACTTGTGGCATCAAAAAGTGAACAGTTCGCATTTTTAGGCATGTTTTTTCTTAGCCAATGCATGTCTCGATTAAGGCACATTGTTCCGCTAACTATTAAGAAGTCGTCATGATCTAAACGGGAAACAGTTACATCTGCCTCAATCCCTCCTCTATGATTTAACCACTGAGTATATGCCAACTTTCCAATCTCAATATCAACATCATTAGCACAAATCATTTGAAGGTAATCCATTGCATCTGAACCTTTGACTCTGATTTTTGCATAAGAAGACATTTCATAAACTCCAACACTTTCTCTAATCGCTTGTTGCTCTAATTTTTGAAATTCAAACCAATTTTGTCTACCCCATGAATACTCATACTTAGCTTCAATCTTGCCAATCATCTCTTTAGGAACAAACCAGTTAGCTCTCTCCCAACCAGCAACTTCACCGAAACATGCACCGCGATCTTTATAAAATTCATAAAGGGGGGTTTTTCTTAGTCCTCTTCCAGTCTCATATTGATGATATGGGAAATGATTTTCGTATAGATAGCCTAACGTCTCCGTTACTCGGTTAGCTAGGTATAGTTTATTATTTTGGAATGGGTCGTTTCTTCTGATATCTACTTCCCATAAATCACAAGGAGGCTCTCCACCAACAATCCACTCAGCTAAATATTTACCTGCACCACCTGCCGCTTGAATGCCAATAGAATTAAATCCAGCAGCAACAAAGAAGTTTTCAAGTTCAGGTGACTCTCCTATTTGGAAATTATCATCAGGTGTAAAGCTCTCTGGTCCATTAAAAAAAGTCTCAATACCTAAGCTTTCCATTACCGGAACTCGATTCATAGCAAGTTCAAGATAAGGCATACAATGCTCCAAATCATCCTGTATTTGGTCAAAGCAAAAATCTTCAGGAATGCCATTTTGAGCCCATGGCTTAGCATTAGGCTCAAATAAACCAACCAATATTTTTCCAGCATCCTCCTTGTAATACGCAGACTCATCGGGCACTCTTACAACAGGCATATCGCCTAAATCTGGAACGGATGAGGTTAGAAAATAAAAATGCTCACAAGCATGAAGAGGTACAGACACTCCAGCCATTCTTCCAACCTCTCTTGCCCACATTCCACCGCAATTAACAACTACTTCAGATTGTATATCGCCTAACTCAGTTTGAACACCTTTAACTTTTCCATCTTCTTTAAGAATACCAGTCACCTTGACATCTTCAAAAATCTTAACTCCATTATTTTTAGCACCTTTTGCGAGTGCCATAGCAACATTAGCAGGGTCAGCCTTTCCATCTTTTGGTATCCAGGCACCCCCTACTACATCATCAAGGTTAAAGAGATTAATTTTATCTTTAAGTTCTTCCGTAGTTAATATTTGAACATCTACATCATGAACCTTTGCAAGTGAAGCATTTCGTTTGAATTCAGTAAGTCTTTCTTGATTCGTCGCAAGACTAACTGAGCCAGTTCGGCGATATCCAGTAGCCATTCCTGTCTCTGCCTCTAATGTCTCATAAAGGTTTCCTGAGTATTGAACCATTTGAGTTAGGTTCAAAGATGAGCGCATTTGACCTACAAGTCCTGCAGCATGCCAAGTGGTTCCAGAGGTAAGTTTTTTTCGCTCTAAAAGGACAATATCAGTGTAATCAAGTTTGGCGAGATGGTAAGCTACCGAGCAACCAATAACACCTCCCCCAATAATTACAACTTGTGCCTCTTTAGGCAATGTATTAGACATAATTGACGTGAAACTAAAAACTAAGAATTATAAGGCTATTTACCTTTCCAGGGTACCAGATAATTTTCTGCAATACGCATGAGAATATCTATAGAGTATCCTATCACTCCAATCAGAACAATTCCCATAATAACTAGATCGGTCATTTGAAATTTTGAAGCATTGATTATCATCATGCCTGCACCCTTCTGAGCTGCGACAAGTTCAGCTGCGACAACGGTACCCCAACAAACACCCATGGATACACGGGCACCTGTAAATATCTCAGGTAGGCTATTAGGCACAATTACCAGTCTCATAATCTGTCGCTTTGACGCCCCAAGAGAGTATGCGGCATGAATTTTACTAATCTTAACTCCAGAAACACCAGCTCTGGCAGAAATTGTCATAATCCAAAGCGACGCAAGGAAGAGTAAAATTATCTTACCCTCTTCACCAATTCCAAACCAGATAATTACCAGTGGAATAAGTGCAAGTGGCGGAACTGGACGCATAAATTCGACGATTGGGTCAAACCAGCCACGAAACCAGCCCGAAAGTCCCATCGCGTAACCAAGCGGAATACCAATAAGTGCGCCCGCCAAAAATCCAACTACTACACGAATAAGCGACCAGCCAAGGTGTTCTACCAAGGTAAAAGTTTTATACCCTTCAGAAGCTACCAGAACTAATCTCGACCAAACAGCTTCAGGTGAAGGTAGCCAAATCGGTTGCATCTGCCAACCTTTTTCTGGAGTAAAGCTCAGCGTTCCTTTAGCGGTCATATAGATTCGAGCATCATCGATAAAAATTTCTGAACTAGGGGAAATTTCCTGACCATTAATAGCAATAACTTTATAACCATCCTCTTTGCTACCAACATCATTACGTTTCACTTTAATTAACCCACTACGCCAAGCTACAATATTAGCAGTATCATTTTTTGCAAATCCTGTTCCTGGATCAATCTTCATTTTTGAAGGCGTTTTGCCAGACTGTATATCGTAAACAGTGACAATAACCTCTGCGTCATCTGTCTCACCCTCTGCATTAATTGCGGTATAGGTAAAGGAAGTTTCACCAATAAACGGACCTGGTGCGTGAAAAGGCATCAATTTTGAACCTGTAAATGCCCCCCAAATCATAAAAATAGCCAGAACTGAGATAATTGAGGCGGGTCGGTTAGGCGAAACGGCGCTTTCATCGCCAAATGTTACAGTTTTAAGACTTGTATAGTCTTTCTGAGCAGTCATCATTTTTGTGGCTATGTGCACTACATAAAAAGCAATAATGAAAACAATAATATAGATCAGTAAAATGGCCATCAGTTGTTCTCCACTCTACCCATAATTTCTTCTTCCATCTCCCAAATAATGGAAAGTATTTCATCTCGAGTTTCGATATATCCTTCAGATTTTTTGACTTCTCGAAGATCCATACCGGAACCCATTTCAGCATAAGGAAGTTTGTATTCTTTTAGGATCCTCCCGGGTCTTGGAGCCAATACCAGAAGTCTCTCGCCGAGCAAAACTGCTTCCTCGACGGAATGTGTTATCAGCATAATCGTCTTTCCTGTTTCTTTCCAGAGCTTGAGCACCAAACCTTGCATCTTTTCGCGAGTTAGTGCATCCAGAGCCCCCAAGGGTTCATCCATCAAAATAACATCTGGATCGTTTGCTAGACAGCGCGCTAAAGCAACCCGTTGCTGCATTCCACCCGAGAGTTCGTAAACCGCTTTGTCTTCGAAATCATGAAGCCCGACTACTTCCAACAGGTGCTGGACTTTTTCATTTTGCTCTGCTTTTGGCATACCCTTCATTCGTGGTCCAAAGGCAACATTTGAACGCACATTCATCCACTCAAAGAGTGCTCCCTGTTGGAAAACCATACCACGTTCAGCACCTGGTCCAAGAACGGTCTGATCGTTGAGAACGACTTGCCCTTCAGTCGGAGCTAAAAAACCTGCAATAATATTTAAGAGTGTTGTTTTACCGCAACCTGATGGCCCAAGTACGGTAATAATTTGTCCCTCTCCGATCTCCAGAGATATATCTTTAAGTGCCTGAATTGATTTTCCATCTTTTAAATCAAAACGCATCGATATGTTTTCAATTGATAATCCTTTCAAATCAATCTCCGGTGTTTTTTCAGTAAAAAGGTGGCACACTAATAGTGCGCCACCTTAAGTCTAACAGATACTTAGATATCAGACATTTATTTAAGTCCGATATTTAGTATTTTATTGGCTTGCTAATGCTTCCAAACCGTCTGTATTAACTGCACCTGCATATGAGCCACGTGCACTTGGGATTTCACCAGCATTAACAAATACATCAGCTACACCCTTAAGGAATTCTACTCCTGAACTGCCAAGCCATGCGCTTGATAGTTGGTTACTGACTGATGGGAATACAAATGTAGACATGGTGTCAGCAGTTGCAGCCTCATCCATACCAGCATCTCTTGCAATATGAGGAAGCATTAGTGAAGTAAATCCACCAGAATTCCACATTGCATTAGAAGCAGCTGTTACTCCCAAGAATGTCGATAAAACTTCAGCGTTTTCATTAGCAAATTGTGCTGTTGTTGAAGTTACATCCCAAACTAGGATACCTAGTGCTGTTTTCTCTGCGCCAGTCAAAAGCACATTACCATGTTCTAAGGCACGGCGAAGTGATCCACCCCAGCCACAGAATACATCAACACTACCTTGAGCAAAAGCAGCCGCACCTTCTGGTGGAGCCATATCAACAACATCCATTGAAGCTACATCAACACCAAAATGATCCATCTGCTTTAAGTAACCGTAGTGAGCTGCAGTACCGATTGGTACAGAAACTTTTAATCCGGCTAACTCAGAGGCATTGCTTGCGTCAATTTCAAGAGCTGAAGCTACAACACAGTTGTCATTGTCAGCGTAGCTAACTGCCACGTCAACAATTTGCAAGTCTTGTCCTGTAGAGGCTGCCACAATAAATGGCGGCACACCTTGACTCACTGAGATATCAATATCTCCAGAAGCCATAGCGGCTGACATTGCGGTACCAGTACCGAAAGCACTCCAGTTTACTGTCATTCCTAAAGCTTCGTCATATGCACCAATTTGTTTTGCATATTCAAATGGCATAGGCCACTCTTCAAAGTAAGCAACGTTTAACTCATCAAGAGCCATAACATTGACGGTAGCTATTGCACCGACAATCGTGGCTCCAATTTTTTTATAAAGACCTTTCATTTTCTCTCCTTCATAATTTGAAAAAAAATCACATCTAACTTATAGCCATCAAAAAAAAATGCTTTCTTTTTAGGAAAAAGCTAACCATAACCAATTAATAAATTAAAGTCATTTTTTTCTATGGAAATGAAATAATACCATTTAATTGCTTATGATAAAACTCATTTTGAATTAGGTTTTAGTATTTGTTTTATCGCTCACTTCAATACTACGAACGTTTTGTGCTATTTTATCCAATGACGTATTAATCAACTTATAAGCGCCATCTGCACCATAAAGTTTAGTTAATTCAACTGCTTCATTGATAACAACCTTGTATGGAACTTCTAGTTGAAATTTAAGCTCATAAGCTCCCAAATACAAAATGGCTCGTTCAGTTGGTCCGAGCTCATCAATACTTCTATCCAATGATGGCTCAACAATCTCATTAAGTAATGATATATTTTTAGGAATATTTATAAATAAATTAGAAAAAAAAGCTTTTGAAATCTTACCTTCTTTCTGATTTAGAAATTGTTTTTCAATTTGTGCTAAGTCACCACCAGATACTAGCCATTGATATAAAGCTTGAACGACTCTAGCACGTGAGCGCTGTTTTGGTGTCACAATTGTTCAAGCAAATTTATCATTCTAATAGCGCTCTGCGCTGCTTCAGCACCTTTATTTTCAGAATTAGCACCAGCACGATCAATTGCTTGCTCTATTGTATCAACCGTCAAAACACCAAAGGCAATAGGCACTTCTGACTCTAATGAAACTTGTGAAATACCTTTCACACACTCTCCAGCTACATATTCAAAATGAGGTGTTCCACCGCGTATTACTGCCCCTAAGGCCACAATAGCATCATATTTACCACTACTAACAACCTTTTTAAGAGCTAAAGGAATTTCAAAAGCTCCTGGTACATAAATAAGGTCAATATCAGTCTCTTCAGCACCATGCTTTAATAGGGTGTCTTTAGAGCCATTAATCAAATGTTCAACTACAAATAAATTAAATCGACTAGCAACAAGCGCAATTTTTTTATCTCTAATAGTTAAATCACCTTCGATAGTTTTCAATTTTTTATAACTCCTTAGTATTTATGTATTCAGTAATATTTAAACCAAAACCTTCTAGACCAGGCCACTTTCTCGGGTTTCCTAATGACTTCATATTTGTAACGCCTAAATCAGCTAATATTTGAGCTCCAATTCCAAAAGTTCTACTATCATCACTACTACTATAATCCTGGTTATCAATGTTTCCAAGAATAGCTTGGTTGTCTTGCTTACGAAGAAGCAAAAATACTCCTGTATCTACTTCAGATATTTTGTTCAATGCACTATTAATACTAAAGCCACGTTTAACTTCTTGCAATACATCTTTAAAAATATTTTCCATATGAACTCTAACATATGGTTCACTTGATTCATCAATCACTCCTTTAACTAGTGCTATATGAATGTCATTATGGATGCTATCTAAATACGAATAAAGATTAAACTTGCCATACTTGGTTTTAAAGGGTCTCTGGCTTATTCTCTCTATTGTTTTTTCGTTCTCTACTCGATAATGGATTAAGTCAGCAATTGTGCCAACCTTAATTCTATGTTTTTTCCCAAATTTCTCCAAGTCAACACTTCTTGCCATAGATCCATCTTTATTTAATACTTCCACAATTACTGAGGAAGGTTCAAAGCCAGCTAATCGAGCTAAATCGCAACCAGCTTCTGTATGTCCAGCACGTATAAGAACACCGCCCTGCTGGGCCATTAATGGAAAAACATGTCCTGGCTGAATAATGTCAATTGGTTTTGCATCTTTAGCTACAGCATCGATAATAGTTTTGGCTCTGTCTGCAGCTGAAATACCTGTAGTTACACCTGAAGCGGCTTCAATCGAAACAGTGAAGTTTGTTGAGTGAGGGTCGCTATTCTGAGATACCATTAAAGGAAGATTCAATTGTTGGCAACGTTCTTGTGTCAATGTTAAGCAAATCAAACCTCTACCATGAGTAGCCATAAAGTTAATATCTTCTTTGGTAACTTTTTCAGCAGCTATCAGTAAATCACCTTCATTTTCACGATCCTCGTTATCCATTAGAATGATCATCTTGCCTTTCCGATAGTCTTCTATAAGTTTCTCAATTGTTGCTTTCATAAATATCCATTTTTAATTATCGGTGCCTTATCTATGCACCAGTCTTGTGATTAAGTAACTGTTCTATATGTCTGGCAATTATATCTATCTCTAAATTAACTTGAGAATTTACCTTCAATTCGTCAAGTGTTGTAACAGAAAAAGTATGAGGAATAATATTGACACCAAAAACATTGCCATCAATTTCATTCACGGTCAAGCTAACGCCATTAATACAAATTGAACTTTTTTTTGCAATGTATTTTACCAAATTGTTATTAACCATAATTTTCATACGAGTACTCTCGCCCTCAATTGCAATTGAGGTAACCTTTCCTACGTCATCAACGTGCCCACTCACGAGGTGACCATCAATTCCCTGTTCAAGTCGTAATGACTTCTCTAAGTTGATATTTTGGCCTTTTTTTAATTGAGAAAAAGTTGTACAGTTTAAGGTTTCTTGGGATACATCAGCAGAAAAAGAATTATCATTAAGTTGAGTTACGGTTAAACATACTCCATTCACAGCAATACTGTCACCTATAGAGACGTCCGAAAGGTCTAACGAATTAGAATTAAGAACTAAAACAACACCATTATTCGATGAACGAATTTCTTTGATATTACCCTGTGCCTGAATAATTCCTGCAAACATTTATAAGTTACCTCAATATTATTTGGATAAATTTTACGCTTAAACGCTATATTTAGACTATTTAACCACTGAATTAAAGATTTAATAATTAATAGATTTCATAGAAACATATAATTAAATTCACAATTGAGTCAACAAGTAGTCTTCATAATTACCAGAGTAATAGTGCGCACCATCCTCTTTAAGTTCAACAACTTTGGTTGACAAAGAAGAAACAAACTCTCTATCGTGGCTAACAAATATTATTGTGCCTTTGTAATTATCGAGTGCAAGATTTAATGCTTCAATAGATTCCATATCCATGTGATTTGTTGGCTCGTCCATTAATAAAATATTTGGCTTCTGTAGCATCAACCTTCCAAAAATCATCCGCCCTTTCTCGCCACCTGATAAGGACTTTACGGATTTCTTTATATCCTCCTTACCAAAAAGCATTTTGCCTAATACGGAACGCATCATCTGTATATCGTCTTTCTCATTTTTAAATTGAGTCATCCAATCAAGTACACTGATATCCTTCTCGAAATCGGCATTGTGATCTTGAGCATAATAACCAATGTTAGCGTTTTCACTCCATTTGACCTTACCGCTGTCAGCTTCAAGTTCTCCGTATAAGGTTCTCAGTAGTGTAGTTTTACCAATACCGTTTTGACCAATGATTGCAACCCTTTCACCTGAATCAATCATTAGATTAATATCTTTTAGTACTTCTATGCTATCAAAACTTTTGTTGACGTTTTGAACCTCAAGAATATTTCTGAATAACTCCTTACTCTGATTAAAAACAATAAAGGGGCTTACACGTGAAGATGGTTTAATATCATCAAGCTCAATCTTGTCCAATTGCTTGAGTCTAGAGGTCGCTTGCCTGGATTTAGAAGCATTCGCTGAAAATCGGGATACAAAATGTTTCAAATCTTTAATTTTTTCTTCTTTCTTAGCATTATCTGCACGCATTTTTTCCTGAATAGCGGTTGCCACAATCATAAAATTATCATAGCTTCCAGTAAAAATATTTAACGCGCCATAATCAAGATCTGCCATATGAGTACAAACACCATTCAAAAAATGCCGGTCATGAGAAATAATCACCATGGTTGACTTTCGAACACTCAAAATGCCTTCTAGCCAGCGAATTGAGTTGATGTCTAAGTTATTTGTTGGCTCGTCTAAAAGAAGTACCTCAGGCTCAGAAAAAAGGGCCTGGGCCAAAAGAACTCGTAATTTCCATCCAGGCGCAATTTCACTCATCAAACCATAATGTTGCTCAAGAGGAATTTCAAGACCTAGCAACAATTCACTTGCCGAAGATTCTGCAGAATAGCCATCCATCTCTGCAAACTGCATTTCTAATTCAGCAACTTTAATACCATCTCCCTCAGTCATTTCAGGGAGAGCATAAATACTATCTCTCTCTTCCTTTATCTTCCATAATTCCTTGTAACCCATAATAACGGTATCGATCACACGATGCTTTTCAAAAGCGAACTGATCCTGTGACAAAATACCGAGTCTTTGTCCTTCACCAACTGTGACCGAACCATAGGTTGGACTTAACTCTGCCGTTAATATCTTCATTAAAGTCGATTTACCGCAACCATTGGCTCCAATCAAGCCATAACGGTTGCCATCCTGAAATTTGACAGATATGTTTTCAAATAGAGGTTTTTCACCAAATTGCATGGTGATATTGGCAGTAGAAATCATGTACTTAGCTTATTTTAAAAATGGAGCATTATCCCATATAGACTTACTTACAGCCCAACTTTTATCCTTGAAGATATCTAGTTAAACTTGTCTTTATTAAGTATAAAATACAGTTTAAGATGCTATCAGACAGAACCATGAGAACCAGGCAAATGCCAGATAAGTCATTACTATCTGCGATCATTGCCTTGATTATTTTTGGCTGGATTATGTCATTTTCAGCTTCACTTGCCTACTTTGAAAGTTATTCATACTTTTTTAAGCAAACGCTTTTCATTTTAATGGGTCTTAGTGCAGGTCTCGTTATTCTTAATACCCCAATTTCAGTCCTTCAAAAATATTCAATACCTTTATTTATCCTCTCTCTTGTTCTCTTAGTTGTCGTATTTTTTCCTGAACCAATTGGTCATGAAGTAAACAACTCCTCTCGTTGGATTAATTTAGTTTACTTTAAGTTTCAACCCTCAGAACTAATGAAACTATCAATGATTCTTTTTATGGCAGGCTTTTTAATTCGACAAGAAAAGGATGTACGTAGACCCTGGATGGGGTTCATTAAAACTTTGCTTATTATCGGTATCGCTGATGTTTTACTATTACTTGAAACTGATTTTGGTGCCCTATTAATTATTTCACTGACGGCATTAGCTATGCTTTTTGCAGCTGGCTCATATCTTAAACAACTCAGTATAGTTACTATAGGCTTGTTTACCGTAGTAGGAATATTTATAGCTTACAACCCTAACCGTTTGGATCGACTAACATCCTTTTGGAATGATTACACTCAAGTTCATCAAACATATCAAGCTTTGATAGGTATTGCAAGAGGCGAATGGTTTGGCACTGGCTTGGGTGGTGGAATTCAAAAATACGCTTTGTTGCCTGAAAGACATACAGATATGATTTTTGCCGTTATTGGCGAAGAGCTAGGTATTTTAGGCATGCTTTTTGTATTATTGTCCTTTGCCTATATATTGACTAAAGGTTTTAATATTGCAAAATTAGCATTAAAAAAAGGCAGGAAATATAGCTCCTATGTTGTATTTGGAATTAGCACATGGTTTGCTATGCAAGTTACCGTCAATATTGGCATGAACCTAGCGCTTCTACCACCTAAAGGCTTTACTTTACCGCTTCTAAGTTATGGTGGAACTTCAATGATTTTTACAATCATCTCATTGGCTATTGTGCTTAGAGTCGATATGGAAAACAAAACAAACTACTTAAAACAAAGAAAATATGTCTAGAAAAGTTCTAATTATGGCAGGTGGTACCGGTGGTCATATCTTTCCAGCTCTTGCAATCGCAAAAGAACTGACAAATCAAGGCGTCAATATTGAGTGGCTGGGTGGTCGAAATAGTATGGAAGTCTCACTGGTGCCAAAACATGGTTATAAACTTCATTGTGTTCATACCAGTGGCTTAAGAGGGAAAAATCTCCTAACTCTTTTGAAAGCTTTTTTCTTGCTAAGTCTTGGCTTAATTGAAACGATTTTTGTTTTTCTCAGATTTCGACCTGACAAAGTTGTTGGTATGGGTGGTTATGCTTCGGGTATTGGTGGAATGGTTGCCAAAATATTTTTTATCCCCTTAATTATTCATGAACAAAATGCCATTCCAGGTACTACAAATAAATTACTCGGAAAGCTTGCTAAGCAAAGCTTTCAAGCTTTTGACAATACATTTAATTTATCAATTAATGCTATAACCGTTGGAAACCCTATTCTGTTTACCCCAGAGCCAAAAAATACGCCTGAATTAGTAAATAATTTACTTGTTTTGGGAGGTTCACTAGGTGCCCAAAAAATCAATGAAACAATTACAAGCATTAAAACGCCTTTAAATATATGGCATCAAACCGGTGTCAAACATTTAGAGTCTGTCAAACTTGCTTATCAAAATAATCCAAACACTAATCTTTGTATTGAGTCGTTTATAGAAAATATGGCAGAAGCTTATGCATGGGCAGATGTGGTTGTGTGTCGATCTGGAGCAATGACTGTGTCAGAATTGGTAGCCACTAAAACAATAGCTATTCTTGTTCCCTTTCCTTACGCTGTTGATAATCATCAAACAAAAAATGCTCAATACTTGTCTGATCAAGGTGCTGGAATATTACTTGAAGAATCTCTACTAAGTGCAGAAACGATAGACAAGCAATTGCGCTCCTTAACCTCTAGCAAACTAAAAGACATGACAATCGCTTTGAAGTCACTTCAAATACCTAGTCCAGAGAAAACGATTGTCGATTATATATTAATGCCTAATCGATCAAAAAGTAGCTGATCATTAGCTACAGTTGGATTATCGGTTGTTAGCAATTGCTCACCATAAAAAATTGAGTTTGCACCAGCAAAAAAACAAAGTGCTTGCATACTTTCACCCATTTCAAGTCTTCCGGCAGATAAACGGACGACTGATTTAGGCATCAAAATTCTTGCTACAGCAATGGTTCGCACGAACTCACTTTCACTTGGTGGTTTAACGTTCTCAAAAGGAGTGCCTGGAATTGGAACCAATAAATTAATAGGAACGCTGTCAGGGTGTACATCCAAATTGGCTAAAGATTGAAGCATTGATGCACGGTCTGTTTCTGTTTCACCTAAACCTAAAATACCACCACTACAAACGCTAATATTAGCATTTTTTACCGCTTCCAAAGTATCAAGCCTGTCTTGGAAATGTCGAGTCGTTACGACGTTGGAGTAGTGTTCTTTTGAGGTGTCTATATTGTGATTATAGTAATCTAAGCCAGCATCCTTCAAAGTAAAAGCTTGCTCCTGAGTGAGCATACCCAAAGTGACGCATGTTTCCATACCCATTTCCTTTACACCCTTAATCATAGGTATCACTTTGTCAAGACTTTTATCAGTGGGATTTCGCCAAGCTGCTCCCATACAGAATCTAGAAGCTCCTTTGTCTTTTGCTTCCTTTGCTTGTTGCAATACTTGATCAATTTCCATTAATTTTTCTCGCTCAAGACCAGTATCGTATTTGGAACTTTGAGAGCAATAAGAACAATCTTCTGGACATGCACCAGTCTTAATATTAAGTAAGGAACTAACCTGAACTTGGTTCGGGTCAAAAACCTCTCTGTGTATACTGTGAGCCATAAAAATTAGATCACTAAAAGGCATCTCAAAGAGTGCTTCTATTTCATCCAATTTCCAATCATTTCTAACTTCAATCATTTTCTTTTATGAGTTTGTTTACATTAATTTTACCGTATAGTGAAGTCATAAAAATAACAATAAAAAGCCGCGCATTGCGCGGCTTTTGATTTTCTTAATGCTGAATTATTAGCAACTGTAGTATAAATCGAACTCAAGCGGTTGAGGTGAAGATCTCATTGCTGTGACTTCTTGCATTTTTAATTCAATAAATGAATCAATCACCTCATCAGTAAAGACACCACCCTGCTTGAGAAATTCACGGTCTTCATCCAATGCTTCAAGAGCGATGTGGAGCATACCACTAACCTTTGGTATACCTGTTGTATCAGAGTCATATAGGTCTTGATCAACAGGTTCTCCTGGATGAATCTTGTTTTTAATACCATCCAGACCTGCCATAAGCATCGCTGCAAAAGCTAAGTATGGGTTTGCAGTTGAATCCGGGAAACGCACTTCAACACGACGACCTTTTGGATTTGAAACATAAGGAATACGAATCGCGGCAGAACGGTTTTTAGCCGAGTAAGCTAGCATTTCTGGCGCCTCAAAACCGGGAACCAGACGTTTGTATGAGTTTGTAGATGGATTGGTAATAGCATTTAAGGCACGAGCATGCTTGATAATACCACCAATGTAGAAAAGCGCTGTTTCACTAAGATTGCCATAGCCATCTCCATCAAATATGTTGACACCGTCTTTAGCAAGAGACTGATGGACGTGCATACCATTTCCATTATCAACCGCAATCGGTTTCGGCATGAATGTAGCGGTTTTGCCATATAGCTGAGCAACATTGTGAACGCAGTACTTTAAGATTTGTGTTTCGTCGGCCTTTTTCACCATTGTATTGAATAATGCACCAATTTCACATTGTCCTGCAGTACCCACTTCATGGTGATGGACCTCTGTCGTTACACCCATCTCTTCAATCGCCAAACACATTTGAGATCGGAGGTCATGCAACGAGTCGACTGGAGGCACCGGAAAGTATCCACCCTTGATATGTGGACGGTGACCCTTATTACCGCCATCCATGTCTTTACCCGAACTCCAAGCAGCCTCTTCAGAGCTGATCTCATAAAAAGCCTTACCCAAACCAAAACCTGCGTCCCACTTGACACCATCAAAAACAAAGAATTCTGGTTCGTTACCGAAATAAGCTGTATCAGCAATACCAGTATCTATAAGATAGGCCTCAGCGCGAGCAGCAAGAGAGCGGGGATCTTTAATATAAGGCTTCAAATCATTTGGTTCAATGACATTACAACGCACATTGAGCGTGACTTCTTCAGTAAAAGGGTCCAAAACAGCCGTTTCAGTATCCGGCATCAAAATCATGTCAGAATCATCGATATCTTTCCAACCAGCAATCGAAGAGCCGTCAAACATTTGACCCTCCTTTAATTTTTTAGCATCGATTGTATGTGAGGGTACGCTTACGTGTTGTTCTTTGCCTTTGGTATCGGTAAAACGAAAATCAATAAACTTTACGCCTTGATCTTCAATCATTTTTATTACATCTTTTACAGACATATTAATCTCCTAAAATAAATTAGATTAAACATTGACAGGCATTGTCAGGGAAGTCTGCGCCGTTGCAAACAAAATATTGACTCTCAGAGAGGTCAACATGAGCATTTTTTTTCAGAGGTAAATTATATACTAATTCTTTTCAATTAAGAGAACAATCTTTTCATCTCGTTCTTCAACGCCAAGAACTTTATGCCCATGAACTCTGCACCAAGCTGGAATGTCATGTTTAACACCAGGGTCAGTTGCAAAAACCTCAATCTTATCACCTACAGATAGATCACCAATCTTTTGACTAAGTTTAATCACTGGCATTGGGCACATTAGTCGAGTTGCGTCCAATGTATGTATCATTTAATCCACTCCTTAGGCTTCAAATAATAATTATACAGTTTCTCTTCTTCACTATCCTTTTCTACTTGGAACTGATATGACCATTTAACTTCTGGAGGCATTGACATCAAAATCGACTCCGTTCTACCGCCACTTTGAAGACCAAACAAGGTCCCCCGATCATAAATTAAATTAAATTCTACGTACCGGCCCCGGCGATAAAGTTGAAAGTTTCTCTCTTTTTTTCCATAAGGATTGTCTTTTCGCTTTATGACGATAGGTAGATAAGCCTCGGTAAAGTGGTCACCCACACTTTTTGTAAATTCAAAACAACTATCAAAACCACCCTTATTAAGGTCATCAAAAAATAATCCTCCTATGCCACGCTGTTCGTTTCTGTGTTCTAGATAGAAATAGTCATCACAGCATTTTTTGTATTTTGAATAGACTTTTTCACCAAAAGAAAGACAAGCTTTTTTGGCGGTCGTATGCCAATGTATAGCATCTTCATCAAAGCCATAGAAGGGAGTTAGATCAAAACCTCCTCCAAACCACCATATAGTTTCTTTTCCAGGCTTTTCGGCAACAAAAAAACGTACATTTAAATGGACAGTGGGTACGTATGGATTTAGTGGATGTATCACCAAAGAAATTCCAAGCGCAGTATATTTTCTACCTTCCAGTTCTGGTCTAAGAGCGGTTGCAGAATTTGGCATTTTATTACCTTGAACGATTGAGAAATTGACTCCCCCCTTCTCAAAGACATTACCATCACAAATAACACTAGTAATACCACTCCCGCTACCATCTCCTTTTGTCCAGCGATCTTTTTTAAAAATGGCTCTTCCATCAAGCGACTCCAAATCAGAGCAGATATTTTCTTGTAACTGGACTAGATATTTTTTTACTTGCTCTATCATCGATGGCGTTTCCCTGTAACTAAATCAATTATTATCGAAGGCTCTGAATTATACTTATTTGGAGGTAATACATATGAAAGGGCTTGATTAAAATAAGCCTCCAATTCAGCTATATTAGAGGCAACTTTTTGGCCTTGCAGATTAGCACTAGTTGAAATGAGAGCAGAGCCGGTATTTTCACAAAAATAACACACTAAAGAATCTGAGGTAATGCGAACTGCAACCAGATCACTGGATCCACTGATTAAACTTGATGTACTTTTAGATTTCGGCACTAAATAGGTCGTAGGAACTTTAGTTAACCGGCCAAGCTTGTTTATCAACTTAATGTCTAGATTTGTATCAATATAGGGTAATACATAGTCCACATCAGAAGCTAGTAATATAAAACCCTTATCAAGGTCTCTTTGTTTGAGATCAATCAATGCTTTAATCGCGCTTGGATTGTTTGCCAAACAAGCTAGACCGTAGACTGTATCTGTAGGGTGCGCGATAACCCCTTTCCTTAAATGTTGCAAAGCCAACTTTTTTTCTATCATTGAGTTCATTTTTTGGCTCTGGGATGAAATTCATCGTAGACTTTCGATAATTCCAAAAAATCTAAGTGGGTATATACTTGGGTGCTTTTAATACTCTTATGACCCAAAAACTCTTGTACAGTCCTAAGATCATGACTTGATTGCAGGAAATGAGTCGCAGCAGCATGCCGAAGCATATGAGGATGAACGTTGACAGTCACCCCTACCTCAAGAGCTCTTTTTTTAACAATATTTTGTACAGACCGAGGGCTGATTCTATTATTATTTTGGTTCACAAATAAGGCTTTATTTTCACAGTTAGATCTCTTTGACAGATACATCTCAACTGCACTAATGGCTGAACTTCCTACTGGTGAAAATCGGGTTTTTCCGCCCTTACCTTTCACTCTTACAAATCCTTCTTCCAAATCCAGATCATTGATATCAATGCCAACCAATTCAGAGACCCTTAAACCACATGAATACATCAACTCTATCATAACCACTGAACGTAGCTCTGAATATAGTCCAGAACTCAAAGTCGTCATTCTTTTAAGGTCATCAAAATCAATTGTTTTTGGCAAAACTTGATCAATTTTAGGAGTCTGGATAGAGATAACACAATTCTCAGCTAATATGCCTTGTTGTACCAAAAAAGTAAAAAAACCACGTATCGAGGATAAATACCTTCTAATTGACCTTGCTGATACTCCTTTATGACGAAGCCCCATAACAAATAGATTTAAAGTATCAGGTTCAATGTCTTTCCATTCAGTTACAGAATTCTCTATACAAAAAGACAGAAACTTAAATATATCTCTTTGATAGGCAGAAATAGTGTTCAAGGCATAGAGTTTCTCGACCTCAAGATAGGCAACAAATCGATCGATTTGTTCGATTAAATTATGGCTTTGGTACTTGTTTTTTTCCTGATTGACCATATCTTAGCATTTTACGTTAAACGATAAAGGAATTCAGATGAGTCAAAAACAAACACATGCTTTTCAAACAGAAGTATCTCAGCTGCTTCACCTCATGGTTCACTCCTTATACTCTAATAAAGAGATTTTCTTAAGGGAGTTGATCTCAAATGCTTCAGACGCGATCGATAGACTCAAATTTGAGTCACTGTCAAACGATTCATTGGTTGAGGGAAAAGATGACCCAAACATCCATATTGATGTTGATAAAGATGCAGGAACGATCACAATCAGGGACAACGGTATTGGAATGAATCAAGATGAAGTGATGGAAAATATTGGCACAATAGCAAACTCAGGCACTCGAAAATACCTAGAAAGTCTTGATAAAAATCAAGCTCAAGATTCAAATCTAATCGGACAGTTTGGAGTTGGCTTTTATTCATCCTTTATAGTCTCAAATTCGGTCACCCTTATAAGCCGGAAAGCTGGTGATAAAAAGGAAAATGGAACAAAATGGGTATCAAAAGGAAAGGGTGAATATTCCATCGAAACAATTGAAGTAGAAGATTGTGGAACATCAATAACTCTTGATATCAAAAAAGCTGAAAATGAATTCCTCAATGATCATCGAATTCGTGGCATTGTCTCCAAATACTCAGACCATATAACAGTTCCAATTATGATGATCAAGTCTTCAGAAGACGAGAAACTTATTGAGTATGAGACAATCAACAAAGCAACTGCTTTTTGGGCGCAAGATAAAAAAGAACTGTCACAAAAAGATTATGATGAATTCTATAAATCATTAACCTATGATTTTGATGGCCCATTAACTCAAATACACAACAAATTGGAAGGAAAACTAGACTATACATCTTTGCTTTTTATACCTAGAAAAGCACCATTTGATATGTGGGAACCCAAAAGAAAAGGCGGAGTAAAACTCTATGCCAAAAGAGTTTTTATCATGGAAGGTAACGAGGAATTGTTGCCTCAATATCTGCGCTTTATCAAAGGTGTCATTGATACAGATGATTTATCTCTCAATGTTTCTAGAGAAATTTTACAAGGAAGTAAAGTGGTTGATACGATTCGAAAAGCATCCGTTAAGCGCATACTATCTGAGTTAGACAAGATGTCAAAAAATAAGCCTGAGGATTATGCAATATTCTGGAAAGAATTTGGCATGGTTGTCAAAGAGGGAGTTGTTGAAGATTTTGCTAATAAAGACAAAATTACAAATCTATTGCGCTTCGCTACAACTACCAATGACACTGAAGAACAAACAGTATCTCTTAAAGATTATGTTGAACGTATGAATGATGATCAAAAATCTATTTATTATGTAACCGCCGACAACTATGCTGCTGCTAAAGGTTCACCTCATTTGGAAATTTTCAAACAAAAAGATATCGAAGTATTGCTTTTATCTGACCGGGTTGATGAGTGGCTTGTTGCAAATTTTGGTGACTATGAAGAGTTTCCTCTTAAATCAATTGCCAAAGGAGACCTAGAGGACTTGGATTCAAAAGAGGACAAGAAGAAGAAAGAAAAAACAGCCAAAGATTTTGAAAAAGTCATCAGTAAGGTACAAAAGATTCTTGAAAATCAAGTCAAAGAGGTCAAAGTTTCGAGCCGTCTAAGTGAATCTCCTTCCTGTCTTATTGCTGATGAAAACGAGATGGGTAGCAACATGGAACGTATCATGAAGTCACTTGGTCAAGATGTCCCTGAAACTAAGCCAATTCTTGAAATTAATCCAAAACATCCTTTAGTTAAAAAACTCAAAACCAAGGTTGATAAAGACCTAGTGAAGGTTTTATTCGATCAGGCGGTTCTCAGCGAAGGAGGTCAAATCAAAGAGCCTGCTGAGTTTGTCAAGCGTATGAACAAGCTTATGCTTGGCTAACATTGATCGAGATAGTTAAAAAGCCCGATTAATCGGGCTTTTTATTGTACGGCTTAATGCTTTTAAGAATGCCTCTTAGAATAGCCACCTCTTCTTTTTCTGGATAACTTCGACCAATCAATCTTCGAAGACGGCGCATTAGCAAACTTTTGGGTCGCTTTTCTTCAAAATAATCAATATGATCGAGCACCTGTTCAAGATGAACATAAAAGCCTTCTAACTCTTCAAAACTTGCCAATTCTTTATCAGAGTTTTCAAAATCTACCTGGATATTACTGACAAAGTTTTGGTAAGCAAAAACTTGAATCGCTGATGCAACATTCAATGAAAAATAATCAGGATTGCCAGGAATTGTCATAAGAATGTGACACAGATCTAATTCTTCATTCGTTAGTCCAGAATTCTCGGTCCCAAAAATTACAGCGACATGTTGTTTGGATTTAGCTAGAGTTTTTTGTATTTCATTACAAGTATCTAATACATCCATCTGTTTCCATTTAATGTTGCGTTGACGAGCGCTAGCACCAATAACCAAGTGCACTCCCTCTAAAGCTTCAACCAAAGAGCTACAAACAACGGCACTTGATAAAACATCGTCTGCACCACTAGCCCTTGCAGTTGCAGCAGCTGAGGGATAGCTGGTGGGATTAACTAAAAACAATCGAGAAAGAGACATATTTTTCATAGCTCTTGCGGCAGCTCCAATATTGCCAGGCTCTGTAGTGCTCACCATGACAATCCTTACTTTATCAAAAGCCGCCAAGGTATAATTCGTGTCTTTAATTAATTGGCTCATTAAGCATGCATCCTACCGTTAATATTGCAGTTCGAGCTGCCCGTGCAGCTGGTGATGTTGTCCTTAGGTATCACAACCAGATCGATTTATTGACCATTGAAAATAAGTCTATCAATGACTTTGTTACAGAGGTCGATAAAGCGGCTGAAAAAGCCATTATAAACGAGATTAAAAAAGTCTTTCCAAATCATTCAATTTTAGCTGAAGAGAGTGGTGAATCATTGGGTGACAGTGATTTTCAATGGATTATTGACCCTTTAGACGGAACAACGAACTATCTGCATGGCTTCCCTCAATACGCTGTTTCGATCGCTTTACTTGAAAAGCAAGTCATAACTCATGCCGTAATCTATGACCCTTTTAAGGAGGAACTCTTCAATGCTTCAAATGGAGAAGGTGCCTATCTAAATAATGAGAGAATCAGAGTTACTATGTCAAACGGACTCCAAGACACATTAATAGGCACAGGATTTCCTTTTAGGCACCCAGAACACCTAGATTGCTATCTAAAAACATTTAAAGCCATCCACCCCCATGTATCTGGTATTCGTAGGGCAGGATCTGCTGCACTTGACCTGGCTTACTTAGCAGCTGGACGTTTGGATGGTTTCTGGGAAATTGGACTTAAATCCTGGGATATAGCTGCTGGAGCTCTATTAGTGAAAGAGGCAGGTGGATTTATTGGAGACTTTTCAGGTAGAGACCAGTACTTGGAGACAGGTAATGTGGTCGCCGGAAATGCTGATGTCTATAAAATCCTACTAAAGACAATACACCCTCACTTAACTCAAGAATTACAACGTTAATAAACACTCAGTCAGCTAAGGCCAATTTTTTACCATTGTATTTCGAACTAACAGGCAACATCAAATATATAATAGCTGGGCTTTTACTCTCCGGTAAAGGATTTTTGGTCGTGTCTTCTGCAGGATAAGCTGCCCTTCTCATCTCTGTTTTCATTACACCAGGATCTAGAGTATTGACTTTAATATTTGTCTTTTCTAATTCCTCAGAAAGTGTTTTAGAAAAACCCTCAATACCAAACTTGCTTACCCCATAAGCGCCCCAATAAGCTTTCGCTTCTCTGCCCTGTTCTGCTGAAAGAAATAATATTCTTGCATCGTCAGATTTGCTAAGTAACGGAATCAAAAACTGAGTCATCATAAAAGGTCCATTAAGATTAATCTGTAATGTGGAGTACCATAATTTAATGTCGTATTGATCAACCGGCATCATCGTACCTAGAATGGCAGCATTATGAATAAGCCCATCAAGTTTTTCAAATTGATTAAATATGTCATCTTGCAATGACTGGTAATTCTCAGGGGTCGCTCCTTCTATATCTAACGGATATAGAATTGGCTCTTGAAAGCCTCTATCAATTACGGCATCATAGGCATATTCCAAAGAGCCTAAGTCTCGGCCCAACATGATTACGGTTGCACCAGCCTTAGATAGATCCATTGTCATAGCTAAACCAAAGCCTCGGTTTGCCCCTGTAACCAATATAACTTTGCCCTCAAGTTCTCCTTCTCTCACCTTATGGCTTGAAGGAATTATCATTCACTCAATTCTTTTTTTGGTGCTACGCCAAGCGTTTTAATTTTTTCAGCTCTACTGATTAAATTACCCTTCCCTGTCGCAAGCTTTTTACGTGCCTCAGAATAACCATCTTTGGCTTTATCTAGATGACCTTCTACCCTATCCAACTCTTCAACAAAGAGTGCCAGTTTGTCGTACATAGCGCCAGCCTGTCTCGCTATTTCTTCAGAGTTTGTATTTTGATTAGCAGTTTGCCACATAAAATTGACCAACTTCAAACTCATACTCAGTGATGATGGAGAAACCAGTAAAACATTCTTTTTAAGGGCATCACTATGCAAACTCTGTTTTTTGTTGTATGCGCTCAACAGTGCACCTTCAATTGGAATAAAAACAAGTATGAAGTCAAGCGTTTTGACGCCTTCAAGGTTTTCATATTCCTTAATACTTATGTTTTTAATCTGGTTTTCGATTGATTTTAAATGTCTATCTAGTGCATCTTCGTTTGATGTATCTGCAATATATTCTTTATAATCTTTAAGAGAGACTTTTGAGTCAATAACGATATCTTTTTCATCGGGTAAATGGAGTATCACATCAGGCTGAAATATTTCGCCAGTTTCGCTTTTTATTTGTTTCTGCGTATCAAACTCATGCCCCTCTCTAAACCCAAAGCTTGTCAACATTGAGTTTAAAATTACTTCTCCCCAGTTGCCCTGATGTTTGTTGTCATAAGTCAACGCATTAGTGAGATCTTGGGCAGTTTGTTGGGTTTCTAAATTCGCTTTATGTAAACCCTTTATTTGCTCGCCAAGGGTGGTACGTTCCTTGAGCTGGTCTCTAGTAATTGACTCAATTCTTTCTCTAAAGCTTTTTAATTCAGTTTGTAAAGGGGTCAGTAATTCTGAATTATCATCCTTAAGCTTATCACGATTATTTTTGAGAATATCAGAGGCTAGTGATTTAAAGTCAGTATTGACTTGTGATTTTAGTTGATCAACAAATGCCAATTTCTCAGCATAATTCTTTTCTTTTTCATCAAGTGTAGTTTTTAGTTGAATATTTTTTTCACTTAAAGATAGTAGTTTTTTATTGAGAATATAGTAACTAGCAAAAGCGCCAATTACTAGGGAAAACAGTCCAATTACTATATCCATAAAACTCTTCCTAGACTCAAAATTTTATTAGCTCCTTCAACGACATTACTGACTCTATTGAAAAACATAGATTTACTATCAACAATGTTAGTAAAATTTTAAATAAAATAACTAATAAATTATAACGTTAACCCTCTACTAACTATGCTATTTTTTAGATCTTTATTGTACTTTATTGGCTCAATTGTCAGTGTTATTTTGATAGCTTTTTGTAGCTTATTTTTTGTATTTTCACCCTACTCAATACGCTATAAAGTGATTTCAAAATGGGCATTTTTTTGCATTTGGTGGTTAAAAATTACATTAAATATAACAATAAATATAAATGGCAAAAATAATATTACTGATTCACCATGTGTTATCTCTTCAAATCATCAATCAACCTGGGAAACGCTTGCTTTCCAAACAATCTTTCCGGCACATACATGGGTACTGAAAAAAGAACTCTTATGGCTGCCTATTTTTGGATGGAGTCTAGCCCTTCTTAAACCCATAATTATTGATAGAGGTGATAAATTTCAATCAATTAAGAAAGTTATAAAACAAGGCAAGGACAGATTAAATAATGGCATCTCTGTCGTCGTCTTTCCTGAAGGGACACGACAACCATGGGAAAGATTGGGTGATTATCAAAATGGTGCAGCAGCGATAGCAAAGTCTTCTGGATATCAGATTCTGCCTGTTTATCATAATGCTGGAAAACTATGGCCAAAGAGTAGCTTTATCAAAAAACCAGGTATTGTAACAGTCATTATTGGCGAACCTTTATCGGCCTCTAATGGCTCCGCAGCAGAGATAACTGAAAAAATAAGAAATTGGACCCTTGAGCAGGCCAAAAAACTAGAATAACTATGCTATATTAGAAGATGAATTATGCCAAAAACTGAATACAGATTATTTCACCAACGAACTGCAGAAACAATTAGGTATGAAGTCAGTCGCCTAAGGGATTCATTTCTTTTTGGCAGTAAGGATAAAGTGCACAAATTTGGTAAAGTAGATATTACTTGCGATATTGCCACTCTTGAAATTCTTCTATCAGACTACATTCTTGATTATGAAAATTCTGAAGAATCCGAAAGGCAATTAACTACAAGACAAGAATGGCATGATTTTTTAACCAAAACAGAACATCTAAGCTATAACGAATGTCTTTTGATACTTTTGGGTGTTAGTCCTACACTTGCAGAGCTTCTTGAACCAAAATTATACAAAATTAACTTGATAAACGAGGGCGACCTTCATGAAGAGCCTTTAAGTTTAATATTTTTTCAAAGAATGGAAAACCACCTATTAAGAAATAGGTTCAATGCCAAAAAAATAAACACAAAAAAATTTATCGATTGGGCTCTGGAAAATAGACTTTTAAGACAAAATGTTGACGAAGCTTAAGTATATAAACATTGTCTCAGTTTATTTAGAGCTTTTTTAAATAAATAGTTGATTTGCGTTGATAGTCGTAGCTCTTCTGACGAGTGAGTGGTAAAGCACTTATAACACCCTCTACAAACCCGTGCCGAAGAAAAAACCTACCTCCGTACTTAGAAAGTGCAAAAATACCAATAAGATCTAACTCAGATGCCCTTTTCATCAATTTTTCCATTAATTGTGATGAAATACCGGTATTGTGATACTCTTTATTGACCGCTAGAGCGTAAATTTCGCCTTTCCTTTCATTTTTATAGTGCCTTAGTGCGGCACAGGCGACTATTTGGTCGCCATCAGTTACAAAAACAAAGTCTTCAAGGCATTCATTGAGTTGCTCGTAACTTCTTGTTAACAACTTTCCGTCATCAACATAGGGCTGCATTAAATTGATTAATTGTGTGATCTTACTCAAGTTCAGGCCTCAAATTGATAATAGAACCGCACCATTTTAGTCTAAAATTTGTATTTTTTGCTCATTTAAAAGAGATGTCAAATACTAGAAAATTTTCCTCAGCGGTTGTTGACGGTTACGAACGTGCTCCTTCTCGTGCTATGCTCTATCCGGTCGGATTCAAAAAAGAAGACTTCAGTAAACCTCAGGTCGGTATTGCATCAACCTGGTCAATGGTGACGCCTTGTAATATGCACATAGATACACTGGCTGATGAGGCGGAAAAAGGCATCAACAATGCTGGTGGTAAGGCTGTAATTTTTAACACTATAACCGTTTCAGATGGTATCTCTATGGGATCTGAGGGAATGAAGTATTCGCTCGTTTCACGCGAAGTCATTGCTGATTCAATTGAAACCGTCGCAGGAGCCCAAGGGTTTGATGGTGTGGTGGCAATTGGTGGTTGTGATAAAAATATGCCTGGATGCATTATGGGTCTATCTCGACTGAATCGTCCAGGGGTTTTTGTCTATGGTGGAACCATACAACCAGGTGATAATCACACTGATATTGTCAGTGTTTTTGAGGCAGTTGGAAAGCGAGCAAATAATGACATTAATGATATTGAACTAGAGCAAATCGAATCAACAGCCATTCCTGGACCTGGTTCTTGTGGCGGCATGTATACTGCAAACACGATGGCTTCAGCAATTGAGGCATTGGGCATGAGTTTGCCTAACTCTTCATCGCAAGATGCGATTTCAGAAGATAAAAATAGTGACTGCCTTCGTGCCGGGGAAGCAGTAGTCAATCTACTTAATCAAGACATCAAACCAAGTGACATTATGACTAAAAAAGCATTTGAAAATGCTATTACTCTGATCATTACACTTGGAGGCTCAACTAATGCAGTCTTGCACTTGATTGCAATGGCTGATGCTATTGATGTTGACTTAAATATCGATGATTTCACACGTATCGGAGCCAAGGTGCCTGTTCTTGCAGATCTAAAGCCTTCTGGTAAGTATATGATGAGTGAATTGGTCAAAATTGGTGGAACATTGCCGTTAATGAAAATGCTTTTAGACGCTGGCATGCTTCATGGGGATTGCTTAACTGTAACAGGTAAAACTGTTTCTGAAAATTTAAAAGACGTTAAACCTTATTCAGAAAAACAAAAAATTATAATGCCTTTAAACAATCCCATCAAAAAGGACTCTCACCTTAGAATTTTGCGAGGCAATTTATCCCCAGATGGATCGGTTGCAAAAATCACTGGCAAAGAAGGTTTGACCTTCCAAGGCAAGGCTAAAACGTTCGCCTGTGAAGAAGATGC
The DNA here is from genome assembly GCA_028345955.1 of Candidatus Thioglobus sp. Lineage (GTDB taxonomy): Bacteria > Pseudomonadota > Gammaproteobacteria > PS1 > Pseudothioglobaceae > Pseudothioglobus. Next base: position 55,599 of record JAOMEO010000004.1, read on the forward strand.
ACTCCAGGCTGTCCTTAACGACAAAATAATCGAAGGTGATGTCATCGTCATTAGATATGAAGGCCCAAAAGGAGGGCCAGGAATGCGTGAAATGCTGGCCCCTACGTCTGCCGTTATGGGTAAAGGTTTAGGTGGTAAAGTGGCACTTATTACGGATGGTAGATTTTCAGGGGGAACGCACGGTTTTGTTGTAGGTCATATAACACCTGAAGCCTTTAGTGGCGGGATACTTGCAGTCGTAGAGGATGGCGATGAAATCTTAATCGATGCAGAAAATAATCTCCTTGAACTGCTAGTTGACAAACCCATTATCGACCAAAGATTATCGAATTGGCAGAAGCCGAAACCACGATACACAAAAGGGGTTTTAGCTAAATACGCAAAACTTGCTCAGTCTGCATCAAGGGGTGCAATAACTGAATAATCAGATACTCAATATTGATTGATTAACTTGCAAGAATAAAGTTAATTTTTCGATCGTCCAGACTTACCGAGGCTACCTTTACTTCAACCACATCACCTAGACGAAAAATTTTTCCACCTCTTTCACCTGTCAGTTGATGGTGGGTCTCATCATAAACATAATAGTCGTCTTTTAGATCTCGGACTGACACCATACCTTCTACAAAAATTTCAGACAGTTCCACAAAGAATCCGAATCCTGCCACTCCGGAAATAACTCCACTAAATTCGTCTCCAACTTTATCCCTCATATACTCACACTTGAGCCACTGCTCAACGTCTCTGGTAGCGTCATCAGCACGTCTCTCTGTCATAGAAAGGTGGGAGCCAATTTCGCTCATTTTATTTGATGGCGATCTAGGTTGATTATTTAAAACACGCTTAATGGCACGATGAACCAGAAGATCAGGGTAACGACGAATTGGCGAAGTAAAGTGGGTATAGTCTTCAAAAGCAAGACCGAAATGTCCCTCATTGGATGGCGTATAGACAGCCTGCTTCATTGTCCTCAAGACAACAGTCTTGATGATATTCTCGTCATCTCTTCCCCTAGCATTTTTTAAGACTTTAGCAAAATCTCGAGACTCTGGCTCATTGCCACCTTCCAAGGTAAGTCCCACTGCCGAGAGAAATTGTCTGGTGACTTCAATTTTTTCAGAGGTAGGTTTAGGATGAATTCGGTAAAGGAAGTCCTCATTGTGTTTACCTAAAAATTTAGCACTTGACTGATTCGCCATCAACATGCATTCTTCGATAAGTTTATGTGCATCATTTCTCTGGCGAGCAATTATGTTGTCAATCTTTCCTTTATCGTTAAACAATATTTGACTTTCGATTCGATCGAAATCCATAACTCCTCGCTTTTGACGTGAGATTCTAAGAGTTTTATATAGGCCATACAAAAACTCAATATTCTCAATCACATTGCTGTAAGAATCTCTAAGGGAACTTTTTTTGTTTTCTAGTATCTCATGAACCTGACTATAGGTGAGCCTTGCATGTGAAAACATTAGCGCTGGATAGAACTTATAGTCAATCAATTCACCCAAAGAATCGATACTCATCTCGCACGCCATACAAAGTCGTTCTACATTTGGATTTAAAGAACACAAACCATTCGATATTACTTCTGGAAGCATTGGAACAACGCGGTGCGGAAAATATACTGAGTTACCTCGATCAAATGCCTCAGTATCAAGAGCCGAGTTTTCGTTAATATAGTGTGAAACATCGGCAATCGCTACGATAAGCTTCCAACCATTTTCAGAGGGTTTAGCATACACAGCATCATCAAAGTCTCTGGAATCATCACCGTCAATCGTAATTAACTGAAGGTGGGTTATATCAACCCGACCTTTTTTATCTTTCTCAAGAACCTTATCCGATAATCTGTTTGATTCAGACAACGCATCATCGCTAAACATAGATGGAATTTGGTGACGGTGGAGTGCTGAATCTATCTCCACACCTTCGTCTAGATAGGTACCAAGAATATCAGTCACCTTGCCTGTGGCTTCAGACTCAAGAGTTGGTGAAGACAAAATCTCAACAATAACCACTTGGTTGTCCATACACTCCTTTAATAACTTTGTGATTTTAATATTGTGTTTAATCCTCCTATCATCAACCACAACGTATGGATATTGACCATCTAAATGAAGCCTTCCAACAACAGTTTTAACGGTTTCAATAACCTTAACGACTTCAGCATCCAATTTACGATTAAGCAATCGAACTTTAACCTTATCGCCATGGAAAACAAGTTTCATTTGTTGCGAAGACAACCTTAAATCTTTGCCACCCTTATCTAACACTACAAAGCCAAAACCTTTTGGATTAGCAATAACGCTACCTGTAAGAAGTCCTCTATTTGAGAAGATTCTATAGACTCCATTCTTGTTGCAACTGAGCTGTTTGTCTCTCACCATTGCCCTTAAACGTTTCTCAAACGGTTTTTTCTGTTCATCCGTCAAAAACAATAATTCAAATAGCTGATGTTTGCTTCTTGGTTTCTCTTGAATAAAATTTAGGATATGTTCGCGAGACGGGACTGGGCTTTCGTACTTTTCCGCTTCTCGATCATAGTGGGGGTCAGACATAATGTGCTAAGTATATAGCAAGCTCCTTATCGGCAAGAGTCAATCAAAAGGATTTTGTATAATTAAGGTTTCATCTCGATCTGGACCGGTCGATAAAATATCTACAGGAAGCTGACTTAAATCTTCGATCTTTCTTATATAGTTTTGAGCCTCAATTGGTAATTCATCAAAAGAGCGGGTGCCAATTGTAGAACAATTCCATCCAGGCATTTCAATATAGACTGGTTTGGCAATATCATAACCCTCAGCAGAGAATGGTGGAGTTAAAGCTCTCTCTCCATTAATCTCGTATGCTATACATATCTTAATTGAATCTAACTCATCAAGAACATCCAGTTTGGTTAAACAGATGCCACTAACTGCGTTAACTTTAAAGGAACGATTTAATATAACCAAATCAAGCCAACCACACCTTCTTTGCCGTCCAGTAGTAGCACCAAATTCGTGTCCTCTCGAACAAAGTTCTCTACCAACAGGATCACCTTCATCAGTAGTAACATCATAATTAAGCTCAGTAGGAAACGGACCACCGCCAACCCTTGTTGTATAAGCCTTTACAATACCTAAAACGTAATCAATATCACGCACACCAATTCCAGAACCAGTGACAGCGCCACCGGAAGTCGTATTAGAAGATGTTACAAAGGGGTAGGTTCCTTGATCTATATCCAATAAGGCTCCCTGAGCACCCTCAAATAAGATATTTTCGTCCTTTGACATTCGTGTATGGATTTCTTCTGCTATATCGACAATCATCGGTTTAACGATACTTGCTTGGCTGATTGCTTCATCTAATGTTTTTTGGTAATCAACAACTTCTTGGTTGTAATAATTTTTCAGTGCAAAGTTGTGATACTCCATCACTTGTTTGAGTTTTTCAGAAAAAAGTGCTTCATCTAATAAATCACCAACACGGAGTCCACGACGAGCCACTTTATCTTCATAAGTAGGCCCAATACCGTTGCCAGTGGTTCCAATAGCTGCTGCACCTCTATAGGCCTCACGAGCATTATCAAGTGCAATATGGTATGGCAGAATTAATGGGCAGCCTGGGCTTATCTTTAATCGAGATTTGACTTCAACACCAGACTTCTCTAGTTCTTCTATCTCTTTTAATAATGCAGACATAGACAAAACAACACCGTGCCCAATCATGCACTGAACATTATTTCTAAATATCCCTGAAGGAATTAAATGGAGAACTGTTTTTTTGCCGTTAATGACTAATGTATGGCCAGCATTGTGACCTCCTTGAAAACGAACGACAGAACTAACTTTATCAGTAATTAGATCAACTATCTTGCCTTTTCCTTCATCTCCCCATTGAGTACCAATAATGACTACATTTTTTGCCATATCAGTCTTTTAATGCCCATTTACCGTCAACTTTTTTAACGTCAAGGTTATTTGAATTCGTAAAATCTTGGCTTACAACAAAACCCTGTAATCTCAAATCATTGATAAAAGCCTTTAACTCAGGATCATCACTAGTAGGTACATTCAATACTTTTGATTTAATCGCATTACTTTTTTGATTTTGAATCAAGAACTTTAAATCAAATGAGAAGCCAGTAGCGTCTCTCGAAACACCTAAGGATTGGCTTAATCCATTATATCTTCCACCTTGTGCGAGCGCTTTTGAATAGCTTGGGTGATATGCAGCAAACACAATACCATTATGATATTCATAAGCTTTTACTTCGCCAAGGTCAAACATTAGATTTGCTCCATTACCGTTGAAGACTTTATTGAGCTTAATAAGGTCATTAATTGCCTCAACAACCCTAGGAAAATCTGCAAACACTTTGAGTGCTCTATCAAGCACCTGAACATTTCCATCAAGGGAAATTAAGGCACTAAATTTGTCAGCTTCCTTAATTGCATTATCTTTAAGGAAAGCATCTAAATCAGGTACCGACTTTCTCTTAAAAATATCTCTTAATGTTGCTATATCTTGTTTATCTAACTCTGTAGCTTCACATAGAGCATTAAAAATTGCAGTATTACCTAAACTGAGTGTCAGACCTTGGATATTAAGTATTGATAATGAGGCAAGCATCAATTCAATGACTTCAATGTCTGCCTCAATACCTTTATATCCATAAAGTTCAGCACCAGCCTGTATTGGTGAACGCGAAGCGTAAAAGTCGTCAGCCTTGGTTTGAAGAATAGCATTAATGTAACAATAACGGTCTGTTTTGTCAGGTTTTGACCTTTTGGAATCAATTCTTGCAATCTGCGGGGTAATATCAGAGTGCACGCCAAGCATACGCCCACTGTTAGAATCTAAAAATTTAAAGGTTTTTTGGTCTACAGAGTTTGAAGTTAGAATCAATGACTCAATATACTCAACCATTGGAGGCACAACGAGCTCATACCCCCAACTTTGATATAAATCTAATAGACGGCGTCTAATGGATTCAAAAGTGACTGCTTGCTCACCAGTGAGCTCATCTATGCCCTCAGGTAGTTGCCAATTATTCATTACAAATAATTAATCTGTAGGATTAAAGTGTCGGAAGAATTCTGAATCTGGGTTAAGTACTAAAATGTCACCTTGTTCGTTAAACGATTGTTTGTATGACTCAAGCGAGCGATAGAAAGAGTAGAATTCAGAATCTTGGCTATAGGCCTCAGCATAGTTACTTGCTGAAATAGCGTCACCTTCACCTCGAATCTTTTCGGAATCTCTGTATGCATTGGCCAGGATAATTGTGCGCTCCTTATCTGCAAAAGCTTGGAGTTTTTCAGCCTCCTCAGCACCATTAGCGCGATACTTGTTAGCAAGACCCTTTCTTTCTGTTTCCATACGACTATAGACAGAATTTCGAACCTCTTGAGACAGCTCAATACGTTTAATACGCACATCTACAACTTCAATACCATACTCGTCTTCTGCGATCGCCTTAAGTTTAGCTTTAACGCTGGCCATAATAGCTTCACGTTCATCTGAAATCACTTCAATGATCGTACGTTTTGAAAATTCACTCCTTAGTGCATCCTGATTATTTTGTGCAAGCCTTAGGTTAGCTTGCGCCATTGCACCACCTGTAGAAATGTAGAACTTTTGAGTGTCAACAATACGCCACTTAACAAAGGAGTCCACTACCACATTCTTCTTTTCAACGGTCAAAAATGACTCTGCCGCTGAATCCAAAGTTTGAATACGTTTATCAAACCGCACAACGTTGTTCACAAAAGGGGTTTTAAATTTCAAACCAGGTTCATTTTCGATGGAAACAATTTCACCTAATCGCAACTTGAGTGCTACTTGAGTTTCTTTAACAGTATATAAACTAGAACTCAACAAGATTGCAACCACTACAGCTAAAACTAAAATTATTCTATTCATCATCTGTTCTCCCTTGAGCGTAATACACTTCCATCATTGCTCTGTGTTGTCGGGGAATCTTGAAAAGTAGTGACGCTTGACGACGAACGTGACGACCTCGAAGAATTAATCAATTGGTCTATCGGTAAATACATCAAAGAATTAGAATTAGAGTCTACAATAACTTTACTAGTAGAACCCAAAACCTCTTCAAGTGTCTCTCTATATAGTCTCTCTTTGGTCACAACTGGCGCCTTTAAGTATTCAGCGAGAATTTGATTAAAACGGTAAGCTTCACCTTCGGATTTAGAAACAACTTGAGATTTGTAGGCTTCCGCTTCAGCAATAAGTCTTTGGCTCGCACCACGCGCCTTAGGGACAATGTCGTTGGCATAAGCTTTCGCTTCGTTAATGTATCTTTGTTCATCTTCTCGAGCCTTGACAACATCATCAAAGGAGGCTTTAACCTGTATTGGCGGTTGCGCGTCTTGCATAGTGACTGCGGTAATTATTAGACCGGTATTGTATTCATTAAGTAAACCTTGGGAAGCAGCTTTGACTTCTTGTGCAACCTGCTCACGGCCTGTCGTTAAGACATGGTCCATAGTGTTGTCACCTACTACTTGTCTAATAACACTTTGAACGACATGACTTAAAGTCAACTCTGGGTTAAAGACGTTAAATAAATAAGCTTGAGCATCTGCAATCTTATATTGCACAGCCAACTTAACATCAACCATATTCTCATCTTTGGTCAACATCAATGATTCAGAGCTTACAGCACCACTATAAGATGAGTTTTGGATATTTCTAAAACCAATTTCTGTCGCACGTATCTGTTCTACATTAACTTTGTATACTGATTCAAACGGGTAAGGAATGCGCCAATGTGGGCCTTGACTGGTAGTGTGTTGGTATGCTCCAAATCTTAAAACAACACCCTTTTCGGCCGGATCAACAATGTAGATACCAGACAGCAGCCAAAGCAACACAGCAAGTATTATGAAGTATTTCAAACTACCTTTAGCAGCTTTACTTACCCCACTACCTGAAGAGCCGCCACCGCCACCGAATCTTGTATTAAACTTCTTTTTAAAGTCTTTAATAACTTCATCTAGTTCTGGAGGTGTTTGGTTGTTGCCACCCCAAGGGTTCTTATTATTTTCGTCGTTCCAAGCCATTTTGGCTCCAGTTTGTTTTTGACTCACCTGAAATCCTATATATATATATTTAAATGTTAAGATATGGTCAAACATCAAAAAAACAAGTATCTAGACCGCCTTTTAATAAAAACTGATCATTTTGCCTAAAATATGAATGCTATCTATCATTGTAAATCAAAAGCTATTTTACCCAATAAATATTTTTTTAGAACTGATTTTAATTAGATAACTCTATAAATAATGTGGTCATGTAATTACTCAATATAATGATAAAATAAGCGCTTCTGGATTAACCTAATTCATTCATGAAAAAACACTTAATTTTTTCCATACTTATAATGAGTGTCACTTTAATCCACGCTGAAGGTGTAAATTTAACAAAAGATAAACAACTAACTTGCCAACAATATTATCCTGTTTGTCAAGCCTGTACTAAGAATCAATATTTGCTTCCTTTTAATAAATTTTCTAGTGATCCTGATGCTTTAGAAGTTGAAGCTGATCAAAGTGAAATAACTGAAAAAGACAATTATCTTATTACTGGCAATGTGAAATTAAGGTCAAAGGCTCATTATCTGTCAGCAGATAAAGTTCTAGTTTCAAAAGAAGATCAATCTTCCAAATCCACCGGGAACGTTAAATATCAAGACAATAATTTTTTTCTTACAGGTGATGAACTTAATATCAACAAAGAAAATGATGATTTAATTGTAGATATAACTAACGCTCATTATCAAGAAATTGAAACAACAGCCAATGGTTTTGCCAAATTTATTCGCAAAAATCCTAATAATGCAATTCTTGAAGAAGCTACCTACTCTTTTTGTCCTATTAATAACAATCAATGGTTTATTAAAACAGAAAAACTTAACCTAAACTTAAATAATAATAGGGCAATTAGTAAAAATGCTTATCTTGTTTTTTATGGTTATCCAATATTTTATTTACCTCTCTATAGCTGGATAACTCAAGGTCGAGGATCAGGATTTCTTACTCCAAGTTTTGGCACCTTTAAGGAATCTGATAAAGATAAAAGTGACTATCTAATAAGAATTCCATATTACTTTGATATTGCGCCTGATAAAGACCTAATATTGGAACTAAGTTACCTTTCAAATCGTGGCGCTGTTTATAAAGGTCAATATCGGCAATTAATAGCTCCCGCTAAAAGTCAAGACGATGGTTTATTTGAATTTGAATTCCAATTTCTTAATAACGATCGTATTGCTAACTTGAATCGTTGGCTCGTTAATACATCTGTAGAACTTGATTTGAATGAAAAAATGCATTTAAGTATGCTTTATAACAAAGTATCGGATGTAGAATACTTTAGAGAAGTCGCCCGAGAAAATACTTCTGTTGCAAGATTACACTCTCATGTAGACTTTACTTACAATAACCCACCATTACCTTTGGAGCTAGAAAATGTTGAAGTTCTTACTAAGAGCGATCTTGAAAAACTTTCTAATTCTGAATTATTTCAAAGTGCTATAGATTCTGGAAATGCCGACAAAATAGAAGGTAGTATTAATGACCTTGAAAACAGGGAAGAATTGATTGAGGCTCTTGTAGAACTGACAAAAGGTAAAGTTCTTACTAGGAGAGAAATTGAAAAACTTTCCAATGCCGGACTTGCAACATTTGAATTGTCTGGAAAAGCTGACGAAGAAATTATCATACCCGTCAACTATGGCAGGAACACTATAGGTATAGACGCTGCAAACCTTCTGACTTATAGAGTCATAAGCGAAGATGAGCAAGTTGTAAATAGCGGAACACCAAGCTATGTGAAAAATTTAGAGACATCAATTTTTTCTAGATCATCTAGTATGGGTAAGTATGGCTCAAAACTTGATTTAAGTATGATATCAACCAAGTTTAATCATGAAACTGAAGGCCAAGATACAGGCATAAGAACGCATGGAGAAGTCAATTTTGAAAAACGTTTAGGAAACTTGTGGCCTATTAGTTTTTCTCAATTGTCAACAAAAACAAAGCTTGGCCTTAGTCATTATTCTCTTGATAATAAAAGTAATGAAACAAGAATAATTAGAGGCTTTGATCTTGACTTATCCTTCCCTTTCTCCAATCAAACAAATTTGTTTGGTACTGCGGTTGATCATAAATTAATTCCTCAAATATCCTATGATTACACGTCAAAACTAAAGCAATCTGCTATCCCAATATTTGATACTACAGACAATATTGATAATACTTTAACTTTCAAAACCTTATTGTCAGGAGAAAGATACAACGGGGTTGATAGATTTGTTAATGAAAATGACATTACACTTAGCCTTCAATCCTCTTATACAGATCAAATTACCGGAGAAAATATATTAAATTTTTTACTTGCCCAACGCTATTATGGAGATGATGAGGTTGTCAGTGATGAAGCTGACACAAATTTTGAAACTAGAAGAAAATATTCTGATATTGCAGCTTCTTTAGATATTGCCATTAATGATTTTATTTCTAATACATCAATACAATATGACCCGAAAAGTGCTTCAATCACAAAAACTTCAATTTCCTTTTCATACGTTCCACATCCACGAAAATTTATTTCACTTGCTCATACTGATAATGGAAGCACAAGAAACATCAAGTTGTCTGGAGCGCTCCCAATAACTAATAGAGTACATATTTTTGCAGGTATTGATAAGACCTTATCTTCTGGAGTAGTCAATAAAGAAACAACTGGCGTTGCTTATGAAGCTTGTTGCTGGGCAGCTCGCATAGCGCACTTCAAAGAGACGTTTAACGAAGGTTCTGATTATGATTATAGTACTGGTCTTGAACTAGTATTTAAGGGTTTAGGTACAACTGACACTCATATTAGAAATCGAATACAAGTTGCTATCCCAGAATATAAAGTCAATCTTGACTAAATGAGAGCAGTAATAGCTCTCCTGTTATTTTCATTAGGAGCTAGTGGCGCCTCCAATAACAACACCATTATTGCTTTAGTAAATGAAAATATTATTACTTTTAATTCTATAGAAAATCAACTAATTGATACCAATTCATTAGATGAAAAATTAGAAATCATTGATTCTCAAATTGAATTTGTCCTTCAAATAGAAAAAGCTAATCAACTTGAAGTGAATCCTTCACAAAACGATATCCTTGAAGTTTTAACACAAGTCGCAAACAACAATAATATCACTTTAGAACAACTTAAATCATATCCAGAATTTCCATCGTTACGTTTAGAAATTTTAAATAGACTCAAAATTCTTAAGTTACAGCAAATCATTACAAAAGACTTGAAGTTTAATCTAACTGATGATGAAGTTAACTTCAATTGTATTAACACCATCAACAAGAAAAATGTTAAACAAATAAGGGTAGCTCAAATTATCATCTCTCAAATAGAAAAGTTGGATAAAACTAACAATAATCAAGAGATAGATGTCAGAAATTTTCTATTAAAACTTTCAAACCATATAACAAAAGGTGCTTCTTTTGATGTATTTGCAAAGTTGCATTCTCAACATCCAAGTTATGTAAATGGTGGCCTTTCAGACTGGTTGTTGGTCGACAGTCCAACTATAGAAATGTTGGATTCTCTTCAAGAGGGAGAAGTTTCTAGCATCTATGTTACTGACGAGGGCTGGGCAATTGCAATAAAAGTTGACGAGCGATATATTGATCCTGATTTGGAAAAGTGTAAAGAGAAAATTATTTACTCAAAATCTCAGAAATTCTATACTGACTGGCTGAAAGATCTAAGAGATTCCGCTTACATTAAGATATATAGTGATAAACTGTAATTATTTTTTTTTCTGAATGTCTAAATCAATATATATATACGGCTTTCATAGTATTGAAGCCCAACTAAATTCAAACCCAGAATATGTTCTCAAGGTTTTTATTCAATCTGGAAGAAATGATGGTCGTATGAGCAAAATGACCTCACTTTTGAGTAATCTGAAAATAAATCTTTTAAAAATTGACAAAAAAGAACTTGATCGTTTAGTCAAAGGAGAGCTTCATCAAGGTATTATTGCAGAAGTTCTTTTGCCTTCATTGCCAGGTCAAGAAGCATTGATTGACTTTATTACAAATCTTCCAAGAAACCCTCTTATACTGATACTAGATTCTATTCAAGACCCAAGAAATCTTGGTGCCTGCCTTAGAAGTGCCAATGCTGCAGGGGTCGATTGCGTTGTTGTCAATAAAGATGGCTCAGCACCTATAAATTCCGTTGTTTATAAAACGTCAGCTGGTGCAATAAACCAACTTAAGATATTTCAAGTAACAAACCTAGTAAGAACGATTAAAGCACTACAAGGCAAAGAACTGTGGGTAGTGGGTCTTGACGGTAGCGTTAAAACTTCAATATATGATGTCAATCTTAGTGACCCAATAGTGATTGTAATGGGTACTGAAGCCAAAGGTCTTAGACAACTTATAAAGAAAACCTGCGACTACTTGGCAAGAATACCACTGATAGGAAACGTTGAAAGTCTTAACGTTTCTGTTGCAACTGGAATAGCCCTTTTTGAATGTAGAAGACAGAGACAAAGTAATTTAAAATAAAAGAAGTTTCTGGTAAAATATTTTGGCTATTAGAAAATAGATAATGGAATTAAGTAACAGCCTACCAGCTCAACTAAAATTAATTAACTTTGCTAAAAAAGAAGTTAGCTTGTCAGGCCAATATCAAATTTCTGACCTACCTAGAATAAGTGAGATTGCTAGTAATAAAACAGATAAGATAAATATAAACTTATCGTTTTACTTAGATAATGATAAAACACCCTGCATTGATGGGATAATTTCATTAGATATTGTATTAGTTTGTCAAAGATGTCTAGGGGAGCTGCCTATTTCTTTGAATGTTAGTTTTAATTTGGCATTTGTAAAACATGAGAAGCAGGGTGAAAAATTAGGCTCACATTATGAAATATATGTAACAGAAGAGGATGAATTGGCAACACATGATTTAATTTGCGACGAAATCCTGTTATCAATTCCAATGGTGCCAACTCATGATTATGATTGTACGGAAGTAATGACTAAACAAGAAATAGTTGAGGAAAAAGCTGAAAATCCTTTCGCTATACTAAAAAAAATTCAAATGGCCGATAACGGCAAGGAGTGAACAATGGCAGTACAAAAAAGCAAAAAAACTCCCTCAAAGAGAGGTATGCGTCGTTCCCATAATGCATTGAAAAATCCAGCGTTATCTGAAGACCAAGAGACGGGAGAAACTCACTTGAGACATCACATTACTGCAGATGGCTACTATCGCGGCAAACAGGTTCTTAAATCTACTGCCGAAGACATCGAAGAAGTAGAAACCTAAATAATTTTATGACAATTAAGGTATCAATTGATGCCTCTGGCGGTGACTTCGGATTTCCTGTTACCGTGGAAGCCGGAATCAATGCTTTAGGTATCTATGAAGATATTCATCTCCACTTTGTAGGTGACGAAAAAGGTATTCAGAAAGAGCTAAATAAACACTCAATTTATAAAGCTTTTTTAGATCGAATTTCTATTACACATGCATCTGAAGTCATCAGCATGGATGACTCCCCTTCTACTGCTCTACGACATAAAAAAGACTCCTCAATGAGGGTAGCAATTGACCTTATTGAAAATGGGACTGTAGACGCCTGCGTTAGTGCCGGTAATACTGGAGCTTTGATGGCAATAGCTCGATTTATTCTAAAAACAATCGAAGGTGTTGATCGGCCTGCCATTATGGGAAGTATTCCAACTATGAAGGGTCATATACATGTCCTTGACTTGGGTGCAAATATTGACTCAAAGCCAGAGACCCTATTGCAATTTGCAATCATGGGGTCCATTGTGATACAGAATACTGAAAATGTTCCAAATCCTTCAATTGGGTTATTAAATGTTGGTGTGGAACCATCCATGCGAGATCATCAGATGTCATATTACAATCTTTTAGCATTTCTTCTGCAAGATCTGAGAGTCGATTGACGGCAATTTTATAAACTTCATTGCCAGCCATTTCAATAGTTCCAGTCTCGTTAATGCCATTGTTATTAACGTGAAGTGATGATAAAAAACTACCATCGCTATAAATTTTTGAATGCTTTATTCCTGTAATATTATCTTTACTTAATATAACTGCGCCAGCACCATCTCCAAAAAGAATAGCGGTTGACCGATCATTCCAGTCTACTACTTTTGACATTGTCTCACTGCCAACGACTAATATATTTTTAAAAACTCCGTTTTCTATATACTGCTGTGCAGTTGATAAGGCAAAAACAAAGCCAGCACAAACTGCCTGCAGGTCAAATGCAGGACATGATGCACCAATACGATCTTGAAGCGTTGTTGCAGTAGCAGGAAAAGTTTTATCTG
>JAOMEO010000040.1 GCA_028345955.1 Candidatus Thioglobus sp.
ATTATTAAACTCTTTTGCAGCCATCGCATAGTTAAAGATAAAGCGGGTACTACTAACCAAATGCCGAGTCCTTGAATCATAGATACTACCATCATCACGGAAGTTTTGAAAAAAACCCCCAACTTCTCGGTCGATGCAACGGGGGTGATAAAAAGACATGATAGAACTAATATGTTCCAACAAAAACTCTTTACTAGTGAATTTCGGCATCTTGCAATAAGATTCTACAAAGGAAAGTAAACCTCAACAATCAAGCCGCCTCCTGACCTATCTTTCAATTCAAGCTCGCCACCATGAATATTGGCAATACTTCTTGCTATACCCATTCCCAAACCAGAATGAGTCTCACTTAGTTTGTGTTCCAAGCGATAGTATGGCTTAAAAACATTTTCTTTGTCAGCATCACTCAAGCCAGGGCCCTTATCCATAACTTCTATGAGTATTCCATTGCGTAGTTTTCTCCCTTTCAGTTCAACCCCTTCACCGTAAGTCATTGCATTATTGATTAAATTAGAAAAAAGACGCTCAATGGCAAGAGCTCTCCCCTTCATTGTAATATTTTTTGTCATATCGAATTCAATAGGGAGACCAAGTATCTCTTCTTTTTTAAGAATTGTATCCAGCATCTCAGTTAAATTAATTTCACTAGTATGCTCAAATTCAACACCATCTGATATGATTTGCAAACTTCCAGTTACCATAGTTCCAAGGTAGTCCAAATCTCCAATCAAACTTTCTTTTATATCGTCATCCTTCATAGACTCAACCCTTAATCTTGCTCTAGTTAGTGGTGTTTTTAAGTCGTGAGAGATCGCTGCGAATGTGTTGTCTCTATCAGTAATAAATCTCTGTATACGCATGGCCATAGAATTAAAAGCGCCTATCGTGGCCACCATCTCTTTGGAGCCTTTTTCTTCTAGCTGGCGTGGATTACGTCCTTTACCCAGAAGATCTGCCTGTTGGGCTAACATTTTAAGCGGCAGAACAAGCCATCTAACAAACACAAAAGTTAATAAGAGAACTGTAAGTGACACCGCCAAAAGGTTAAATATTCGTTCACCAGTAATCCAATCAATACCGAGCAACAATTCTCCTTTGGGAACGACCGCCGCTAAATACATCCATTCATCTACGTCAATTGGAAATTGAATGACCGCAACAGGACTTTCGTCACCAGGCTCTAGAAGTGCAAATCTTTTCCATTCTGGCGATAATGACACCATCAAGTTATTGCCTGTTAATATCTTTAGATTATCAAAATTGACGAATGTAATTTCCATATCATCAATCTGTCCAATTTGGGCAAACATACTTTTTTGCAAGTTATCTCGAACCAATACAGAAAATTCAGATTCTGCAATCGGAACTAAATCAATATGTTGTTTGTTTACTGAAACAAAGAAACGAGTGCCACCCATGTCTCGCAATTGATCAAGAACTACATGACGATACTGCTTTGGTAATGTGTCAAAAAACGCAATAGTTTGACCTATACGGGAGCCCATAGACTCCGACACCTCAACCATTCTATCTCTTTCAGATGAATGGAGCTGTTCATACCACAACAAAGCACCCAGTATTTGCGCGATAACGATTCCAATAAAGAGCACAGAGGTCATTCTGGCTACAACAGTTTTTGGTATTAACCAAGAAAGGTTAAAGCTTTTTGTTGTCATTCTTTCAAAAGAAGTACATATCCCTTACCTCGAACGCTCTGGATAATTTCTCCTTCAAAATGATCGCTAAGCTTTTGACGTAAGCGGCTTACATTGGTATCGATGGAACGATCAAGTGGGTCAATCCTTCTTCCATGTAATAGCTCACCAATTTCATTCCTACTCAAGACGGTTCCAATATTCTTTTGAAAAACACAAAGTAAATCAAACTCTGCACCTGTTAGCTCTAGTTCCGTATCTAATATAGAAGCTTTTCTGGCGGCATAGTTTATTTCAATTTGGTCATCAGATGATTCTTCTTCGGGATCTGTATGCGTACGCCTGAGAAGCGCCTTAATTCGAGCCAAGAGCTCTCTAGGATTGAACGGTTTGCCTAAATAGTCGTCTGCCCCTAATTCCAAACCCAATATGCGGTCTAGGTCATCACTGGCAGCCGTAAGCATGATAATCGGGATGCTTGATTTTTGTCGTAAC
>JAOMEO010000041.1 GCA_028345955.1 Candidatus Thioglobus sp.
CCAAGGGTCATGAAATTGACCCTGTTTCACTCAACTATAAGGCTGGAGATGCTTATCTTCAAAACGCCAAAGGAAAAAGCAATAAAATGGCTTTTTTTATGGATTCTACAGGCCGTTCATACACCTTACTGGCTAGTAGTTTGCCGAGTGCTAGGGGTCAGGGTGAACCATTAACTGGGCGATTGACGCCACCTATAGGGGCTGAATTTATAGATGTGGTGATGGGTGATAATGAACAACTTGTGCTACTTGCCTCAGACGTAGGATATGGATTTATATCAAACCTAGGCAATCTTCAATCTAAAACTAAGTCTGGTAAAAACGCAATCACATTACCTAGTAAATCCAAAGTTATGAAAATCGTACTGGTTGAGGATCTTGAGAGTCAATACGTTGCTGTTGCAACCAATAGAGGAAGGTTGCTTATATTTCCAATAGCTGAACTACCCCTACTTTCAAAAGGCAAGGGTAACAAACTAATCCAGATTCCAGCTACAGATTTGATCGCAAGAAAAGAGCATATTACTGGTCTATGCGCCCTTAATCAAACTCAAAAGTTGCGAGTATATTATGGAAAGAGGAAACCAATTTATAAGCCTGAAGATTGGATTCACTTTGTTAGTCATCGTGCCAGACGTGGAAAAGAACTAAGACCCGGTTACGTAACAAACATTAAATATATTGAGGTAGAAGACTAATCTAGCACTGATTCTAGGTGTAATTCTGAGTTTCAAAGAGGTATAATCCTCCTTTTTATCAATTTGTCCGAAAATGTTAAAGTGAAAGAAGTCTTAATTTTGGAAACACCAAGATCTGCAGTCACTTATTCGGAATAATTAAAATGCAAAACAAACACCTACCAGATACACAAAATACTACAGATATTCGCAATATTGTCATTAACGAAGTTGGTATTAAGGATATATTGCACCCCATTAATTTTATTAATCGTGATCAAGAGTCATTTTCGTCTGTGGCTACTTTTACAATGACTGTTAGACTGCCAGAAAATGTTAAGGGCACTCACATGTCAAGATTTGTTGAAATATTAAACGAAAAAGAATGTGTCTTTAGTGTCCAAACTTTCATGAATTTAGTTCAGACAGTAGCTGACAAGCTTAACTCAAAAAGTTCTCATGTTATTGTTGATTTTCCTTTTTTTCGTAAAAAATCCGCGCCATCTTCGGGTGTTGAAAGCTTGTTAGACTACCATGCTACTTTGAGCGGCAAAATTATTGACGGCAAACCTGATTTAACGTTGAAGATTATAGTGCCAGTTACAAGTCTATGTCCATGTTCAAAAAGCATTGCTAAATACGGTGCACATAATCAAAGATCGCATATAACAATAGAAGCTAAAGCTACAGAAGGACACGAACTATATTTAGAAGATTTGATTGATTTAGCCGAACAAAAAGCTTCAAGTGAACTTTATGCCATTTTGAAACGTGAGGACGAAAAAGTTGTCACTGAGAGAGCTTATGACAACCCTGCCTTTGTTGAAGACATAGTAAGAGACATTGCTGTTGAATTAAATAACAATGAAAAAATTGACTACTATTGTCTTGAGTCAGAAAATTTTGAATCTATTCATAATCATTCTGCATATGCATTAATTACAAATAAAAAATAAAGTTCATGAAGTACAATACTGACAACGTTCGAATAATATCGAGCGCACCTATGGTGTCACCAAATACTCTCATAAAAAAAATTCCGCAATCTGCGAAGGCTTCACAAGGTGTTTTTAACGCTAGACAAGTAATTAAAGAAATACTTTATGGCGAGGACAAGCGCCTTATGGTCCTTGTTGGTCCTTGCTCGATTCATGATACAAAGGCTGCAATAGAATATGCCAAAAAGCTTTTGAAATTAAAAGAAGAGTTGGAAGACGATCTCTTTATTGTGATGCGCGTTTATTTTGAAAAGCCACGAACAACTGTTGGCTGGAAAGGTTTAATTAACGATCCCTACCTGGATGAGAGTTTTGATATTGACAAGGGCCTTGCTACAGCTAGAAAATTACTTTCAGACCTAGGTGAGATAGAGGT
>JAOMEO010000005.1 GCA_028345955.1 Candidatus Thioglobus sp.
GCTATAAACATTACCAGGAAGCGCCGCTCCTTCACCACAGCCACTCTCACAATCATCATATACACTATCAGTTGAGATATAAACCAGCCTTATACTTTTATTTTGTTTCAAAATCCAATCAACTATATATCGAGTTGCTTGGACATTTAATTGAAATGCACTCTTCAGATTTTTTTCACAACTATCAACATCAGTTAAGGCAGCTGCATGAATAATGACATCAGGATAAACCTTATTTAAAATACTATTGCTTTCATTCTTATCGGTTAAATCAACCCTCGCCCCATTATCAGGGATTGAGTTTTTTGCTAACGGAATACAATCATACAAACAATCCAATTCTTCAGCTAAAGCACTACCTAATACACCTGTGCCGCCAGTAATGAGTAATTTTGGTTTTTGTGTGCTCTTTCTGTCATTATTAATATAATTACTCACCCTTAACTTGACCCATACTTTGATTAATCCAGTCTTCTAATTCATTAATTGACATCCAATCTAAATTTAGATCTGAAGAATACCGAAAATCATCCTTTACTTTTACGCCATCCTTTATTCTATTTGGATCCTTACTCCAGTCATATATTACTGGCAAAATTTTAAAATAATCGTCGTATTCATATGTATACATTGCATCTTCCTCTCCAATCATTTGCTCATGAAGTTTTTCACCTGGCCTAATGCCTATGATTTTTTGCAAAGCGTTAGGCTTGCAAGCATTAGCAATATCAACCAGTTTCATAGATGGGATCTTCTTAACATATATTTCACCACCAACCATATCATCAAAAGCATGCCAAACTAATTCAACCGCCTCTTCAAGAGTAATCATAAAGCGTGTCATTCTTTTATCAGTAATAGGAAGGCTTTCATTTTTTCCTTTTTTTAAAAAAAAGGGTATTACAGACCCTCTCGAACCCATAACGTTGCCATATCGAACAACTGAGAATCGAGTTTTATGTCCATTAGTATTTGAATTTCCGGCAACAAATAGCTTGTCAGATACTAGCTTTGTTGCACCATATAAACTTGCTGGGGCGCTAGCCTTGTCGGTTGATAAGGCTACCACATTTTTAATTTTAGTGTCAATGCATGCATTAATTAAATTCATTGCACCATTAATATTTGTTTTAATGCACTCAAATGGGTTGCATTCAGCAGTAGGGACAATTTTTGTTGCAGCGGCATGAATCACATTATCAATACCATCAAGCGCACGAGTTAATTGCTCTTTATCTCGTACATCGCCAATTATAAAATGAACTCTAGGATCATTCACAAATAGTTTGGCCATTTCCCACTGCTTCATTTCATCACGTGAATAGATAACGATTCGCTCTGGACTATACTTTTCAAGTGTCATTGAAACAGCTTTGTTACCAAATGAACCTGTCCCGCCAGTAATAAGAATAGAAGAGTTTCTTAACATGAATTATTAGAACTATTAGAATTATTTGAATAAAAAAATTATACTTTAGGAAAGGTGCGGATTGTTCTAATATTTAGCCGATTTCAATAAGCAAATTTGAACAATATTCAATATATTTTATACTGTTTAAAACTCACACAGCATCAGTTGAGCCTAAGTAAAAATCAAAATTAGTATCTCTTTTATCAAGAGATCTATTGAAATCTGTATCTGTAAAAATAATACTAACTTGCTTTCTAGGAAAAAACAAACAACCAAAAGAATTTATTAAACTTATATCAGATTCTTGTGAAATAAAATGAAATGAGTCAATATTTTTTTTCTTATAAAAATCTAGCACTTCTAAAATACAGTAATTTAAACTAATATTTTTATCTAGCATCCATTCAGCTATATACACACTTTTTAAATTACTGGTGGTTCTCCTTATACGACTAACAATAATTCCAGCCATTAAGCCATGCCTATATATAGAGTGAAAAGTATACTCAGATATAGGGTTTTTTTTGTACCTATATTCCCAGTATTTTGAATCTCTAATCAATGAAAAACCACTTGCTGGCTTAACTTTATCCCAAAAAATATCAATATCATCTAGACTTGGAATGTTATGATCAATATCAATACCCTTTCCAATCAAAACATGGCTTAAAAGATTATTACAACCAATAAGAATATTCTTGTTAAAATCTACAAATATGCCTGACTTTTTACCAAAAAAGGAATATTTTTTTTGAAAAAACGATGCCGTATAATGAGAATAAGTTCTATATTTTATATTTTCAATATTAATATAACCTAAACGTTTTATATATCCTGGATAAGAGTTTTTATTTGGAGTACCATATATACAGTTAATGCCGTCACTCTCAGCTCTCTGTTGAACTTCTGAAACCAATCTAACAAAAATACTTCTATTCAAAAAACTTCTCGGATTAGAATTGATCGAGCTCATTTCAGCTGGTGTGCCTCTTCTTGCTTTTGGCAGTGAGTAAGAATCACCCACCTCACCACCAATAACATTAACCCCGTCAATTAATAATCTTTTCTTTGTAATTGAAATAGACCCGACTACTTTATTTTTACTTAAAGCAACTGACATATATCCACTACCGGCCGGATTATTTTGACCGAGCTTCCATAGAAAATATTCAGTCGACCATATATTATCAGCCCCAAGAGGGCAAAATTCTTTTTGTAGAAAATGCACTGTCTTGTCAACTAACAAAAGACCATCATCATTGACAGTTTTCCATATAACTGACATTTTTCACCTCTTTTATTTAATTAATATTAATGATAATATCGAAAATCCAATCAAGAATTATCTATTTATTATTTTTTGAAAAATTGAATAATCGAATGCCATAAAGTAATTTTCACAATAATTAATTATATTATTGCTATCCCATGGCGTATCGTCCTCAATTACCCCCTTAAACTCTTTAACACTGCTTACAATCTTTCTATCTTTGCCAACACTATGTAGAAAATCAATTGTTAAATCACTATCATCTGATAAATATATTGGAATAAGATTCCCATAGATAGCCTCAATTATTGCAGTTGTTCCCCTATAAAGTGCAAAGCTTGACCTAGAAATATCTTCTGATAATGATAGGTTAGAAATTATAATATTATTGGGCAAATCTTCCGCCTTAATTGACATATATGCTAAAACTTTCTCAAAAGAGATTACTGGATGCAGCCTCCATATAAAGTTAATATCTGGCAAGACGTTGGCACACATAATGGAAAAATTAAATAACATGTCGCACTCTTCAACAACACCCTCTGGTATTACAAGGCAAATTTTATCTTTTTTTCTATTTTTAACTTTAAGTTGAGATAATGATTTACTAGAGCCTAGAACTAACAATTCTGTATGGGATTTTTCCAACGCTTTTTGTAATAAAGCATGAGTTATCGTTCCAGAACACAATATTAAATCCGGATCATATTTTTTTCCAAGTGGCCTGGCAATTGAATGTGCCATTTTTGTTATGACTGAATGTTGATAACCAATACGCAATAAATCTGGGTCATACTGATATACAACTCCATATATCACTCTTTCCCATGAATGACCCTCATAAGTTGTTATCACCGCCTTTGGTTTAAAAGAGTTTAATATTGTATTAACTTGCTTACCAAGCCTTAAAGCAAATAGAGCGCCACTAAATCCACTAGGCTTAGAAGAGAATTTTAAAACTTGCCTCAATAAGCCTTTCTCTCTATAAGAAGAAATTCTTATTAAAATTAGTTCCTTAATCAAGCCAAGAATAATTTTAGCCTCACCACTAAAATTTAACTTTTTTGGAAGAATAACTTTAAAAACCTTAGAGTTATCTAACTTCTTTGATAAAACTTCAGAATCCTTGTTGGTGTGATTAATTAACACAACTAATGGATTAATCTTATGATTTAAATAACTAGGTATATCATAAAAATAAAAATCGTTATTATTTAAATGGTCAGCGTTAACTAAATGCGAAATAATAATCGTATCAAAATTTTTGCAATAAGGTAAATCTAGTTTCTGAGAAGAGTTAAATGAAAGGATATTTAATATTTTCTGAAATAGTCCACTTTTTTCTGATGATTTCTTTAATTGTACAGATGCATTACCAAAAACATTTTCAAATAAAGTCTGGTACTGCTTCAACAATACAGGATGCTCTTTCATTACATGTAGCTTAGGAATTGAGACTCTATAAAAATTCTTATCTTTGTTTATAGCTTCATCGCATGCCTTACATAATAATTTATATTGACTACTATCCACCTAACTCAATAAACCCTTTCTTTGAAAAAGCCATACTACAATAAAATTTGTTTCAGAATATAACTTTGTTCTGGATCACTCATCAAGCGCTCCAAAACAATATCAACTTCATGAGGTTCATTAATCGAAGGAAGGCTTGGAGTAACAGGAACAGAATATAAATCATATCCACTTTCAATAATTCTCATCTGTTCAATAAACTCAGCAGATTCAATTTCTGATTCTGACAATTGATTAAGCTTTAGTAAAAAATCTTTTCTATAAGCTATAACACCTAAAATTTTACGAACAAATTTTTGCTGGATTTTTATATCGCTAAAATATGGCGTTTTTCGAAAACAATGCATAATTTTATTATCTTTTGTAACAGCACATTTTACAAAAGAATACAAATCTAATTCATCTTCTATATTGATACTGCCAGTAGCATTCCACGCATCTTTTTCGGGATTTTTCTTGATACTGTGGATTATGCTATCAATATGTTGAGGCAATAATAGAGGCTCATCCCCTTGCAATAATAATGCATGACTACAATCATAATTGTTAACTACTTCAGCAACACGACTGGTGCCGTTTTTATGACTATTGTTTGTCATGATAACCTTTCCGTCATAAAACTCTATAGCATCTGCAATTTCAACATCGCAAGTGGCAACGAGCACATCATCCAACTCTTTAGATAATAATGCTCTACGTCGCACATGTTCGATCATTGGCAAGCCATGTATATCAAATAGAATTTTTTTTGGAAAACGAATAGACGCCATATGAGCAGGTATTATGCCGACAATCTTCACTGAGGAAATACTCCACAATCAACATTAATACACTGCCCCGTAATTGCAGAAGATGCGTCAGAAGCTAAAAATAAGCACGCTTTGCCAATCTGCCCACCTTGTGGCAATTCGGGCAATGCTGCTTGCGTCTTACGGAAGTTATCGATAAACCCCTCTATATTGCCGTATGCAGGAGATTCAGGTTCGTCTAATGCCTCTATTAAGCCATCTGTTGGTACAATAACTGGACAAACAGCATTAACTCTAATATTTTTCTTGCCAACTTCTTTTGACAATGACTGAGTAATAGCATTAACACCAAATTTAGATGCGCAGTAAGCCGAGTTATTGCTACTACCTCGTTTACCTGCAATACTAGAAATATTAACAATATTTGCACCTGACTCCATTATCGCTAATGCCGATTTACAGCCCCAAAAAACACCTTTAAGGTTTGTATCTAATACATTGCTTAGGAATTCCTCATCAATGTTGCCAATGCTGCGCCACGCTGAAAACCCTGCATTATTAATATAAGTATCCAATCTTCCAGTTTTTTCTAAAGCAGCTTTAACTAAATTTTGATGATCTTTTTCAAACTTAACATTGGTTTTAATAAAATGTACACTGTCGCCAAGCTCCGCTAAAGTCCTAGTTTTCTCTCTAGCACCTACAAATACTTCGTAACCTGCTTTGGCAAACACTCTAGTAATATCCAAGCCAATACCCTTGTTACCGCCTGTAATAATAACTGTTTTTTTCATTTTTTAAATATCCTTAAATTGTCATACAACTAAAACCGCCATCAATTGCAATCTCGGCACCTGTTACAAAACTAGAAGCGTCAGAAGCCAACCAAATTATTGCGCCAATTAACTCATCAGGAGTGCCGTATCTATTCATTGGCGTATGTCCTAAAATTGACTTCTCTCTTTCTTTAGTAATAAAATTTTTCTGGTTCCATTCTGTTGGTAAAAATCCAGGGCGAATAGCATTAACACGCACTCCATCTGTCGCCCATTCTCTAGCTAAATTTTGAGTCAAATTTTTAATGCCTGCCTTAGCAACAGAATAAGTAAATGCTTTCGATAAAGGAGGGTCCGCAGAAGCAGAAGATATGTTAATAATAGAGCCAGATTGCTCCTTAACCATATACTCACCAAATACTTGACACCCTAAAAAAGTGCCAGTTATTTGTGATTCCATCACGCCTTGCCACTCTTCTAAACTCAAATCAAAAAATGGCGTAGGGCAATTAGTTCCTGCACCATTTACCAATATATTAGCACCACCAAACTTATCTAAAACAGCATTAAGCGATTCAATGTGTTGTTGCTTACTGGTAACATCAATAGCCAACGCAATCGCCTCACCACCAGCGCTGATAATCTCATCAGCTACAAACTGTGCCTTTTCTAACCTTAGATCTAATACAGCAACTTTTACACCAGCATTAGCTAAACCAATTGCCATAGCGCTACACAAATATCCTCCTCCACCAGTAACCACTGCTACTTGACCTTGTATATCAAATAATTTATCCGTATAACTCATTGTTTCAATTTCTCCATAATGTTCTTCATTTTTTCTGCCCAACGCCATAATACAAATAAATCAGATCCAAGAATCGCAAAAGTGTAGCCCAAATCAAATAAATCCTCAATTGCCTTTTCAGTTGTATCAGAAACTTGAGTACCACAACTTTTTTGATATTTCTCACATGCCTTAATCACTTTCTTTGAAGCCTCGATTACACTAGGATGATTGGTTTGTCCTGGAATACCTAACGAACCTGACAAATCCATTGGTCCAATCATTACACCATCTACCTCATCAAACTCAAGTAAATCATCGATGTTGTTAACTGCCTCTATAGACTCAATTTGAATAATAAAACTTGTAGATTCATTCCATTCACTAAAATATTCATTCAATGAGAAGCCATAATCATGCGCACGATTAACTCCATAACTCCTATTTCCAATTGGAGGGTAGTAAATATTCTGAATTATATTTTGCAATTCTTCTTTATTATTAACCATCTGAATTAACATGCCATCAGCGCCAGACTCCAGTAAAGGTTTTATCCAGTCGTTAGAGTGGGAGACGGGTCTAGGCAGGCATGGTACACCTTGTGCTTGAGAAGCGGCAATAATTCTCTGTGCCTGCTCTGTCGTTATGGTTGAATGTTCCATATCAATAGCAATAAAATCAAAGCCAGCCAATGCAAATGTTTCGGTAATCGATGGGTGGGCGTAGGATACCCATCCTGCAAACATTTTTTCACGGTTTTTCATTTTTTTCTTTAAAGTAATTCTTTGTTCAGTATTTTTATTCATTTATTTTGTTAAATTTTTAGTTAAAAAAAGTCTGTATTTTTTAATCGGAAGTTCAACCAGATAATATAAGTTTTTTATCCATGAAATACATCCATATTATCATTATTAAAACAAAACACCACAGGACGGGCCATAATCATTTTGCTTTTGATAATCAATCGACTGACGATTGATAAATCCTCAATAGAAAATACGAAAACTTGCTTAGGCTTTAGTGTAGTACACTTTTCTATTTGTTTTATACCATTATAATCCACTACTTGAAATATAGTTTTTTTATTGACTGAACTGGCATTAGTCAATGCAATTTCATAGGATTTATTTGGTTCTAATAAATATTGTAGATTATATAAACGACCCAATAAACTACTACCACACAGAGGCATCAAACTATCATCAATCGCATCTAAATTTCCATGTACATAAGAGCGTAATGGTGTATTTTTATACTGATAACTCACGTAACCACGCTCTGCGATGAATGACTCCAGACTCAATACACTATCCGGGACTTTCTGATGAAAAATACTGAAAGTTCCATAATCGCAAGGCAATTGGTCTAATGCTGATAATAATTTAGAAATTTCCAAAACCTGCCTATGCAAACCATTTAACTCAACAGATTGCTGATGAAATTGATTACCATTATCATCAAAAAAAACAATGTCAACTTGATGCTCATCATTATCGCCAAATAAACTCGAAAGATCTAGCAATTCAAAATATGTATTCCATTCTTGATGATCTCGCCAAATAAACAAATCGCTAATTACTGCTAGGGGATCGCTTGGTTTGTTTGTCAATGGTTGACTCAAAACCCATGGCGCTTTTTTTGCTTTTCTTAATAAATTACTTATCATTTCTAAGTTGTGAAAACCAATATTGTTTTAACTGTTTTTGTACATCAAAACGATTCCCGTGTACTACAAATGAAGCGGGTGGATGGGTATGTTCTAAACTCAATAATTTGCCCTTCTTGTAGCTTGAAAAATATAAAGGTATTGCTGCCATTTCACGACATATAACAACTGGTAAGCTTTGCTCGTCAAACTCTGCATCACCCAGTGAGATAATGTTGACTCTGTTACTATAGGCATCTTGTTTCTTTTTCATCAACTTGCTATGTGCATCGTAAATTTCCACCTCTACCATTCTATTTTGCGGTAACTTTTCCAAATTCAAAAGCAACAAGTAGTTTTCAATATCTACACCGAATTGCAAAAACGGCGAGAATGTTAATAATGATGCTTGTGGTGGAAAAGGGTTTACTTCTCCTTGGTAACTGGTTGTGGCAGAATCAGACTTTAAACTCAGTGTTGAACGGTACGCTGGCACAACTGTATGGTTGCAATTCAGAACAGGCAATTCCTTACTAGTTCTTGGCAACATAGATTTACTGAGTGACAATAACGGTAAAGCACCTTCAGGAATTAAATTAGTAACGTCATTATTGTCAATTTTTTTATATGCCTGGTAATCCAGATTACCTAAAGTCAAGCTACGCCATATACCATCTTGAGTAAAAGTTAAATTTACATATTGATTAACCTTGTCCGCAGGTTCCCAATTATTTGGCGGGAAATTATAGAGTGTAGTTTCTCCTGAACAGTATGGTGCATTTAAAATGGGATAATAAGACATTAGCCTTCCCTAACCCAAAGCTGGTTGTAATGATTTCCAGAGCCAAGATAAAATTTGTCTCTTAGCACTAAACCGGCTTGAAGTAAATGTTTTTTTGAGTCATGAGATTGCTTCTCAAAATCATCATTGATCTCTATGAGTACACTTTTAACAACTTTTAAAATATTGCCACAACCTTCTAAAACTAAATGTTCAATCCCATCTACATCTATCTTTAAATAATCTGGCTTTGGTACAAAAAGTAATTCTACTACTTTATCAGCAGTTACACCTGGGAATATATATTCAAATGTTGTGTTAAAGCTTTTTCCATGCTGATCATAGTCTTCACCAAAAGTTGATAGAGCTCCACCCCATACTGGATTATTCATCCTAAACAAATTAAAACCCGAATGACTAGTTAAGGCTATAGGTAAAATTCTAACTTTCTCTGAAAGGGTGTTGCAATGAATATTCTTTGCTAGTAGCTCTAAATTAAATACTGACGGTTCAAAAGCATATACTTGCGCATTGTTATATTTGGCAGCATAAATAGAATAAAGGCCAATATTAGCGCCAATATCCCAAAATACAGATTCTTTATCAAATGATTCAATCCAAGTTAATGTCTCAGGTTCTTTACTTGAAAAAGTTTTTACACGGTACCTATTTAGAGCATTGGGTATGAAAAATTGCATTGCGACACCATTGTGACTAATTTTACGACTTTGACTCAAAAACATATTTAATAGTTTTTGATGAAATGTTCCAACTTTATAAAAAATTTTATTTATAAAGTTCATAAAAACTAGCAATTAAGACCACCAAAAAAATAATGTCTTTTTGGAACCAATACGCGACTCACCATTAGCCCAGCCTTCATGTGTAGGTTTGAAACTATACATCAGAATGTTTAGTATGTGGGATAACAATCCACTCCCGTTCTTAAAAGGGTAAACACTACTAGATATTTTTCTAAGGTGTTTAGCAATAATTTCTTCTTCTTTTTTGCTTAGGTATTCTTTAGAAAAAGAAGTATTAATAATGGCAAATGTATAATCCAAAAAACCATAAGCAATTGTGGTAGCAATCAATGCATGCAATTTTTCTGACGCTATTTCCTTGTCCATTGCAGAAAGCCATTCATTAAGAGTTGATATGGGTCTTAGATAGAGCGCATCACCAAAAATCAACCTACCCTTTAAGGGTGTCTTATAATTTTTCTGCTGATACTTCCAATGAACCTTACTTATATCCCACAATTCTAAACCTAATTTTTCGCGTGCAAAGACATCTATATCGCTAAATAAAGGTTGGTCTTTGTACATCGGTGCAAATTCTACCTCGGCCTCTAACCCTACTATATTTTTCTTAAAAAATTTTTCGCCACCTTGTAATATTGCAAGCTCACCACCTTGTACATCAATCTTGACAAAATCTACCAAATCAATCTCATTATTTTTTGCCAAGTTGTCTATAGTTTTTGTTTTTAAGGTGATTTTATCCTTTACTTCAAAACGCTGCGAATCATCAAATTGTTGTAAGAATGGCATATTCGCTTCAAACACGGACGAAGTCCCTGGAGAATTATTAATATTAAGTGTTAATGTAGTTTCTCCATTCCATAATGCATAAGGCAAAATACGACCATGTCCCTGATCTTTTAGCGCCTTAGCCTCAACTGGATCAGGTTCTACTAAAATCACATCCAGCGTATCTTCTTGCATCGTATTCCAAGGCCAACCAATACCATCTCTAGCACCTACATCTAATAAATTCACCTTCTTATTCAGAGGCATTTTTATTACTTTAGAAGAAAAAATACCCACAATTAACTTTCTAATAATGCCTTAACTGCAGGGTGAAGGTGTAATAGACCGATTAATTTATCGTTATCAACAACCGGCAAGTCCCAAACTTGCTTCTTTTCCATCAAATCAACTGCATCAATCAAAGTTACATCACTTGAAATGGTAATCGGATTTTTGATTGCCTGATTAATCGCATCATCAATGAAAAAGGCGGACAAAGGTTTCTGCACAGAAAGTAGTTTGCGCCTAACATCGCCATCAGTGATAATTCCTAGCAATTGATCTTCATTATCCGTAATACATGCAATACCTAAGCGAAAGTCATCCATTTTTTCTAATGCCGCTTTTAAAATGGTAGTTTTTGTCACAATGGGAAAGCTATTGGTATCTAACATCACCTCACTAACAATCATTTTTTTATTCTGGATGTACATTATCTTCTCCAAATTTTTCCAATAATTCTAGGCGGGTTTCATGCACTATTTTTGCCTGATGCAAAACATTTTCTAAATATTGTAAATCTAATACAGTGTTGGCATCTGACAGAGCGGCTTTTGGATTGTTGTGCACTTCCATAAATAGTGCATTAACACCACAACCCACTGCAGCACGAACTAAATATGGAATAAACTCTCTTTGACCCCCAGATATATTGCCCATTGAAGTTGGCAACTGAACAGAGTGTGTTGCATCAAAGCACACAGGATATCCAATTTTCTGCATAATTGGGAAACTAGTCATGTCATTAACCAACGCACCATAGCCCAAAAAAGTACCTCTATCTGTTAGAATTATTTGCTTGCACCCATGAGCCTCTAACTTTCTGACCGAATTTTTCATATTCCATGGACTCATAAACTGGCCTTTTTTCAAATGCACGGGCCTACCAGTTTCTGCTGCCGCTCGCAATATCGAAGTTTGCCTGCACAAATAAGCTGGCACTTGAACCATATCACAAACTTCACCCGTAGATTTAGCCCATGCAGCATCCGAAAAATCAGAAACCACAGGTACTCTAAACTCATCTCTAACATCAGATAATATCTGTAATCCACTCTCTAAGCCTGTACCATGAAAACTTTCAGGTGACGATCTACAATCTTTATCATAACAAGACTTATATACCCAAGGTACATTTAATTTCTCGCATATTTCCCCAATAGAATCAGCCATGAAAAATGCATGATCTTTCGACTCAATAGCGCAAGGTCCTCCAAAAAAAGCTAACGGCAGATTATCGCCCACTTCAACTTTGTTCACTTTATCATAACCAATAGTAATAAATTTATTTTTCATTTTTCTGCCCTTGATTAATAATCACCTCAAAATAAGGCGAACTAACATTTCTAAATTCAATTCTACCTAATACCTTTCTCTTTAATAGCATATAGTGGTGTATGGGAAACATATCAAAATAAGTCACATTACTCTCATACAGTTTATAGTCCAGTATATTAAGATCAGTGTCATACGTTTGCTCAAAAAAAGGTGCACTAACAAAACGATTTATTAAGTATAAATTTGTAGCCTGTTGATATAGAGGGCTATTAACATATGAATTAAAAACCTCTCTTCGCATTTCACCAAGACTAAAAGAGTTAGTAAAAAAGTCCACTTGATTGTCTTGAATAGAATCGTATTCAGAGACTGGGACATACATAATAGACCCATTCGGTATATCCTTAAAGTTTTTATATTGTGTAATACTGTCTGGAAATATATGTTCAACCTCCGGGTACAACTCAGATAGGTACAAATAACTACGGCACAACTGGTGATGAAAATCAACCAAAATAATTCTAATATCTGAAAAATATTTTTTAACTAAACCGGCAAGGCCACCATAATAACTACCAACATCAACCCATATTTGATTATCATTCAACAGTTTATTTGACTTAATCTGTTGTAATTGATATACATACCTTAACCAACGACCATTTACAGTTGTGCCTTCATGCTGATAAAATATATTCGAACCTGGAGTAAGGTGTACTGGATTATCTGCCAACAATTTAGACCCATTTTCTTTACTTTTGATAACCGCTATATCATCTAAAAGTGTTGATTTTAGAAGTTTATATTCCTCTCTCCGCAATATTAATTTTGCAAAATAAATAACAATAACTTTAAATATTCCTCTATGCTTAAATTGCAAGAAAGATAATTGAGGTGGTACAGTCATATCAGACTGGCCAGCCCAATTTTTTAGATTTGCTAAATTAACACTTTCAGAAAATTGCTTATAAGCCTTTTCAATAATACCCTTGTGCTTATTATCAATATTGTCTAGCTCATCATCTTTATAAAAAGATGATGAGTTCTTAATAAATAAATCTATTTTTTCTTGCGTCATTCACTTGACAGCTAAAAAGCCTTCAAAAGACAAATACTTTTGCACTGACATAATATCGACAA
This sequence comes from Candidatus Thioglobus sp., assembly GCA_028345955.1. Classification (GTDB taxonomy): domain Bacteria; phylum Pseudomonadota; class Gammaproteobacteria; order PS1; family Pseudothioglobaceae; genus Pseudothioglobus. Next base: position 13,182 of record JAOMEO010000005.1, read on the forward strand.
ACCCTGCTCTTTTTAATATGTCAATATTTCCTTGCGTTGAAAAAGGCTCTAAGACGCCCTTCAAACTCATCATTTTACTGATAATATTTTCTTCACTATAGCCTTGCTCTAATTTGTAATCTAAATATATCGTGTTAATAATGTCTTGGAATCTGGCATCTGGAGCTCTGACTTTTTCAAACATTATAAGAGCACCACCCCAATTTAGAGATTGGTACAATTTTTCAATAACTTTTTGCCTTACCGAGGGTGGAATGAACTGTATGGTGTAATAACAAACAATGAGATCAGATTTCTCTAACTCAGTTGAAATAATGTCAGCATGTTCAAAACTTACATTATCGATATCTGTTTTACCTAAACTCTGGTTAGCATAATCCACCATATCTTTCTCAATATCAAATCCAATAAAACGAGCACCAATCTTAGTTGCATTAGATTCTGATAACTTCATTGATAAAACACCTGTAGAGCAACCTATTTCATATACAACCGAATCATCTTTAACAAAAAACTTACTCAAATCACAAGTTATCTGGTGCCCTTCTAAATATAGTGGCACTGATTTTTTAACATGCTCATCAAAATTATTTACAACGTCACCAGAAAATCGCCAATTGCTGTCTTCTGTTTTTATTTTGTCGCCTGCAGGATGTTTGTTTTTCATAATTTAATAGTTAATAAGTTAAAACAATGCCATTCATAAAATTTAATTTTATCATCATTAAAAACAACAACCCACTCTTTTATATAGAACGTGTATATTGTAAAAAAACAACTAGTCAATACTAAAATTAATTAGGATCTTAGTCCGGCTTTCTTCATAATAATAGAGTGATCCTCCCTTGGAAATTCCAATAAAGACAAGGGTTTGGGTTGTGACATATTTGAACGAAAGCCTAAATTCACTCCTAAGTTATTTAACACTTCAAGGGTGTCCTTATTATAGGAATTACAAGGATGGGAGACTGATGTTGGATTAACGCCTAGAAGTCTACTAATATGTGTGTAATTTTGACTATATTCTTCATATTGTTCATTTATACTTAAATCGCTTAATCTAGTCGGATGAGAGTAGGAGTGTAGTCCAATTATATGCTCAATTGTGTGCAAATCTCTAATACAATCATTGTCCATCCATAGATGTTTAAATAATAAATCTGCATTAATATCGCTATCAGAAATCATACTATCCATCACTTGCTCATATCTCTGAGAACCCAAAGCGATATCACGAATAAAACGAAACCTTCTATCCTGATCAGTATAAATCGAGTGCTCAATTAAATATTCTGAAGCATTAAACTTTTGCAACTTAATTTCTACTTCTTTATAAAAGTTAAATTTCTTAAGTCGAACTTCAAAAGCCTCATAAAACTCGAAAATATCTTTGAATTTTACGGTGCGATAGTACCTATACAGTTCTATCTTGCCTATAGATCCTTCAAAAACCGATGAATAAATAAACCAAAATGCTGTTAGGCCTCTTTTATTCAAAATAGGTAGGGCGATATCATATTGACACCTTAAACCATCATCAAAACTTAGACAAACATCATCTTTATCAAGGCTCCCATCTAATGCAAGATTCATCCAATCTTTGGCATTGAGCAAACTATAATTATTTGTCATATAATCTAATAAACATTCAAAATCATCCCCTGAAATAGCACCCTGACCTTTCGGGTGATTTTTATGGTCATAAAAATGATGCAACATTAAACTGAATGGTGGCATGTATTAACCTAGAAAAAATAAATTTAATAATTTTAGCCGACGTCGACTAAAACTCTTTATAGAAATCATCCGTACTTTTTATTCAAATATATTTCTAATTCTTTCATATCACTCATATATTTTCCATATGCTGGACTATCAATGAATTTATTATAGCCACTATCGGGGGCGCTCCAATTCATTGGGTCAACTGAATCTACCGGATGACAATCAACACCTTCGCCAGTTTTTAAAAAATGCTCTAAGGTCTTACAAAGATACGGTTGTCTATATAATAAATTCAACCCATACTCAATATCACTACCTGTAAATGACTCATTGGTTCGCTTATAACCCATCTTATCCATCAAATTACCGGCCAAAAAATCACACAACGCCAACTCCCAAGGCTTCAACTCGCCCACCCAAGTTTCATTGCGTTTTTTATCAAATCCGTACACTTTTTTATTGGTATATACTGAAATGTTAACCTTTGTTACTTTTTCATCAATAAGATCTTTCCACTTATCCCCTTGAATCATAATCTCCTCAAAAGGTTCCTCTAAAAAATCACATATTTCACGAATTGTCTCTTCTGGATTTGTATGAATGTCTTCGAATTTAACAAACATATAATTTTTTGACGAGATATTATTTTTATACTTTTCTATATAATTAACTGAGTCAATCCAATTAAATATTGCATTTAAGTATAGATTGTCGGGCATATAGCTAATCTTTCCAAATGATGCAAGCACACCACGCAAATCACGACAAATGTGAATAACTTTTCCATTTGGAAACATGTCTAAAAAACTAGGAATATATCTCCAAGACAAATTAGCATACTCACCCCAAAGCTCTTTGCCAGTTGGTCTGATTAAATCTTGCATTAACTCATTGTACAGTACTGAGTTATCTATACTTTTATGCTGCTTGATTGATTTAAATACGGTGTCTAAATTATAAGTAATGTTTGATCTATGCTGCAAACGAATCTTGTAATGATTAATCATTCTTTCGGCATTTTCTAATGAGAACGAATTATTTTTATTATAAAAAAAACGAAAATAATTAACCCTTTCATTAAACATTGCTATTTTTGAATGCACTGATAGCAAATTTAGAAGAAGCGTACCACCAGTCCTCATTGTTCCGGTTGAAAAAATTCTCTTATTTGAAATCATATTTCCTTAATATGTGAAAAAAATAATAGATTTAGGCCTATTTAATAACGATGATTAATTTGGTCCGTTATTAGATTAAATCCAATCATTTTGATGCCATATTTTTTCATCCCACTGCTTAGTTTTAAAACTATATACATTAACTACGGTATTGCCAATATCATCATTGCATGCAACGCCCAAATGACTTAATGCCTTTTTGTTAATGGTATGTGCATCAAAAACATATGTCCATTGATTGCCTTCGTCATTAATAAAGTCATCTCGATAATATCTGCCCTCTAAAGTGCGTAATGCTAAAAACGGTTGGGGACCCCATATATCAACATCAGTTGTTACTCGTAAATATTCATCATTGAACTTAAAAGTAAATTTAGGAGGTTGTTTTTTCTCCATATTGAGAGCAGCCCTAAAACCCTCAACTACATTTACCCAACGAAAATCAATATCATTATATTTTTTTTGAGTCTTCTTAACTAGATCAACAAACTCTTCAATTTCTGGAACCATGTCTCTAAAATCATGATTTGTAACTCCGACCAATACATTTTTACCGCTCTCTGCATCACTAAAAGCGGCATCTAATTCTTTCTCGTTAATGTTGTTATATCGTGTCCTCAAGTTCAGACATCGTCCAATCATACGTTTAAGTCCACCTTCTTTTCGATGATCATAAAAGTCTGGGTTATATATCCGCCAATCAGTTGGTGCGCCACGCCAATCAACAAAACGCCCTGGTATTGGATATATTTTCTTAATGTCTTCAGGCTCGTCTGTAAACTGATGCGCTAGATCGAATGGCATCCAAGCCTCTAGCCACAAATTGATATCGTAAGTCTCATAATGCCCACCAGGTCGATTGGCAACTGGAAACCATTTGTGGTCTATGATCCTTCTAGCAATTATTTCATTGTGTAGCAAGTCTAAGTTATAACCGCATGATTGCCTATGGGCATCACGTGAAAGACTAGGCGGATGAAAATGCCAGTTTATTTGATCACGAGGAACATTGTTATCAATCAATAATTGTTCATAATGTTCGTAAACAGCATGAAAACCCATTGCTCTTCGACGGGGGTTGTTTTCATAATTAACATGGTCCATACAATGCCAAGATAAAATATAGGGTTGGCCATCGCTATCAGACAAGTTACTACGCCAATCATCAGACATAATTGTATCGTGCATTTTATCAATCCTGTCCCAAGTCCCTAAATATTGGTCCACCATGTCTTCACGAACAATTTCGGCAACTAATCTTTCTTTTCCTTTTAGGTCAATTTCATGATTTCTTAATTTTTTTAGCGTTGCTATTGATGGCTCTAATTGAATGCCATAATGATCATATATTCTCTCAAAAGTGGCCTTTAAACTCTCAAACATAGGCCCTTCCGTATCAACAGCATGTGCTATATAAACAGTCCCTTTAGTCACAATAAATCTCCTTAATAATTAATAAATTTATAGCTTCTTTGCGTGAACAACCATAAATGCAGGATCTTTAGTTTTAATGTCGTTCTTCAATACTTTATATAAAAAGTTAATTAAAAAATTAATAATCGCGCTCTTTAATTCGTAGCGACTATTATTGCTCACACTTTCTAAAAATCTTGCCAATAGAGGTGTATATGGACGAAGTCCCGTATCCCAAAGATTTGTCAATTGCTTTCCAGCAAAAGGATATGTATCTAAAATCTCAAACCCATGTCTTTCTAGAATCTTACCCCAATCATCAATTGAAATCTGCTGCGAGCAATATTCAGAACGACCTCTATCCAGCATCAGGTGATATTTTGCCCCATCCAAATCTCCCTTATTTTCCAATTCTTTTGCTTTAGAATAATAATATAATTTATCGCGATATGTTTCTGTTGGTGTAGAAAAGATTAACACCCCATTAGATTGAAGAAGTCTATTACACTCGCTTAACGCATTATGCAACACCTCACCTTTAAAATCACGAAGAACATTTGAATATACAGCGCCAATAATTCCATCGTCAATAGGGATATCAGCAACATCTGCTTGCAATACTTGGTTAAAAGACCCTAAAGACTGAGATCTTTGCACCATGCTCCTTTTAATATCTACGCCATAATCTATCACTCTTCCTTTTTTATAGAATTCAACTGAATTCACCTTATTTAACGGATTGTCATAGATATCATCCAAATCCAGACCTAAATTAGAAAACACATCAAAATCTGGTGGAAACCTCCATCCTGCAATAAGCGATGTATTTACACCGTTCCCACATCCAATGTCGAGAATAATTTCGTTCTCATACTGAGATAAAAGAGGGGACACAATACGAGCCTCTGCAGTCTGATATAAAGCAGTTTCAGGACGTAACCAAAATGCAGATAAATAACTTGCAAGAATTTCATTATCAGTATTCGTGACCACATCACTAAAATCTGTTGATTGATTTATGCTGTTGATTAGGCCAATTGTAGATGCTATTAAATCATCAGCTGTTAAGTCTGATAATTTTTTAACATTTAAAGCAGAAATACACTTTGAACAAAATAAAGAATCTCTTATATTTAATTCGCCACAGGTGCCGCACTTAATGCTATTTTTTTGAATCATACCTTTGCTTTAACCTAACTATATGTCTTGCAACCATACGCCTGAAAAGATTATAGTCTTAGCCCAAGAAGTTTAACAAATATTTTTACAAAATCTTTGTCTACTGACTCATTATTAATAACTCTTGAATCAACGATACTTTTATCATCAGTCCAACGTTCAATTTTTTCAAAAAGAGATTTTTTCTCACTTATTTGCAATTTTTTATACTCTAATGGATAGCAATTATCATACATATTCAATGGATCATAATAAGCTCCAGGCCTATGAACCAAATTTGATAATAATACGCCGGATGTATATGGAGCACCAATACAACAATCTGCCATGGCTATAGGAATATATGGGTCAATATTATATTTAGTAAGTATTACTTTTCCTCCCTTTACGTATTTCCCATCTGGATTGATTAATTCAAGCATTTCATTACTAATAACAAATTTTTCCGCCGCCACACGTCTTTTAGGTTTATATATAATTCTCAAGTTAGGAAAAGTGTTGATTGCCTCGCATAAATGACTAAAGAAGGCCTTTTGCATCTCCAGAGTAAATCGATTAGGTCCCGACCTAATGCCAGAAATTAGATTGGCATGTTTAGTATCCATATCAAAAACCCCAAGCCATAACAAATCTTTGTTACTACATTCTAAAAGTTGCATATCTTCCCGTGCTTTAATCGGAGACTTAAAAATCCAATCAGAATTACCTGGCATAATAGGTCCAGTTACACGGAAAACTGGAGCGTATTCTGGTGGCTGTAAACACCTATCTCTATATAATTTTATGTCTTCATGGTACCAAGCCCATTGTTCATCGCATAAAAATATTGATTGAACCAACCTCTTTCTGTCTGTAACACCTTGTAAATTACTCTTCTTTACAGGAATCACTCCGGCCTGGGAGTATTGCCATATAATGGTTCGAATATTTGATGACTTTGCAATTGCATTAAGTGGACCGCAACTACTAAGTCCACTAGTTGTGCCAATTATAGTATCAATACCATAAGTTTTTGCAATACAATATAGTGGAGCCCCTTTTGCGATATAACTTGGTATTTTCCTGCGAATAACTGATGAACCAATAAATATTCCTGTTCTAATAAAAGTGAAAACAATATCTCTCACCATATTCCATCTTATAGAATATGGTATTAAGTGCATGTATTTTCCATCCACTATCCAATTTATATCCTTACTTTCTAACCACTTACAAACTTCATATGAAGGCTCCACAGGAAGAACATATAAAATCTTACCAATATCAACTGAAATATGATGCGCCAAAAAAGCAAAATTACATTCTAATAAATTATTCGTTATTTCATTTACACTTATATCCTTCCATAAAATTCGGAAAGCCTTTTTATTTATTGCTTTAGTCTTCCTATAATAAAAAAAAGATTTAATAATAGGTTTTATTAAAATAAATAAATTTTCTGATAAGAAATTAATCTTATCCATAAATGTAAAAATATTAAATACTTTATTAATTTTTATTTTCCTATGGCATTCTCCCATACCCTTCATAGTATTCTTGTATACATTTTCAACAATGGTAACATTTGAAACCTCTGAATTAGATTTCTGCCATTCATCAACCATATATGTAAATTGATAATAAGCCTCAAAATCTTCAGCCATTTCAGCCAGTGCTACCGATGTAAAATCAACGGTTAAATTATCGAATCTTTCTATAACATCAAAGTCTTTCCAAGAATGGTTTTTAAGTATGGAAGAGAACTTATCGTATGCATCTGATGATATAAAGTTCCATTCCATTTGTCCTGACTTAAAGATTTTCTCAGGCTCTAGAAGATGAAAAAAATATAGGAAAGATTTGGGTATCTTGCTACTCTTCCAATATGCAACTGGTTTGAAAAAATTAACAAAAAAAACTATTGGAAGGTTGAATATATTTATCTCAAAAAAAACTAGCCAGTTTTTATTGTGTCGATTAAATACTGTCATATTATTCTTTGTTAAGAATTTTACTTTTAAGAATTTCTTCAATTATTAAGAAGTCTGTCATTGTGTCTAAATCTAATGAACTTTCTTGATCCATTAGAAACACTCCACAATTTTCTATACTTATAACTGAAGAATTATTCTGAAGAAACCTTCGATCTGTTATATATATTGCTCCATTAATCTCATAAGCGGAAGGAAGTTGTTGCCTACTCAAGTTAAAAGGATTAACTGAGCTTTCAAGATTTAATAAAGGCTTTGCTCTGCCTTTTTCAACTTTAAGCATCCACCATGGTGGGTATCCTTTTCTTACACTAACTAAAGAGTCATATTTACCCTTAAAGAACTGTTTTAATGATTGCTCAATATGAGAACTTTCTCTTAAAGGTGATGTTGGTTGTAAAGTAACAACAACATCCACTTTTTTTCCTTCTTGGATCTCGATGTAACTGACAGCGTGCTCAATAACAGGGGGGGTTTTTGTTATATCTGTAGATAAATATTCCGGCCTTAGAAAAGGAACTTCAGCACCCTCATTTTGTGCAATTTCAGCAATTTCCTCATTATCTGTAGAACAAATAACCCTAACTATTGAATCGCACTTTAATGCAGCATCTATAGTATATGAAATTAATGGCCTCCCATTTAATCTCTTGATATTTTTGCCATGGAGACGTTTTGACCCCCCTCTAGCAGGTATTATGGCAACAATATTCACTTTATTAATCTTAATTCTTCAAGAGAATTATTAGCTTTTTTAAAGCCTTTAACAATATCTTTAATGTTTTCAAAACCTCCAGTAATTCTCCAGCAATCAATTATTCGAACTTTTAACATTTTTCTATCTTAGACACAAAAGCAGAGCCAATAATAGCTCCTATCGGGGTATACCCTAAAGGCTGCATAAGAACACCTATTTTATTAAAAAGCTGCGGAAATTCTATTCCATATCTAGGCGCAAAAGGATGGCAATGGTAATATACAACCTCTTTCATTTTTAAATTCGCTTCTTTACATAAATCTACAAACTCTAACGGGGTATATTGTGGCAACTCAAATGGATATTTTTTAAATGATTTCTTTTTAATATCTGAATCTAAATCCTTCCTACTTAGTCCATTCGCAATTTCAGACATCGTCTCAAGAACAACTGCATCAGTAGAATTTGATTGTATTGGACTAAATTTCTTTACAAGATCCAACTCTCTGATCAAATTAGGCATATCTTTTATATTGGATGTATATTCATTAGCAGAGAAAATATTGAACAATTTATTTCTGGATTCTATAAATGCAATACCATTGTGCTTCAATAAATCGTATACTTTAGAGATAAACAAATTAATATCTTTCACATATTCAATCAGGCCTATAGCTGTAATAACATCAAAATTTTCATCTAACACTATTCCATCTGCATCTGCAACAAAAAAAATATCATCTGGATTAAGATTTGGATAATCTTTTTTTAGAATCCTTTTTGCTTCAGATATCATATCGGGGGAATTGTCTACACCCTTAACATAAGTAAAACCAGCATCTAACATTTCTCGAATTAGCTTTCCATCAGCACAGCCTATATCAAGGATTTTCTTATCTTTTTTCATTTTTGACAGTTCACTTATTACTATCCCATTTCTGATTTGAGACGAAGGAAAAACTGTTAGATTTCCATCCGGACTATATGCTATATTCTTCCATGTTCCAGAGGAACTATTCCAATAATCTATGGATTTTGATTTGTTTTTATCTAGCATTTGACTAACACCTCTCTGTTTACCATTGAATTAATAATCAAGGAAGGTATTTTACAACTTAATTATTATCGATAAACCTCATATTTTAAGCATTAAAAGATGATTATTATTTTTGTTAAATTATAGAGAAAATAAAAAACTATTTAATGTCACTGATATATAAGTACGTTAATTTGTATAAGGCGACTTATATTATCCTTTGCAATCTATTTTTAGTAACTTTAGATTGCATATCTTCAACTGTGTCCACTTCAACCCAGTCTCCATTAACCGGCACTGACATTACAAGAATATTGGAATTAATTGCTGCCTGCAATAAGTCTGTCATATAAGCATTTTCAATTGGTTTATTTAGTAAATTTCCACTATCTAAAGCCGCATGAAAAATGCTTTTTATTTGAGTTAATCCTTTGGATGAAAACTTCATAAGCCCCATGTATTGCCCATCTATTTCACTAATTTTTTTAGGCTTCTGTCCAATTTCACTAATTGTGCCATCTTCTCTCAATCTCAATGTTTCAGCATCATCTAAAGGGTTTTCATTTCTTTCTCTCCAATAACTCTCCCATTCTTTATCTATTGTTACAGCTATATCTGCATCAGAGTTTAAAAGTGCTTTCAAGATTGTTTGTGAATAAACAATATCACCATAACTAATAATTAAATCACCTTCTAATTCTTCCTCTGCAGAAAACAATGTCCATACCATATTAGTTTCGTAAAAACGTGGATTAACTTTTAGCCTGATTCCTTCTCTTTTTAACATTTCGGCCTTATAGCCACCTATCATAACAATATCGTCTACGCCTTCACTTTTAAGGATTGATAGCTGTCTATCAATTAAGCTCACTCCACCAATCTCAACCATGCATTTTGGGCGGTCTAAAGTATATGGACGTAATCTTTTGCCTTCGCCAGCAACCAAAAGGACTGCTTTAATTTTATTAGTCATTACTCTTCATCAATTTTTTCAATCTTTTTATATCGATACTTGAGAAAATAGGCTCTCTTTCTGGATGCCACATCCATGCTTCCCAAGGTAATTTCTTATGTGCCATCGCCTCTAAGTGACCATCCTCTGATTTTGCCAATACCTCGAATGATTCTGGGCAATCCTTTAAAACATAATTATGATAACTATTTACCAAGTATGGAAACTCTCTATGGTTGTTTTTATTAGTCTGCAATGAATGGTGTGTGTTTACATGTCCTTCTGCTTTTATTAATTTTCCACCTGTATGAACCCCCATCATTTGCATCCCACGACAGATACCCAATACTGGCTTATTATTCTTTTCTGCCCATATTAGTAGACAAGTTTCAGTCAAATCTCTTTGTGGAACATTCCCAATATCATCACCTCCTGATAGAATAACAGCATCAATATTTAATAATTTTAACCACTCATCAAGAACCAACTGTCTAGATTCCAATATAGAAGTATCTACTAAATTATTTGGAATTGTAACAGGGATGAATCCTGCTTCTATAACCCAAGAAATCATTCTTTCGTCAATCGCATCCCTGCTTTCGTTGTAAGAATTGACTTTATCCACACGTTGAGTTATTCCGATTATATTTTTATTTTTCATGCAATATTTAGAATTGTACGTATGTTAATTTATTGAGTAGTTAATAAACATTATTTAAAAATTTAGCGATTTGACTTGCAACCATTTTATTACCAATCTCTGAAAAATGTCCTCCGTAACCATCTTCAATATAAATTTCATCCATACTTAGATAGTTAATATGTTCAGTCATATCCAAGACAGGAATTTTTTCATTCAATCGTCTATAAAAATCTCTATAAGGTGAGGAGTTAGATTCATTCATTATCTGAATATCAATCAATTGAGGCATGAGCAGAATTATTGGTTTTTGATTTCGCCTATGTGCTTCATCCCTGAATTCTAATATAATTTTTTCTAAAAGATTGCAAGCATAGTCATCTTGATACATCATGTGTGCATCTTGCACATTACTTTTCATAATTTTTGCAAATGGTGCATTTTCATAAAACTCGTTATTAATTTTTAATATATTAAAAATTTTTCTTCTTATTAATAAATACAATAGAATTGTATTTCTCTTAAAATTATTAAAATAACTGAGTAAGTAAGATCCTCTAAATTGAAGAGATTTAAACTTACGTTTGTAAAATACGTCATGCTTCTGTACAGCTTTTATTGTGCTATGTATGTTGTCTAAATCCTTCAAACCTTCCGATAGACATCTGTGTAATAATAATTTTTCATTTTTCAGTGAAAATCTAGGCTTAAATGCAAATATATTTCCAAATTCTAAATAATGTTTCCAATAAGATTGAATCCTGCATATTGTTTCTGGTACAAATCCTAAAATCACAATTTTTGTAGTTAGCAACTCCATTCTTTTATAGTATAGAAGAGCTTGATCAATGCCATAATTACCCACACCAAAATTTAAAACATGTTCATTTAATTCTTTACCTAAATAAGACTGCCATGTCTGATCATCCTCAACTTGCCTGCAAAATGTATATGAATCACCAAATGTAGATATCGATGGCTCTCCATTTTTGAAGCTATATCTTGACCCAATTGAATCTATATGATACTTAATCTCTCCATTTTTACCTAGCTCAATACCAGTCGTATTAGGCTTTCTAACCCAACCTAATTCTTTATCAAAACTATTATTAAAAAATGATTCTAATGCGCCTTTATTAAAATTTGGCAAATCATCTTCCTCTGTTATTATCCATTGGAACTCATTACGAAAATGTCTGACAATTCCTCGAAGGACAAACTCAATAATAACAAAAAATAAAAATAAAAATAAAAATAAAAATACAATAAACATTATTTCAGTATTCTATCTATACCCTTTAGTGCCAATATCTCCTCTAGCATTAAATCAAAATTTTCCGTTTCTATATTATTTTCAATCACAAGATCGGGATTCTCTGGCTCTAGAAAAGGTATATCAACACCGACAACATTTTTCAATTTTCCTGCCTTTGCTTGAGAGTATAAATTATTTACATCTCTTTTTTCAAGAGCGTCAATTGATGCTTTTAGATAAACTTCTTGATAATCAATTATATTTTCCCTGTTCCATGCCTGCCACTGTGGAAAAATAGATAGAACAGCCGCAATTACATGAATGTCTTGATCAGATAAAAATTTTGACAGATGGGACAATCTTTCAGCATTTATCCTCCTCCCTTCGATTGTGTGATCAACATCATTTCCAAAAAGCTCTCTTAGAATGTCGCCATCCAATAATACCAAATTATTTATTTTTGGCTTCAATTTGTTATAAAGTAATTTACTTAAAGTTGTTTTTCCTGCCCTTGAAAGGCCTATTATCCAAGTTACCATAGTTTTATCCTTAATGTATCGGGTTAATAAGTCCAGCTGCACAATCAAGATGTACCTGGTTAGATTTAAGTATTTGTTCGTAATGCTGCTCTCCACAACCTATTGCTGCAGGAATCCCAAACTCCGCACAACGGATTGCCATATGTGAGTTTACCCCACCATATTTAGTAATTAGCCCTACAATTTTTTGTGAAAATATCCAATCAAATCCAGGATCTGCCCCCTCAATAATTACCACTTTACCTTCCAATGACACTTTATTAATCTCTGTATTTAGAACCTCACAAGGTGCGGTAATTTTTTTATGAGTAATAAAATTTGGATGACTAACTTGAAAAGGGACAATATACACACCTGCTTGATCTACTAATAACTGAGGTAGTCGAATTGCAACACTAATATTATGCTTATCCATCTCCTTTTCAGATATTGCTCTTAATTGTTCTTTAATACTTTCTTTGTTGATATTCTTTATCACATTTAATAGAGAATCAAGTGGGACGTGAGATACTTCATCTCGGCTTAGGCCATTTTTTTCAGAAAATTTTGCAATCAACTCTAGTATATCGCTAATTGACTTGCTAAAGATAAATTTACCATACTCTCTACCAATAATAGCATTACGAATATAGCTCAAAAGATTGTCTGCATTAAATTCTGCAAAACCTTCTTCAATTAGCAAGGCTTCAACTTGTTGATGTTGATGTTGTGAAAATGAAAATGGTTCTGTATATCCATTTGACTGAAATGATTTTGTGCCGCTAAATAACCTTTTCATCTGATCATATCGTGGCGATCTAATATCGTAGGTTCCGGGACGCAAATGACCATAGATTTGCATAAACTTGGCACTAGACATGTCACCATCTTGAAAGGCGCTCATATCATCTACTAACTCACTGGCTACAGTCTGCACACTCTGTTGAATTTTATCAACCTCAGCATTAGTTATAATACCCCTATGTTTGAGTGACAAAAGTAGCGTTTTAGCAATAAATCCATGTCTAGCTAAAATAGAGAATGGTGTTGTCCCTAGTTTTATACAATCGTCAATCATCGTAAAGAGTATTGACATCTTATTATTAAAACAGGTTTCGTCTGTCAACTCCACCTGTTTTGTTTTCAACTCATTAATCTTATTGAGGGCATTATTAATTGAGCCACCGCCCCCTTCTAAAAGCAACTGTTTAGTCTGTCGACGATGTGCCTCTCTGAATTGATCTTTTTCAGTATCATTCAATACATCGCCGATAAGCATCTCTATCTTATAGTCAATATCAAAACTGTAGGTAGTAATTGCAATTTCAAATTCTATCTTATCATGCAGTTCTGGTGATGATTTCAGTCTATCAATCCAATGGTTGACTAATTTTTCTGCAATATTATTCGAAATAGTGCTGGGTAGAAAAGAGTGGAAACTAAGACGGGTATCAATAAATGGCTGTCCTGCAAGAGAAATCATCAACGGTTGGTCTGTTGGAACCATATATCCCATAATAGCCCTTGCAGTTTGCCATACTTTATCTGTTATCAAAGCTTGATAAAGTGATAGTGCTAAAGCACGTGGCGCCCTACCAATCATCTCTACTGGATTCCAATCTGGCATCTGCCCCAAAACTGTAGTTTTACCGTAACTGTTGCTACATTTTTTAAAGCGATCCGCAACAAGCATCTCTACTTCACTTAAGGTTGTGTCAATTCTAGTTGCAACTCTACTGTTCCAATTAGGTTGAGTGGTAATTGCTCGAACTTGTAATAAATATGGCGTTAAATCTTCACCCAATGCAAATTCTATATCTAAAAAGTTACTCTCCATAATTGACTCTAGTTCTTGAATAGCTTGTAGTAAGCTTTTAAAGCGTTCTGAATGAAGTCTATCAGTTGAATTTCTATGGATATAAAGGGTGCGGTTTGAATATTTCCCCTCGCCTGAAGTTACGGTATCAGTGAGTCCTGATTGGTCATCATAGTTAATAACATAATAAGGAGCGCCTGTATTTAAGTCGTGAGTGAAAATAACGCCACTCATACTGGTATTTTTCACCATTTCTTGAATAATTACCCTATCATCTGTCAGAATTGGGCGTTTTTTTCTATAACTAGAAATTACAACATTTATTGCAGCCGTTATGCTTTGTGAATCATCTGAAGCAACATTCAATACTGAATCATATTCACCTGCCGCCGAACTTGATTGGGTATCTTCATCTGCTGCAGCTGATCTGATTGCTATTAATTTCGATTTAATAGATTTTTTTAAATTTTTATGCTCTATTCCGTCTATCGAAATAAACTTTTTGGCACTTACTGACAAAAAATTAGGAATGAAAAAAATACGTAACTTAGATCTTAGATTTTCTAGTGTTTGTAATTTTGAGCTAATCACTTAGCTAATCCTAGCATTGATAAATAATTATTAACTTCATGAACAAACTGATATCAGGATTCTTCCTTTATATATTAAATACTTTGTTATATTCATGATTGGCTTTTTCATACTCGGTCATGCGACCAATATCTAGCCAATACTCCTTCATAGGAAAAGAAACAATTTTCTCCTTTAGGAAGAGCAATTTTTCAAAAAGCATAGGCATATCATAAAACTCATTATTTGGAATTAAATCAATACACTCTGGCTCCAATAAATAAATGCCAGCATTAACAAAAAAACTGTGTAATGGTTTTTCTTCAATAGAGACAATGTTCTCATGATTTACACTCACTACGCCATAAGGAACTTCAATTTCGTATTCACTAACACACATAGTTGCTTTAGAATTGTTTGACTTATGGAAATCAAATACTTGCTCATAATTAACATTTGTAAGGAGGTCACCATTCATCACAAAGAAAGGTTCACTTATTTTCTCCTTTAACAATGTCAACGCCCCTGCCGTACCCATTGGTTTGTCCTCAATAATATACTCTATACTAACTCCTAATTCATTCCCATCTTGAAAGTAATCTTGAATCACATCTGATTTATAGCCCAAGCACATAATAAAATTTGTAAATCCATACTTGGAAAAGCCCTTAATAATGGTATGCAAAATCGGTGTTTTCCCAATTTTTAACATGGGCTTTGGTGTGTTTTTAGTCAATGGCCTCATGCGCTTACCTAAACCACCAACCATTAGTACTACTGAATTATTGTATTGCTTTCTTACAAGCAACTCATCCAAAATAAATATATCAACTACACGGCTATCTTTATTAAGAATTGGAATCTGGCTAACATGATTCTTTGAACATAAATTTAACAACGCTTCTTTAGATGTATGCTTATCTGCAAATATAGCATTAGAATTATATATATCATTAATAATATCAGTTAATACTTTCCCTCTTAATATTGCACGCCGAATGTCTCCATCATTCAAAGTGCCAAGAAACTTATTGTCACCATCAACTACAAATACAATCTTTATATTTCCGTGGTCAATGGAATTCATTGCTTCTTCAATGGTTGAATTTAAGCCTATGCAAAAATCTGATAAATTATTCATAGTTATTGTTGACTAATTGTTAAATCATAAAAAGATTTTTTGAGAATGTTATTTACATTAACCTTCTTGATAATACTAATAATCTTTTTACTAGCGCCACCGTCTCCATATGGATTATTAACATTCTTAATCTTGTTTTGAAAATCTTCAGAATATAATTTTTTTAAAGCTTTATCAATAGATTTTATTTCTGGTAAACAATCTATTACACTATCAGCCTTTATCCTTCCTTTTTGTCTGTCGCCAATATTAATTGTACCAATTTTAAAACTTGGCGCTTCAAGAAGTCCGCTTGAACTATTACCTATAACAACATCCATAAGCTGTAAAGCACTAAGATAGTTTAACTGACCCATTGATACAAAAGCAATAGTATTTTCGTGATTGGCAACATAGTCGTCTATCATAGTATTTATTACCCTGCCATCAGTATCGCTATTGGCTTTTGTAAATATTATTTTTGTATTTTTCAGCTTTGCAAGAGAATCTAGCAGTGCTTGGAAATTCACCTTAGATGTAGATTTTTCAAGTGTAACTGGATGGAATGTTACTATAATATTTTTCTCTCCAAGTTTAAAATTAATTGATTTTTCAAGATTAGCCTTGGACAATAGTTTTAATTTATTAATGCTGTCAACACCTAATCCGCCAACATTAAAAACTTTATTCGGATGCTCGCCTAATTGAATAATTCTATCCCTATACTTTTCCATCGCCACAAAATGCAAATGGCTCATTTTAGTTATTGAATGTCTAATATACTCATCAAATACACCTTCTGTGGTCTCTCCACCATGCAAGTGCGCCACAGGTATTTTTGCAATCATCGCTGCACTCACAGCAGAAAAAATCTCAAAACGGTCCCCTAAGACTAACAATAAATCTGGCTTTAATTCTTGAAATGTTTCTGAAAATCCAATAATGCCCAAGCCCATAGATCTACTAATTGCCAACTCGGTGTCAGATGAAAGCGATATGTCTACTTTACTATCAATAGTAAAACCATCTTTTTCAATCTGTTGATAAGTGTTACCAAACTCTTCAGACAGATGCATACCAGTTGCAAAAATTTGCAACTCCAAAAACTTATCAGAATCAATTTCTTTCATCAGCCAATAAAGCAGACCATATTCTGCCCTTGTACCAGTAACAACACCGATTTTTCTTCTAGTCATATTAATTCATCTGCATTGTAGTCTTTAGAAGCAGTCAACCCTATGATCTCGTCCCACTTCATCGGACTAATACCATCTCCTGGCCTTTTAACAGTAATATTTGCTTCAGTCAATAAATCATCTTTTTTAATGTTTTGACTGGCAACGATAGATTTTCTAACAATCTCAATATTAACGCTTTCACTTGGTGAAGGCTTCTTTTCTTTGCTACCTAAGGCTTTTTCAATATTTCTAATCGCTAACACCATTTTTTTCAATTCTTTAGGTTCCAATGATGTCTTGTGATCTGGTCCTTCCATATCCTTATCTAAAGTAAAATGCTTTTCGATAACGCTCGCCCCCATTGCAACAGCAGCAATACCAACCTCAACACCCAATGTATGGTCACTGTACCCCACAGCAATATCAAACTCTTTTTGTATTGCCAACATAGCCCTAAGGTTTACATCGCTCATAGACGTTGGGTACATTGTATTTGCATGTAGCACTGTGATATCTTCTTTGTTCGTTCCAGCCCTTATCAAAATAGATAAAGCCTCACCAACTTCATCAAGCGTTGACATGCCTGTTGATAAAATAACCTTTTTTCCTAATGATCCAATATGCCTAAGATAAGGTAAGTTAGTAATTTCACCACTTGGTATTTTTAGAATTTTAAGACCTAATTTATTTAACAAATCAATACTATCATGGTCGAATGGGGAAGATAGAAATATAATATTTTTTTTATTACAATATTCAATAAGTTTAATGTGTGCATCAATATTTAACTCTAGCTTTTTAATCATCTCAAATTGAGACTCCAATTTTTTAGAGTTTTGTTTCTGATAGTTGGCTTTAATAGCATTTTTTGTTACAAAACATTCTGCCTTAAATGTTTGAAATTTAACCGCGTCAGCACCGGTTTTTTTTGCTATATCAATCAATTGCTTAGCTAGTTCAACTGAACCATTGTGATTTACACCAGCTTCAGCGATGATAAAAACACTCATTTAACAACACTCCCAGCTTTTATAAAACTATCCTTTGCAATAGAAACTCCTTGCTTAGTTGTTGAATTACTACCAACAAAACTACGTTCGCCAATCAAAACACTACCATTAATTATTGCCTGTGTTGAGATATGACAATGAGATGAAATTGTGCAATCGTGTTCAATCAAAGCCTTAGAATTAATAATACAATTTTCTCCTACTATTGTGTTCGCATTAATCAGCGCATCATGCATTACAACACTGCCTTTACCAACCTTAGAATGTTTTGAAACATAAGCTCTTGGTGAAATAATTATTGGTATTTTGAATCCAGCTTTAATAGCTAAATTAAATAATTCTATTCTAGGATGAGGAGAATCAATATGTCCTAGTGTAACAATAGCATTACCATATTGTTTGGCCAGATATGTTAATTCACTATCATTCCCTATTACCTTATACCCTAAAATTTCTTGACCAAAAAGTTCGGGCTTGTCAATGATACCAGCAATTTTGTATTTACCCTGCTGTTCAATAACATCAATAACTGACCTACAATGCCCGCCACCACCAATTAGCACAATAGTATTCATAAAGTAACACTACTAGGTATATTTACAATTCTCTGTTCAAGCCACTTAGCATTTGTTAAATCACCACATTGAAAATCTTTAAACATAGTTAATTTATTCATTAAAGTCCAGATTGGGCGAGTCATCACTCCTTTTGAGTTTGTTGCATCTAAAAATAAATCTCGTTGCGCTTTATCTTTCAAAATAACTGCGTTTAGCCAATAATTTGATACAGAGTCTTCTAATTCCGTTACAAATTTAATATTACTATTTTGAAAAAATTCTTTATAGCTATTAGCTAACAGCCTCTTATTCTTAAGAAACCCATCTAATTGCTCTAATTGAGCAACAATTAAAGCTGCATTTAAATTAGGCATGCGATAATTGTAACCAATCATATCATGAACAAATTCCCACTTGTGTGGCTCCTTGGCTGTTGTAGTTATGTGCTTTGCTTTCCTTGCTAAATCCTCATTATTAGTCAAAATACAACCACCACCACCTGATGTTATTACTTTATTTCCATTAAAACTTAAAATACCAAAGTCTCCAAACGTTCCTGTATGTTGCTTCTTATAATAACTGCCTAATGACTCAGCAGAGTCTTCAACTAAAGCAATGCACCATTCTTTACATATATTGCTAATATAGTCGATACGACAAGGGTGTCCAAATGTGTGTATTGGAGCGCACGCCTTAATAACTTTTCCAGTGACTTTATTTATACATTGTTGATTTTCAATGATGGCATTTTCCTTTAAAAAGTCCTCTAATGATATTGGTGACATTCCCATTGTATCTTTGTCGACATCAACAAAAATAGGACTTGCATTACAATAACTGATTGCATTGCAGGTAGCAACAAAGGCAAGAGGTTGTGTAATAACCTCATCATTCTCCATAACATTAGCTAACAATAAAGCAGTATGAAAGGCTGAGGTGCCATTATTAGTAGTTATGGCATACTTTGCACCAGTATAATGTGCGATTCTTTCTTCAAACCCATCAACAAACTTACCAACAGATGAAACAAAAGTAGAGTCTATACATTCGTTTAGATATTTCTTTTCATTGCCAGAAAACCTAGGCTCATGCAAAGGTATGGATTTATTTTCTGGATAGAGATCTTGGATAAAATCAATTACATCATCAAACATTGTATATTTCTGACTTGTAACTATTAAGATTGTGCGACTGAGTAATCCAATCAATAGTTTTTTGCAATCCTTGTCGAATATCTACTTCTGGTTTAAACCCAGTTAATTTTTCTATTTTTGAATTATCACACCAAAGTCGAAAAACCTCTGATTTAGCTGGTCTTATGCGATTCTCATCAAGAATAAATTCGATATCACTATTCATTAATTCTTTAACTATATTAAACGTCTCTTCTATACTTATTTCAAAATTAGAGCCAATATTAATTGTTTGCCCTATAGCCTCATTACACTCTGCAAGTGCAACAAATCCACGACACGTATCTTCTACATAGCTGAAGTCTCTTGTTGGAGTCACATCACCTAGTTTAATTTCTTTTACTCCATTGGCTATTTGGGTAATTATTGTCGGAATTATTGCTCTGGCAGATTGCCTAGGACCATATGTATTAAATGGCCTTGCAATAGTTACAGGAAGGTCAAAAGCATTATAAAAGCTCATTGCCATGGCATCAGCAGCAATCTTTGTTGCACTATAAGGTGACTGCGGCTGCATAGGGTGGCTTTCATCAATTGGAACATATTGCGCTGTACCATATACTTCACTTGTTGAAGTATGAATCACACGTATATTGCCATTTTCTTTCGCTGCTTGGCATATATTCAAAGTGCCTTTGATATTTGTATCTATATAACTATCAGGGGCTACATAGGAATATGGAATTGCGATAAGTGCTGCTAGATGAAATATAATATCAATATCTTTGATGATATGTTTGCAATAATGTGGATCTCTAATATCCCCCGCTAATATTTCAACCTTATCCTTGCATTCTATATCTTCAAGCCAACCCCAATTATTGAATGAATTATATTGCGAAAGTGCTTTAACCTGATGACCTTGAGCTACAAGCATTTCTGTAAGATGTGAACCAATGAAACCATCGGCACCGGTAACTATAATATTCATTTATAAAGATACATATAATTTTGTTAGGAGTACGAACAAACTTAATATACTGACATATTATAGGGTCTAGTAGAAAAAAATCTACTAATAAAATTAAAAGTAAACTATTCAATAAAATATTCCTCCACAATTGCTCGATAACAAATGCATAATTACTAAAAAAAGCACTTAGCATAGTTTTAGCATCGATAAATAGCGCCTTATTAGTGAAGAAAAATCATGGTTTGTAAAATCTCCGTATCTACATTCTATATATTTCCAATCTATGGATCGTGTTGAAATTATGCAATATGCTTCTGAACATATACTTCGCCAAGATATTTAGAGCGAGCATAATGGCCTAAAGAGTTTCATTATTTTTTGTTCAAAACGGATTCTGGATTGTTATTCAACTCAGCGTATGACCCATTTTCTATAATTCTTCCATTTTGCATTACATAAACTTGGTCAGCATTCTTAATTGTTGACAAACGATGAGCCACTATTAGAATAGTGGTATTCTCAGATAAGCTATCAATTGATTCTTGTATTAATCTTTCAGATTCATTATCTAGAGCACTGGTAGCCTCATCTAAAATTAACAAATCTGGCTTTCTTAATAATGCTCTTGCCAAGGCAATTCTTTGTCTTTGGCCACCTGACATTCTAGTTCCGCGATCACCCACTATGGTGTCTATCCCTTGTGGCAATTGTTTAACAAACAATGTGGCATTAGCAACATCTAGAGCAGTCCATAGTTCTTCTTCACTAGATGACCCACTGGACCATAACAAGTTATCACGTATTGAAGAATGAAACAGTATTGGCTCCTGTGGCACGTATCCAACCCTTTTTCTATAGGACTGTTGTTTATAATCGCTTAATGGAATTTCATCAATCAGAACCGATCCTTCATAAGGTATTTGTAAACCAAGCAGCAAATCAGCAATAGTTGACTTTCCTGACCCAGACTCTCCAACTAATGCGGTCATCTTCCCTTTTGCAATATACAAATCTAGATTAGATATTGTAGTCTTGCGATCAGGATATGAAAAACAAACATTATTAAATCTTATACCTTTTACCAACTCTTTAAAAATTGTATTACCGTCAATTTGTTTATGTTCAGTTGCCTTTTTTCGCAAAAGTAATAGCTGCTCATAACTGGGAACAAAATTATTAATACTTACTTGTGTTCTTAACAAGGTGGAAAGTATAGGCATTGTGGATAATAAGCTCCATAATACCGCGGTTAATTCAGAAATATGATGACCTTGATGTAATGAAATTCCAAATGCTATAACTGTAGCTAATATACCTAAAGGCATAAAAAAGTTTGGCAATACATTTAATAAAACTTCGGTTTTTATTGTTACTTTCATATAGTCGTCAAATGCCTTTATATATCTTGATTTAGCGTCATTTTGTTTACCAAATCCCAATATAATACGTGCTGCCTGCAGTATCTCACTTAACACTCCAAGGGCAATATTTGAAAAGGAAGTAGCCATCTGACCAAACTTATAGCTTAATTTATTTAAGCGCAAAAATAATATACCAAATACAGTTACAATAACTAATGCTATTATTGTCATTGACGCATTTAGCCATAATGGAATAGAAAGATATATAAATAATTGGACTACTTGTGCAAATTGCGTAGTAATATGACCTATCGCTGCACCAACCCTTACCAACTCTTTATTCATTGTATTTAGTAGCTTTCCATGACTTGCTTCGCTAAAAAAACTCCATTTTGTATTAAAGAATCTTTCCAATGTGTCACTATAAAGACTGCGCAAAATCGAGTATTTGATATTCAATATTGCGTAACGAACAAATACTTTAAATACCCCATTTAGTAGGTTAAGTGAGGCGAAAAATATACCAAATGCCCAAAAATTAATTGGTATACCAAGTATTAAGAATTTATCTACAATAAACAATGTAACGTTGCTAGGGTTTTTCAGTTTTGAATCGAATAGGAAATCAGCCAATGGAATCACTGCTAAAACAGAGCTGGCTGCAACAATACCTTCTAATAGAAGTAGAAAAAATAGTAATAAAAAACTCTTAGGGTGCTTCTCAACAAACTCTTTAAATATTTTTGATATTTTTCGTAGTTGTGACATAACTAGATTATTTTAACCACCAATAGTTATGCCAAAAAAAATTAGACCCGTATGTCATTCTTATTTCACCTTGGAGAATTACACCATTTATAGGTTTAGTATTTGGAAAGATATCCCAAAATTCAGATTGCAACATACTTTCAATACTCATCAGCGTCCTACTCATAATATTTTGTTGCTAACTCATCTGGAAATACTATTTTTCTTAGTTCTGCAAAGTAAATAAGCTTAACAACATGCGGTGGCTTAACATCTAGTTTAACAATAATTCTCGTGCTCATTTTTGACTCTCATATCTTACGGTATGTTATTTATTTGTCTCACAAACAATTTTGATAATAAATAATCTTTACAATCTGCCATCTGCTTCACTTTCATTTAAAACACATTTGACATCATAAAGAACGTGCTGATCTTTACCTAAATCTCTAAACATTTTGGCCGTCATTTCTAAAAACTCATTATGAGCAACCGCTATAATGATTGCATCGTAGTGGCCAGATCTTAATTCGTCAATAATATCAATGTTGAAATTTTTTTCGGCGTCCTCTTTTATTACCCATGGGTCATAAATATCAACATTACAGTTAAAACTTTTAAACTCTTCTATTAAGTCTATAACACGAGTATTTCTGAGATCTGTGCAATTCTCTTTAAATGTAAAGCCCATAATAAGAATATTAGAATCAACTACATGGATTTGTTTTTTTGTCATTAATTTTATAACTTGATCTGCTATATAAATTCCCATATTGTCGTTTAATCTTCGCCCAGCAAGAATCACCTCAGGATGATATCCCACCTCGATTGCTTTATAAGTAAGATAATAGGGATCAACCCCGATACAGTGACCGCCCACAAGACCAGGACGAAAAGAATGGAAGTTCCACTTTGTCTCTGCCGCTTTTAAAACCTCTTCAGTATCGATATTGAGCTTATTAAAAATAAGAGCAAGTTCATTAACTAGGGCTATGTTTACATCTCTTTGAGTATTTTCAATCACTTTTGCAGCTTCGGCCACTCTAATACTGCTAGCTTTATGAGTGCCCACTTCAATAATACTGCTATATAAATAATCTACTTTTTCTGCAGTATCCAAAGTAGAACCGGATGTAATTTTTTTAATATCCGTTAAACGATTCTTTTTATCACCCGGATTTATTCTCTCAGGACTATATCCACAATAGAACTCCTTGTTATATTTTAAACCTGATTGTTGTTCCAAGATTGGAACACACACTTCTTCAGTAGCGCCTGGATAAACAGTTGATTCATAAATAACAATATCGTCTTTATTAAGGAGCTTCCCTACTGTTGCACTAGCTTTCATTAGAGGTAACAGGTTTGGGCGTTTATTTATGTCAATGGGTGTTGGAACAGTTACAATGTATATATTACATTCACTAATATTTGCTTCATTATCTGTAAAGCTGAGTCTAGAAGCCTTTTGAAGGTCCTTCGAATCAATTTCCAAAGTAAAATCATTACAACTTTTAAGTGCCTGAATACGTTCTGGATCAATATCAAATCCTATTGTGTCAAAAATTTTTCCAAACTCAACCGCTAGAGGAAGACCAACATATCCAAGGCCAATTATTGCTATTTTTTTGTTATTCATTGATGCTATTTTAGTATTAAAGAAAAAATATTCAATTAATATTTTGTTTCAATAATTAAATTTTGGAAAAAGATTAACTATAAAAGATTTACATTTAAACACATAAAAACAAATAACAATTCATCGTTATCGTGAAACTCAAATGTTTTTAAAAAAAATATTTTAAAATAGTTAAGTTATTATTAATCTTATAGTATTTCTCATAAAATCTAATTATGTTAATACCAATAAAATGTTAGCTTTATTCTAAGTGACTTAAATTAACAAATTTAACTAAATACTGTAGGTACTCTGGATGAAACTGACAATTATACAAACTTTATATTAAAATCCATTTAATATAATCTTGAAATTATCAAATCAAAATATGACCTATAGTGAAAAAAACTATGGCCTATAGTGAAACTAACTTCAATAATAAAACTATTTTAATTACTGGTGGCGCAGGTTTTATTGGTAGTAATTTAGTTTTTTATTTTCAAAAAAATTATCCTGACTCCAAAATAGTTGTATTTGACTGCTTCAGAAATGGTGCAACTTTTACCAATGAGAATCTACATAGCTTCGGACACTATAAAAATTTAGTTGGCTTTAATGGCGACATAATATGTGGGAATATTAATCGAAAATCTGATATAGCATTACTTGACAAGTATAAGTTTGATTACATATTTCATCAAGCAGCAATTTCAGATACCAGAGTGAACAATCAAGAAACTGTTATGCAGACTAATGTAAATACATTTGATGATCTTCTAGAAATAGCAAAAACAGATGGTTCAGTAATAGTTTATGCAAGTTCTGCCGCTGTCTATGGTAACCTTCCTTCTCCACAAACTGTTGGCAAGGAGAATCCTGAAAACATTTATGGATATAGTAAATACATGATGGAGCAAATTGCACACCAATATGAAAAGGAAAACCCAGATATGGTTATAGTAGGTCTAAGGTTTTTTAATGTATATGGACCTGGAGAATACTATAAAGCCAAAACCGCGTCGATGGTAATTCAGTTAGGACATCAAATACTAAATGGAACAGCACCCAGGTTATTTAAAGGTTCTAATAAAATAATGCGTGACTTTATCAATATTGATGATGTTATTCAAGCCAATATTAGAGCGTGTAACACTACGCAAAGTGGTGTCTATAATGTAGGTACAGGCAAAGCAAGAAGTTTTCAAGATATTGCTGACCTCTTACAAAAAGAACTTGGAACTAATCTCGGTACCGAATACTTTCCTAACCCTTATGATGGCTATCAAATGGACACACAAGCTGATATTCGCGACACCCAAGCCAATTTAAACTTTGAACCAAAAGTTTCTCTAGAGGCCGGTATTAAAGCTTATATTCCTGAGATTAGACGTTTATATAATGAAAATATTTCATGATTAATCTACAAGCTAAATCGCCCAAACTATTAGTCATTGGTGATTTGATGATTGATCACTACCTTTGGGGAGTATGTGAGAGAGTCTCTCCTGAAGCTCCAGTTCAAGTAGTTAATATTGAAAATGAAAGTACATTGCTTGGTGGTGCAGGAAATGTTATCAATAATCTTAAGGCCTTAGGTGCAAATGTAGATGTTATTGGTATAGTAGGCGGATGTAAAATTTCTGATGAGCTAAAGGAGTTATTAGATGATATTGAGGTCGATACTAAATTTCTATTTATAGAGCAAGATCGAATTACCTCTAAAAAAAGTAGAATTATTGCCTCTCAACAACAAGTTGTTCGATATGATCGTGAAAGTACTGATGAAATTAATAATAAATCAAAAAATCATATTCTTGATACTTTTAAAAAAGTTATTGGAAACTATGAACTTGTGCTACTGTCAGACTATGGCAAAGGCACGCTTAGCAATAAATTAACTCAATCTTTAATTAATGTTGCTAACAAATACGGCAAAAAAGTTCTAATTGACCCTAAAGGTCCCGATTATTCAAAATATAAAGGTGCATATTTACTTACACCAAACGTAAAAGAGGCAAGTGAAGCAACAAAAATCAACATTGTAGATGATGCCAGTTTGAACCAAGCAATTATCCAGCTTAAATCTCAATGTAATCTAGATGTATCTCTAATTACTCTTAGTGATAAAGGTGTAGCGGTTTATGATGATAAATTTCGTATTCACCCAACATTTGCAAGAGAAGTTTTTGATGTGACAGGTGCCGGTGATACAGTACTAGCATCACTTGGTTTTGCATTAGCCTGTGATTTAAATATTGATAAAGCAATTGAGTTTTCTAATTTTGCAGCTGGTGTTGTGGTTGGCAAAATTGGTAGCGCCACTGCAACGCTAAATGAAATTATTGAATATGAATCAAGCCTTAACAAATCTTTCAGTGAAGAACATATTAAATCACTTCATGAGATTGTTGCGCTATGCAATGAGCTAAAGGCTAGAGGAAAAAGAGTTGTATTCACTAATGGCTGCTTTGACTTACTTCATGCTGGACATGTGAAGTATCTAGAAACTGCCAAAAGTTTTGGTGATGTTTTGATAATTGGCCTCAATTCTGACAGATCAGTAACTGCTCTAAAAGGAGAAGGTCGTCCTATTAATATGCAAATGGATAGGGCATACATACTGGCTGCCCTAGAAGTGGTAGACTATGTCGTAATTTTCGATGAAGATACACCGTATAAATTAATTAAAGCAATCAAACCTCATACTCTAGTCAAGGGTGGAGACTACGAAGGCAAAGAAGTTATAGGACAAGATATCGCTGATGAATTAAAATTGGTCGAATTTGTAGATGGTAAAAGTTCAACTCAAACTATTGAGAAAATTCAAAAAGGTAATTAACTATGCAGTCAACCATTAAAGAGGAATTTAGTGAACATTTAAAAGTCAGCAAAAAGACAATGGAATCTATTTGCAAATCAATTGAAATAGCAGCAAAACTTTGCATAGATAGCCTAAAAAACGGTAATAAAATCTTAATATTTGGCAATGGTGGAAGTGCAGCAGATGCTCAACATATTGCTGCTGAGATAGTTGGCAGATATAAAACTGAAAGAAAAGGTTTATCTGCCATAGCATTAACTACTGACACCTCAATACTGACTTCAATTAGCAATGACTATGGCTACTCATACATATTTAAACGTCAAGTTGAGGCACTAGCAAATAACGGGGATGTCTTGATTGGTATTAGTACTGGAGGAACCAGTGCCAATGTTGTTAGCGCACTAAAAATTGCTAAAAAACTTGGTTGTCAAAGCATTGGATTTAGTGGTAGAGACGGTGGAGAATTTAACAGTGTATGTGATGTCAACCTAAAAGCGATATCTGAAGACACACCAAGAATTCAAGAAATGCATATTTTATTTGGTCATATAATCTGTCATTTGATTGATCAAGCTTTTAATAAATCTAATTGAGGGTTTTAGTAGCATTTAAAACATCCACTGATTTAATATATTTCATACAATTATGGTGCTTTAAAGGACAAACAGGTTTCATACATGGTTGACAGTCTAAATCTTTTTTGACAATCAAGCTTTTTTTATTCATCCACTGTGATGTTTCTTGAGTTTTAGTGGGACCAAATATAGCAACTGTAGGCACTTGGAAAGCAGCAGCAATATGCATAGGACCACTATCACCAGTAATAAATAAATCTAAATTTGATATATGTTCAACTAGTTCTGAAATTTCCGTATTACCCGCCAGATTATGATAATTTAAAACGCCTTTTTTGATTAATAGCTTCTCAATATCTGTAGCTATATCTTTTTCACCAGATCCACCAAAAATAATAATATTATATTTTTTAGATAATTTAGCTGCTACTTCTGCAAACTCATCTGGATACCAACGTTTTGCACTTCCATAGGATGCGCCTGGATTAATTCCTAACGTTAAATGTTGACTTTTATATAAATTTGAAATTTCTTGTGTTGAATTGGTACGATAGATAATTAGTCCTTTTGGAGCATTATTAATATTAAGACTATCATTAATAAAATCATTATACTTTTTGACTTGATGCCGGCCTTGATACTTATTATTGATAAACTGATATTTTGTATAACTCGATATAAAAAATTTAAGGTACTTTGCTCGTAATGAACTCCTAAAAGAAAAATACACATCAAAATTCCCTAGATCTTTTGCTATTTTGTATAGAGAAAAATATCCTCTATTTAAAACACGGACATTAACAACGTTTGGATGATTTTTTAACAATTCAACCGAAATAAATGAACCAATCAAAGTAATTTCAGGTTTGTCATAATAACTTGATAAATTCTCAATAGCGGGCGTTGTCATTACAGCATCACCCAACCAAGTAGGTAGTTCAATTAGAATTTTCATTACTTGTCCATATTCTTGACAAAAACTGTTGTATACCCCGTAGTAAGGATCTTTTGTCTATCAAGATGATCTAGCCAATAAAAAAAGGGCCTAATTATATAAGCTGCAGGCAAATAAAAAATAAACCAAGTTGGCAATAACAAGAAACTAATTAGTATAGAAAATACAATATTCTGACCACGTTTTTTTGCACGAAATGGATCATACTGCTTAAGAAGCTGGCTAAAAGCAATAGGAAGCCTTTTGCCAATAAACCAAAATGCACCACCAACTTTTTCTATCTCATTGATATGAAAGCCAGTGTTTAATGCTAATTGATTTAGGCCATAATGGGTGAATTGAAAAAAATGCCAAGGTTCGCCATGGAGTGGTCCATTAAGTGGGACATATATTAGTAGTTTGCCATTAGGTTTAAGCACTCTATAAATTTCAGACAATGTTGCTTGAGGATCAGGCACATGTTCAAGCACAAATGTTAATAGAACTACATCGTAGTGGTCATTAGGTTTAGGGATATCATGAAGTTCACATTCAAAATCATGTTTCTTTGTATAGAAACCTCCAGGCATATCAGTCGATTCATAATTTAATCCATCAAAAATACGCTTGTAGGGTTGTTTACCAGCACCAGCATCTAACACAGAACTATGATCAACAATTTTCTTTCTTTGCTCGACTAAAAATTCAAAAACTCTTGCATTTTCAGGATCAAAAATTGATTTAATTCCAGTTCTAGGCCACCATCCAAGCCAACCATGGCGACTATTTAATGAAATTTCTTGATTATTTTGCATTAATTTCCCTATCTTTTGAAATCAACAACCCTAACACAAACATTGACAATATTGCATGTTCATGATTAAGAGTTGTATTTACAAAGCCTATGCTCAGAACAATCAAAACAACCATACTTGAACTTAGTATTAAAAATCTGTCATCTCTATATTCAATAACTTCAACGTTATCTATGTATCGTAATTCCTTACGATTATTTTGTTTTCTAACCTTCCAGATAGATATAATTATTTGAGCAAAGAACCATAAGAACGCAGAAAACATAACAATACCACCACTAACCAAAAAATTATAATAGACGTTATGAGTGTGCACATAAGGCGCATACTTTTCTTTTTCATAAATGCCTAAATCTTCAATAACTTTATCTTTAATATGTTCATGTCCGAGATTATTAAAATTACCAAAACCAACGCCCAACATAGGATAAGTTTTGAAAGCGTAATAGGAAAAATTTCTAATATTTTTCCTTCCAGGAACATCAGATAGTGACTGGCTAGTTTTAAATGTTTTAATTAAGTCATCTGTGAATTTTGGAACATCCGTTAAATAAGAACCAAGAATCAAAATAAGTACTGTCATTAAACCAAAACGCCAATTTTTATAATGAACAACTGCATAAAAAAAGCCTAATAAAGTAACAAAAAAGAATAAGCCCGAAGCAGCCCTACTATGTGCATCTACAGTTGCATATGCTATAAATAAAGTCGACAAGATTAACAGTGTTTTTTGATAATTCGGCAAAACAAAGAAATTTATTAGTAATAGTGATAATGCAATAGAGTATGCAATAACCAAATATATAGCTGAATGGTTGACATGACCTACTGAATTGAGCTCAAGGCAAATTCCACCTTGTGGGCACATTATAAAAGAATAAATTAGAGAAATAGCTGTTGAAAAAACAGCAACCATACAAAGTATGGTAATCTGCTTGTTTGTCAAAATATGTCTCGATAGTACCCAGAAGATTAATAAATATCTAATTAAATCCGTTATACCTTTTGCCGAAAAATCATGAATAATAACAGCGTTAATACTTACAACAATACTTCCAAACAATAAGAAAGAGATTATAGTATCAATAAGCCTCCATTTACCTCCCCAGTTTTTTTCTCTATAGGCAATAAATAGCCAGGAAAAAACATAGAGCAATGCGAATAGATTTTTTGGTGCTTCAAATGACGGTAGAACTACTAACAAGAGTAGTAAAAAAATATAACGCGAATCTTGAACATTTAACCAATTTGTTACTCTGCTAATCATTGAAGTGCCTATTGATAAGTTCTAACGTTTTTTCACAATTTTTTGCAACAGAATAATCCAAAGATATTTGTTTATTTCTTTGTTTTTTTTCTTCCAAAAGACTGGGGTTATTCAATAAATTATCAATCTTTTTTATGACAGAAGAGTCTTTCGGATTTGACATTATAAACTCTTTATCAATAATTTCAGATGCGCCTGTTTGCTTGGTTGTAAATACTACACTACCATAGCACATTGCTTCAAGAACGACATTACCAAATGGTTCATAATGTGAAGGAAAAAGAAAAATGTCACAAATATTAAAAAAATCAGATATATCTCTCCTTAGGCCAACTATTGTCACCCGATTTTCTAATGATAAATCTTTGATTAATTTTTCATAATATCTAAAATTTTTTTCTTTACCAACTATAAATGCAACAAAATTCTTGTTATTTAATTGAGATAAAATTTGCAAAAATTCATCAACACCTTTTCTTTTATATCCGCTTCCTGCAAAAAGAATGATTGGTTGACCGGTCTTAATCTTAAATTCTTTAGTTAATTTAGAAAAAGAACTTTGATAAGATTGTTTTTCCAAAATCTGAAAACCGTTATATATAATCTCTATTTTCGCTGGATCAATACCATAAGTCTTGACAATGTCTTGTCGAACCATTTTTGAGTTAGCAATAATTACTTTGGCATTATTAAGGCAACGCCTTTCAATAAATAATAAAATTTTATGCAGAAGATTGAACTTTGATTTACTTACAATTTCCAAAAAAACTTTATGCACACCATCGCCAGCTCGATAAATATCAGGGCACAAAATTCGCTCTAAAGAAAAATATAATTTATTACCCTTAATAAAGGTGACTTGTAAATTAAACAAAATAAGACGTAACCAAGATGGTAAAAAATTTGGGAAAATTGAATGAATTAATTGAAATTCTATTTTTAATTTTTTCAATTCATTTGTTAGTCTTGTCAGGTAAACCTCTGCCCCTCCGTAATAAATTGTCTTTTCACGAATAAAATATATTTTTTTCATCATTTATTACTCAAAGCATTGAGTCTAAAGCAAATCTAACTTTGTCATAGTCAATCAAGACCATACCTTTTGATTTCTTAACAGACTCTTCATAAAAAATATCATGATTCATCTTGGAGACCATACAATGCGCTCCATTCATTTGAATCCCATCGATATCAAGGAATAGTTGTTTATTACTAGCATTGTTCCAAGGGCCCCATAACACTGGAAAACTAGCGCCAAAAATAGTTAAAACTGGTGTATTAACAGCAGCAGCAATATGCATAGGAGCAGTATCAATCCCAAAAAATAATTTTGACCTTGAGGATAAGCATGCTAAATGTTTTAATGTTAATTTACCAGATAAATTAATGGGTTTTATTTTACAAAGAGAAATGATTCGGTCAATCCTATCTAATTCTTTTTGAATGAAACCTCCTGTAATGATGACTTTAAGGTTTTTTTCTTCTTCAAAATAATCAATAATTTTCGCCATTCTATCATCTTCCCAACATTTAAACATCCATCTAGACACGGGATGAATATGAACAAAATCTTCAACACTATTTTCTCTTAAAATTTGATCGACTTCTTGATCGATATCGCTGGTCCAATGAATACTAACATCCTTACTGATAACTTCTTTTCCTAGGAGATTTACAAATTGCAGGTCTTTTTCAACGGTGTGCTGTATTTTTTTATCATTACCAAGATAATCAAAAATTTTAATTTTGGAAAGAATTCCCTTTCTAACAGGAAAACCTAATTTAATTTTAGCTTGACTTATCAATGCTAGAAAAGCACCTCTATCGCCTTCAGTTAAATTAATTACCATATCGTAATGATGACGTATTTTACTGATAAATTTTATCTCTTCCCTCAATCGATCAATAATCCCGAGTTTTTTTATTCCGGATCTATCGTATTCGATGATTTTGTTAATATTGGGATTAAATGAAAGCATATGTACACACTCTTTATTTAATGCATAATCAATTGTTGAATCTGGATAATAATGCTTTAAATTATCAACCAAAGGAGTTGAGAGTAGAACATCTCCTATATGCCTAAATTTAATTATCAAAATTTTCATTTAGAAATTCTTTAAACTTGATAGCTCTAGCTTTCCAAGTATATTGTTTAGCAAAATCCTTCACATATTCACTATCAAAATTAACATCATCCAGAGCTTTAATAATAGCTTGAGCAAAAGATTTGGAATTTTCTGGAGAGGCATAGTAAACTAAAGATTTGTCAATATTACTTTCTATTGAAGGAAGTTTAGAAACCACAACCTTTAATCCTGCACCCAAATATTCATAAAGTTTTAAAGGTGAAGTAAATAACTCGCCATCAGCGTCATACTTATTAGAGAGTACTCCAATTTTAGAATTAGAAATATAATCATAAATTTTTTTATGTTCCACTCTATTAACAATTGTAATACTACTAAAAACCTTTAGCTTTTTAGCTAAATCTCCATAATGTTTTTTCGTTTCTTCATTAGAACCAATTAAGACAGCATTAACATTACAATGATATTTGTGCTTAATAATTGATATAGCTTCAATAAGAATTTCTAAACCTTTCCATTTACTAAAATTACCGCTGTATATAATGTCATACTTTTCAACAAGATCTTGAGCTGGATAATTCCCAGCAATAATAATTTTAATTTTATCGCTAGATTCCTTATCAAACTTTGATACAGCCTCAACTAATAACTGCCAGCCCTTATGAACATAAGTGCCAGCTATTGATACTAATACTAAATCACTTTTTGATATTCCAAATTTATTAATCAATTCATTCGATTTTGCTCTTGGCTGATAATATTGCAAATCAATACCATTAATAATAACTGTGGTTTTTCTTTGCAATTTTCGATTTAATAATTTCTTATATTGGTAGTTTGATACAACAATAAGGTGGTCTGTGTACTTATCATAAAGATTTTTAGTAAACCAATTCTGTTTAATTGGCAATGAATCATGCTTAGTCCTAACTATCTTATAATCAAAATTATAGAACCATTTGGATAGCATAACAATCTTATGATCTGGCGTACCATTAGTATGAACAATATCAATTTGATTCTGCTTAATTAACTTTGCAAAAACTTTAACGTTTTTTAGAATATGGAAGAAATTCTTAGGCTTTGCGGGAAAGTCCACATCAAAGACCCTAGGTGAGAATTTCTTTTTTAAATCTTGATTTAGCTTGCTATTTTTCGGTACAGCAATGAAAATATTTAAACTAGAACTATGCAACTTAGAAAGATTATTAAATAAATAAGTTAGATAAGTTGTGTGTCCACCTCCATTTCCAGGGTGAAAATTAGTATATAGAATATTCATTATTGATTCAGATAGAAATATACTTTCATTAATTTTTCAACCATTTTTTCTTTAGAAAAGTTTCGTAAAATAAACTCTCTTGAGTTTTTCTGATATTTTTCTCGCAAATTATTGTTATTAATTAATTGATTACAAGCAATATTTAGTTGATCCTGACTATCCTTATCCACAAGCATAAAATTATCCTCAGAATACAAATCCCTTATACTGCCAGCATCAGTAGATAGAACCGCAACCTCCATAAGTAAAGCTTGCATCACAGACTGAGGAACTCCTTCACCACTATCTGACGCAAGTATAAAAATATCCAAGGCCTTAATCAATTCAGGCACATTATCGATATGACCAAGCATGGAAATATTTTCATTCAATCCAAAATTTGTAATCATTTCAGAAATCATTTCTCTTTGTGGCCCCTCTCCTGCAATTAGAATTTTGATTTTTATAGCAGGATTTTCGTTAATTACATAACGTATCATTTTGATAAACCTGTCATACCTCTTGAAGCGACGTAAAACAGCCACCGTACCAATAACAATTTGGTCCTCATTCAAATTAAATAAATCACGGCAAACCTTCCTATTGTATTTATATGGATCATAGATATCGCAGTTAATACCAGTTGGTATAGATTCAATTTTTTCAGGCTTAATTCTGTTGAACTTAATCATTTCTGATCTAATACTTTCACCTGTTGTAATGATATAATCTGCTAGTTCGTTAATAAAATTAGTACGAGATGAATTTATGCGATTAGATAAATGTCTTGTTCTAATAAATTTTATGCCAGCTAATTTTGCTGCTAAACCACCAACCCAAGTATCTTTTCCACTGTGAGTATTCACAAAATTAATATCATTGTCTCTAATAATTTTCCTAAGGTTAAATAAGGTTTTAATATCAGTATTTCCTTTGAAAGAGAGGGTAAAAACTTTAATTTCATTTTCTTGAGCTTTTTGTTTAATAATCGAGTGATCGCGACAAGCAAGAAAAACTTCTATCCCTGTCTTACGAACTGCAATCATTTCAGTAATAATACGAATTTCTTGACCACCCCAACCATCAGACCATTCAGTATGGAGTACTCTCATTGTTTTACTCATTTATCAAAAGGAGGAATTTTCACTTACTATATTTCCAAAAAGTATACTTTGCATAAATTTTAGCAATAATATAGCCATGCCAACCATCTAGAAAGCCTAGTTTTATAAAGTAGAGCTTAAAAAATGTCCAACATGGATTAGCAACAGCTTTTACAATATTTTTTTTCTTATTGCTGAGTGTCGAATAATATCTTTGTTTATTAATAAATTCATCAACATTGTTATAAGCTAAATGAATCATGTGATTTTTTAATTTAGCAACCTTGCCTTCTATTTGAACACTCTCATGAACTGGGGCATTATTAAATCTTCCTTTAGTTCGATTAAATAATCGGATACTATAGTCTGGATAAAGACCGCAAGTTTTTATATCTTTACCAAAAAAATTATTTAATCTACCCACAAAATAACCATCAAAAGCAGGTGCTTTCAATATATCTATAATTTCTGAACACAATTTAGGAGGAATTCTCTCGTCAGAATCTAGAACAAATACCCAATCATTAGTTGCTAAATCAACGGCACTATTTTTTTGAGGACCAAAACCTAACCAAGCTTGATTTTCGACTCTAACACCTAATTTTTTTGCAATTTTACAGGTAGCATCAGTAGAACCACTATCAAGCAATAAAACCTCATCTGCAAAATCAGCAGACTTGATAGCGTCTTCAATAAATTTCTCTTCATTTTTTGCAATGATTACAACGGAAAGTGGATTACTCATCTAAAATAAAAATAAATGCATTTAAATTGATTATACTCACCTTGTTTTATGACTATAAAAACAATTTTTTTAGACCGTGACGGAGTAATAAACAAAGAAGTTGGATACCTTTATAGAGTAACTGACTTTATATTTATTCAAGGTGTTTTTGATGCTTGTCTATATTTTCAGAATTTAAATTACAAAATCATAATTATTTCAAACCAATCGGGAATTGCTAGAGGGTTTTTCAATGAAAATGACTACCTTAAGCTCACTGAATGGATGTTAGGTCAATTTAATAATAATGGTATAAAAATCCTTGATACATTTTATTGTCCACATAGTCCAAAGTCTCATTGTGAATGCAGAAAACCTAAACCTGGTATGCTTATTGAAGCTAAAAATAAATATAATATTAGTATGAAGGACTCTTGGATGATAGGCGACAAAGAGACAGATCTAGAAGCAGCAAATCTTGCGGGAATTACTAATACAATATTAGTTAGAAGTGGTCATCTAATTGATGAATCTAATTCTAACTCAATGTTTACAATTGATTCAATCAGACAATCAAAAGAAGTAATCAAAACCTAAGTATTATAATAATCCTTATACCATTCAACAAATTTTGCTACCCCTTGATTAATAGTTGTTGATGGTTTGTAGTCAAAGTCTCTAACTAAATCCGCTACGTCTGCATAGGTATCAGGAACATCTCCAAGTTGAAGTGGCAATAGTTCTTTATCTGCCTTAATTCCTAGAGCATCCTCAATAGCTTTAATATAATCCAATAGTTCTACAGGTGAATTGTTTCCTATATTATAAATTCGCCAAGGAGCAACGGAAGAGCCAGAATCTGGATAATCACTATCCCAATTTGGATTTGGCATTGCAGGTTGATCCAATACGCGTATAACACCCTCTACGATATCATCAATGTATGTAAAATCTCTTCGATGCTTTCCATAATTAAATACTTGAATTTTTTCTCCCGCCAAAATTGATTTTGTAAATTTTTGCAAAGCCATATCTGGCCTATCCCACGGACCATAAACAGTAAAAAATCTTAAACCCGTTGTTGGTAAATTAAACAAATGGCTATAGGTATGAGCCATAAGTTCATTGGACTTTTTACTAGCTGCATATAAGCTAATAGGATGGTCAACATTGTCATGTACAGAAAAGGGGATTTTAGTGTTCGAACCATAAACTGAGCTACTCGATGCATAAACGAGATGACGTACATTGCCATATCTACAACCCTCTAGAATATGTCCAAAACCAACCATATTTGTCTTAATATATTTTAGTGGATTTTCGATAGAATAACGAATACCAGCCTGAGCTGCTAGATTTACTACACTATCAAACTGATGTTCATTAAATAGCTCCTCAACAGCTTTTTGATCCTCAATATCCATATTAATATGGCTATAGTTCTGATGTTTGATATGACGAGAAAGTCTAGATTCTTTAAGTCTAGGATCATAATAGTCATTATGATTATCGATTCCAATTACTTTATCACCCCTATCCAATAGCTTTAGTGAAAGAGCAGAACCAATAAAACCAGCAGAACCTGTTACTAATGTTTTCATATAATTATCTTAATCAGAGTGAAATATATCACGTGTATAAACTTTACTTTGGACATCTCTTATTTCATCGGTCATTCTATTAGCAATAATAAGATCAGATAGTGTTTTAAACCTTTTTAAATCATCAATCACTTTTGAATTAAAGAACTCTTCCTCAAGTAAGGGCTCATAAACTATAACTTCTATACCCTTTGCCTTAATACGCTTCATAATTCCTTGAACAGACGATGATCTTAAATTGTCAGAACCACTTTTCATAACCAATCGATAAATGCCAACGACTTTAGGATTTTTCTTAATTATTGAATTTGCAATAAAATTCTTTCTAGTAGAGTTTGCATCTACAATTGAATGAATTAGATTGTTAGGTACATCCTTATAGTTTGCCAGTAACTGCTTTGTATCTTTTGGCAAACAATAACCGCCATAACCAAAGGAAGGGTTATTGTAATGGGAACCAATACGCGGATCCATACCAACACCTTTAATGATTTGTTTACTATCTAAACCATGAACTTCTGCAAAAGAATCTAATTCATTAAAATAAGCTATCCGCATTGCTAGATAGGTATTCGAGAATAACTTAACTGCCTCGGCTTCAGTTGAACTTGTTATTAGTACATCAATATCCTCTTTTAGTGAGCCTTCTATCATTAATTTGGCTAAGGCCTTTCCTTGTTTAGACTTTTTACCAATAATGATCCGAGAAGGATAAAGATTATCATAAAGAGCATTTCCTTCTCTTAAAAATTCGGGTGAGAAGATAATATTTTCATAATTCAATTGCTTCCTTATACTCTTGGTATAACCAACGGGAACGGTTGATTTAATAACAATGACTGCTCTTGAATTGATCCTGATAGCATCTTTAATAACTGATTCAACTGATTTTGTATTAAAGTAGTTGGTTTCGGGGTCATAATTAGTCGGCGTTGCTACAAACACATAATCTGCATTTAAATACGCTTCTTCTTTACTTAAAGTTGCTGTTAAGTTGAGATTTTTACTTGATAAATAATCTTCAATTTCATTATCTAGTATAGGTGAAATTCTTTTGTTTATTTGAGTAACTCTTGTAGGGATAATATCGAGTGCAATCACTTCATGATTTTGAGATAACAAAATAGCATTAGAAAGACCTACATAACCAACCCCTACTACGGCAATTTTCATATATTTTTCCTCAGTAAAACATTAGCTATTTTAATGATATCATTTACCTTTATTTCTTGAATTGAAAAGTCATTTTTATCTAATTTAAAGTGATTAACTTTCGAACTTGATTTGAGTACTTTGTTAATTGGAGTTTGGTACACTCTGGTAATTGGTGTTGGCCCAAAAAGCGTAATCGAAGGCTTATTTAATGCCCAAGCCATATGCGTTGGTCCAGTATCGTTTCCAATCACAAGGCTAGAATTCAAAACAACATGTTTTAAATCATCTATAGTTAATTTGGGCATTACCTCAATAAAATTTGATTGAACACTCATCCAATTAGCTTTTTTTCTCTCTAGTTCATTACCCCATAAAACTAGGCAAATCTTATTTAATGATTGAGCAACTTTAATAAATTTTTCTTTAGGATAGTTTCTATTCTCCCAAGTTGAACCAATTACAAATACAACATAGGGCTTATCTGGAATTCTAACTTTAGATGAAGAAAACAAAAATATATTCTTATTAATAAGCTCATCCCCTAATACCTTTATATTTAAAGCGTGATAAATTAACGAAATATATCTTTCGATAGTATTTTCATCATAACCAATAGAAACTTTTTGACTATATAAATAAGATGCTAATGGTTCTCTTATCGAATTTTTGTCAAATCCAACCGTCTTAACACCCTTCATTAATTTTGTCACAATAGCTGACTTAACTAGGCCTTGGGCATCGATTATTAAATCATATTTTCCGTATTTTCTTACTTTTATTAATTCTTTCAAAAAAATTTTTAGAGATTTTTGTTTTTTTGCTGCATTAAGGTTGACAGCGTGAATTTGATTAATATGAGGATTATTCTCTAGAACACTTTGAAATCTCTTGTCTACAATCCAATCTATTTCTGAATCAGGATAATGTTTTTTAACAAATTGTAGAACAACCATAGCATGAACTATATCACCTAACGCCGATAGTTTAACTATTGCTATTTTCATGAAAAACTATTTTACTATGGCATTTACAATCAAAGCTCTTGATATTAAATTCAAGGATTAATGATATAATTTATATCGCTTTTATTACTGCCAGAAATAAACCAAAATGAATTCAGAAGACGCAGATAAAAAATCAACAAATTTTATCCGTAATATTATTAACGAAGATTTATCTTCTGGTAAACATAAATCTGTTATAACTCGCTTTCCACCCGAACCAAATGGTTATCTTCATATCGGACATGCAAAGTCAATTTGCCTTAATTTCGGAACAGCAAAAAATTATGGTGGTTTTTGTAATCTTAGGTTTGATGACACCAATCCTGCTAAAGAAGATGTGGAATATGTAGATTCTATAAAAAAAGATGTAAGTTGGTTAGGTTTTGAGTGGCATGGTAAAGTTAAATACAGCTCAGACTATTTCGAAAAATTTTATAAATACGCAACAGAACTTGTTAGTAAAGGCTTAGCCTATGTTTGTTTTTTAAGTTATGATGAATCGAGAGAGTATCGCGGTACTCTTACAAAATCTGGGAAAAATAGTCCATATCGTGACACTCCAATTGAAAAAAACTTAGATCTTTTTAAGCAAATGAAAGAAGGTGGATTCAAAGAGGGTGAATGCGTCCTTCGAGGAAAGATTGATATGTCCTCAAGTTTCATGTGTATGCGAGACCCTGTATTTTATCGTGTTCGCTTTGATAGCCACCATCAGACAGACAACCAGTGGTGTATTTACCCAATGTATGACTTTGCCCACTGCCTTGGGGATGCTATTGAAGGAGTAACACATTCTCTATGTACTTTAGAATTTCAAGATAACCGCAGAATTTATGATTGGATATTGAATAATTTAGATGAATTTAATATACCAAATAGACCTCAACAGTATGAGTTTTCACGTCTAAATCTTGAATATACAATTATGTCAAAAAGAAAACTTCAAAAACTAGTTGAAAATAAGCTTGTATCAGGCTGGAATGACCCAAGAATGCCAACTCTATCAGGCTTGCGTCGTCGTGGCTATACACCTGCTTCAATCAGAAATTTTGCACAACGTATTGGAATTTCAAAAGTTGATAGTGTTATTGATGTTGGAATTCTTGAAGCTTCAATTAGAGATGATCTTAATGTTGTTGCTCCTAGAACAATGGCTGTATTAAATCCGATTAAATTAGTGATTGAAAACTATCCTGAAAATAAATTAGAAACTCTTCAAGCACTAATTCACCCTCAAAATGAAGAAATGGGTAAACGAGATATTTTCTTTAGTCGTGAGTTATATATCGATAAAGAGGACTTCTTGGAAAAATCACCTAACAATAAATATAAACGTTTAACATTGGATAAAGAGGTACGTTTAAGAAATTCTTATGTAATTAAAGCTAATCGTATTGAATACGATGAAAATGCTGATGTGTCTACCGTATATTGCACTTACGACCCTGAAACACTTGGTAAAAACCCCCCTGATGGACGTAAAATTAAAGGTGTCATTCACTTTGTTGAAGCGAGTAAATCAATAGAAGCTGAGTTTAGAATTTATGACCGACTATTTTTAAATCCTAATCCAGGAAGTTTCGAAAATCTATCTTCTGCCATAAATCCTAAATCTATTAAAATTAGAAAAGGGTTTGTTGAACCAGATATGCTTCATGCAAAGCCTGAAATATCTTATCAATTTGAACGAGAAGGTTATTTTTGTCGCGACAATCAATCCGACGGTCTAGTTTTTAACAAAACAGTTGGACTCAGGGATACTTGGAATCAATAGTCTAAATCTTTGAGCCAATCAGAGACTTGCTTCACTTCAGAATACTTTGTTAAATCGATCTGTAGTGGTGTCACGGAAACAAAATTGTTAGCAATGGCATGGAAGTCCGTTCCTTCGCCGTTGTCAGCCTCTTGACCGTTTTCACCAATCCAAAATAGAGAAGGATTATTTTCGTCCTGAATACTGGGATCAGATTTATGTCGATTCCCTAAGCGAGTACTTTTAATACCCTTAATATTGCTAAGAGGTACATCTGGAACATTAACATTAATAATAGTATTGTAAGATAGTGGGGCCTTATCAATCTGCGCCACTAACTGCTTGGCAATTGCACCTGCGGTTTCAAAGTGTTCACATTCATAACTAGCCAAAGATATAGCGATTGATGGCAAGCCTATAAAGCGACCCTCTATCGCACCAGCTACGGTGCCTGAATAGATTACATCATCTCCTAAATTAGCACCAAAATTAATGCCAGTTACTACAAGGTCAATCGATTCTTTGATAAAGCCACATAATGCCAAATGTACGCAGTCACTTGGGGTTGCATCAATTGCATAAATATTATGCTCTATTTGAATGGGTTTTAATGGCTTGCCAATTGTTAATGAGCTACTAGCTGCAGACTTGTTTTCATTAGGCGCAACAATAATAATATCTGCGATTTCACTGAGAGACTCTGCAAGCTGCTTAATTCCTTTGGCCTGATAGCCATCATCATTGCTGATTAGTATCCTCATTAAGAGATAGTTAAAGCAATTTTGTCTTTGTTAACTCCTACTCTGACAGTACCACCTTCACTCAACTGACCAAAAAGTAATTCGTCCGCAAGAGGCTTTCTGACCTTTTTTTCAATTAGTCGTACCATTGGACGAGCACCCATCTTAGAATCATAACCATTTTTTGCAAACCACTTCCGAGCAGCATCAGAAATAATGAGGGAAACATTTTTCTGTTCAAGTAAATCTTCAAGCTCGAAGAGGAATTTATTAACTACATAAACAACAACTTCTTCACTTAGAGTATTGAAGTAAATGATCTCTGAGAGACGATTTCTAAATTCTGGGGTAAAAATCTTTTTAAGTTCACCTTCATAATCAAGAGAATGATCTTGCTCATTGAATCCTATAGAAGCACGTTGAACGCTATGAGCTCCAACATTTGAAGTCATTACTAGAATAACATTTCTAAAGTCTACTTCTCGACCGTTTGCATCTGTTAATATGCCATAGTCCATTACTTGTAAGAGAAGATTAAAAATATCCGGATGAGCCTTCTCAATTTCGTCTAATAGGAGTACAGCATAAGGATTACTATTTACTGCTTCTGTTAATAAACCACCTTCATCGTAACCTACATAGCCTGGAGGTGAACCTATTAGTTTAGAAATTGAATGTCTTTCCATGTACTCAGACATATCAAAGCGCAACAATTTAACTCCCATAATGCGAGAAAGTTGCTTACAAATTTCTGTTTTCCCAACTCCCGTAGGACCAGCAAACAAAAATGAACCCATCGGTTGTTCAATTGGAGAAAGACCAGAACGAGCTAGCTTTATCGCAGATGAAAGTGATTCGACAGCATTATCTTGACCAAACACACCTAATTTGAGTTCTTCCTCAAGGTTTTTAAGTTGTGATTTATCATCACTATTAACCTGACGTGAAGGAATGCGCGCTAGTTTAGCGACAATATTTTCTATATCTGAAACACCAATATTAATTTTACGTTTTGACTTTGGTAAGATCTGTTGAAGGGCTCCGACTTCATCAATCACATCAATTGCTTTGTCAGGCAAACGCCTATCCCCAATATGTCGGTGTGTTAATTCTGCAGCGGAAGCTAAAGCGGCAGAAGAAAACTTAACATTATGATGAGTTTGGTAATATTTTTTTAGTCCATGAAGGATTTTAACTGTGTCTTCTACAGATGGTTCTTCAATATCAATTTTTTGAAAACGACGTGCTAATGCATGATCTTTTTCAAAAACTTTTCTGAACTCTTCATAAGTCGTAGATCCAATGCATTTCAGTGTTCCATCAGCTAACG
Source organism: Candidatus Thioglobus sp. (assembly GCA_028345955.1). GTDB lineage: Bacteria > Pseudomonadota > Gammaproteobacteria > PS1 > Pseudothioglobaceae > Pseudothioglobus. The sequence continues at coordinate 57,004 of JAOMEO010000005.1, forward strand.
CTGGTTTAAGTATATTTGATGCATCTAAAGAGCCACCAGAGACACTACCTGCACCAATCAAAGTATGAACTTCATCAATAAAAAGTATTGAGTTTTTATTTTCCTGAAGATCTACGAGTACTGACTTTAAGCGCTTCTCAAAGTCACCACGGTACTTTGTACCAGCAATTAAAACACCCACGTCTAAAGAATATATTGTAGTGTCCTTGAGAACATCAGGTACTTTACCATCCACAATCTTCTTCGCTAAACCTTGAGCAATAGCAGTTTTACCAACTCCAGCTTGGCCAACCAATAATGGATTGTTTTTGCGGCGCCTAGATAAAACTTGTACTGTTCTTAAGACTTCATCCTCTCTGCCAAGAAGTGGATCAATCTCACCAAGACGTGCTTTTTCGCAAAGATTTGTTGTAAAAGATTCTAGAGAGGATGGTTTTGTTTGTTTTTCAGCGCCAACTTTTTTTGTTTCCTCAACTGGCGCATCAGCTAACTGAGAAGAAATACCTTCCATAACATCCAGTCTAGAGATATTATTTAGCTTTAACATATAAACTGCATGAGATTCTTTTTCAGAAAAAATACTAACAAAGACATTCATTGCATTAACAGAGTTTTTCTGAGCAGATTGTGCTTGATAAACGCTGCGCTGGAGAACCCTTTGAAAACCTACTGTTGGAACAATATCAATTTCAGCATCTTCGGAAATTATTGGGGTATGTGAATCAATATACTGCTCAAGTTCAGCCCGCAATTCATCAATATTGATGCGCTTACCACGAAGGAAACTAACCACTTCATCCATATTAAGTAACGCTAACAATAAGTGTTCAACAGTCACAAACTCAAGACGACGATTTCTCGCTTCAGTCATTACCAAATTAATTTCTTGTTGTAATCCTTGCTCTATCATAAAAAAATACTGTTTTAATTATTTTTATTTTATTCATATTAATTTTAACATCACTCAATAAAAAAATTACTCAAAAACACACCATTAAATAATGTAATAGAATATTTATATAGCTCTTAGTCTACTTTCAAAATCTTCACGATTATGGTATCCACCACAAAGCTGGCGATAACCAGTCAACGCTGAGCGGGCATGTAATAAACGCCAATTATCAAAAGTTATGACTGTTCCTGGCTCTAAACAAATTTCAAATTGACGATTTGTCTGATTAGCCAAGTTATGAAAAATTCCATAAGCCTCATAAAAACGAACCATCTCATCATTTTCTAATCTAAAAGGTGCACGATCATGATTATTAAAACTGATCTGTATAACTTCACCATCATCGTTAACACGAAATACAGGTCGATAAGCTTGTAAATAAGTGTCAGTCTTAATATAACGACCAGGAACTTTAATATTACATAAAATTTCAAAAGCTCCAGGATATTGTTTTCGCATTGTCTCAGCGATTGCTAAACCATCAATCAGCTGATTATTACCTCCTTCGGCCTCTCTTTTTATACAGTGCAATGTTTGTAAACCAGGCGCATCATGAAGATAAGTGCCATCAGTATGTGGCTCTATAGCCAATGAAGTATATGCGGTATCATCAGGAGTCTCTAATTTATTATCCCAAACAGAAAATTCTCCAAAAATAGAGCTCCTAATATATGCAATTCTCTCCATAAGTTCTTTCGTTGCCTCTGCAGTTACTGGAGTGTTTATTACCAAAACAAAACCAATTCTTTGAATATTTTCAAGCCAATTTTTAATTCCATCATTGCTTAAAAGTTCTTTGTAAGTCATTTTAGGAAAGATTTTTATTTCACTTGAACTATTCCAGGGATCCGAAGATTGAAAAACATTTAACTGAGGTAGAGAAGGAGTCGCCATACACTCTAGTAGTCCATAAGAAAGACAGCTTTCAGATTGATCTGCCCATTTGACATAAAGATTATGAGCATTTTCATCTAGCCAAACTTTATTGACAGTATTATCAAGAGGGGTACTAAAAGAATCAATTTGGCGTTGTTTTGTATCTGGATGAAGGTCCACCAAACTTTCACTATGATCGCGTAGCCAAAACCACGGAAAACAACTAGTAGTAGTATCACTCCAAAAAATCTCTAAGCCTTCATCTGTCGAATTAATAGACTTTATTTTCATCCTAAATTCCTCTTAATACTGTATAACAGCAGAAATTTTATCACTAGATAATATTATTTAATTTTATATATAACTAATTGATCAGTTCACGTAAAACACACATTAAAGGTTGCTCGTTATGCCTCGAATAATCAATCACTTGAGTAACTTTCGTCTGTGCTACATCATATGAATAAGTTCCACATACTGCTTCACCATCAATATGAATTTTAAGCATAATTGCTTCTGCAGCTTGGAATTCTTTATGAAAGAATTGTCGTAATACTTTGACAACAAATTCCATTGTAGTATAGTCATCATTAAGCAAAATAACTTCAAATTGATTTGGTGTTTTTATCTTTTGCTTAGAGGTTTTTGATTCAACTTTGGACATCATAATTAAGTTACCGATTTTCTAATTAGTAAAGTTATTGCTATCACCAAAACTACAATAGTCGGCAAAACATTGCTCATCACTGGATTGAAATCCAAACTTAATGCTATAGCTCCACCAATTCTAGATAACATTTCGAATGACAGACCAAGAGAAACACCAAAAAATATTTTCCTTCCTAACGTAACATCTCGTGTTGAACCAAAAATGAAAAGCATTGCTAATAAAATCATCGCAATAAGTGTTATTGGTTTAATTAGTCGTTTGTATAACTCAACTTCAAAAATTCCTGACCTTAACTTATTGTCCGACAAAAATTGGATTTGTTTAATAATATTCCACGTCGTTAGCTCTTCTGGTTCTTTTTTTAGACTATCAATCAGATCTTGGTCAAATGACACTATCTTATTATAAGAATTCCTTTCTTTAAAAGAAATATCATCAATATCCTTGGAGCCATCAATAGAAAAAATCTCAGCATTGTTCATCTTTAATGATTTACCATCAAATAAAGCATTATCAGATGTTGTAACTGTTGAAACTGTTGGAATATTATTTGATGAGTTGACTTCAATGATGGTTAGGCCACTAAATAGCTTTCCATCGATATTCTTTTGAACATTTATAAAATTTTCACCATCTCGAATCCAAAAACCTTCTTGACTTTGAGATGCAATTGAAAGATCTAGCGCTTTAGAACGACCTCTTTCTGCCTCTTCACTTGCTATTGGAGCAAATATTTCACCAATAATAATAATTGCAATAACAAAAGTTAGTGCAGATTTCATAGTAAGAAGTGTTAATTTAAAAATGGACATTCCTGATATTCTCAAGACAATTAATTGATTTGTTGTTGCCAAATTACCCATACCTAATACACAACCTAAAAGTATCACAGGTGATGCGTGCTTATAAGCGACTTCTGGCATTAAAAGAGCGATATATCTAAAAGCTTCAAGATTTGTGTAGTTAACTTGGCCAATACTACTAAATTCTGATAGAAAATTAAAAAAACTATATATACCTAACCAAATCACTAGAACCACCAATGTGAAACTCAAAAGTGTTTTTCTAATGTAGCGTTCTCTGATTTTCATTAAAATACTATCTCTTTGAAATTGTTTTTAAAACACACTTTTTATGCCAAACATTCACAACAATAAAATCTTAATTCTTGATTTTGGCTCTCAATACACCCAACTCATTGCTAGACGAATTAGAGAAATTGGCGTTTACTGCGAATTACTTCCTTATGACGTTAGTTCTCATTTTATTGAAAAATTTAAACCGAATGGCATTATTCTATCTGGTGGTCCAGACACAGTAAACCAGACTAACTCAGCAAGAGCACCAGATATTGTTTTTAAATTGAATGTACCTCTGCTTGGAATCTGCTACGGCATGCAAACTATGGCAGTTCAACTTGGTGGTAAAGCAAATTCTGCTGAAAAAGCAGAATTTGGTTTTGCCCAAGTGCGAGCCCGACACCACTCTGAACTTTTAAATAATATTAGTGATGAAATCAATTCAGCTGGTCACGGTTTGTTAGATGTATGGATGAGTCACGGTATTGAAGTTATTAAACTTCCAACAGATTTTAATTTAATAGCATCGACACGTAACTGCCCAATTGCTGGCTTTGGAAATGAGGAAAAGCATTATTATGGGCTACAATTTCATCCAGAGGTAACACATACAAAACAAGGGAAAGCCATACTTGAACGTTTCGTAACAAATATCTGCAAGTGCCAAAAGAACTGGACTACCGAAAATATCATTAATGACCTTTTGATGAAAATAAAATATCAAGTTGGAGATAATAAGGTTCTTTTAGGATTATCTGGTGGAGTAGATTCCTCAGTCGTGGCTGCGTTGCTACACAAAGCAATAGACGATAAACTCACTTGTATTTTTGTAGATAATGGTTTATTACGCCTTAATGAGAGTGACGAAGTTATGAAAACTTTTGCTGAAAATATGGGTGTAAAAGTTATCAAAACAGATGCCCAGAACTATTTCTATGAAAAACTCTCTAATAAGAATGACCCAGAAAATAAACGTAAGATTATTGGTCGAGTCTTTATTGAAATTTTTGAGCAAGAAGCACAAAAGCTAAAAAACATTAAATTCTTAGCTCAGGGAACAATATATCCAGACGTCATTGAATCTGCAGTTTCAACCTCAAGCAAGGCAAAAGTTATAAAGTCACATCATAATGTTGGTGGATTACCTGATAAGATGCAATTTGAATTAGTTGAGCCTCTTAAAGAGTTGTTTAAAGATGAAGTTAGACAAATTGGTAAGAAACTTGGATTACCAGAAAAAATGCTCTATCGACATCCATTCCCTGGACCTGGATTAGCCGTTAGGATACTTGGTCAAGTAAAAAAAGAGTACGCTGACATACTTCGAAGAGCAGATCAAATCTTTATAGAAGAGCTAAATAATCATGACTTATATGATAAAGTTAACCAAGCTTTTGCTGTTTTTCTACCTATAAAATCAGTTGGTGTTACTGGTGACGAACGTCGGTATGATTATGTTATTGCACTTCGAGCAGTAGAGACTATTGACTTTATGACTGCACGTTGGGCTAGATTACCCCATGATTTTTTAGAACTTGTTTCAAACCGTATTATGAATGAAATATCTCGAGTTTCAAGAGTTGTTTATGATATTTCTGGAAAACCACCTGCAACAATTGAGTGGGAGTAATAAGTCTATAATTTAACAAATAGACTTTATTAATTAAAAATTAAGAGTGTAGTTCAACTCCTTATTTATCCAAAATATAAAAATTCATATTGCTTCTCATATAGATACAAATATCATATATACTTCTCTTTTATAGGATTTTTAGAGATTATATTTCATAATATATATTATTAATTCTTTTGACATTAAATATATTGAGAGTAGAATTGTGAGTAGATATTTAATATATTTAATTTTATATTAATCTACTCACATTATTTTAATTAAACAAGTGTTAGAAACTTTAGACTCAAATGTATAACTTATAATAGTATATGCTGTCAGCTTTTTTAACAGGCTTTGTTCTTGGTCTTTCATTAATATTAGTTATTGGTGCACAAAACTCGTTTGTTCTTAGACAAGGACTTATTGGACAGCATGTCTTTTTTGTTGCTTTATTTTGTTCACTTTCTGATGCCTTATTAATTTCTTTTGGCGTTGTTGGAATATCAATATTTCTTAGTAGCTATATTGAATTTGTTTCAAATTGGTTATTTGTTATTTCTTCTATTTGGCTTGCAAGTTATGGTTTATTTAGACTTAGAGATGCAATTAATGGAAAGTCTGTTTTAATTCCTGAAAATACTTCTGTAAATGGATTGGCTTCTACTTTATCTCTTTTGTTTATTTTAACTTTTGCCAATCCTCATGTTTATTTAGATACTGTAGTTCTTATAGGTTCAGTTTCACAACAATTTCCTGCTAATACTAAGATTGCTTATGTACTGGGCGCCTCAATAGCTAGTTTTGTGTTTTTCTTTAGTCTTGCTTATGGTGCAAAGTTTTTATCACCAATAATGCAAAGACCTATAGCTTGGCGACTTCTTGATAGCTTTATAGCTTTTGTTATGTTTATTTTAGCTATAAGAATGGCACAAGATGCTGAATGGTTCTAATGAAACTTATTTTCAGGAAAGGTAAAATTCTAAATTATATAAATGTTTTTATATATATACAGTTAAGATTGGCTTATGAATAATGATGAAAAATGGATGGCCCTTGCAATAAAGCAGGCAGTTAAGGCAAATATTGAAGGAGAAGTACCTGTTGGTGCAGTACTAATTAAAGATGGACAACTTATTGCTCAAGCTCATAACCAACCCATTTCAACAAATGACGCAACTGCTCACGCAGAAATTCAATTACTGCGTGCTGCGGGTAAAAATCAAAAAAACTACCGTCTAATTGACACTACAATATACGTTACATTAGAGCCTTGTGCTATGTGTTTAGGAGCTATGATGCATGCTCGCATTGCAAAAATGGTTTTTGGTGCTTCCGATCTTAAAACTGGAGTCTGTGGATCTCGTGCAGATTTAACCACTGAAAGCTTCTTCAATCACGAGATGGAAATTAGTGGGGGCGTTTTAGAAAAAGAGTGTAAAGAACTATTACAATCTTTTTTCAAACCACGTCGAAAAGATAATTGAAACGTATAAAACTAACTAGACAGTATACATACCACCATTGACATGTAGTGTTTGCGCTGTAATATAGGCACCACTTTCACTTGCTAGAAATAAGACTGCTTGTGCAACTTCATTCACTGTTCCTAATCGACCCAGTGGAATCTGTGCAGCCAATTCATCTTTTTGACTTTCATTAAGAGCATCTGTCATATCTGTTTGAATAAATCCTGGTGCAACAGCATTGACTGTAATTCCTCTAACACCAACCTCACGTGCCAATGATTTAGTAAAACCCATAATGCCTGCCTTGGATGTGGCATAATTTGTTTGTCCTGCATTACCCGTAGCTCCAACAACTGAAGTAATAGAAATAATACGACCAGATTTTTTCTTTATCATCCCACGTAATACTGCCTTAGACATTTTGTAGACTGAAGCCAGATTGGTATTCATAATTTCATCCCATTCTTCTTCTTTCATTCGCATTAATAAGTTGTCTCGAGTAATGCCAGCATTGTTAATGAGAATATCAACAGAACCAAAATCTTCAGAAATAATGTTAATCAGTTCTGATATTTGATTGTTATCAGTTACATTTAAAATCATACCTTTACCACTAATATTATTCTTTGCAAATGTTTTTGAAATCTTGTCGGCTCCAGTCTCACTTGTGGCTGTTCCAATAATAATTGCACCTGCACCGCCTAGAGTAAGAGCTATTGCTTGACCAATACCTCTACTTGCACCTGTAACTAAAACTATTTTACTGTCTAACATTATGATATCTCCTCTATCGTAGATTGAACAGTTGCAGTATCAAAAACAGCAAAACTACTAAGAGATTTATCAATGCGTCTTGTGAGACTTGCTAATACTTTACCTGGCCCTAATTCAATCAATTTTTCTATACCTATTTGTTGCATTTTTTGTACCGAAGAAGTCCAAAGTACCGGTTTAAATAACTGTTCAACTAATTTCAATTTTATCTCATTAACATCATCAGCGTAAGAGGCATCAACATTATGCAAAACTCTCGTATTACCCATCTTAAAATTAATTGCATCAACTGAATACGAAAATTCTTGTGCAGCATTATTCATAAGTGAGCAATGAGATGGAACACTAACTGGTAGAACTAATGCACGTTTTGCACCTGCTTCTTTCATCGATTCACAAGCCTTGTTAACAGCCTCGTTTTCTCCAGCAATCACTACCTGGCCTGGTGAATTAAAGTTAACTGCCTCAACAACACCTGAAATATTTGATTGTGCACATATTTCAATTACTTTTTTATCATCTAGCCCAAGTATAGCCGCCATTGTGCCGGTTTCACTTGGTACTGCTGATTGCATCAATTCTGCTCTTTTTCTAACCAACTTAACTGCTTCAAAATAATTCAATGATTTAGCTGCCACTAAAGCCGTATATTCTCCAAGACTGTGGCCTGCCATACAAATAGGCGACAAATCAACTTCATTTGAGAGAACCTTGAAGGTTGCATATCCTGCTGCCAGCATTGCAGGCTGAGTGTTCTCAGTCTGATTGAGTGCAACTTCATCTTCCTGCACAAGTTTCCATAAATCTAAATCGAGAGCATCACTAGCTTCACTGAAAGTGTCCTTAACAATTGAAAAATTGTTAGACAAATCAGATAACATACCAAGCGACTGAGAGCCTTGGCCAGGAAAAACAATTGAGTATTTCATATAAGTTTAATTCTAAATGAGATTATTTTATTACAATAAAAAAGCGCCAGAAGGCGCTTTTTCAATTAATTCAAGGTCATTATAACTAGGCTGTCTCAATAGAAACATACTGACGATTAAACTTACCTTTCTTTTCAAATTGAACTTTACCATCAACTACAGCAAATAGGGTATCGTCCTTGCCTTTGCGGACATTAGCACCTGGATGAAATTTAGTACCTCTTTGGCGAACCAAGATGTTGCCTGCTAATACAGCTTGACCACCAAAACGTTTTACACCAAGTCTTTTGGAGACCGAATCTCTACCGTTATTACTACTACCGCCTGCCTTTTTATGTGCCATGGATAACTCCTTATGCCTTAATTTTTCCGATTTGTATTTCTGTAAACAACTGGCGATGGCCTTGCTGCTTCATGGAATTCTTACGACGTCTAAACTTCAAAATATTTACTTTTTTGCCTTTACCTTGAGATATTACCTTTGCTTCAACACTGGCTTTTTCAACAAGTGGTGAGCCTACTTGAACATTGTCGCCATCTGCAACCATCAATACCTCTTTAAAGGTTATCTTCTTACCAGCATCCACTTCAAGTTTTTCGATTTTTAATGTCTCGCCTTCAGAAACCTTGTACTGCTTTCCACCTGTTTTAATAACTGCGTACATACTGTATCCTAAACTGTTTGCTAAAAAGTGTGAAATTATACTCGAACGTTGATCTTTATGAAAGCACAGTTAATGAAATAAGTTATAATTCTCACTTTTTACTTAACTGACAAAAAACCATGGTTATTCTTGAGACGAATATGGGTGAAATTCACATCAATGTTGATACTGATAAAGCCCCAATTACTGCAAAAAATTTTATTGATTATGTAGAAGATGGCTTTTATAAAGGTACTATTTTTCACCGCGTCATTCCTAACTTTATGATTCAAGGTGGTGGAATGACAGAAGATATGCAACAAAAGCCAACCAAGGCAACAATTGAAAATGAAGCTAAGAATGGTTTAAAGAATAATAAATATAGCATTGCAATGGCACGAACTATGGCTCCTCATTCTGCAAGCTCTCAGTTTTTTATTAATGTTTCTGATAACCAATTTTTGGACTTTCCTGGTCAAGACGGATGGGGTTATTGTGTCTTTGGTGAGGTTGTAGATGGTCAAGATGTAGTTGACAAAATACAGTTAGTTGAAACCCTGAATTTAGGTGGCCACGCTGATGTTCCAGCTAGCCCAATTATTATTACTAAAGCTTTTGTTCAAGATTAAATCTCTGACACTATGTAAATAGTGCAAACAAATATGCAACAAACATTAATTATTGCTGATTTACATCTCACACAAGTTGAGATTGATAAGATTGAATTGTTTGATCAATTCTGCACAGTTTATGCTTCACAGGTGGACCAATTATTCGTTTTAGGAGACTTGTTTAATACATGGATTGGTGACGATATCTCACTTAATACTTACCAATCGATAGTAACTATACTAAATAAATTAACAGAAACAACTCAAGTTTTTGTGATGGCTGGTAACCGTGACTTTTTACTCTCAAATAGCTTTGAAAATGAAACTAGTTGTAAACTTATTAAAGAACCTTATTTACTTAAACATAATGAAAAAAACTACCTCCTTA
>JAOMEO010000006.1 GCA_028345955.1 Candidatus Thioglobus sp.
ATCAATGTTTTTAGTGTTGTCATTGATTTCATGCAAGATTTCATTAATACGAAATAGGACAACAATAAGCTCACAGGCTACTCGTGAAGCAAGAGAGCCACCAACAATCCAAACCAAACCACGAAAGAAATCACCCTCAAATACATCCCCAATTCCTTTGGTTATAAATGCAAACAATAGTATCCAATAGAAAATCGTAAGTAACTTGGGGGTCACCATTTCTTCTAGATAAAAAATATAGTGTTTATCTAGTTTATCAAACCTATCAAGCGAAGGCTTAGAAGCTTTTTTTACACTGTCCCATAGTTCATCTTTGCTCATTTTTAATCCTTATTCTCCTCTACATATGACCATTATAATACCTATGAATTTTGTGGTTGTATATTCATACTTTTACTTCAGATTTAATGAACGAGATTAAAGGACAAAAAAAAGCCCATCCAAAAGACGGGCTTTTTTCATTTAAAAGTAAAACTAATTACTGATGTGACGCTACAGTTGTAAACGCACCACCAATAACTTCTTTCTCTGCATAAGAGCCTTTACCTTCACCCACTGCAGTGAACTCAACACCAGTAGCACCAACATAGTCAACAACTAGGCCGCCTGAAATCCATTTCAAGCAATCACCTAAGCCACCAGCGCTACATTGTCTACCTGGAGCGTTGGCTACATTCATGACCTCTGCCTGAATGGCAGCTCTGTCAGTTGAACCTGCGGCTTGAGAGGCTAGGATAATCAAAGCCATCGCGTCATAAGCCTCGGCTGAGTATGCCCCAGTACCATCAACACCACCTGCTTCAGCAACTGATAACCAGTTAGCAGCTAGTGCACCACTTGGTGCAGGCAATGTACCCCAAGAGCCATCTCCAACTGCACCTGAAGTAGTTGTACTAATCATACCATCAGCAAACACATAGTCAGTAAATGCACCAGTATCTTCCGATGCAGCAATGATTCCTTTACCACCTGTATCAGCATAACCAAGAACAGCTAGTGTAGCAGAACCACCTGCAGATAACGCAGCGACATCAGCAGAGTAGTCCGCCTTATCGTCTTCATGACCTGACATAACGGTAATAGTTCCACCTACAGCCTCATAGGCAGATGCGAATGCATCAGCTAAACCCTTTCCGTAGTCATTATTTGTGTAAGTTACTGCCATATCAGTTTGTCCTCTTGATATCGCAATATCAGCAAGAACTTGTCCTTGACGTGCATCAGAAGGTGAAGTTCTAAAGAACCATCCGCCATCTTCAAGAGTACTTAGGGCAGGTGAAGTAGCTGATGGTGAAATTGCAACAACACCATTAGGTACTAGCACATTGGTTATAACTGCACCAGTATTACCCGAGCAGTTAGGACCCATAATAGCCATAACTTTCTCATCATTAATTAGGCGTTCTGCCTCAGCAATTGCAACAGCTGCATCAATACAGACTGAATCGCCCTGATGAACAACGATAGTACCTTGAAGGTAGTTACCAGAGTCATTTGACTCAGTTACTGCTAGGTTAGCACCACCAGACATAGCGCCTATCATAGATTCGAGTGGTCCTGTAAACCCTTGTAACTCACCAACATTGACATTTGCACCAAATGATGCTGTTGCCATAGTTGCTGAAAGTACAAAACCAGCCGTTGTTTTTATATAACTTTTCATTTTCTCTCCTGTTTTTAAAAAAAGATTCCCAATGCTCGATAATGTTAATCAAAGCATATTTCAAAAGGGATTCGCGTTAATGATAAACATTTTCTTGGGTTTTGTGTTAAAAATATTTGAAAAAAAATAATGAAAGGCTTTTCTAAAACTATGTTTTTTTGACAATGATCTGTGATTTGTTACAGTTCTTTGTTTTTTTCCGGCAGTATGCCGCGAGGAGCAAATCTCATTATGAAAAGCAATATGCTACCCATAAAGACAAGTCTAAGATAGTGAACTCGATCTTCTAAGAACTCTGTTATAGTATTTCCTTCCTGAGTGAAACTACCAATCATTTCAACAGCCCAAAGTCCCATTGGGCCAGACTGAATCCATATAAACCAGATTATAAATGCACCCAAAACAGATCCCAAATTATTACCTGAGCCTCCAAGAATAACCATTACCCATATCAAAAAAGTAAACCTGAGTGGCATGTAAGCAGTGGGAATAAATATTCCATTGTAGGTTACCAATAAAGCACCGGCAATTCCTACAATTGCAGAACCAATAACAAAAATTTGAAGATGCTGGCGAGTGATGTTTTTACCCATAGCTGAAGCAGCAACCTCATTATCTCTTATTGCTCTTACTTTTCTACCCCATGGAGAGTTTAAAGCAAGATTGGAAAGCACAATCAAAGCTACTAAAATTAATACAAATAAGCCTGAATAACAAAGTTTAACAAAAACGACTGATGCCCCTCTAACATACTCGCTTAACTGAGCAACTTGATCTGATTGAGTCAATAATTCTAGGTCTGAGCGATGAATCCAGGCAACAATATTTAGTAGCCATTCAGACTTTTGCATGTCAACTTCGTAAGGAACAGGTCTAGGAAGTCCAGCAACATTTTTAACACCACGAACAAACCAGTCTTCATTTTTAATGACATAAAGAATAATTTCAGCAATACCCAAGGTTGCAATTGCAAGATAATCCGCCCTTAAACTTAAAGTAATCTTTCCAATCCACCAAGCAGCTCCTGCAGCAGCCAAGCCACCAACGATCCATGAAAAAGCAATTGGAAAACCAAATCCACCCAAATAGCCTGTAATTGCTGGATCTACTTTTTCAATTACATCTGAAGCTTCAGAAAAATAATGCCTCGTAAATAGATAACCAATAACGACTATTGAGGCTATTAACCATTTATTAAAGCCTTTCTTATTAAGCACTACTCCAGTAACAATAGTTATAGCACCAAGAACTAGGGCAAATAACATTTTTATACCACCCGCATCAATAGCTTCGGTAACAGGCTGCTGAGCTATCAAAACTACACTGACACCACCTAGAGCAGCAAAACCCATAATTCCTACATTAAAAAGACCTGCATAACCCCATTGAATATTTACGCCCAGAGCCATAATAGCTGAAATTAGAGATAAGTTTACGATGCCAAGTACCAAAGCCCATGATTGGTTTAACCCAACAAATAAAAGCACCAAACCCATAATTGTAAAACTAATTATGGTTTTATAAGACTCCCATATATTATTAAAATTAATCACCGTCTATCACCTTACCTTTAAGTAATCCTGTAGGCCTAATTAAGAGAACAGTTACCAAAATAACAAAAGATATTGCATATTTATACTCAGTTCCAATAAGCTGAACCAAGGAATTAGGATGCATAGAAAGTGGCAACAAATATATTAAAAACTTCTTATAGGCGTAAGTAAGCAGTACCTCAGAAAATGAGACCAAAAAGGCACCCGCTATTGCCCCCAATGGTGACCCAATACCACCTACGATGACTGAGGCAAAAATTGGTAAAAGCAATAAATGATATTGTTGCGGTGCAAAGCCTTTATCAAGCCCATAAAGTGCGCCAGCTATTGTAGTAAGAGCTGCGACCAGTAACCAGGTTATTTGCACCACCTTATCTGGGTCAATACCAGAGAGAAGAGCCAACTCTGTATTATCTGAATAAGCGCGCATAGCTTTTCCAGTTTTAGTTTTTTGTAAAAAATAAAATAGAAAAGCAACAAGTAATATAGCAATAGTGATAGTAAGGAACTGAGAAGTTTTAAGAGCTATACCCTGTTCGAGTCCAGTAAAAGCCTTGAATTCTCTTACAGAAAAAATAAATCTCTCACCATCTTCAAATCTTTGTGGAGAAGCTCCTAATATAAACCTAACTATACCCCCCGTAATAAACATAACGCCTATTGATGCTGTAATACCGACAATATTCTGCTTAACCTTTATTCTGCGATAGTGCCTGTAAACCAACCTGTCCATTGTAAGCATATAGATTGAAGTTCCAATTACCGCAATAGGAATTACTAAGAGAGCAGTTGGAATTCCAGTAATTGTCCAACCCTTGCCAATCATAAAACCAGTAAGTAATATAACAATCATCGTTCCAAAGGCCATACTGTCACCTTGGGCAAAATTGGAAAATCTCAAAATTGAATATACTAAAGTCACCGCCAAAGCACCTAATGCCAATTGTGAGCCATATGAAAGCGCCGGGAGAATGACAAAGTTCGTCATTAAAGCGAAGGCGTTAATAATATCAATAGAATCCGACATTTAACCTCCCAAAAATTTCTTTCTGACTTCAGGGTCATTAATCAATTCACTACCCGTTCCAGTATGTTCATTACGACCCGATACTAAAACATAACCCTTATCAGCTATATTGAGTGCCTGTTGGGCATTCTGTTCAACCATAAGAACCGCCATACCAGCATTTCTAACATCCAATATATTGGAAAAAATTTCATCCATAACAATTGGTGATACTCCTGCCGTAGGCTCATCTAGAAGCATTACAGAAGGCTGAGTCATCATTGCTCTTCCAAAAGCAACCTGTTGTCTTTGTCCACCCGAAAGCTCTTCTGCAAGTTGTTTGCGCTTCTCATAAAGGATAGGGAAAAGAGAATACACCTCTTCAATTGTTTTGTTTATATCATCCAATCTTAGAAATCCACCCATCTCAAGATTCTCTTCAACCGTCATTGATGGAAATACGTTTTTGTTCTGAGGAACAAAAGCCAAGCCTTGACTAATTCTTTCTTGGGTTGAAAGCATTGATATATCTTGACCATCTAATTTAACTTCGCCAGCTGTCGCCTCGAGCATGCCTAGAAGTACTCTCATGACGGTAGACTTGCCGGCACCATTTGGACCTACAATTACCGCCAGCTCACCTTTTTCAACTTCAACGGAGCATTCATGCAGTATCGGTACTACACCATAAGCGGCTACCAAATTGGTTCCTTCTAGATAAGCCACTACGCCGAAACCTCGGTCCTCAGACCTTTACCTAGATAGGCATCGATTACTGCGTCGCTGCTCTTTATTTCATCTGGAGTGCCTATGGTCAGAATTTGTCCTTCGGCCAGAACAACGACTGGGTTGCACAACCTGGAAATAAAATCCATATCATGTTCAATCATGCAGAAGGTATATCCTCTTTCTGAGTTGAGTCGTAAAATAGCATCTCCAATCTGCTTCAATAGTGTACGATTCACTCCTGCGCCTACTTCGTCTAAAAGTACCACCTTGGCGTCTACCATCATTGTACGAGCCAACTCGAGTAATTTCTTCTGGCCTCCAGAAAGGTTTCCTGCTCTTTCATTCTTTAAATGACTGATATTCAAAAAGTCAATGACGCCCTCTGCTTTTTCTTGCAGAATTTTTTCTTCTTCTTGGATTTGTTTACGCTTGAGCCAGGTGTTCATTAAATGTTCACCCAATTGATTGGCAGGAACCATCATTAAATTCTCTAATACACTTAAGGTTGGGAATTCATGCGCAATTTGAAATGTCCTCAGTAATCCCTTGTGAAACAGTTGATGAGAGGTTAAATCGGTAATATTTTCCCCATCAAGGATGATTTCGCCTTCTGTTGGCTGGTATAGACCCGCAATTAAATTAAACATCGTGGTTTTTCCAGCGCCATTAGGCCCAACTAAACCCGTAATAGAACCTCGGTCGATATGCAAATCAACTCCATCAACTGCCTTGATACCGCCAAAATGTTTTGATAAATTCTTAACTGTAATCATTTATTAATTACTGGTCCTCAGTCGTTATAACAAAAATGTGGCACACTATCCTTTATTTCTTATTGACTAAACTTCTATATTTATGGCAATACTTTCTTAAAAGTTTTAACCACTACACTTGAATAAACACCAGCAGCAACATAAGGATCAGCATCAGCCCAATCTCTAGCATCCTTCAAATCTTCAAATTCTGCAACAACCAATGAGCCTGTAAACCCTCCCTCACCTGGTTCATTGCTATCAATAGCTGGATGAGGACCAGCCAAAATAAGTCGACCTTCATCTTTTAATTTATTTAATCGATCAATATGCTCAGGACGTGCCCCAATTCTTTTTTCTAGGCTATTTTCTACGTCTTGTGAAATAATTGCATATAACATTTGAATTCTTTAAAGATCTAATACGTCTTGCATGGAATATAGTCCATTTGCTTTATTAGTTAGCCATTGACAAGCTTTTATAGCTCCGTTAGCATAGGTCATCCTAGATGAGGCCTTGTGGGTGATTTCAACACGTTCCCCTTCCATAAAAAAGGTAACTGAATGCTCACCAACAACATCACCACCCCTGATAGAAGAAAAACCAATAGTTTGTTTATCTCTAGGTTGCTCTGTGCCTTCACGCCCATACACTGCACACTCAGACAAATTTCTACCAAGTGCATTGGCAATGACTTCACCCATTTTAAGCGCAGTACCTGAAGGAGCGTCGACCTTGTGACGATGATGAGCTTCTACAATTTCAATATTAGAATCAGTGCCAATCACCTTTGCTGTTGTCTCAAGAAGCTTAAGAGTTAAATTCACCCCAACACTCATATTAGGCGCAAACACGATTGGTATATCGCTTGATGCTTGATCGATGATCTTAAGAGCTTCATCACTAAAGCCCGTTGTCCCGATAACCATTGCTTTATCTGCATTCTGACAAATTGATAAAGCTTTTAGTGTTGCTTCGGGTCGAGTGAAATCTATCAAAACGTCGAAATCTTTGAGCACAAGATTAATATCATCACCTCGATTAAGCATGGGACCCTGTGATATATTAGGGTTGATTTTAACAGCCCTTATTAAAGCTCGCCCCATTCGCCCATTCGAACCGGTAATTGCAATTTTAGTCATTTAAAGAATCCTCTATAAAGCCATTATTTTTTGTAATCTCATCAATCTCTTTGAGAGTTTTAAGTAAAGCCGATACTTGATTCATTGGCATGGAATTTAATCCATCACTTTTAGCAATAGATGGATTAGGGTGAGTTTCCATAAAAATGCCAGAGACACCAGCGGCAACTGCTGCTCTTGCGAGAACAGGAACCATTTCTCTCTGTCCTCCTGAGCTGTCACCTTGACCACCAGGTTGTTGAACAGAATGCGTTGCATCAAATACAACTGGACAATTTGTTGACCTCATACTAGATAAACCTCTCATATCCGAAACCAATGCATTGTAGCCAAAAGAAGTACCTCGGTCACAGACCAATATCTGTTGATTGCCAGTTGCCTTAGCCTTTTGAACAACATTATCCATGTCCCATGGGGCTTGGAATTGACCTTTCTTAATATTCACGGGTAAACCTTGTTTACATACATTTTGAATAAAATTTGTTTGCCTAACCAAAAATGCTGGCGTTTGTAAAACATCTACCACCGAAGCGACCTCATCAAGCGGTGTATCTTCATGTACATCTGTGAGTACAAAAACGCCTACCTCGACCTTAACTTTTTCCAAAATTCTAAGACCTTCTACGATGCCTAAGCCTCGAAAACTATCTGCACTGGTGCGGTTTGCTTTGTCAAATGAAGACTTATAAATAAAATTAATACCCAATTCAGTGCATACTTTTTTTAAGTAACTCGCACTCTCCATTGCTAATGACTCTGACTCAACTACACAAGGACCAGCAATCAAAAAAAATGGCTGATCAATACCAGCATGAAAATCTAATAACTTCACGAACTTCACCCAAGACTTAAATATAAAAGTAAATTATATTCGTTTAAAATAACCATTGTTATAAATTCAATCAAACCATGATCCAAAAGACACCTAACATTTTAAAGCGAATCGTTACCAGAAAGCGTGAAGAAATTGATGAATCAATCAATCGTATCCCGATAGATAGGATGATTGAGCTGACTAAGTTTGCCGACAATACACGTGATTTTTATAATGCACTGGTTACAAAAACTGATAATCGCCAAAGTGCCGTTATTGCTGAAATCAAGAAAGCTTCACCGAGTAAAGGTATATTGTGTGAGAATTTTGATCCCGTTGAGATAGCAAAAAGCTATGAGAATGGGGGCGCTAGTTGTCTTTCTATATTAACTGATCGAGATTTCTTTCAGGGAGATCCTCAGAATTTAATAAAAGCGCGTGCTGCTGTATCAATTCCTGTAATACGAAAAGATTTCATCATTCATCCCTATCAAGTCTATGAATCTAGAGCCATAGGTGCTGATTGTATTTTACTCATCGTTTCATGTTTGAAAGATGCAGAACTTAAAACCTTGAGTGATCTTGCAATATCCTTAACAATGGATGTCTTAGTTGAAGTACATGACCTAAGTGAGCTTAAGCGTGCTCTTATACTTGACTTACCGATGATTGGTATCAACAACAGAAATCTTCGTAGTTTTGATGTCGATCTGCAAACTACTATAGACTTGCTTGAAGAAATTGGTGATGATAAACTCGTGATTACCGAATCAGGCATTAAATCCAGGAATGATGTGGCATTAATGCATGAACATAATGTTTATGGTTTTTTGGTTGGTGAAGCCTTTATGAGGCAATCTAACCCTGGCAAACAACTGAAGGAGTTTTTTCAATGAACATTTCCGTTAAATGGATAGATGGTATGTTGATGGTTGGTAAGTCTGATAGTGGCCACGCCATCATGATGGATGGACCTCCTGAGATTGGTGGGGAAAATTTAGGCGTCAGACCTATGGAGATGTTACTTCTTGGAATGACTGGCTGCACAGTGATTGATGTCATCAGTACACTCAAAAAAATGCGCGAAGATGTAGTTGACTGTCAAACACAGGTGAGTGCAGATCGTAGTGAAGAATACCCAAAAGTTTTTACCAATATTCACGTCCATTTTGTTTTGAGAGGAAAACAACTTAACCCATTAAAGGTTGATAAGGCAATCAAACTTTCAGCCGAAAAGTATTGTTCGGCTTCAATCATGATTGGTAAAACTGCAATCATAACCCATGACTATGAAATCATAGAGTAACGAGTGGATTGATTTTATAAGTCTATAAACTTACTCAAATACTCACCTAAAATAAATCCAGTATAATATGCCTTCTTCGGAGAGATGGCCGAGTTGGCTGAAGGCGCTCCCCTGCTAAGGGAGTATAGGCTTTAACTCCTATCGAGGGTTCGAATCCCTCTCTCTCCGCCATACATAGAATGCAACAAAGTAAAGTTAACTACTTGGTACCAAAGATTTTGTCACCAGCATCACCCAAACCTGGAAGTATGTACCCCTTGTCATTTAGTGAGTCATCTATGGCTGCAATAAAGAGATCAACATCAGGATGTAATTCTGTAACTCTTTTCAAACCTTCAGGTGAAGCAACCAAAAATAACCCTATAATTTTTTTACAGCCTTTTTGTTTAAGCAAATCAATAGTTGCCAGTAAAGTTCCACCAGTTGCAAGCATTGGGTCAATAATTAGGGCTGTTCGTTTATCTATATTAGTAATAATTTTGTCAAAGTAAGCTACCGGATTTAGTGTCTCTTCATCTCTATAAAGTCCCACAACACTGACTTTAGCATTGGGTACAAGTGTTAAAACGCCATCCAACATTCCTAGGCCAGCTCTAAGTATAGGTACTATAGTAAGTTTTTTACCAGTCAACATTTTTGCTTTTATAGGCTTACCTTGCCAACCATTGATTTCACATTCTTTTAGGGGTAAGTCTCTAGTCGCTTCATAGGTTAATAGACTTGCCACTTCATTCGCAAGTTCTCGAAACTGTTTGGTACTAATGCCATCTTTTCTCAGTAAGGCCAGTTTATGAGCTAATAATGGGTGTTTAATAGCATTTAGAGGCATGATATTTCCTTAAAATAATTTTCTTTAATAAAATAATATAAGTTTAAGTTTAACATCTAACAGATGAGATTTTGCTATGAGCATACAATTAAAGTAATTCATTTTAACTTGAAAAGATTACTGCTCGATTAACCTACAGTCAATCAAGGCACATGGTATCTTATTACAGCTATGAAAAGAGACAAACCATTTACTGTCGCAGGTCGTACCTTTCAATCTCGATTATTGGTTGGTTCAGGAAAATATAAAGACCTTGAAGAAACAAGATTGGCAACAGAGAACTCTGGCGCTGAAATTATTACCGTCGCAATCAGACGTACCAACATTGGCCAAAATGCTAATGAAAAAAGTCTTCTAGATGTCATTTCGCCTGAAAAATATACAATCCTTCCAAACACTGCTGGTTGTTATAACGCCAAAGATGCAATCAGAACATGTCTATTGGCTAGAGAGTTATTGGATGGCCACAACCTTGTTAAGTTAGAAGTTCTTGGAGATGAAAAAACACTTTACCCTAACATTGTTGAAACAATTGATGCTGCTAAGACTCTTATCAAAGAAGGCTTTGATGTAATGGTTTATACTTCAGATGACCCGATTGTTGCAAAAGAGCTTGAAGCTATTGGTTGTTGTGCAGTGATGCCGCTAGCTTCGCTTATAGGTTCAGGTCAAGGCATCTCTAACCCATACAATATTAAACTCATTAAGGAGCAATCCAATGTTCCTGTTCTGGTTGATGCCGGCATTGGCTGTGCCAGTGATGCCGCCAGAGCCATGGAGCTAGGTTGTGACGGTGTCTTAATGAACTCAGCAATTGCAAATGCAAACAATCCACTGTTAATGGCGAGCGCCATGAAGCATGCTGTTATAGCTGGACGTGAATCCTATCTTGCAGGTAGAATGATTAAGAAAGCTTATTCTAGCGCATCGTCGCCTATGGAAAACCTAATATAGTTCTATAACAGTAATACCATGAATTTCTCAAAAAAAATCAGAGTCATTGAGCAGAATAATCTATTGCGCTTGAGAAAAATTGCTAACAGTTCACAAAGCACTGAAATGGTAATTGAAGGCCAGAAGGTAATAAACTTTTGTTCTAATGACTACCTATCGCTCGCCAACCATCCAAAAATTAAAGAGGCGTTGATTGAAGGTGTGAGTCGTTACGGTATTGGATCAGGTGCCTCCCACCTAGTAAGTGGCCACTCAGAATCTCATCACAATCTCGAAGAGGCTTTAGCACAGCATACTGGTCAACAAAGAGCTCTTCTATTTTCCTCTGGATATAGCGCAAATCTGGGTGTCTTTTCTGCACTAAGGGATGAAATTGACTGGGTACTACAGGATAAATTAAATCACGCATCTTTGATTGATGGCAATCGATTGATTGGTTTACCTGTTCAACGATATCTGCATAACAATCTTGAATCGCTTGAGAAAAATCTAAAAAAACAAGCTGGTACTGGCTTAGTAGTCACTGATAACGTTTTCAGTATGGATGGCGACAGAGCAAATATAGATGGAATTAAAACAATTTCAGCACAATCTGGCGCTCTTTTGATGCAAGATGATGCTCATGGCTTTGGTATTTTTGAATCAACTATTCCTGATCACTCAATCTATATGGCAACCTTAGGAAAAGCAGCAGGTGTAATGGGTGCTTTTGTCTCTGGAAGTAGCGATTTGATTGAATTTTTAATTCAAAAATCTCGTCCCTATATTTATACAACTGCCATTTCTCCAAGTATGTGCGTAGCGATACTTAAAAGTTTAGAATTAATTAAAAAAGGCGAACAAAAAGAAAAACTATTTAGCAATATTAATTACTTTAAGAATTGTGCTGAAACTTTAGACTTGCATTTCGAGCCTTCTGAAAGCGCCATTCAGCCACTAATTATTGGCTCTAGTAATGAGGCGTTAAGTTTAAGTAATACACTTTTTGAGGGAGGTTATTTTGTGAGCGCAATACGCCCACCAACAGTTCCACCAAATACCGCCCGTCTACGTTTCACATTATCTGCCAATCATAGTTTTACACAGATTGAATCTCTTCTTCAGAAGGTCAAAGATGTTATGGCATAAGACGATCGGAAAAGGTCCAAATTTAGTACTATTACATGGTTGGGGTTTTAGTAGTGATATCTTTCAAAAGCTTATAGAAAAATACAAAAAAATCTATTGCATTACTGTTATAGATTTACCAGGGCACGGTAGAAGTGATGACGTTGATGGCGGTTTAGAAAGTTGGTGCGAAGAATTGATTCAATTCATTCCTAACAAATCCATTCTATTGGGCTGGTCCCTAGGAGGCTTACTGTCAATTTATATTGCAAATAGAATTCGACTTGAGCACTTAATTCTTGTAGCTGCCACACCGAGCTTGGTTAATCATGAGCATTGGAAATATGGAATAAATAGTGAAATATTTCACCAATTCGCGATTAATTTAAAAAATGATAATACCAAAACACTTAAACGCTTTGTTGGCCTGCAGAGTAAAGACAAGTCTCAAATATTAGAGATCTATGACGCCATACAAAAATACCCTACAACTGATAAGGCCCTCAATATAGGTCTAGATATTTTGCTAAATTCAGATCTTCAGGAATTGTATAAAAAGATAAATATTCCAAAGAGTGTTGTTTTAGGCTCTCTCGATACTTTAGTTCCTGTTGAAATTGAGGGCTGGTATGAAAGCAATAAAACGCAAACATATTTGTTGCGTTCAGGTCACCTACCTTTTTTAGATAAAACATTTAAATTACCATCAAAAAAGAGTATCAGGTAATTCAGTTTCAAGGTTAATAAGGATGTTGTTTTGGTATAATTTAATTTTCTCTTCTTTTGAGTAATTAATGAGTGCATTAGTTGGTGTTATTATGGGCTCAAAGTCCGACTGGCCTACAATGAAGAACGCCATAGATATGTTGGAAGAATTTGGCGTACCTTATGAAGTCAAAGTAGTCTCAGCTCACCGAACACCCGATTTAATGTTTGAGTATGCTGAAACTGCTCAGGATAGAGGGCTTGAAGTAATCATTGCTGGTGCTGGTGGTTCTGCTCACTTGCCTGGAATGGTTGCTGCCAAAACAATTGTGCCAGTTCTCGGCGTTCCAGTCCAATCTCGCGCCTTAAGTGGTAAAGATTCACTTTTATCAATCGTACAAATGCCTGGCGGTATTCCAGTTGGCACATTAGCTATTGGAGAGGCTGGTGCAAAGAATGCTGGCATTTTAGCTGCCCAAATTGTTGGTAATCATAATCAAGAGATTAGAGAAAAAGTAGCTAAATTTCGATCTGAACAAACGCAAGATGTTCTAAATAATCCTGATCCTGATAAATAATTTATGAAAATTGGTGTTCTTGGTTCTGGTCAATTAGGAAGAATGCTTGCCCTGTCTGCTTACCCTTTGGGCCATCAAATGCGTTTCTTAGCATCTTCTGAAGAAGACCCTTCTTCACTTTTAGGCAATACATTCATTCAAAACGATAGTCAAGAAATCATAGAAGATTTTGCTAATAACTCAGATGTGATTACTTATGAAAGTGAAAATACGGATATTAGTATTGTCAAGGAAATTAGTCAAAAAACGATGGTTTATCCTAGCGCTAAGTCTTTATATATCAGTCAACATCGAGGGAGAGAAAAATCACTTTTCGATAAACTCAACATACCATGCGCCCCTTACCATATGGTAAACAACCTATCAGAGCTAAAAATTGCTGTTGAAAAAATTGGTCTACCAGCAATACTAAAAACTGCGACTGATGGTTACGATGGTAAAGGCCAATTTGTAATTCAAGCAGATTCACAGCTTGACCAGGCTTGGAAAAGTATGTCTGGTGCTGAATCTATATTAGAGGGCTTTGTAAACTTTAATCGAGAGCTCTCACTTGTTGCTGTTCGTGGTGTAGATAACAGTCATGAATATTATCCACTAGTCGAAAATTCACATCACAATGGCATCCTTCGTCTTACAATTGCTCCTGCACAAAATATTAGCTCAAAACTCCAACAACAGGCTGAATCTTATATGCGTTCATTGCTTGACGAGATGAATCATGTCGGTGTTTTGACTATTGAGCTGTTTGAAACTGAGAACAAACTCGTTGTTAACGAAATGGCTCCAAGAGTTCATAATTCTGGACATTGGACTATTGAGGGTGCTCGCACCTCACAATTTGAAAACCATATAAGAGCTATTACTGAAACACCACTAGGTGACACGTCGCGCACTCATAAATATAGCGCTATGATTAATATTATTGGAGAACAAGGTCCTATCGATAAAGCCCTTACCTTAAAAAACGCTCACCTACATCTTTACAACAAAACAGAACGCGAGGGACGCAAACTAGGGCACATCACTATCACTGCTAATACACTTGATGATTTAAATACTTCTCTCGAAACCTTAAGAGACTTTATGCCTTAAGTGGAACTTAATCCTCATTAATACCAAGAATATTTTCTTCAAAATTGTTAGCTAGCTCTTCATCATAAAACTGATTAGCTAACTTTTCTTCGTAATAATAGGCAGATAATTCACTCACTTCGACACCAGCTAGGAATTGTCTGACATGGATCATTTCATGGCACAAAGTAATAATAAATTTTCTTCTATCTAGTGATTCTTCAATTTCAATGAAAAACTTACCATCACCCTCATAATCTGTCCACGCAAGAGCATCTTTCACTTTTTGAATACTTAAATCAATAGTGGGTATTTCTTTTTTTGAAAACAAACTCTCATTACAAAAATGAAATAACTGCTTTGAGAGTTTTACTTGTTCTTTATTTCCGCCATGAATATATAACATTTTCAGCAAAAAAACTTATAAATTCTCTTTGTAGGCTATTAACGTATTCTCTAAAAGTGTTGCAATAGTCATCGGGCCAACTCCACCAGGGACAGGGGTTATTCCAGCAGCCTTGTCCTTAATTGCATCATAATCTACATCTCCGACCAGTGAACCATCCTCAAGTCGGTTAATGCCGACATCAATAACAACCGCACCCTCTTTGACCCAATCCCCTTTGACCATCTTAGGAATGCCAACACCTACAACCACAATATCTGCTTGTTTAACTTTAGAAGGAATGTCCTTTGTTTTACTGTTACAAATAGTTACAGTGCCACCCGCATTTAATAATTCCATTGCCATAGGTCTTCCAACAATATTTGAAGCACCTACTACAACACAATTCTTTCCCCATACTTCGCAACCGATGGAATCAAGCATTGTCATAACTCCTTTTGGAGTACATGGACGTAAATGAGCTTTGTTTTGCATCAACTTACCAATATTTTCACTATGGAAACCATCAATGTCTTTATAAGGAGAAATGTGCTCTATAACTTTATTAGCATTAATATGATCTGGAAGTGGTAATTGAACCAAAATACCATCAATATGAGGGTTGTTGTTAAGGCGTTCCACTTCTTCTAATAACTGCTCTTCGGTAGTATTTTCTGATTTAATAATTTTGTCTGAAAAGAAGCCCGCTTCAATACATGCAAGTTCCTTGTTACGCACATAAACTGCGGAAGCAGGATCTTCACCTACAAGTATTACTGCTAATCCTGGTGGACGCTCAAGAGTTTTAACCTCTTCAGCAATTTTTGCTCTTAGTTTTTTCGCTATCTCCTTACCATCAATAATATTCATTTTTTTAGTTCCTTTTTAACTTTTATTAAATCATCTTTTGTATCAATCCCATAACCTGTAGAACCGCAAGCAAGCTCAATATGAATATCAACACCTTCGTTTAATATCGTCAATTGTTCCAATTTTTCAGCCTCCTCAATAATCGAATTATCCATTTGCGAGTATTTTTTTAAAAAACCTACACGATATGCATAGATACCAATATGTCGATAACAGATTGATAAATCTATTTCTTCACTGTTCCGAAAAGCTGGAATCGGCGCTCTTGAGAAGTACAGCGCTTTGCCGCGCGAATTATATACAACTTTGACGCAATTTGGATCAAGGTATAAGTCTTCACTGGTAATTTTTTCACATAAAGTGGCTACATGCATACCACTATGAATCAGGTTATCAGCTACTTGATCAATGACCTCAGAACTCAACATTGGTTCATCACCTTGAACATTCACTACAACCTCATCATCATCAAATTCAAGATTGGTTACTACCTCTGATAGTCTCGATGTGCCAGATCTATGTTCAATATTCGTCATACACACCTCTGCACTAAAACCTTTGGCAACAGTATTAATTCTTTCATCATCCGTTGCAATAATGACACGCTTGGCACTACTCTGAATGGCGTTTAAATAGGTATGCTCGATAAGTGATTTACCGTTGATATCTTCAAGTAACTTTGCCGGCAACCGGTTTGAAGAATATCTGGCAGGGATAATAACGGAAAAGTCCATTACTTTTTAGGCTTTATCTTGCGCGCTTCTTCAACAAGAAGAACTGGAATTCCATCCTGAATTGGATAGGCTAATTGACTTTTTTCACAAATTAGTTCTTCCCCTACTTGCTTCAAAGGGGCTTTGCTTTCTGGACACACTAACATCTTTAACAAAGCTTTATCAATCACAATTTTGACTCCAACTGTTTGTAAAAATCCGTATTAAGCTCAGCACTAACAGATAAATACCACATCTGACTTGTCGCAAAGTGCTTACATTTTACACAATCCTTGGCTGTCATTAAGATTGGATAATCTTCTTTGAACACTAAGTCTTTAGCAACAAATGGGTGATGATCAGGGAATGACTTACTAATTAAAATAACTCCCTGACTTTCAAGAAGAGAATAAAAGTTAGTTGGATTCCCAATGCCTGCTACAGCATAACATTGAGTTCCTTTAAAATAATCAAGCTGTTTGGTTTCATTGGTAAGCAGATTGACATAGTGCTCAGGATTGAGCTGACTGCATATTTCACCCTCAACAATCGAGCCATTGTTGATAACAATGTCAACTGATTTTAATCGTTTTACAGGTTCTCTAAGAGGCCCAGAAGGTAACAGCAAACCATTGCCGAAACGGCGAACTCCATCAATAACTACAATTTCAATATCCCGTCCCATAGCATAGTGTTGAAGCCCGTCGTCACTAATAATGATGTCGACTTGATTTTTAGAAGTCAAGTATTTAATTGCTTTACTGCGTCTTTTTGCAACCACGACTTGGGCATTTGTCTGCTGAGCAATTAAAACTGGCTCGTCACCACACTCTTTTGGATCTGTTAATGGAGTAACCTTTAAAGTATCCTGTGAATATTCGCCACCATAACCTCTAGAAACAACCCCAACACTTTTATTATGTGATTCAAAATACCTACAAAGCGCAATCACAATAGGTGTTTTACCGCTCCCTCCAATAGTAATGTTGCCAACCACTATGACTGGTACTTCTGCCTGACTTACCTTAAAAATACCTACTTTATAAAACCAAACTCTTAATTGAGATAATATGAAAAAAATCACTGAAAAAGGCAATAAAAGGCAGTTGGTGATGCGAAACTTGTTATGATCAACAAAACTTAAAATGCTTGACATTTTGAATACTTTAATCACTTTTAAAACATTAATTATGACAAAATATTCTGACCATGAGTGTTGAATTTCATATTTCTAACCAATATTTACGTTCTAATCGAAAAAAAGGCTTCGTTTCCTTTATATCTGGGGTTTCAATGGTAGGACTAATTCTTGCTGTCATGTCCTTAATTACCGTCTTGTCAGTAATGAATGGTTTTCATGAGGAACTAACAAATCGCGTTCTAAATACAATATCTCATTCATATATAACTGAAAACGACAACACACTTGAAAACTGGGAAGATCTCAGCGATGAGATTAACTCACAAGATCATATATTAGCCTCTTCTCCATATGTTGAAAATTTTGCTTTGATAACTTCACAAAATGCTTCTCAAGGAATAAGTGTTAGAGGAATAATTATGGATCTTGAAGTTAAAACTTCTGTTTTGCTTGATGACATCAAATATGGTGAAAGTAAATTAACTGAAGATGCATCATCCGTCTTAATTGGAGTTGGGCTGGCGACAATATTAAGCTCTGGTATTGGTGATTCAGTAACACTAATAGCACCCAGTAGAAATTCACTTGGTTTTTTGATACCCAAATCAAAAACCTTTACAGTAACTGGAATATTTAATGCTGGTCTAAATGAATATAACAACAATTTGGCATTTATTCATCTCAATGATGGCCAAGAACTTTTCAGTTTAGATGATCAAGTCTCAGGAATTCGTCTTAAAGTAGACAATCTCTTTGAAGCAAATAAAATTACTAATAATGTTGTTGAAAAGCTTGGTAGTGATTTGTATTATGGTGTTGATTGGATGCAACAAAAACGCAATTTTATCCGAGCTCTAAACCTTGAAAAACAAATGATTGCTGTAATCCTCTCTTTAATTATTGCTGTAGCAGCCTTTAACATAGTTTCCATGATGGTTATGGTGGTTACTGACAAAAAATCTGATATTGCAATCCTTAGAACTATTGGAATGACCCCAAAAAGAATCGTCAAAATATTTTTTTATCAAGGTCTAAGTATTGGTCTTATTGGTATCGTTGTTGGAACCGCACTTGGGCTTTTGTTGGCACTGAACATCGAATCAGTTATCTCGGGAATTGAAACCATCCTTGGCTTTCAATTTTTTCCAAAAGATGTGTTTTACATCAACCGTTTCCCATCTGTGATCCAATTAAATGATGTATTAAGTGTCGTGATAGGTGCTATTGTATTAGCGGTTATTGCCGCAATTTATCCAGCCAGACGTGCTGGAAAAGTAAATATCTCTGAGGTGCTAAGACATGAATAATATCATCGAGTGTCGTTCTCTTTGTTTTTCATATATTGAAGGAGATAATCAAACTTCCATATTGAGTAATTTAATGCTTGACGTCAAGTCAGGAGAATCTATTGCTATTTTAGGTCCATCGGGTTGTGGAAAATCTACGCTACTAAATTTGATTGCAGGTCTCGACACACCCTCTTCAGGCGATGTCTTAATTAATAATAGTAATATTACAAAACTCAATGAACAGAGTCGTACAGAGTTGCGTGCCAGTACTTTTGGTTTTGTTTATCAATTTCATCACTTATTAAACGATTTTTCTTCCGTTTATAATGTTGCCATGCCACTCCTTATTAAAGGTGTTGACAAGGAAAGTGCAATTGCCCAGTCTGAGAAACTATTAACAAGAGTTGGGTTGGAAAATCGATTAAACCACAAGCCATCAGAACTCTCTGGTGGAGAAAGACAAAGGGTAGCGATAGCAAGAGCTATGGTCGTTGAGCCTGACTGTCTCTTAGCGGATGAACCTACTGGCAATCTTGATTCCAAGAACGCTAAAGATGTACTCGAGTTAATCTTGGAGCTCAATGAAAATGACACTTCATCCCTTGTGATTGTAACTCATGATCAAGATATTGCTAAAAAAATGAATAGAATGCTCACCCTGAGTAATCAGCAACTAATTGAAAGAAGAAACTGAATCAACCAGAACTAATTTTCACTCATTAGAGTGAATGGTTTTTTAGACTTTAAGCAGAATATAATTAGGCTAAAAACTGAATCATAATACCAGCTGCAATTGCTGAGCCGATTACACCCGCTACATTAGGTCCCATTGCGTGCATCAATAAGAAGTTATGTGGATCAGATTCGAGGCCAACTTTGTTTGAAACGCGCGCTGCCATTGGAACCGCTGAAACACCTGCTGAGCCAATCAGAGGATTAACTTTATTTTTACTGAATATGTTCATCAATTTAGCCATCAACAAGCCACTCGTTGTGCCAATTGCAAAAGCAACCAAACCCAATACTAATATTCCTAATGTGTCGAGTTGTAAGAATTTTTCAGCCATTAACTTCGATCCCACAGCCAATCCAAGAAAAATAGTTACAATATTAATCAAAGCATTTTGAGTTGTATCACTTAAACGATTCACAACACCAGACTCTTTCATTAAATTACCAAACGCAAACATACCTAACAATGGTGCAGCTGCTGGAAGTAGCAACGCAACAAGCAGTAACAAGATAATTGGAAAAATAATTTTTTCAGTTTTGGAAACCTCTCGTAGTTGTACCATCTTAATTTGTCGTTCTTTTTCAGTCGTCATTGCCCTCATAATAGGCGGCTGAATAAGAGGAACGAGTGCCATATATGAGTAAGACGCTACAGCTATAGCACCTAGAAGCTCTGGCGCTAGTATTGATGCAACATAAATCGAAGTTGGACCGTCAGCGCCACCAATAATGCCAATAGCAGCAGCTTGTTTTAAATTAAAGTCAAATACCCCAAGTGCTGATAAGCCAACCGCACCAAGTAAGGTTGCAAAAATGCCAAATTGAGCTGCAGCACCCAGTATTAAGGTTTTTGGATTAGCAAGAAGTGGGCCAAAATCAGTTAAAGCACCAACACCCATAAAAATAATAAGTGGGAATGCGCCAGACTCAATACCTACCATATAAAAGAGATGGAGAATACCGCCATCTACAGCTAAATTAGCTCCTGGGATGTTACTTAGAATTGCGCCAAAACCAATAGGTAAAAGTAAAAGTGGTTCAAATTTCTTTACAATAGCTAGATAAATCAACAGAATACCGACTAATAACATCAGCCCCTGACCCCATACCATTTGATATAGGCCAGTATTATTCCAAAGTATGTTAAATTGTTCCATAGCTATGCCAGCGACATCAATACTTGACCAACAGTTACCGAATCCCCTTCTTTGACATTGATATTAACCACAACCCCAGAATGACCTGCTTTAATTTCAGTTTCCATTTTCATTGCCTCAAGAATAACAAGTGTGTCGCCTTCGTTAACTTGCTGATTTAGCGAAACCAAAACTTTCCAGATATTGCCAGCAAGTGGCGCTGAGACATCTTCAGCATTACCAACAGGTGCTGCTTGAGGCGCTGCTGCTTGAGGTGCGGCAACTGCCTGTCCAGTAACTTGGATTGATGAAATATCACCACCAGCTTTCACTTCAACGACGTAATCTTGACCGTTGTGTGTCACTGTATAAACACCATCTTCTTTTGGACCTTCGCTTGGCGCCTGTGGCACTGGCTCAAAGAAATCAGGATTGTTGCGATTCTCTAAAAACTGAATACCCACTTGTGGGAACAGTATGTAAGTTAACAAATCGTCAATTTTTTCATTATCTAATTTGATGCCTTTTTCTGCAACAATGGCATCGAATTCCGCTTCCAAGGTATCCATTTCTAAATCGATATTGTCCGCTGGTCGACAAGTAATTGCCTCACCACCGTCAAGAACACGTGCCTGAAGTTCGGCATTCACAGGGGCTGGTGACGCACCGTATTCGCCCTTTAGTACACCTGCAGACTCTTTTGCAATTGATTTATAGCGCTCACCGAGCAAAACATTCATCACCGCTTGTGTACCCACAATTTGCGAGGTTGGTGTCACTAGGGGGATAAAGCCAAGGTCTTCTCGTACGCGTGGAATTTCTTGTAACACTTCATCAAGTCTATCCAAAGCATTATTCTCTCTAAGTTGACTTTCCATGTTGGTCAACATGCCACCAGGCACTTGAGCCAACAAAATACGAGGATCAATGCCTTTCAATGAGCCCTCAAATTTAGCGTACTTGGCACGCACCGTTCTGAAGTAAGCATCAATCTCTTCTAGTTTTTCCATATCAAGGCCCGTTTTGCGTGGGCCATGTTCCAAAATCGAAACCACTGCGTTAGTGGCAGAATGGCCGTATGTCATACTCATTGAAGCAATAGATGTGTCCACACGATCAATGCCTGCCTCGATTGATTTAAGTATCGTTGCTGTTGAAAGGCCTGTTGTTGCATGTGCATGCAACTGAATTGGAATGTCAATTGCAGCTTTCAATTTAGTAACAAGATCGTATGCAACATACGGCTGTAATAAGCCAGCCATATCCTTAATACAGAGTGAGTGAGCACCCATATCTTCAATTTGCTTAGCCAGATCAATCCACAGTTCTGTTGTGTGCACTGGACTAACTGTGTACGAAATCGTGCCCTGCGCGTGCTGGCCAACTTTTACTGTTTGGTCAACCGCTGTTTGTAGGTTACGCATATCGTTCATCGCATCAAAAATACGCAAAACACCAACGCCATTTTCTGCACAACGATCAACAAATTTACGCACCACGTCGTCACCGTAATGACGATAGCCTAATAAATTCTGGCCTCTAAGCAGCATTTGCTGAGGTGTATTAGGCATCACTTTATTAATCTCTCTAATTCTGTCCCAAGGATCTTCGCCCAAATAACGGATGCACGAATCAAAAGTAGCACCACCCCAAGATTCCATTGACCAATAGCCTACCTTGTCTAGCTTTTCAGCAATAGGCAACATATCATCAATCCTCATGCGAGTCGCAAAAAGTGACTGGTGAGCGTCCCTTAAAACTAGCTCTGTAATTCCTACTGGACTGGTGTTTTCATTTGAATTCGACATAGTTTTTCTTCTCAAATCTAATTATTATCTTCGAAATTAAATCAAATATCAGCAATAAAATTCATAACGGCTTGAAATAATATCATCGATGGCTTTTTAGGTTTTTGTATGCATCTTGATTGCTTTTTTAATAATTGCTTCTGTCTTTTCATCAATATCACTTGAAAATTCAATATTTGAAGTTGTTGCAAGATTTAAATTAGGCTGAAATCTTTTAACCAATAACGACATCACAGTAGTTACTAGAACCATTAATGTGAGAAATACAAAAACAAATCCCATCCCAAAAAGGGTTAAATTTATTGCTTCAGCTAAAAGATTGTTATCCATTGTTAATTTTCCTATTAAATTTTGGTACCAGTGGACGGGCTCGAACCGTCACTCCCGCAAAGGAACCGGATTTTGAATCCGGCGTGTCTACCAATTCCACCACACTGGCATATCTAAGTTTATTTATGTCTAAATGTAATTCTACCTTTAGTTAGATCATAAGGTGTCATTTCAACGGTTACCTTATCGCCAGGTAATATGCGAATATAGTGCTTACGAATCTTGCCAGATATATGCGCTAGAACGCTGTGACCATTTTCCAATTCAACTGTAAAAGTTGTATTGGGTAATTTTTCTTTTACTACGCCCTCTAACTCTATGTAATCACTCTTCGACATATTATTTTTATAATTAAGTATTAATAAAAAACCAGTGGAGATTATACATTAACAATTTATATAGTTCATGACATAGAAAGAAGGTAGGTATAATCATTTTTCGATAATGAATATTAGTTTTGAATTTTTCCCGGCACGTACTGAGCACGGGGAAAAAGCCCTCAATGAAGTACAAAAAAAACTCAGCGCCATCAAGCCTGAGTTTTTTTCTGTCACTTTTGGAGCTCTGGGCTCATCCCAAAATGCCACTTTTGAAACAGTTACCAAACTCCTCAAAAATACAAATGTTCCAGTCTCTCCTCATCTAACTTGTGTTGGTATAAAGAAAAGTCAAGCAACAGAATTGCTTGATAAATATATTGAACTTGGTGTGAATCGAGTTATGGTTCTTAAAGGTGATCTCCCAAAAGTTCGTTTTCCATATAAAAATGATAGAAACAAAGGTGACTTTCGTTTTGCAAATGAGATGGTTGAGTTTATCAAAGAGCAATATAAAGGTTACTTTCACATCCAAGTAGGCGCTTTTCCTGAAAAGCATCCTCAATCAAAATCTTTTACTAATGATATTAAGTTTTTTGTTAACAAAATGAATTCTGGTGCAAATAGTGCCGTCACACAATATTTTTATAATGTAGACGCTTATTTTAGCTTTGTAGAAGAGGTACAAAAATTAGGTGTTGATGTGCCCATTGTGCCGGGCATTATGCCAATTACAAACTATGAAAAGTTGATAAGCTTCTCAAAAATAGCTGGTGCTGAAATTCCCTCTTGGATTATGAATAGATTGAAACTTTATAAAGATGATGAGGAAAGTCTTAAAGTATTTGGACAAGAAGTTGTGAGTGAAATGTGCTTAACACTAAAAGCTGGTGGCGTAAAGGATTTTCATTTCTATAGCATGAATCGAACCGAGCCAGTTTTATCTATAGCACAAAATATTATATAGAAATAGGCACACTACAAACCCTTATAAAAACATAAAAAACGCCTGCACTAGTTCGGCTAAATGTTGTTGTTTAAGAGGTTGAAAACTTAGTGTAGAAAACGCTTAGAATGGACCCAACCTTGCAGTTTTTGAAAGTCTGTCTTCTTCTCTGGTTGGACAATTTTCTCTAGCTCAACTAATCGCTCGTTAAGCTCATTGAAGGCGTTAGAGTAGTGCTTACTCTTTAATGATTCTTGATACAATTTGGATTTCAAAGTTGCTATCACCGAAACCAGGTCTTGGTCATTACTTGCATCACTCACTTGACTGTTCTGACTGAGCTTGACTTGAGTATCTTGAAAGCGTTTAAGTTGTTCATTCGCTTTGAAGTCATTAATGAATTGGAAATTATCCTTGGCCAAATTGTCGGGATTAAAAGGCACAACTCGGGCAGAAATATTTAGGTCTTGGAGAGATCCACGAGTAGTTGGTTGTTGGACAGTAAAACCACTTACGCCCAATAAGCGTGCAACCCATGAGATACCAAATTTAATCACGTGCACTCCATTTCATGTTTCAGATATGTTACCCAAACCTCTCCACCTTGGGTAGTTTTTTTATTTTTGTTGCTTAAGCAGTTCAATTATAGTCCCTTTATCAGAAGGAGTGGGGGTAACGTGTATATTTTCAAAACCTATTGATTTTGCTTGAACTTTAATTCTTTCACTGAAAACTACAAGAGTCCTCGATTTAAGCTGATCTTCATGATATGGTCTTATCTCTTTAACCAGCTTAATAACATTAAAAAGACTTTCTACGCTATTAGCAATGATAATTCCATCTGGCGTTTGCATAAAACGCTCTATCGATTCGACATGAAGTCGAGATACCTCGCAAGGAGTGCGCCTATAAACCTCAAGGTAGTCTACTTGATTCATTACTTTGAGTGAATTTTTCAAAGTTTGTGAACCGCCCTTCCCTCTCACTATGAGTATTTTTTTATCAGTTAGCTCTCCACATTCCTGCATCTCCAAAAGTTCTTGACTAGAAGCGTTTTCCAATGGATAGGCGTCAACCTTTACACCTTTATCAGTCAACTTTTTTGCAGTAGTTGGGCCTACAGCAAATATTTTCAAAGGTTCGACTAACAACTTACTAAAATACTCTTCCGAATAAATAACCGCATTAACACTAATAAAAATAATGACATCGTAAGTCTGACTAGGTACCGCAGTATCAATTTTATTAATCTCGAATGCAGGAAAGAGCACATAATCCAAATCTGAATCTTCCAATAAGGATTGGAGGTTTCCAACTTGTGATAACGGTCTAGTTACTAGTACCATTAAGCCCTCATTAATACCAGTGCCTTATGAAGGCATATTAAAACTACTGAATAAAAAATGACTTTAAAAGCTAATCTCAGTTGGACAATTAAAAACTCTGTTTTATTCATTCTAACTTGTATGCCTTTATAATAAGCCCCAATAAAATAGTATATATAAACATCAAATTATAATGTTAACGTCGATTATATCTCTTGTATCTGGCTTTTTATTGCTAATTTGGAGTGCCGATGCATTTACAAATAATGGCGCCAAAATTGCCAAAATCTTTAATATTTCTCCACTCATAATTGGCGTAATCATTTTAGGTTTCGGAACCTCAGCTCCAGAAATGGTTGTTTCAGGATTAGCAGCTTTTGAAGGCTATCCAAAAATGGGTATAGGCAACGCTCTTGGATCTAATATTATTAACATAGCTTTGGTTCTTGGCATCACCGCAATCATACTTCCAATAAAGATTAATCTAGGAGTTGTTAAAAAGAGAGAGTGGGGATATCTAATAACTGTTACTTTAATTAGTGGTTTATTATTATTGGATAGAGAATTGGACAATATAGATAGCTTTGTTTTATTAACCTTGCTCGCATTTTTTCTATTCTATACCTTGAAAAAAACTAAAAAAGATCATCATGAATTTGATAACCTAATTACTGAAATCGACACACAACAAAAAGGTACAACTTGGTTCAAGCTAATTGTTTCTTTATTATTTCTACTCGGAAGTGCTCAGCTCATAGTTTTCGGAGGTTCAACTCTTGCGACTAAATTTGGCATATCCGACTTAGTTGTTGGACTTACTATCGTGGCTTTAGGTACGAGTTTGCCCGAACTCGCAGTTTCAATCAGTAGCGCCCTAAAAAATCAAACCGAAATGGTTGTTGGTAACATTATAGGGTCAAACTTATTTAATACAATTTGTGTACTTGCAATTCCGAGTTTAATCATTTCACCTATTCAAGTGCCTAAAGATTTAATAATTAGAGACTATCTTGTTATGTTAATTCTTACAATTTTGCTTGTTGTTTTTACCCTCACTGATCAATCTAAAAAAGAACGTGTTGTTGGTCGTTTTAAAGGTGGTGTGTTTATATCTATATTTTGCGTTTATTACTACTTTTTATTTTGAAGTTAGTTGTTAAGAATCTTGATGAAACGGTTGCTCTTGCTGAGAGGCTTGCTCATTGCTGCTCATCACTTCAAAGCACTTTCGTTATCTATTTAATTGGTGAATTGGGTGTAGGCAAAACAGCTCTGGCTCAAGGTTTCATCCAATATTTTGGTTTTGAACGAGTTAAAAGTCCGACCTACTCATTGGTAGAGAGCTATCAAAATGAAGTGATCAACATTCACCATATGGATTTTTACCGGTTGAATGACCCTGAAGAACTAGAATATATCGGTATTCGTGATTACCTTTTGCCAGGACACTTGCATCTCATAGAGTGGCCAGAATTAGGCAAAGGGGTTATCGCAAAAGCTGACATCTCCATTACTCTTAGTGGTGGCGGGAATAAGAGGAAATTCAATATAAAATCCCACACTGAAGCAGGAAAAGAAGTTACTAAGTGCGCAACTACTTAATACTGTTTATCGTACTGTGGATCTCTTCAGTGGGTGCTGAAGACAAAACAACGTTGTACGATTTTCGTTATTGGACGGCGCCAGATCATACTCGTATCGTGATTGATACTGAAGAAGACACTCTCTTCAGCATATCAGAAGATAACAACTACATCATTTTAAGTGTTGATGACGCTGAAGTATTATCAGAAACCTTTTCCCATATATTTTTTGAAGATAAACGCATAAAGAAAACCCGCATTAAACGTTACCGAGAAACAATTAAGCTCATCTTTCACACCAACAAAGATTACATTGTCAAACATTTCACATTGCCTCCAAATGCAAAATACAGATATCACCGCCTGGTAATTGATGTTATTGACTTGGAATCAGGCGTTGAAGAAACTGTCGACCCAATTAAACAAGGATTTCCTATTAAAAAGAAAGTTATATTGGTTGATGCCGGTCATGGTGGTGAAGATTATGGAGCGATTGGAAAGAATAATTCTCGAGAAAAAGATGTTAATTTAGCAATCGCAAAGAAACTAGTTTCCACTATTAATCAAAACCCAGATTTAACAGCTATACTAACTCGTAGCGGTGATTACTATATTCCTCTTACGAAACGAATCACTATAGCTCAAAGGGAAAAAGCCACGATGTTCATTTCTATCCATGCTGATTCAGTAGAGAGTACAAGTGCCAAAGGGGCTTCAATCTATACCTTGAGTGAAAAAGGCAATAGCAGCATGTTAGCCAAGCAATTAGAGCAATCTCAAAACTCAGTCGATCAATTCGGAGGCGTAGAGACAGTAATTGATAGTGACCAGTTCTTAAAGAGTATACTCACAGATTTTTCCAGGAAAGATCGAGACATTCAATCGCAACTGCTTGCCAACGAAATATTGAACCAACTTAAAAAAATCGGCCCTGTCCACAAAAAAGAAACTCAAACAGCTAACTTTGTTGTCTTAAAAACCCCTGCAATCCCTTCAGTTTTGGTTGAGACGGCTTTCATCTCAAACCCCACTCAAGAAAAACGTTTAACTAATAGCAAACAGCAGCAAAAAATAGCCAACTCAATCTATCAAGGTATCATTGATTATTTCCACAAAATTGAAGATTCCCTATAAGGAATCTTCTGCCTTGGTCTGAGATTTATCACTGAGAACTAGAGCATCACTAACCAACTGATGCACACTAACTATCATGTAAGGGTCAAAATCATAGTTTGGCAAAACTTTGCTAAACTGTGATTTGCAAATAGCACAGATTGCTGCCAAAGTATTTACACCATCATTTTCTTGACTTTGCTTTAAGGCTTGCATTCGTGGCATTGCGCCTTTGATCCGAAGTTCTATAAGGTCATCAGTCAATAAACCGCCGCCGCCGCCACAACAAAATGTGGAGGATTTAATGGTAGCTTTTGGCATATCTGCAAAATGATTACAAGCAGCTTTGATAACTTCTCTGGGCAAGATGAATTGACCATTTTCAATATCACCCATATTACTTCCACGAGCTACATTACATGAATCATGGAAAGTTACCTTGCGATGATCGTTCTTGGTTTTATCGAATGTCAGTATGCCTTTTTGAATCAAGTCATAGGTAAATTCAATAATGTGCTGTGGTTGCGGATAGTTACTATCTAATTGCCTTTGTAGTTTTAATGCATATTCATCACTGGCACCACCACCAATACCTGAAAGAGTATTCCAGAAACTATAAGCGACACGCCATGCATGTCCGCATTCACCAACGATTATACGACTGACGCCTAAGTCAAGGGCAGCTTTGCGTATTCGTAAAGCGCCTTGACGCATCACTTCATAACTGCCTATAAACATACCAAAATTTGCCGCCTCAGAAGCGTATGAACTCATGGTCCAAGTAACACCACTCTGATGAAAAACTTTTGCATAACCGATAAGACCGTCGATGTGTGGTTCGGCAAAAAAATCAGCAGAGGGAGTGACCATCAAGACTTCAGCATGTTCGTTGTCCAAGGGCAAATTGACAGCAATGCCCGTCTCTTTTTCAATTTCTTCTTCAAGGTCAAGCAGCGTGTCTCTAAGCGCTGGCTCAGGCATACCTAAATTATTACCAATTTTATTTATTCTTCCCAATATTTGGTTGCTGTACTTTTGTCCAACACCGATGACATTCATTACCTCCCGAGCTGCCATTGAAATTTCTGCTGTATCAATGCCATAAGGGCAGAAAACTGCGCAACGACGACACTGAGAGCATTGATGAAAGTAGTTATACCAGTCATCAAGCATTGCATCATCAAGTTCCTTGGCTCCAACCAGTTTAGGGAAATATTTTCCAGCAAAAGTAAAATGTCTTCGATATACACTTCGAAATAAATCTTGTCTTGCAACTGGCATATTTTTTGGATCGGAAGTGCCTAAGTAATAATGGCATTTATCAGTACATGCTCCGCATTTCACACAGGCATCCAAAAAAACTTGGACAGAACGATACTTGGATGTGGTTTCTGCCATTTTCTCAATCGCAACTTGTTGCCAGTTTTCAATCTTTTCTCCAGGAAAGCCTAGCTGCTCTTGGATCTCTGCACTTGCTTTAAAAGGACCATCTCCTGCCATAGCATCTTTTTGGATTGCTGGAATCTCGATATAAGTTGGTAGTTTATCTATGTCAACTTCAGCCACAACTATTCATCCTTTTCTAAATTTTGTTCTATGGAAACTTCCTTATCTGTTTCTTTTTGCATAGCCCAAGACGAAATATGTCTCCTCTTACGAGCATTATCCACTTGGTTGAGTGTAGGTGAAAAAAATACCCCTGGTGCATGTAATAATTTTGATATTGGAAAAATGGCAATAAGTATGAATACGAAAAAAATATGCACTAAAAAAATCAAATCACTTGGTAATTCAGACCAATTTAGGGTGACCAAACCTTCTGCAAAGCTATAGACCAAACCCATATTTGGATAATAAAGAGCGAAAGTCATTAGCATGCCACTAGCCCCAATGGTAATCAGTAAAATCAGCATCAGATAATCCGATGGTGATGAAATATATCTAATGCGATCGACAAAAATTCGCCGTGCCAGTAAGCCCATTAAGCCAATAATAAGAGGAAAAGACGCGTACTTAAAAGACTCGGTTTTGAGTAGCACCTCAGGCGTATCACCTGGCCAGAAATAGCCCAAATGTCGAATAAACAATAACACAAGAGCCCAGTGAAAAATCCATCCAAAAAACCAAGTCCATTTACTGGCCTTGAATAAACTTTTAAACAGAAACACCTCAGCCACCATTCGCATAAATACCCCTGATCTCTTCAGCGGTGCCGGTGCAATGGGAATTTTCAGCGGTGCAGGGGTCCTACTATATTGAATAATCTTATAGCTTAACCCTATGACAAATATCAGAAGCGAAAGGTAACAAAACAATGTAAATATAATACTTGTCAGTGACATATGAATTTATCCAAAACTTAGGATGGCTAATAAAGAATTTGCTAATAAAAGCTCTCGGTAAGCTTTAAACGCAACCGGTTGGCTTTGGCAGACCTGCAAATCGACATCCTTGTTTAGCCGGACCATAAGGAAAAAGTGAGTACAAATAACGTGAATTGCCCTTGTCATTACCCAACTTCTTAGCGATTGCTTTTGTAAGAATGCGTACTGCAGGAGCAAATTCATATTCTATAAAATATTCTCGGAGAAAATTAATTACCTCCCAATGTTCTGGAGATAATTCAATGTCGTCCTCGGCTGCCATTGCTAACGCAATTTCCTCACTCCAATCAGCCATCTTTAAAAGGAAGCCCTCTTCATCAATCTCTGCGCCAAGTATTTCAGCCATCTCTCATTAAACCCTGCTCTTGATTTTATCTATCAAAATATCAAATTACAAAAAAAATTAATCAAATAATTTAATACATTTAAGTAATGATTTTACTGCTATCAAAAACAACAAATAGATTAAATCGTTGGAATCTTATAATTCTTTAGATCTAGCAACTGCTAGGCAATTATAAATTTAGAGGTTATTTAGAAAGATATATGTTCACGCTTTTAGCGACACCACGACCTTCATTAATTGCCCATACAACCAAGGATTGCCCTCTGCGACAATCTCCAGCAGTAAATATGCCTGATTTTGAAGTACTGTATTCACCATGCTCAGCTTTATAATTTCCACGCCCGTCTAAATCGATTTTGGAGTCTTCACTTAAATAGTGCTCAGGTGACACAAAGCCCATTGAAAGCAAAATTAATTGCGCATCCCACGTCTTTTCAGTGCCTTCAATTTCATTTAATTTGCCGTCTTCGAATTCAACATTGATTGTCTTTAGACCACTAACATTGCCATTGTCATCTTTTATAAAAGCCTTTGTTAGTAACTGATAGTGTCTAGGATCTTGACCGAAGACAGATTGAGCCTCTTCGTGACCATATTCAACGCGAAAGATAGTTGGCCATTGTGGCCAAGGGTTATTCTCAGAACGGTCAACAGGAGGTTGGCTCATAAGTTCAAAGTTGACTAATGATTTTGGACCTTGTCTTATTGCAGTGCCAATACAATCAGTTCCAGTGTCACCACCACCAATGACAATAACATCCCTACCTGTTGCAGAAAACTCATCTTGGTCAACATGCCCATTATCAAGAAGACTCTTAGTGTTTGCTGTCAAATAATCCATAGCTGGATAAATACCTTTGGCATCACGATTTTCAGCAGGTAAGTCACGCGCTTTGGTTGCGCCAGTGGTGAAAACAATTGCATCAAATTGCGCTTGTAATTCCGTTGTCTTGATGTCCTGACCAATATCAGTGTTAGTAATGAATTCAATTCCTTCTTCTCTCAGAAGATTAATACGACGATCAACCACGTCTTTCCCCAACTTCATATTGGGAATACCGTACATCAATAATCCACCTATTCTGTCACTTCTCTCATAAACTTTAACAGAGTGCCCCATTTGATTGAGTTCATCAGCAGCTGCAAGTCCAGCGGGACCAGAGCCAACAACTGCAACTTTCTTGCCTGAGCGTTCAGTAACTTTTTTGGCTTTAATCCAACCTTCATCAAAACCCTTGTCAACAATTGCAAGCTCAATATTTTTGATCGTTACTGCAGGGTCGGTCAACCCTAGTACACAAGAGCCTTCACAAGGCGCAGGACAAACTCGGCCAGTGAATTCAGGAAAATTATTCGTTTTCTCAAGACGTTCTAGGGCATTACGCCATTCATTCTTATAAACAAGATCATTCCACTCAGGAATTAAATTATCTATTGGACATCCATCTGTAGATTGACAAAAAGGCACACCACAATCCATACAACGTGAGCCTTGCTCTTGCAATTGATTCAGATTATGATCAACTGAAAATATTTCATCGTAATCGTTGATACGTATATCTACATCGCGATATGACTCAACTTCCCTATCTAACTCTAAAAAACCGGTAACTTTTCCCATTAATTATTATTGCAATACAATGCGCGTAATTATCCCACACTCTCATTCAAGAGTATCAATAATAAAAAGATCAGTGAGAATTTTATTCTCACTTTATGTGAAAAATTTATTGATATTTATCTCTTAAATAGTGCAAATTGCTATCTTCAATAGATAATTCTATCTAAGAATCAAAGGTTATTTTTGATATCAAACCAACTCAATATTGCAATTATCACTTTTCACCAATATATGTATTAGCGAATCTTGTGCGGGATAAAAAACCTCTGTATAATTATCGGATTTTCTAAAACCCCTCAGGGGTATCATCGTGAATTTAATTGATCAAATTGAAAGTGAACAATTACGGTCGGAAATACCTGAATTTTTTCCAGGTGATACAGTTGTTGTTCAGGTTAAGGTTCGTGAGGGTACTCGTGAGCGATTACAAGCCTTTGAAGGTGTTGTTATTGCCAAGAAAAACCGTGGCTTGAATTCTGCTTTCACCGTTAGAAAAATCTCTCATGGCGAAGGCGTTGAAAGAGTATTTCAAACGCACTCTACTATGATAGACAGTGTCTCTGTCAAACGAAGTGGTAAAGTGCGAAAGGCAAAACTATACTATCTTCGAGGCTTAACTGGTAAAGCTGCTCGTATCAAGGAGAAGCTTAAAAAGGGATAATATAAATGATAATATGAATGCCAGCTTAGACTGGCATTTTTTTTTCACCCTGATTTCAATCGACTCAAGTAGAATAATAGCTAATGAATACTGAGTTGATAGACCAATTTATCGATTTCTACTGGTTAAGTACAGGTGCTAGCAAAAACACCTTGGCTGCATATCGCTCTGACCTTAAAGTATTTAACAAATGGCTAGCAGGAAAATCCTTAATTTCAGTTAATTCAAAACACATTCAAGATTATTTCTCTGACAGACAAAAAAATAATATAGGCTCATCAACTCAAGCAAGAATCCTAACTTG
The DNA here is from genome assembly GCA_028345955.1 of Candidatus Thioglobus sp. Classification (GTDB taxonomy): domain Bacteria; phylum Pseudomonadota; class Gammaproteobacteria; order PS1; family Pseudothioglobaceae; genus Pseudothioglobus. Next base: position 33,214 of record JAOMEO010000006.1, read on the forward strand.
TCTTCGTTCTTTTTATCATTACTTATTAACTAATCAACTCATAAAAAAAGATCCTACAGAACAATTATCTCAACCTAAGTTAGAAAAAAATTTACCTGTCTTCTTAAATATACAAGAAGTAGAAAAACTGCTTGAAGCTCCAAGCAGTTCTAGTCTTTTTGGACAGCGAGATCGAGCAATGCTTGAACTATTGTATTCGTGTGGCTTGAGAGTGTCAGAACTGATTAACTTAAGTTATCACAACATCAATTTGAAAGAAGAGTTCATTCGTATCCACGGCAAAGGTAACAAAGAAAGAGTTCTACCCATGGGGGAAATGGCTATTGATTATTTGATGCAATATGAGACAAATGCGAGGCCTGTGTTATTGAAAAATGGCCAAAGTGATAGTTATTTTTTATCTAATCGTGGTAGAGCTATGTCTCGGCAAAACTTCTTTTATATTATTAAAGCTTACGCCAATCAAGTGGGAATAGACAAACCACTCTCTCCGCACTCTCTCCGCCATGCCTTTGCAACCCATCTAGTACAAAAAGGTGCTGATTTGCGTTCCGTGCAATTAATGCTAGGTCACAGCGATATTTCTAGTACTCAGCTATACACACACATACAAAATGCACAGCTAAAAGCTCAGCACACTAAACACCATCCGAGGGGTTAATTATCTAGATCTAATGTCATCTGAAGTTTTGTTTTTTGTTGATCTGATTTATCAAAATTCTCAGGATTAAGCCAACTTTGAAATGCTTTCTTTATCTTAGGCCAATCTGAGTCAATAATCGAATACCATGCTGTATCTCGATTACGGCCCTTGTACATTGTTGCCTGACGAAACACACCCTCGAAAGTAAAACCAAGTCGTTCAGCCGACTTGCGTGATTTTGCATTAAGTGCATCACACTTCCACTCATATCTACGATAACCCAATTCATCAAAGACTCTTTGCATCATCAAGTACATGGCCTCTGTTGACATTACTGTTTGTTGTAGCTTAGGGGAAAAGTGTATATGCCCAACCTCAATTACGCCAACCTTGGGATTAATGCGAAGATAACTAGCCATACCTACTGCAGATTGAGTGTGTTTATCAATAACTGTATGAAACAATGGATCTGTACTCAAACAAATATCTTTTAACCATAAGTAAAAAGATTCATATTCGTTGAAAGGCCCATAAGGCAAGTAAGTCCAATTATGTTGATTAGTATCCTTAGAAAAGGAATGATAAAGACCTTCGGCATGCTTATCAACGTTTAGCACTTCCAATCTACAAAAACGTCCATTCATATCAGTGCGAGATGGCAACTGACATGCGCGCCAATCATCAACGGTAAAACCAATCTCTTGACCAATGTGGTTGCGGGATTTAACTTTATTCATAAATGTAGTGTAAAAATATTTTTAGAGGTACGATATCATAAGTTGGGTTACTACATACAAAAATGGTAAAGAGACTATCAAAATTGTAATCAAAAAGCCAATAAAAGCTTTTTTAGTCATTGTAAATGGCTCTTCAAAAAAAACTAATTCTTCTTCCGAAGAATTTTTCTTCTCAGGTACTAAAGTAGGAAAAAGGTGGCGATTTTCCCACAGCTCCCAGTACAAAATATAGGAAAACATTACCAAAATAACCAAAAACGACTGTGGTTTATGAACAAAGCTTTCGTAATAAAACATAAACATTAATACACCACAAAGGGATGACAATACTTGTCCAGGGATATAGTAGGTTGGGCGCTTTTTATACATTATAACAACGCCAATACCACTCAATATAATCAACAAACAATACACAATTGCCCAGAATGGCATCTTAATCCTCCCTACAAGAAAATAATAGCTAATGACTTGGCATTTGATAAGTTACAAAATCTATTGTGTCTGAAATCTTATCATAAACTGCACGTGCTAGATGGTTGTCAGTGGCTGTAATCCATCGTACATAAGGCCAACCATTTTGTTTTGCGATTCCTTTGAGCTCTTTAAATAGAAGTTGCACTGCTCCAGTTCCTCTGTGATCAGGATGGATATATAAATCATCCAAAAAACCGACGAGAGAACCGCGTAAAGGAGAAGGCATCTCACGATAATGCATAAAGCCAACTAATTTACCTTTATTTGTCTTAACCCCAATGGCATAAAATTTGATGTTTTTATCAAAAATCCATAGCCAAACAGAATTAAGAATATCTTTATTCATTGGCATTTGATAAAAGTCTGCATAGCCACAGTAAAGTGACTGCCATGCTTCTTGATCAGTTTTTGTTAATTTTTCGACCTTCACCTTGAATTACTTGAAAAATGCATTTTTAAATTAATTTTTAAACGACTTGCTTGAGCACATCTTTAAGTCTTTTGACAGCAGCATCAACATCTTTTAGTTTGTCCAAGCCAAACAATCCAAGGCGGAAAGTTTGATAATCATCCCCCTCATCACACTGAAGCGGAACACCTGCAGCAATTTGAATACCTAAGTTAGTGAATTTTGAGCCATTTTGAATCGCTTTATCATCGGTATAACAAACAACAACACCAGGCGCTTGATAACCTTTTTTGGCAACACTATTGATATTGTAACTTTCAAGTAGCGCTCTAACTTTATCACCTAGTTCTTGTTGTTTTTTATATGCATTATCAAAGCCAAACTCCTCAATCTCAATAATTGTATCCCGAAAACGTTTAATTGCATCTGTAGGCATTGTAGCGTGGTAAGCATGTGCTCCGTTTACATAAGCTTGCATAATTTGTAGCCATTTAAGCAAGTCACAAGAAAAGCTTGTACTTTGAGTTTTATTAATTGACTCATTCGCTTTAGCCGAAAGCATCACTAAACCAAATGCAGGGGAGGAACTCCATCCTTTCTGAGGAGCACTGATTAATATATCTACCCCACTATCTTCCATGTCAACCCAGATAGCGCCTGAAGCAATGCAATCCAATACAAACATACCACCAACTGAATGAACAGCGTCGGCAACAGAACGGATATAGTCTTCTGGCAGAATAATGCCAGACGCTGTTTCAACATGCGGAGCAAAAACCAAATTAGGTTTTTTCATTTTAATCATGTCCACTACTTCATTAATGTCCGCTGGTGCATATGGTGCTTGCGCACCCTCACTGACACGGCGAGCCTTCATTACTGTCTCCTTAGATGGAATATTGCCCATTTCAAAGATTTGAGACCAGCGAAAACTAAACCAACCGTTGCGTAATACTAAACAATTCTGATTGGTTGCAAATTGACGGGCTACAGCTTCCATTGCATAGGTGCCGCCGCCAGGCACAACGATAACTGCTTGTGCGTTATAGACACTTTTAAGTGATGTTGACACGTCGTTCATGACGCCTTGGAATGATTGCGACATGTGGTTAAGCGACCTGTCTGTATAAACAACCGAATACTCTAATAACCCATCCGGATCAATATTTGTTAATAAGCCTGGCATTATCAACTCCACTCAAAAATATAAAATAATATAACAATTCAATATAGAAATATTGAATTAATTAGAATTATAGGAAATATATTGAAAGTCTGAAGGTAGGATTCTCCGATCAATCATCTCAGGATGGTCTTTCACCCATCTTAAAGTCTTAATCTTATTCTCGCTCATCTATTCTCCATCGAATTCACATAGTGTAAACACTTTTTGTCCCATATTTTCTAAACGCGCCCTACCACCAATATCCGGCAAGTCAATAACAAAGCAACACTCGATTATTTCACCATGCATTTTTTTTACTAATTTAACTGCAGCTTCTGCTGAGCCTCCTGTTGCTATCAAATCATCCAAAATTAATACTTTGTCGCCTTTGTTAATTGCATCGGTATGAACTTCAATTTTATCAGTTCCATACTCCAATTCATAATCCTGATCAATTGTTTTAGAAGGTAATTTCCCTGGTTTTCTTATCAAGACAAGCCCCACATTTAAAAGATAAGCTAACGGAGCAGCTACTATAAAACCACGGGATTCAATGGCGGCTATTTTATCGATTTGTACGTCTTTATAGCGGCTTACAAATTCTTCGATTACTTCACCAAAGCCTTCTGGATTACTTAATAGTGTAGTTATATCTCTAAACATAACTCCTTCTATAGGGTAATTTTCTATTGTTCTAATGTGAGATTTAATTGACATAAATTTTCCTTTATATGTATTGAACTTCTATAATTTCGTAAAGTATATCACCTTTGGGAGCTTTAACAGTTACCTCATCACCCTCTTCATTGCCAATCAATGCTTTTGCAATTGGAGAGTGGCAAGAGATTTTATCTAATTCGATATCTGCCTCATCTTCTCCAACGATTTGATAACTTGTTTCACTTTTATCAGTTAAATTTAATAGAGTGATAGTTGTCCCAAATACACATCGACCATCTTGAGGGAGTTGTGTGACATCGATCAATTGCATCCGAGAAAGCTTTGATTCAATTTCTTGAATACGACCCTCAATAAAACCTTGCTCATCTTTAGCACTATGATATTCCGCGTTTTCTTTTAAATCTCCGTGTGCTCTTGCTGTTGCAATCTCATTAACAATTCTTGGGCGTTCTACATCCTTGAGTCTTAATAACTCAACCTCAAGTGCCTTTGCACCAGCAACTGTCATAGGTATTGCATTCATATTTCAAAATTAATGTAATGATTGTAATGATCTAACAATCATCTTATCATGCGTCTTAAGGCCATCAAGTGTAGCAAATGCTGCTGCAACTGTTGTCATACATGGAACCTTGTGAACCAAGGCTTGGCAACGTATAACAGCCGCATCCTCCAATCCCTGAGTATCTTCTGTTGAACTGATGATCAAACTGATTTCATCATTCTTAACCAAATCCACAATATGTGGAGACCCTTCAGAAACCTTATTAACCATTGTACATTCTAGGCCTGCATTTTGGAGTATTTCTTGATTAGTGCGTGTTGCCACGATTTCAAAACCTTGATTATTGAGCCTTTCACCTAATTCAACTAGGCGTTCTCTATCTAGAGTTCGAAGACTCACAAAAACCTTGCCACTGGTTGGTATGATGTCACCTGCCGCTAGAAAGGCCTTATCACAAGCTGAAGGAAAATCATGACCAATCCCCATAACTTCACCAGTTGATCGCATTTCTGGTCCAAGGTAAGGATCAACACCTAAAAATTTATTGAATGGGAAAACAGACTCCTTCACAGAAAAATGCTTTGGAATAACTTCCTTAGTAAAATCTTGTTCTTTCAATGAAATCCCTGTCATTGCTCTTACAGCTATATTTGCAAGAGATACACCGGTTGCTTTAGAAACAAATGGAATTGTACGAGAAGCACGAGGATTCACTTCAATTACATAAATTTCATCATCTTGATAGGCTAACTGAGCATTCATTAATCCAACAACATTAAGCTCTTTTGCCATTAATTTAACTTGTCTACGCATCTCATCAAGTACACCATTTGACAGAGAATAAGGAGGTAATGAGCAGGCTGAATCGCCCGAATGAATGCCTGCCTGTTCAATATGTTCCATGATGCCACCAATTACAACATCTTTTCCATCACAAACTACATCGATATCAACTTCTATAGCGTGATCCAAGAAAGAGTCAAGTAACACTGGGGAATCATTAGATACTTGAACAGCAGTTTGCATATAACGCTCAAGGCTTTCATTGTCATACACAATTTCCATCGCCCGTCCACCGAGAACATAAGAGGGTCTAACAACCAAAGGAAATCCAATAGTGTTTGCTTTGATAACTGCCTGCTCTTTAGAACGTGCAGTACTATTTACGGGCTGCTTAAGGCCTAACTTTTGAATCATCTTTTGGAAACGTTCTCTGTCCTCAGCCAAATCAATAGACTCAGGACTGGTGCCAATAATATTTGCACCATTAAGTTCAAGTTCTCTTGCCAATTTAAGAGGTGTCTGACCGCCATAATGAACAATAATACCTTCGGGTTTTTCAACTTCTATAACCGCTAAAACATCCTCAAGTGTAAGTGGCTCGAAATATAATCTATCAGAAATATCATAATCTGTCGAAACAGTCTCAGGATTGCAGTTCACCATAATGGTTTCATAACCATCCTTTCTTAAAGCCAGAGAAGCGTGAACACAACAATAATCAAACTCAATTCCTTGGCCAATTCTATTGGGCCCCCCACCCAATATCATAATTTTTTTATTATTAGTAGGATTAGCTTCACACTCCGATTGATAAGTTGAATATAGGTAAGCTGTTTGAGTGTCAAACTCTGCTGCACAGCTATCTACGCGCTTAAAGACAGGTCTAACCTTAAGTAATTCTCTCTTATTTTTTAAAGCTTTTTCTGAGCAATTTAGAAGTTGAGACAGACGTTTATCTGAGAATCCTTTTTGCTTTAGTTGAAGCATGCGTTCTGCATCAAACTCTTTCAATGAAATGCCTATAATGTTATCTTCAGAAAGGATAAGATCTTCAACTTGTGCTAGGAACCAAGGGTCAATTTTTGTAAGGTCAAAAACCTCTTGTTTAGTCATCCCTATTCTAAAAGCATCCGCCAAATAGAAAATTCTATCTGCACCTGCTGATAGTAATTCACTTCGAATCTTGCCTCTGGAGTCATCTGCTGAGATGTCGATTATTGGATCAAGACCTGACTTATCGGTCTCCAATCCTCGAATTGCCTTTTGAAGAGACTCCTGAAAAGTTGATCCCATTGCCATCACTTCACCGACTGATTTCATTTGTGTGGTTAAGCGATCATCTGCCTTTGGAAACTTTTCAAATGCAAACCGTGGGATTTTTGTGACCACGTAATCAATCGTTGGTTCAAATGAGGCAGGCGTCCTACCTCCAGTTATATCATTCTCGAGTTCGTCAAGCGTAAAACCTACAGCAAGTTTAGCTGCAACTTTGGCTATTGGAAAGCCAGTGGCCTTTGAAGCTAATGCTGACGAACGTGACACCCTTGGATTCATCTCAATAATAGTCAATCGTCCATCATCTGGGTTAAGTGCAAATTGAACATTAGATCCACCCGTATCCACACCAATCTCTCTGAGAACTGCTAAAGAAGCATTTCGCATTACCTGATATTCTTTATCTGTCAGCGTTTGAGCTGGAGCAATTGTAATTGAGTCACCCGTATGAATACCCATTGGATCAAAATTTTCAATAGAACAAACAATAATGCAGTTATCATTACGGTCACGGACTACTTCCATTTCAAATTCCTTCCAACCAATAATAGATTCTTCAATTAAGAGTTCATTGGTAGGAGATAAATCTAGTCCACGTTTACAGATTTCAATAAATTGTTCTTTGTTATATGCAACACCACCACCAGTACCGCCCATCGTAAATGAGGGACGAATGATAGTAGGATAGCCGACTGTTTCTTGAACTCTGTGTGCATCTTCCATATTATGTGCTATTGCAGCCTTTGGCATATCTAAGCCAATTTTTAGCATCGCTTTACGAAATAATTCCCTGTCTTCAGCTTTATCAATAGATTCTTTTTTAGCACCAATCATTTCAACATTATGCTTTGCCAATACGCCATGTCGTTCGAGATCTAATGCACAGTTAAGTGCGGTTTGTCCACCCATTGTAGGCAATAGAGCATCAGGCTTTTCTTTTTCAATAATTTTTTCTAAAGTTCTCCATACAATTGGTTCAATGTAGGTCGCATCTGCCATTTTAGGGTCAGTCATAATGGTGGCAGGATTTGAGTTAACCAAAATCACACGATAACCTTCCTCTCGAAGAGCTTTACAAGCTTGAGCACCGGAATAATCAAATTCACAGGCCTGACCAATAATAATGGGTCCAGCACCAATGATTAAAATACTGTTTATATCTTCTCTTTTAGGCATGCTTAACTATAAAAAATTTTCATTTAGACATATGATTAATAAATTGATCAAACAACACGCTTATATCATGAGGCCCCGGTGAAGCTTCGGGATGACCTTGAAAGCTAAACGCAGATTTATCGTTGATCTTAATACCTTGTATGGTTTGATCGAACAAGGACCGATGGGTTACTTCAACATTTTGAGGAAAATCTTTTTCTGAGACAGTAAAACCATGATTTTGGGAAGTTATCATAACATTCTTTGAATTTAAATCCTGTACAGGGTGATTTGCACCATGGTGACCAAATTTCATTTTTTCAGTTTTAGCTCCACTTGCAAGAGATAGGAGTTGATGGCCCAAACAAATACCAAAAATTGGCAGGTCCTTTTCCAATAATTTTTTAATATTGTCAACGGCATAATCACAAGGTTCAGGATCTCCTGGACCATTAGATAAAAAAATTCCATCTGGATTGATATCTAGAACCTCTTCTGCCGGAGATTCAGCGTTGAATACAGTAAGTTCGCAACCTCTATCAACCAACATTCTAAGAATGTTTCTCTTCACTCCATAATCATAGACAGCTACCTTAAATTTCGAAGTCGCTTTACGAAAATCAGAATGCTCTAAATCATAACTTCCCTGACTAAAAGTATAGCTCTTAGTAGTAGACACAACCTTCGCTAAATCCATATTTTTCAGACCCAAAAATGCTTTTGCTTTTTCAATGGCTTGATCTGAATTAATATTATTCGCAACTATAATACAACCATTTAATGCTCCATTTATACGCAAATGTCGTGTTAAAGCCCTGGTATCAATATTCGAAATCGCAACAATATTTTTACTCGACAAATACTTTGCAAGATTCATCTCAGAACGCCAATTACTGTGAGAAATTGGTAAATCTCGAATAATTAAACCAGCAGCGTAAACTCCAGAAGATTCTTCATCAACTATATTGATGCCCGTATTGCCAATATGGGGATAAGTTAGGACAACAATTTGCTGGGAGTAAGAGGGGTCTGTCAATATTTCTTGATACCCTGTCATGGCAGTATTAAAAACTACCTCTCCAACTGTTTCACCTTTAGAACCAATTGACTTGCCCCAGAAAATTTGACCATCTTCTAGAGCTAGTATGGCGTTTTGAGGCAAAAAAATTCTCCTAGGGCGGTAAGAAAAACTTGGGAAATTTTACCATGTGTTCGCTACTTATTTATCTTCAATTTTAGAATCTAGTGATATAATTATGATGCAGGTAACTATGATGAAAATAAAGTGAATATTCATGTAAATGGTGAAAGGTTAGAACTCCCTTTTAATTCAAATATTACAGACCTTGTTTCATACTTAGGATTTCAAAATCAGCGAATCGCACTCGAAGTAAACGAGTTGATTATTCCCAAATCAAAGCACTCAACATTTTTATTGAGCGACAATGATAAAGTTGAAGTAATTAATGCTGTTGGTGGTGGTTAGCCATAAGATTTAGCAGAGCCTTTGCTTTAAGGTCAAACCATCCAGTCCTTAGATATGTCATCAACCAAAAAAGGTTTCACACTGAATTGTTGCATAACACCAGAATTTAGTCGCACTTCAACATCAACATTTTCTGTCTCTCGCCCTTGAGAGTACCTTGCTAATATTTTAGCTGCTGTCTTTAAATCTTTTTGATTGGGTTTGCCATCAATAATCGCCAAGGGGCCGTTGCAGCTCGTTGGATATAAATTAGTATATTGATTACGATAACCTTCCAAAAAATTTACCTCACCTTCTTCACGAGCGATAATCATTTTATATCGTTGATTAGGTCGAATATGCCTTCCTACTTTGAGCATCATTAAATCATCCAACTCATACTCACGAGAGCCTCGAGCCTCCCACATATCAACCAATTTATTTGAATACTTCTTATCGGTAAGAAAACAACAGCCGCCAGCTGGAGTTGCGTAATCATCATAACCAAATTTCTTTGCCAAGCTCATTTGCGGCTTTCTACTTCTTCCAGAGTAATTTAATAGTTTCTCACGATCAACCCACCCTTCAATTTCAGGTTTTGTTGGAGGTAGTAGTTGTGCACTCAAAGGACGCAACAATAAATCATCAGCACCAGATTCCTTCTGCACTATAGGCATTGTATCTTTGCGTTGTGACATCGGCCTCTGACCCATCACTTCCCCTGTAATAATAAAATCAAAATCGTTAGTTAACATCCATTCTTTGGCTTTTTTAACCATGAAGCCTTTACAGTCTAGGCATGGATTCATGTTTTTTCCATAACCGTGTTTTGGGTTCAGCAGTACATCACGATACTCTTCAATCACATCAATAATATGAAGCTTAACACCTAACTGCTCAGCTACCCATAGTGCATTATTACGCTTGGGTTTATCATTTTTCTGCTTACGTATTGCGTGAGTATGGCCCTCTACACAAAAACCTGTAAAAAAATTAATACCCTCAACATGTACGCCCTGATTTATTATTAATTTAGTGCTGAGCAATGAATCAAGACCACCAGAAATGAGTGAAACTGCTTTAATAGGTTTTTTGTTCATTAGAATCGAACTCAAATTATATCTTTAACTGAATCCAAAGCTTTAGTGAGTTTCTCAGGCTCTGTGCCACCACCTTGAGCCATGTCAGCACGTCCACCACCTTTGCCACCAATTTGAGTGGTTATGTGATTCAAAATCTTACCGGCTTGATATTTGTCTGTAAGGTCTTTAGTAACGCCAACCACTAGTGACACTTTTTTTCCAGAAACAATAGCCAAAACTACAACAGCTGAGCCTAATTTATCTTTTAATTTATCGACTAAAACTCGAAGATCCTTAGCGCCAACGTCAAAAATTTCAGTAGCTAGTATATTGATGCCTTTTACCTTTATCACTTTGCTTGTTAAGTCGTCTCCCTGACCAGTTGCTAATTGTTTTTGGAAGGCTGCAATTTGCTTCTCGAGATTTTTTTGATTTTTAAGTAACTGGGTTACCTTTTTAACCGTTTGATTAATATCACTTGATTTAGTTAGATTAGCAATTTGATTAAGATTACCCTCTGTTTGTTTGTCCAACTGATAAGCGTCAATTCCTGTTATTGCTTCAATTCTTCTAATTCCTGCAGCGATACTACTTTCAGAGATAATTTTGAAACGACCAATGTCCCCTAATCTTTTAACATGGGTGCCCCCACAAAGTTCAACCGAAAAGTTATCATTACCCATGGTAAGGACACGAACAGAGTCACCATATTTTTCTCCAAAAAGAGCCATTGCACCTTTCTTCATAGCTGTTTCAATGTCAGTCTCTTCAGTTTTGACTTCTGAATTACCTAAAATTTGTGCATTAACTATCATTTCAACTTTATCCAATTCAGCTGTAGAGACAAGTTCATCATGAGAAAAGTCAAGACGTAACTTATTAGCCTCTACTAAAGAGCCTTTTTGTTGAACTGTATCACCCAATATTTGTATCAATGCCTCGTGTAACAAGTGAGTTGCAGAATGATTATTCATAATATTTTTACGTCTTTGTTGGTCGATTTTAGCTTCAACTTTATTACCAACCTTTAGAGAACCACTCACCAGACGACCATAGTGCTCGAAGGCATTGGAAGCTTGTCTTTGAGTGTCATAAACTTCAAATTTTGCCCCTTTTTTTAACAATAAGCCACTATCACCGGTCTGTCCACCGGACTCACCATAAAAACTACTTTGATCTAAAATTACAATAGCTTCATCACCCTCTTTTATTGAGTTTACTAATTGCTCATCTTTAATAATCGCGCTCACTTTAGCAGCATTATCAAACAACTCATAACCCAAAAATTTCGTTTCATAATCAATGACAACGTTAGATTTTTTATCATTGAAATCACCTGCCTTACGTGCACGATCTTTTTGCTGTTTCATTTTAATTTCAAAGCCTTCCATATCTACTGTAAGCCCACGCTCTCTAGCAACATCGGCTGTTAAGTCTACAGGAAACCCATAAGTGTCATAAAGTTTAAAAGCTATTTCACCGTCAATCTCATTACATTTTAATTCCTCAATTGCAGTCTCTAGGATACCCATACCAAGATCTAGTGTTTTAATAAAACGCTCTTCTTCCTTTTTCAATGCCATCTCAACGTGTGAAAGATTTGCCATTAATTCAGGAAAAACTTTCTCATTTTGTTCAGCTAGAAGTGGCACTAATTTATAAAAGAAAATCTCTTTAATACCTAATTTGTGGCCATGACGAATAGCTCTACGAACAATTCTTCGAAGAACATATCCACGACCTTCATTATTGGGCGTTATTCCATCAACAATCATAAAGGCAGTTGAACGAATATGATCAGCAATTACCCTAACAGAAGCATTATCAGCTTTTATTTGAGCTGATTTAGGTATTAACTTAACAATAGCATTTGTGAGTTCCTTGAAACTATCAATATCATAATTGTTATTTTTGTTTTGTAAAACTGCTGCTAGGCGCTCTAGCCCCATACCAGTATCAACACCAGTTGACTTTAGAGGCACCAAAGTACCATCCTCTTGACGATCAAATTGCATAAAAACTAAATTCCAAATCTCGATAAACCTATCACCGTCTTCTTCTGGTGTGCCCGGTGGTCCGCCAGGAATGTGTTCGCCATGATCATAAAAAATTTCACTACAAGGCCCACAAGGTCCAGTATCAGCCATTTGCCAAAAATTGTCTTTAGCACCACAACGTGAAATTCTATCTGCTGGAAAGCCAATCTCATTGACCCATATTTCAGCTGCCTCATCATCATCATCAAATACACTGACCCATAGTTTCTCCTTTGGAAGACTGAGTTCTTCAGTTAAAAAATCCCAACAAAATCGAATCGCATCACTTTTAAAGTAGTCACCAAAACTAAAATTACCTAGCATTTCAAAAAACGTGTGATGACGGGCTGTGTATCCTACGTTCTCAAGGTCGTTATGCTTACCACCAGCTCTAACACATCTTTGTGATGTTACAGCTCGTTTATAAGGCCGTTTATCAGCACCAGTAAATACGTCTTTGAATGGAACCATTCCAGAGTTAACAAACAACAAGGTATTGTCATTATGAGGAACTAAAGAAGAACTACGCTCAATTGTATGACCTTGACTTTCAAAATATTTTAAAAATTTCTGTCTTATTTCTTCAGTTTTCATAACTAAGTCAATTTATCAAAAGAAGCTAATTATACTCATAGGTTATTTACACCGCAAAGAACTCTAGTAGGCAATCACACAACCTGAGCTGAACATCTGATTCTAGTTCACCTAACTTTTTTATAAAGCAATATTTATCAATTGTTCTAAGTTGGTCAACCATAATGTAACCTACAGAATTATCAAAACGACATTCAACTCTACTTGCAAGACTTTCACTTTCAGTCGTCATTGGAGCAACTATGAGGCTGGGCAATTCAATCAATTCATCTGGAGTGACAATGGTACATAGACCTAAATTATCTACAACACGACCTTTTTCAGGGTTTTTCATTACCAACCAAACATCAAAACGATTCATTAACTCTTCCACCATTCCCATGTGACTTTAGGTTTACTTTTCTCCTTGACAATTTGCCACCCAATTCTTGATTTTTTTTCAGGTGTTATTAATAATCCTTCGTTTAAAACAACAAAATCTAATTCTTGATTTTCTAGATTAGCAATTGAAACGATTGGTTTTGGAATCCTGATTCCCTGTGAATTACCTATTTTTATGATCTGAGCCACTAATAAAAAAAATTATTTAAATAATGTAATTATATTGTAATTACATACTAATAGCAAAAAGTATGTATTTAATTGATCAAATCAAGACTTCCTGCTCCTTTTCTTAAGATCAGTATTTCATCACCAGATAAATCAATTACTGTAGTTGGCTCAGGAGGACAATGACCTGCATCTATAACCAGCGCAACAGAACTGTTAAGCACTGCTTGTACATCGTTATAGTTATAAAACTCATAACCCTTTATAACTAGCGATACACTCATCATAGGTTCTGTTAATTCATAAAGTATAGCTCTCACTATAGGATGGTTTGAGATTCTTATTCCTATAGTTTTTCTTTTTTCATGCAACAAACGATTAGGAACTTCTTTAGCTCCTTCTAATATAAAGGTATAAGCACCAGGCAGTATTTTTTTCATCAACCTAAATGCAGAATTATTAAATTTTGCATATTCCCCAACATGCGACAAGTCCTTCATCATTAGTGTGAAGTGGTGACGTTTACTCAACTTTCTTATATCTCGAATCTTTTCCATAGCACTCTTATTACCTAGAATGCAACCTAATGCATATCCTGAATCTGTGGGATAAGCAATAACATCCCCCTTATCTAAAACTCCAACAACCTGTCTTATGAGACGTTGTTGAGGGTTTTCAGAATGAATTCTAATTACGTTCGACATGGTAAATATCTCCAGATAGCATTATCAAGATTAGGTAAGTCTCTCAAACTTCCAATTTGAATTCTCTGGTTTGGCCAACCATGATAATCCGATCCACATGATGACAACAATTCGTATTCCTTTGCCCACTGGTTGCTTAAAGTAATTTCTTCATCAGTACTGGTAGCAGTAACAACTTCAACACCGTCTCCCAAAATTTCTTTAAAGTCGATGAACATATTTTTTATTTTAGTTTGGGTCATTTTGTAACGAAAAGGATGTGCTATCACTGCAAGACCTCCTGCTGCATGAATCCATCCAACTACTTCATCAAAACTTCTCCATTCAACGCGATAGGCTCCAGGTTTTTTTCCAGTCAAAAAACGCCTAAAAACAGACTTCATATCTTTACAATAGCCTTCTCCAATTAACATTTGTGCAAAATGAGTGCGCGTCAACATATCAGTTTTACTAAGGGTTTGTGTTTTCTCTAAGGCATCTTTGATACCTGCACGCCAAAGTCCAAGTGCTATTTTTTCAGCTCTCTCTTTTCTAAGTTGTTGATTATGAACTAGGCCAGCTTGCAAAATATCGTTATTAATATCTATATCTAAACCTATTATGTGAATAGTCATATTTCGCCAAAATGCCGATATTTCGACTCCTGAGACTAAATCAACTGATAATTTATCTGCCGTCTGTCGAGCTTCATTAAGTCCATCAGTTGTATCGTGATCAGTCAACGCAAACAAATCACAACCTGCTTCGTCAGCTAATCTAACGACTTCACTGGGCGAAAACACGCCATCTGAATAATAAGAATGGTTATGAAGATCTACTTTCATGATTGAAGCATTATAATCTAAAATTTAATTTGTCATTATTCCCACTAAAACTCAAATAAACTTAATTATTAAAAGAGATTAAATAAAGGCAAGGCAAGATACCCTCTATAATTTAATTAATTAATATATATTTTCATTATGTGTGGAATTGTTGGCGGTGTCACAAATCAGGACATTACTCCCTTATTATTAGATGGTTTGAAACGTTTAGAGTATCGTGGTTACGACTCATCGGGCCTTGTCGTCCTATCTAAAAAAAATTCCTTAAATCGCGCAAGATCGGTTGGTAAAGTAAAAAATCTTGAGAAAAACTTAAAAGCACGGCAAAATAAAATTAAAGGCAATATTGGTATTGCACATACTCGTTGGGCTACACATGGAGAACCTGCTAACCATAATTCGCATCCTCATATTTCCAATCAAGTCGTTAGTGTAGTCCATAATGGAATTATTGAAAATTACTTAGAACTTAAAGATTCCCAAATAAAACAAGGCTATAAATTTACTTCGGATACTGACACCGAAGTTATTGCTCACGCGATTGCCTTCTCTATGAAATCAAGCAACACTTTTCTTAAATCTGTACAGAAAGCTATAAACACATTTGATGGCTCCTATGGGCTCGGGATTGTTTCACCTAAGTATCCAAACATTATTATCGCCACTCGAAAAGGTTCTCCACTAGTCATAGGGGTTGGCAAAGAAGGTAACTATATTGCATCAGATCAAATGGCACTTTTATCAGTCACTAAAAAATTTATTTTTCTTGAAGATGGAGATGTCGCTGAACTTAAATTAAAAAAAATCACGATTTATGATAAAGATGGCAATAAAGTTGAACGCCCGATAATAATCTCAAAGATAAAAGAAGGTCAAGTTGATCTTGGTGATTATAAACACTTTATGCAAAAAGAGATTTTTGAGCAACCACAATCTATAAGGGATACATTAGAGTCTCGTATTACCAAAGAAACAGTTGTTGTATCAGCTTTTGGGGGCAAAGCTAATGACATCTTTAAGAAGATTAAGCAGATTCAAATTGTTGCTTGTGGCACAAGTTATAACGCTGGCTTAGTGGCAAAATATTGGTTAGAAGACATTGCCAAAATACCCTGTAATGTAGAAGTAGCTAGTGAATATCGCTACCGTCATCCTCTCATATTAAATGATACACTTTTCGTTACTATATCTCAGAGCGGTGAAACAGCTGATACACTAGAAGCTCTTAAAATTGCTAAAAAAATAAATAATAAAATTTATACACTTTGTATATGTAACTCTGCAGAATCGAGTATTACAAGGGAATCAAATCTTACTTTTCTAACTCATGCAGGACCTGAAATTGGTGTTGCTAGTACAAAAGCTTTCACTACTCAACTTGTTGCTCTTGCCTTACTTACTTGCTCTATAGGTGTTATTAATCAAACTATCAGTAAACAAAATGAAAAAGCTATCGTTAATGGATTAAAGCTTTTGCCAAGTCTGATTAACGAGACCTTGTTACAAGAAAGTCAGATTAAAAAATTAGCTGTTCGTTTTAAAGACAAAAATAGTGCGCTATTTTTGGGCAGAGGAACAATGTATGCAATAGCGATGGAAGGAGCACTAAAACTCAAAGAAATAAGTTATATTCATGCCGAAGCATATCCAGCAGGAGAACTGAAGCATGGCCCAATTGCTCTTATTGACGAAAATATGCCTGTAATTGCTATTGCTCCAAACGATGAATTACTAGATAAACTTAAATCTAATTTACAAGAAGTCAAATCTAGAGGATCACAAATGATTGTTTTTGAAGATAAAGATTCACAAGTTAAATCAATGAAGGCAATGGAGGTAATTCAAATCACTTCCAACTTAGGTCGAATCACTGCACCTATTATTTTTACAATCCCTCTTCAATTACTGAGTTATCACGTTGCCCTAATCAAAAGAACCGATGTCGATAAACCAAGAAATTTAGCTAAATCAGTTACAGTGGAGTAGTTTTGAGGGGGTGTATTTTTACTATTATGGTAAAGTTAGCATTAAGTATTTGCTAAAAGTAGGAACTATAAAATGCAAACTTATAATGTGTTTTATCTTGTTGGTGATGATACTGCTACATTAAGTTTTGATGCAGAAAATTTAGATGACCTCTTTGAGATATTACGAAAGGATGAGATTGAGTGTATTTTGATTTATGACTCTAATGGTAATGAAGTATTTCGTGAAAAAAGTTTCATGGAATATACGACCAAGTCGAGTCCTTATTTTAGATAGTGTATTAAAATCCCTCTGAATTGACTGAAAATTTCTTTAATACTACTCGGTTACGGTGGAGTAGAGTTGTGTAAGATCACGAATACTAATATCAGATATCTCTGCATTAATATTTGCAGATACAAAAAATATAAGTAGAAATATACTAAATTGTTTTTTCATAGATTGTGATCTATTTTGATATATGTATGAATTCTACTACTGAAATTAATCAAAAGTATAGTAATTGGTCAGAACAATTGTTAGAATCATGTAATAACAGCTCATACTCGTGAAATTTCATACTTACGTTATATACAAAAATCCTAAAGAAACTTCTAGCATCATTGTCTTTAATATATTTACGAATTGCAAGCTTATTCAACGTGATCTAATAATGAAACGATAGAAGTCGAGTTCTTCTTTCCTAACACCCCCAGTGAAACTGCATCTCTGAATAATTGTGGAACACGATAGTTCTTAGAAACATATTTTTCTAAGTTTGTTAAAATCAGTTTGCACGTATCAATTCCAATGAGGTCGGATAACGCGAATGGATCCTGTGATTTACGTACATCAGTGTATATAGATTTGATATCCTTTGCAGAAACATTGTGAAGTTCATAGAGCTTAAATGCTTCTGATATCTCATTGAAAATAATCCTATTTGCAAGATACCCTGGCATGTTGAATATTTCAATCAGATTATAGTCTAACAACATCAGTCTTTTTAGCAACTCATCTTGTTGAGCAGTGGGTTTGTTATTCTGATAGTCGTATTCAATTAATTTTATCGAAATAGGATTAAAGAAATGGAGTCCAGAAACGTTGTTGCCAATTAGATTCAGTGGAATAGACGATGTTGTTGTGAAATAACCATCTATGTTATCTTCCGCGAATTTCATATAAACACTCTTTTTAACATCAAGATTATCCGGCGAGGACTCAATCGTTAGTATCTCTTTGTCGAGATCATCAATATTGTTAATTATCACCAAGTTATCACGATTAAACATCAAACCCTGTACTCTAGCAGAGACCCTGATTTTTTTAATTAGAGTTGATGGGTTGTTGTTTGAGGTATACAAATAAACCTTATAGCCTAGCCCATTGAGAAATGCGACGATTTGATGTCCCATTACACCTGCGCCAATAACATTTACTTCCATAATAATGTTTTAATTTAAATTAGGATTATTGATTGTAATCTTTTAAAGTGAATCGATAGTTATTTTTTCCATTTGTTTTATTAATAGATACTGGCATAAAATTATGGTTCTTAGAGACATTAAATATCAAACTTAATTTCGGACATGCAATTCTAATAGTTTCGAATTCCTTATTGTCAATAATAATAGTTTCAAAACCTTCGATAACAAATTCTCTTTGATGTACTCCTTTTTTGTCAACTATCTGATATGAAAAAACTTTTTTATTTGGATCTTTTTGAATATCTTCAGAAATATTTAGATAAACGCTAAGAGCATCAACTATATTACTAGAATTAATTTCCCAAATTATTTCATTGTTCAAAGAAACATAGCGCTCGTTAGGATATATATGTATTTCATAATTATCACTAATTGAGTTACCTTTTGTTTCGGTAATTTTGTAATAATTACCAATTAATTGACTATTTTCTAGTAAACCAATACTAGTTTCATTTACAGAATAATCATGTATAGCACGCCATAATAAATCAGTGGTAGCATTACTACTAAAAACATATACATTATTGCCCAATTGTAGTTTATATTTAGCACTACCAAATTTAATATAGCCTAAATCGGTTTGTGTAAATAAGTCATAACTTGCTGAATAAGAGGAAATTGAATGAACAGGTAACGTGTATAGTAAGATAAAAATAATAGTAAAAAATCTTTTCATATTGGTTTTTTAAACAATCGTAAAAATTAGCTGAAATTCACACTGAAGTATACATTATAAGAATTTTATTTTTAATAATGAGTTATATAATAAAATTACAGCATGATAAATAAATGTCTTTTCCCAGCAGCGGGATATGGAACCCGTTTCTTACCTGCTACCAAAGCGGTACCTAAAGAAATGCTTCCAATACTCACCAAGCCTTTATTACAATATGGCGTCGAAGAAGCTCTCACTGCTAACATAACTCAAATGGCTATTGTGACTGGAAGAGGTAAGCGAGCAATTGAAGACCATTTTGATAATTCATTTGAACTTGAATCACAACTAAGTGGAACTTCAAAAGAGTTCTATCTGGATGAAATCAAAGCAATGATTGAGAAGGCTACCTTTACTTATGTCCGTCAACGACAAATGCTCGGTTTAGGTCATGCTATCCTTACAGGTGAGTCCCTTATTGGAAATGAACCTTTTGCTGTAATTTTGGCAGATGATTTATGTGATTGCAGTGGAAATGGAGTAACTTCTCAACTTATTAAAATTTATAACAAATATCAATGTTCAGTGATAGCTATAGAAGAGATTCCACTTACTCAAATCGAAAGATACGGTGTCATTTCTGGTGATTTAATTGATGGCACAAACAACACTTATAGAGTAGCCAATATGTTTGAAAAGCCAAATTCACATGATTTGATCAAATTTTCGGAGGATAAGGTTGATTTAAATAAAGCTCCTAGTTTTATGTCAATCATAGGGCGATATATTCTAACGCCAGATATTTTTGATATACTTAGAAACATCAAAGCTAATAAGAATGGTGAAATACAAATCACTGATGCCTTACTTGCTCAAGCAAAGCAAGGTAGAGTTGTTGCGCATAAAATTAAAGGAAAACGTTTTGACTGTGGCAGTGTTAAAGGATATCTTGAAGCCATCAATCATTTTGCTAAAAAGGATGGAATTTCTTGAGATAAAGATTTGGTCTTAACCCAACTTGCTTATAAATTATTTATATTATTTTTAGAAATAAATAAATTTGTGAGAATGAAATAAATAACAAAGATTACAATAAAGCCAATAAACATTTTCCATTCAGATATCTCATTCAACTCACCCATAATCCCAATAAAAGTCATAAACAATGAGAACAAGACAATAATAATTAGTACAAATTTTGTACTTAACCCCAAGCGAATTAGAATATGGTGAAGATGATTCAAATCCGGTTTGAAAGGTGATTTGCCTATTATGAGTCTTCTTAGTACAGTTGAAACACTATCAATTAAGGGAATAGCAAATAACCATAATGCTATTACTGGAGAGAAAGATCTATACTCTCCTTGGGAGAGATCTACTAATAGCCAAACAATTCCCAAACCAAGAAACATACTGCCTGCATCCCCCATAAAAATTCGTTTTTCTTTTGAGCGCCCAATACCAAGATTATAAAAAAGAAAAGGTGGTATAACTGCGCAAATTAATAATGCAATAGTTAAGCTTTCTTGATTGACACTAATGTAAGAAAAATATGCAAGAGAGAGAAGTGTAATAAAACAAGTCAAACCTGCTAGACCATGTATTCCATCAGACATATTGACTGCATTCATTGCCACAATTATAGCAATTATAGTAAAAAAAACTGACCATGAATTAAGCAAGATCTCGCCTCTCGATAAAAAAAGATTTCCTAATGACTCGATATTAACACCAGCTACAACAGCTACAATTACTGCAGCCGCTATTTGGAAGAAGAAACGATACCCAACAGAAATATCACGATGATCATCTAAAGTGCCAATAATTACAACAATGAATGAAGCTAATAAAAAGTATTTAATGTGATTTAAATCAATAGAAGTTGTTAAAACAGTAATTAAAAATCCAAAAAACATTCCAAGACCGCCAATCAGTGGGACAATTCCTTCATGTTTTTTTCGATTATTAGGGGAATCCGTAAGGTTAATACTTATCGCAAAAGGTCGTAATACACTTATTGCGATAAAGGTAGTAATCATAGATATAAATATGTGAGTATAAGAAATATTCATGAATTTCTCTTAACAAAATTATTTAAAACATTAAGCATTTCTCTAGCTTTGACATCTCTAGAAAAAAGCAATGATGCGTTTATGGCAGATTCCTTATATTGATTAAGTTGTTCATTGTTTGATTGTAATTCTAATACACTGTTTGCTAGTAACAAACTATTTTCTGGTGAAATTATAACGCCACATTTATGATGGTCAACTAATTTAGTAGCCTCACCTTTTGGCAATGCCATAATAATTGGAAGCCCCATTGCCATTGATTCAAATAATTTAGAAGGTATAACACTAGCAAAAAGAGGGTTATTCTTTAAATGAATAAGAGAAATATTACACAAAGAATAGTATCTTTTCATTAACTCTTTTGGCTGACTATCAATAAATAAAATATTTTTTAAGTTTCGTTTTTTTGCATTTATAATAAGTTCACTTTTAGAGGCTCCTGATCCAACCAACATAAAAAAAATATTTGGATATTGCTTTAATTTTTCTGCGGCATCTAAAATAACATCTAAACCATGTGCCAAGCCATGCGTCCCAAGATAACCTACGACAAATTTATCTTTTAGATTATATTTCTCAGACAATATAGGATCTTTTATAGAAGTTGGCTGATAATTATTATGATCAACGCCATTTAATATCACAAAAATCTTATTACCATTTATACCTCGACTAATTAACTCATCTTTAAAAGAATTGGTAACAGATATAACAGCATCTGCTTTTTTATATAGAAAAAGTTCTAATTTTTCTAACCAAGTAATTAATAAACTATTTTTCATTGCACCTACAGCAATAATTGAAGCAGGCCAAAGATCTCGTAACTCAAAAACAAAAGGACGATTCCTAATAACTGAAAGCATCCACCCCATACAAGCCGTAAAAAATTGTGGAGAGGTTGCAATAATCACGTCTGGTTTTTTTTGAAAAAGTCCTGCTATAAATCCAGTAATCATAAAAGAAAGATAATCAATACTTCGAAGAAGGAATCCATTATTCGCTGTAATAAAAGTTTTAACCCTTACAACATTAATACCATCCATTACTTGATATTGATACCATTTATTCTTATAACCTGAAAAAACCTTTCCTTTAGGAAAGTTTGGAGCACAAGTAATTACAGTTACTTTACAACCTTCCTCAATCCAGCGGATTGCATGTTCATAAGTTCGAGTTGCAGGCGCATTAACCTCAGGTGGAAAATTATCTGTTAAAAACAAAATATGCAAGGTTAATTAACTCCAGATACCACGTGTATCAATTACATATTTATCAGATAGCAAATCTAGGTTAATCTGATTGAATTCATTATGATCAACTAACAAAATGACTATATCACTTGAATTAACAGCGAATTCTAGATTAACTAATTCAATATCATTATCATATTCAAAACAATTTGGCATACTAAATATGTTAGGTTCAACTAAATAGAGTTTCTTAAGACTCATTAAACTTATTTTTTTTGCAATTTCAAGAGCAGGGCTTTGTCGAAGATCATCAATATTAGGCTTAAATGATAAACCTAAGCATGTAATCGAAATTTCTGAAATTTTTTCACCCATTTCCAATATTGCTTGATTTACCTTATCCAATATGAAAGAAGGTTTACTGTCATTTATTAGTCGAGCTGTACGGATTAATTTGGTTTCATCTTTTGCTGAATCAACGATAAACCATGGGTCAACTGCAATACAATGCCCACCAACACCTGGGCCGGGTTTTAGAATATTTACTCTTGGATGATGGTTAGCTAACTTAATTAACTCCCAAACATTTATATCTAATTTGTCACAAATCAAAGAAAGTTCATTTGCAAAAGCAATATTTACATCACGAAAAGAGTTCTCAACTAACTTGCTAAGTTCGGCTGTTCTACAATCTGTAATTAAACATTCAGTATCAACAAATAGTTTATAGAGATTACTAGCCCTCTCAGCACAATGACTAGTTACACCACCGATAATCCTAACATTCTCTCTTAGTTCACGAACAACATTACCAGGTAAAACACGTTCTGGACAATGCGCGATAGAAATATCAGCAGAAAATTTATTATTCCCAAATTCAGGAAAAGATAGATCTGAGCATTCAGCACTAAGCCAATCTATCATCTTCTCAGTAGTACCAACTGGAGATGTTGACTCTAAAATAACTAAATTTCCCTTCTCTAAAACTGGTGCAATTGCTCTACAAGCTGACTCAATATAACTTAAATCAGGTTTATAATTAGCTTTAAAGGGGGTTGGAACTGCTAACATGAATACATCTGATTTTTCTGGTTGAGTAGTTGCTCTCAAATTGCCATTCTGAACTGCTGAATGAACTAAAGCTTCCAATTCAGGTTCAATAATATGAATTTCACCTTTATTAATTGTATCAACCACTTTCTCATTAACATCAACACCAATTACACTAACTTTACTTGATGCCAATATTGCTGCAGTTGGTAGCCCAATATAACCTAAACCAATTATGGAAATAATCATAACTTAATCTTTTCTAAAACTTGGCAAATAATCTGACTAGCCTCCCCATTTCCATAGGGATTGTGTACTTTTGACATATTGATATAAATATCATTATTTGTTAATAATTCACTAACGGCTCTGACAATATCTTTCTTTTTTGTTCCAACCAGTTTTACTGTACCAGCTTTTACAGCTTCTTGCCTTTCAGTTCGATCTCGCATTACTAATACAGGCTTACCTAAACTAGGTGCTTCTTCTTGAATTCCCCCGCTATCAGTAAGAACTAAATAAGACAAATCCATTAATTTTATAAAGGACAGATACCCCATTGGTTCGATAAGATGTATATTATTAATCCCGGACAATATTCTATTAACTGGTTCACGGACATTTGGATTTAAATGTACTGGGTATATAACTTGAACATCAGAATTTTCTATAGCAATATCTTTCAATGCTTGGCAAATCTCTTCAAAGCCATGACCAAAGTTTTCACGACGATGTCCAGTGACAAGAATAATACGAGGGAGATTATTTTTGCCACAATTTAAAAATTGCATGGCATCTATAGTATCTTCTAAAAAATCAACTGCCCTTGCTTTGTTAATTATAGAATACAATGCGTCAAGAATCGTATTCCCGGTCACATAGATATGATTATCTGGAATTTTTTCTTTTAACAAATTTTGCCGGGCTCCTTCTGTTGGTGCAAAATGAAATTGAGCTATCCTACCTGTAAGTTGACGATTAAATTCTTCTGGAAATGGTGAATTTATATTATATGTTCGCAAGCCAGCTTCAACATGACCAACAGGTATTTGTAAATAAAATGCAGCCATAGATGTTGCCATAGATGTCGTTGTATCTCCATGTACTAGAACAATGTCCGGATGCTCTTGAGAAAGTATTTTTCTCATACCAAATAATACATTTGAAGTTACATCGAACAAATCCTGTTCAGGTTTCATGATATCGAGGTCAAAATCAGGAGTGATTTCAAATATATCCAAGGCTTGATCCATTAATTTACGATGCTGCGCTGTCACGCAAACCTTAACATCAAATTTATTTCTAAGTGTGTGTACTACTGGAGCCATTTTAATAGCCTCAGGTCGCGTTCCAAATACTACTAATACTTTCACCAGGAAACCTTAAATATTGCCTCGAAAGGTAAGAAGTCATTATAGTTTATTATGATCTTTTTATTTTCAATAGATAAACCAAATTCTGGATGATAAGTAGAAGGAACGATCTCTAACTTTCCATTGCTTTGAAGTTCAATATTTACTATTTTTTTATTTATTTGAAAATTTACACTTTGATTATTAATTTCCATTAATTTTGCATTTGGGTGTATATGAAGTATAGATTGAACACCATGTTTCCCTGTACCAATAATTTTATCTGTAATTACAAGTGAATTTTTATAAAAGTTCCACTCTCTGCAGTGTTTGGGGCTTCCTTTTAATCGTTTATAACCATCATGACATGCTGATAATTTAATTTGTTCTTCTCTATTTTCAATACTAATCTCATCTACTTGAGCGCGCCTAGCAACTCTGAAGCCATCCCATACTTCACTTGAGTTTTGGTTATCAATAACAACAGTAGAATGTGCATCAGTACCTCTTTGTCTTTGACGCTCAGCACTATTACCATAAACGGAAATTCCAGAATTAACAATTACTCTCTGTTCAAACAAAGATAACTCAAAACTTAAAGTATCAGCATGACCATGCCCAGGTATATAATCAGCGCCAATATTGGCGGTGTCTATTATTGAAACCATATTATCTCTTTGAACCCTAATATAACCAGAAGCTTTCAAATGAGTATATGTATTCAATTCACCACCCATATGTATAATGCCGAGTCGTTTTGCGTAATCTAATAAATTTTTTAGAGAAGGTGCAATCCCTAAAGTGGCATCATTAAAAAAAGATATGTCACCATCTGGATGAGACATTGCTTGCATCCAGTCAAACATTGGTAATATTTTTTTCATTATATTTTTTGGCAATTCTTTGTTATAAGCATTATGAATATTGACTATATCCAATAAATCTTCTAAGAAAATTGAGTGGTACATTGGAGAAAGTTCAAAATTACCGCCATCAGCAAGAACTTGCTCTAATAACTCTTTTTCAATAATTTTTAAACCAATTTGATACCAGTTATCAGCTTCGGTACCTTGAAAATAAATCCCTGCAAACATTAAAGCTTTAGCGTTAGCAAATAGATGATTACCAAGCAAATGAGTTTCCAGATTATTGCTCAAGTATCTAGCCTGTATCGCTAATGAATCCAACCATTCTCGTCGTAAATTATCACCCAACAAAAACCACTTAATCCAATTAACAATTCTCATTGAAGAAGGATAAGCTTCCCAGCCAACTCCAAATCCTGGAGGATTTTCATCAACCCAACGTTGAATACTTTTTCGATGCCAATTAACTCTTTGGCTAAATTCTAAAGAAGTTAAATCATCAAAATAATGAAGATTGTATAGCCAGAGTTTATCTTTATTAGGTAAATTCCAATCTTCTGCCTTTGTTATATCAGAAGATAAATTTAGAAATCTGAATCGACTTTCACTCAACATTTTAGGTTGAGATTGAACAACAGTCTGAAATTCATTAACAGGTATTGAAATTCTTGGTGCACTTGCTAAGTCTGGCGTTATTCTTCTGTATTGAAGTTTAACTCGACTTATTATTTGACTAATTTTTAAATACTTAACTGTGTTAAGAAAAATAAAAGTCTTCTTAAAATTATTCACGTAATGAATTTGCTACTTCTATAGATACCCTAGAACTTTTCATAATTTCATCGTATAATATTGGCGATTCAGTGCCTTTGCTAATTGAATTAATAAAGGCCTTTACACAAGCGTTTTGCCCTTTATCTTGTTTGAATAACTTCATCTTATTAAATCCAGACCAACCATATCCTGACAGCACTCGATAATTATCCATTTGCAATACTGCATTTTCACAAAAAACCTCAATACGCTCTTTTGGGAATTCTGAAGAACCGTTTGCAAAGTAATGAATTGTTCCAAAAGATCCATCTTCAAATGCGAGTGTAATCGAAACTTTATCATCTCTTACTTCAATACCTGGGGAATTACCAACCATTGTTGCTCTAAAATCTTTAATATCAGAACCTACAAGATGTCCCATTAGATCAATAAAGTGACAACCCTCACCAATAATTCTTCCACCACCTATCAAAGAATCTTGAACCCAATTATCACTAGAAATAGCGCCTGCATTAACAGTTATAATGATAGATTTAGGGGAACGATGACTATTCAATAATTCCTTCATTTTTATAATGTGAGGCGCAAAACGTCTATTAAATCCAACCATAAGTCTCACATTATTAGAGTGATTTGAACTTTGATAAGTCTTGTCGATTAAATCAATTTCTTCAATAGTCAGAGCTAATGGTTTCTCAACAAAAACATTTTTTCCATTATTAAGTGCTTCAATCACTTGAGAAGCGTGTGCATTGTGTCGAGTAACAATAGCAACTGTATTTATCTTATCGTTCCAAAGGTCTGAAATTTCGGTAGACGTAACTAAAAAGCCATTTTTATTTCCATGGTGAACCCCACTAATACCTCCACTTGTTACTAACGTATCAAGCATAGCTCCCGCGTCTTTAAAAGCAGGAATAAGAATTCGAGATGCATAGTTACCTGCACCAACAAAACCAACACATGGTTTAGCAGTGTCATAAACAATAGAGTCAGATTCAGTAAGGATAACTTTTGAAGTTTTAAGTTTCTCCCTAGATAATGTCGGATAGTCAAGAATAATACCTAATGAAGATAAATCGTCCAATAAAGCATAAGCTTCAACCGCATCTTTAATATCATAGCGATGAGTAATTAAAGACTTTACATCAAGCTTTCCTGAAGACATCATATCCAATACAGCCTCAAAGTTACGCTGCTCTGTCCAACGAACAAAACCAACGGGATAATCATTACCTAGCTCTTCATAAAATGGATCATAACGACCAGGTCCGTATGATGCGGAAACTTGAAATGTTATTTCCTTCTTAAAAAAATCATCACGACGAAGACCTAAACCAACCACACCTACCAAAACGATTCGACCACGCTTACGGCACATTTGAGCCGCCTGATGCATTACTTCATCAGATTCGCTTGTAGCAGCAATTAACACACCATCAACACCTCTACCTCTTGAAAAGCTTTGTGAAATTAAAACAGGATCTTCTTTATTTGATAAGTCTACCGTTTCAGCACCATACTCCCTCGCAATTTCACACTTTTTAGAATCAAAATCAACGCCAAGCACTCGACAACCATTAGCACGTAACATCTGTA
>JAOMEO010000007.1 GCA_028345955.1 Candidatus Thioglobus sp.
CTTTTTTTTTCGACTACAAATCTTCGTATTTCGTGCAGATTTCGTGCACTTAATTGGAGATTTATCTTGGCAACTATACAAAAAGTAATTAATTCAACTAGTGTTTCCTATCGTGTGTTTATTCGCAAACGAGGATTCAAAACATTATCTAAAACATTTCCAACTAAAAAGTTAGCAAAACAGTTCGCTTTTAGAATGGAAAGTGATCTGACATCTATGCTTTCAATTAGAGATATAAGTAGCAAGACTTCATTCAAGAATCTTGTGGATGAATACCTTCTTAAAGAGTACAAAGGTAGCAGACCGAAAGAGCAGTACCAGAAGTTATATTATTGGATGGAAATCTTAGGTGACAAAATTATTATTGATATTACCAAACATGATATTTCTGCTGGATTAGAATTGCTTCCAAAAGATTTGAGCAATGCTACTATTAATCGCTATAAAGCTACTATTGGGGTAGTATTTAGTTATGCCTGTAGAACCTTTGATTTACCAGAAAATCCAGTCCGCCAAATCCCTACATTACCCGAGAATAATGAAAGAATAAGGTTCTTATCAGAAGTTGAAAGAACTCGTCTATTCAAGGTTTGTAGAGCCTCTAAATGGGACAAATTATACCTACTTGTATTGACTGCAATCACAACCGGGGCGAGGCGTGGAGAGTTACTTGGTTTAAGATGGAATGACATCGATTTTGACAGAAGAACCGCTTATGTCGCTACCACTAAAAATGGTCAGCCTAAAGTTCTTCCTCTGACTGAATCTGTGATTAGAGAGTTAGAAATATTTGATTGTAAAGATAGTAGCTTAATCTTTGCTTCAAGGATTAAATATGAGGTTGCTTATTGCTTTACTAAGCCTTGGAAAAGAGCACTCGAGGATGCCGAAATTAAGGACTTTAGATTCCACGACTTACGTCATTCCTGTGCCTCATATTTGGCTCAATCTGGGGCATCTCTCTTGGAAATAGCAGATGTTCTAGGGCACAAACAAATCAGCGTTACAAAGCGTTATGCACACCTATGTATTGAACATAAGTCGAGTCTTATAAATAGAGTGCTAGGTGGTATTTAATTTCAGAATGGACTACAATAAACTATTAATATGGAAAAATTTCCAATTGATGCCATGAGTATTTCCGAAGATAAAATAGAAGATAAAATAATTGTTTTAAAAGCATTTGATCTAGGTTATGTAATTCGTGAGAAAGATGAAGTAATTGAACAAACCTTAAAATTACTTGATAATGCAATAGACCAATTATCAAAAAAAACAAAAAAAGCAGACTTAATTAATTTGCTTTTTTATCTTATTGTTAAATGTGAATTGCTAAGATTTAATAATAATATTAAGTATTGTAGAGAAAAAGCTCAAGAAATAGCTCAACAGATTAATAAACAACATATGTATAAGGATTATATGGCTATTGTTGAGGTAACAACACGCAACCCTCGTGTTAAAGATATTAATCAACAAACCTCACATAATAGTCGATTTGATCATCGTGAACATGTGAGTTCTTATCTGGACGTTATGGATCCATTTTTTGGTAATACATATAAAGCTATTCAAGTTGATCCTTTTGATTTAAGCGAAAGACAGTCAGTTTTTTTATTCAGAACTAATCTTTTACAAATAATGAAAGAACATAATATACAAATATGAAAAAGAAAAATTTACCTAAGCTGAGTAAAAAAATTTCAAAAGAGATTAGTGAACTAATAACCATAATGCTTGTAAATTTAAGTGACGAATATCCAGAAATATCAAAAAAATTAACAAAAATTGTTAATGTACATAAAATAAATATTAAAGAAGATCGTAAACAAATAAGATTATGGCTTTTATATACACTCTACCCTGGTGTATTTGATGGGCTTTTAGAATTGTTAAAAGAAACCCAAGGTTATCAAGATGAAAATTCATCTTTTGGGTACGCTTCAACTAATTGGGATCAAATTGGTGGAACTATGAAACAAGTCTCAGGATCTTACGCTTCAAAGTACGAAAAGTCATTTGAGTTACAATCTGGGGTGTTTGATAACATCTAGATAGCAAAATCATAAAAATTTATTGAAAATATGGGAAAAGTACTCCAACGCATTGAGAGAAGAAGATATATTTGGCTTAGGATAATTCCAAATATAACTAACGTAATTCTTATTGGTTCACTACTACTGGCTCTCTCTTTTGCCTTTAATTACAATGGATTCAGAGATTCATTTCAAAGCTGGTATGAGATAGCTTTCTTCTTCTGGTTGATTTTTCTCGCACCATCTCTCCCCTCGACTTTTTATGAGTGGTATGAATCATTAAGAGACACCTTAATAGAAACTCATGAATTTAATCAAGAGTCATCAATGAGTGAGAATGAAGTCTATCTATTTCACACACCAAAAGCACTATCATATCCAAAGAAACTTCTTCATTTAATAAGACGATAACCGTTCCTCACACATCAAACGGAATTTGACCTTATAACCCCAATCAAAAATAATACTTGACAACTGTAAACTGGTAGTTTACAATGTCGTCTGAAGTGTTAACTGATAGTTTACACATTACAATTTAGAAGGGATAATGATGATAGATATATTTAAAGTGGCATATATTGATATTGATGAAGGGAGCTATGACACATTGGATGATAAAGCTGCCCGGTTAAGAGCTGAAGGCATGCCCCATGAGTATCGCACAGGTAAATTTGAAGCTTTACAAATAGGAATTGATAAACAGAATACTCTTAACAAAGTATATAAATTGATCCTTAGTAACGTTATAACTCCAGATGAATATGACGAACTCTATGAGGAAAAAGTAAACCATATAGAAATAATGTAGGAGCTAAAAATGACCAAAATGAATACAGATAAAGACACCATAAGTTCAGCCATGGAGGAGTTTGGACTCACTATGGATGATGTGAAAGTGCTGATGAAAGGCTATGAAAAATTCACTGAATCTAGCACTGAGAAGAAGAAAGAACTAATCGACAATGTTATGAACTTGATAGATGACAAGTAAAGTATTAGTGAAAGGCACTGGAGCTATAAGTGGGTTTTATTATGTGCATAGAGGTCCAGCATTGTGGAGCAAGTGAAATACTCTTGCCTCTCCAGCTCAGTATGTGATGTATTACCTATTGTTCCAGTGTCTTTCACCAATAGTTTCAACAAGGAGTAGATAATGGCAAAAACAACACTAGGTGAATATATCCGCAACCTACGTAACAAAAGGGATATAGGGGTCAGAGAGCTAGGTAGATTGGTAGATGTTTCGGGTGTGCACATATCTAGTATCGAGAAAGACAAAAACACACCGTCACCAGAACTACTGAGAAAAATTGCAGTGATATTGGATACCGACGTTGATAAATTACAAGCGATGGCAAACCAGGTTGATCCTGAAGTAATCGAGGTTATCAAGAAAAGTCCTTCAGCTGTTCCGAATTTTCTGAGGTCTGCAAAAGGCTTGACGAAAGCGCAGTGGCAGGAGCTTGAAAAGACAGCTCTAAAAATGTCTAAGAAGAAGGTGTGATATGAATTTCGATCTAAACGACATTCCAAAACTCTCAGACACTGACATTGAACAAGTGGCTAATGACTTGCTGAATGATTATGAAAACAAGTATCAGTGGACTCCACAGTGTCCTATTCCTGTAGAACGTATTGCTGAAAAACATCTTGGTTACTGCATCGAAATCACCGATGATGGCATTTACAAAGACGTAGAAATACTTGGCGGCATCATCTTTGCTGACAAGATAATCCAGGTCAACGGTTCGATTGAGAATCATGACGGCAGATACAGTTTCACTATAGCTCATGAATTAGGACATCACTGTTTGCATACAGAGCTATTTCAGAAGCTCGGTATCGAGCCAGATGCACATACAAATATGTGTCGTGAGACTGGTGAAAAACCTCTTGCTGAGCAGCAGGCAGATACTTTTGCAGCGTACTTACTGATGCCTTCAAAATTCGTCAAAAAAGCCTATATCAAAGCTTTTGGAGACACTAATGAGGTATTCGACATAGGATACAAAAAAAGACACATGCTAGGTTCTATAGCGAGTCGTGTGATTGAATCAGGTGGCTTTGATAATGTCTCCCTGACAGCAATGACCAATCGCTTGATTGGGATGGGATTGATTACTGGAGTGAGCTACCAGAAAAGCGTCATGCCAGATATTACTCCTAAGACACTTAAGGGGCTCTGGAAAAACCGTATTTCAGCATTAAAGAAGGGGGTGAAACGACTAAAAAAATAGCAGGGAAATCAACTTTAACTACATATGAGGAAAATTATGATAAATTCAGGAACAATGGGTCTACCACTACATTTCGGCAAAGTGCCGAGGTGGTTGACCGACAGAATGGGTGACATGGGTAGTGCCGTTGTCGAGTCCGTGGTGCAAAACTACGGCAAGTCAGAGGTACTCACCAGAATGAGTGACCCGAACTGGTTTCAGGCACTTGGTGCTGTGATGGGAATGCAGTGGAACTCTTCAGGAGTCACGGCTACGGTTCTAGGATCTTTGAAACCAAGAATCAATCCCAGAGCTAACGATCTAGGACTCTACATTCTAGGTGGCAAGGGAAAAAATGGCTGGTCTGTGCCTAACCAAGTTAAGCGACTGGCAGATAAACACAGCCTAGATGGTGATAACCTAACTAACTCGTCTCAGTTGACGAGACGGGTTGATAACAACGCCGTTCAGGATGGCTATAATCTTTACCAACAGTACTTTATCGTCAGTGATGAAGGTGAATGGACGAGTATCACTCAAGGTATGAACAAGAACAATCGTCGTGCTAGACGTTATCACTGGCACTCACCTACAGTTCGATCTTTCGTCGACGCTCCGCACACTGGAATCGTTGGTGAAAAGGGTGATCCAGTGCTCAATCTAACCGATAAAAAGGCTGACATGCTCAGAACAAACATCGTTGGACTCACCAAAGAGAAACCAACTGAGGTGCTAGATACCTATAGAGGTATTGTGATGCCTAATAGACACGATGTTCGTGAGGAGGATGTCAATATGACTCGTCTAGGCTCTGTACTCAATATGGCATACAACAGAGACATCGATAACTTTGAGGACCTTGTGATGATGAAGGGTGTAGGACCGAAGACACTGAAATCACTGGCGATGGTATCTGAAGTGGTACATGGTGACGCCTCAAGGTTCGAAGATCCAGCTCGATTCTCATTCGCTATAGGTGGCAAGGACGGTAGACCACATCCAATAGACACTAAGGCGATGGACGAGACTATCGACATGTTGCAGAACTCAGTCGAGAAGGCAACGATGGGTGATAAGGAAAAATCTAGAGCTATCAAGCGCCTACACAGGGCTTGTGTGGACAATGAGAAAGGTGCTTCACCGATCTCATTCTTAGAGGATTTGATGGATTATGAGTGGGATCACGCTGAGAAGAACGGTGGTAAGACGTTCATGGGTGATGTCAAAAAGGGTATCACTAAGACACTGATGAATACCCAAAACACACTGCTCTATGGTAATGGCAAATCCAAGCACTAAAAAGCCTAAGGGCTATGACCCGATCAAGCTTACTAAGGCTATGGAAAAAGTCGTAGTGGATGGTAATAGACGTAAATATGTACGTCTTGCACGTCCACTACGTTTCTACGGCGGCACCACTTCCGCTGTGGAAGTTGGATGCAATCTCAGGTGCAAATTCTGCTTCTCTGATAAGCCAGTGTTTCGACCGCAGTCTACCGGTAAATTCTATACCCCTCAAGAGGTCTTCAATGCGCTATCAAAGAGTGCCAGGAAGTATGGTCATAAGCTCATATCAGCTTCTGCATCCGAGGGTACATTAGGTAGAGTACATCTATTCGAACTACTACGTCTTGTTGACCAGTCTGAGTTCGTCTATATACTCGAAACTAATGGCATGACTCTAGGTAATGATGCCTCATTTGCACAACAACTCGCAGCGTTCAAAAACCTCCATGTACGGGTATCGATTAAAGGCACTTCTCAACAGGAATACCATCAATTAACCGATGCTCTGCCTGAGAGTTATGAGCTCCCTTTTAAGGCACTTAAAAACCTCATTGATTCAGGTGTTTCATGCAATGCCTGTGTGATGATTTCATTCAGTGATGAGGCAGGAATTCAAGCTGTTGAAAAGAAGCTCTTTGAGACTCATCCAGGGCTTTTGAAATCGCTCGAAAAAGAGCATATTACACCGTTTACAAAGGTTGCTAAGAGACTCTCAAAAAACGGCTTAAAACCCAATTCTATAGCCTTTAAAGGCAATGTTGTTAACCTATAAATAAGGATATTAATTATGTTAGTAATTGTATACGGTTTAATGTAT
This sequence comes from Candidatus Thioglobus sp., assembly GCA_028345955.1. GTDB lineage: Bacteria > Pseudomonadota > Gammaproteobacteria > PS1 > Pseudothioglobaceae > Pseudothioglobus. Next base: position 6,357 of record JAOMEO010000007.1, read on the forward strand.
GTAGTTCTTCCAGCAATTCTTTTTGGAATAATTGGCGGATGGACTTTCTTGGTTTACATAGTGTGGCTGTTTGGTAGTTACGAAATTGTGAAAAAAAGGTGCGAGGAACGAGAACATATGCCGATGATGGAGCACACAGATGCGCTTGGAGTTATGATGTTTATTTCCATTCCAACAGTGTTATCTGCACTTGCATTTTTAATCATCTACCCACTATTCTATTAAATATATTATGACCACACTAATAATTTCAGCTTATTTCATGATAGGTGCCTTTTTAGCTTGGAGATATGGAGCTAAGTGCTATGACAAAGGGATAACAGATGCTGTGTTGCTGCATCATAAAGGACGCTTACAATACAATACCTGTTTAGATGACAATGGAGCCGAAATGCTAAACATTGAAATCGAGCCTGATGGATAACCATATGATATTTACTATGGTTTTTTGGGCTATGTTTTATCTTGCCTTTTTTCTGCTTCTTCCATTTAGCCTATATCAATTTTGGAAAAAACGTCGAATAGCAGGACTCATAGCAATGGCAATATTTATAGCTCCGATTATCTATGTTTATATTGCTCTTCCAGAATTAGACTGCATTTTTGAAGCAGAAGACCCATCTGTATGTACGGCTGAGAATAACTGGGAATATTAATTTGATCAAACTACTAATTATTGCAATCACTATATATTACGCAATTTTTTCTTATTCGAGACCAATTATATTAGATGATTTTCTGATGCCTATAATGATGGTTCAATTACATCATTTCCCTAAAAAACTCATCATTATTTTCAATAAATATAAAATTTCAAGTTTTACCCTTAAAAACCATGTTTTATAAGGGTTTTAGGGTGAATTTACCTTGATTTTTGAGCTAAAAACAGGTATAATGGACCCTTTCAGAAACATAAAAAATAATCCCTTCATCAAATGAAATGGGAATCGGCGCATAAAGCCACTAAATCAGTTTCTGTAATCACAAAACAACTATAGGCTATTGGTCTATCTGACCAATGATTCAATTAAATCATCAGTTATTTAAGGAGAGCTATATGGATAAATCAAATATGAATACAGTAACAGTTCAAAGTGAAGTTGATTATGCAACAGTCGAGTCTAGAGTGAGAGCATTTTGTTCAGAACATCCGAGTGGTCAAATCTTAACTGAGATGGTTAAGTGCGAAGATGATACTGGAGAGGTAATCTTCAAGGCACACGCTGTCGTTGATGGAGTTATCAGAGGAACTGGTCACGCTTCGGAAATAAAAGGCTCTACTAACATTAACAAGACCTCTCATGTCGAATGTGCAGAGACCAGCGCTGTAGGGCGTTGCCTTGCGATGCTGGGCTATTTCGGAAAAGGTCAGTTAAGCTCATACGAAGAAATTGAGAATGCAAGACTCCAAAGAGCTGAAATGAAAATGCATGAAAAAGCTTTTATTCATACTGTTGATTTATTGTCAGCAGAATTTAAGGAAGCTATTAACAATGACGATGAGGAGAATATCCTTAAGGTACTTAAAGAGATGCGAGGCAACCAATCTTTACATATGGCTGTATATGAAACCTTGAGTAATGAACAGGTTCAATATATGAATGAGAGACGGAAGCTTATCAAGCGTGAGTTTAATAAAAACTACGCAAAAGAGTTTGTTAAGAAACAGTTAAATGGATAGGCTTGACTATAAAAAAAATTGGATACCATTAAGCAATTAAAGGATGGTGAGTTCGGAGTCTCCCTGAAGGAAGATGCTGATTCAGTTAAGTATCTTCCTGAGGAGGATGTCGAGATTTGGTCTACTTGGGTCAAGGCAAAATGGACTAGGGCTTCTGTGCCTGTACCTAATAAAAAAATAGCGACTCTAAAGCATTTAGGCTTCCATAAACTACTTGATACAAAAGAACTTGACTCTGTTACTGTTCGCAACGATGTCGATGATGCAACATTGGATGTCTTGTTGAAGAACAACGTCATCACAAAAGACCTCCACGAGTATTTTGTGCATTATCAGGTTGATGAAATAATTTTTAGAAGGAGAAGAAATGAGTGAATTGACAAAAGAAGAACGAGAGAAAGAAAAACTTAATGATGAAATTGAAAAAGCTTTGCACGCACTTGTTTCTAATGATATTTGCAATCTTCCAATGCCAACTCCTGAACAAATACGTGCCCGAAATAAAGCTTTAAAAAATATAGCAGATAAATACTTAAAAAAGTAGAAGAAGACCTGTGGTTAAACTGGACCAGACTTAGCATGGTTCAGTACTTTTCTACCATTCACAATGTCATAAGTCTTTATGTGGCAACCAATATCATTGCCATCATCGTCCCAAAAGTAAGTTTCCCATCCTTTAATAAGTTGAAATTTAACCGTCCTATATCCAACCACTGCTTGGTAGGTTTCAGAAACGGTAGTACAAGCTCCACCTGAGTAATAAAGCGTAATAGTCTTATCTTTGGGATTGAACTCTGTACTAGAATCAAAATTGACGTAGGGTAGAGTGTTGGTTATGTCATAGAGGCTTATTACAGCCCTATTCTGATACATAGAATATACTTTGTATCCGTCTCGATGGCGCTGAGCGTTTTGTTTTTCAGTGATAATCAGCTCCTTTGTACCATCAAAGTTCACATCTTCAAAAAAGAACGGGGTTTCAAGTGAATAGATACCCTTTTTAAACGCCAATTCTTTCAGTGTTGATTGATTATTAAAGTCGCTATACTTCATCTCAAATACTTCACCGCTGTTTATTTTCTCCCAGTCCACTTCAAAATCCGGGATGTGAAAGAACCCAGTTAATTTTGTAAACGATGAGAGGACATCACCTTTTCTTTTGAATGTGATGATAGCTGGTCCAGTTATTAAAGGTGCAAGTCCATTGTCTGGAAACCATTGAACATCGACAGTGAATTTGCCTTCAATCAGGTCAGTGAAATGTATTTTGATTAACTTATCGGCATTTAATCCCTTATAGATTTCTGGACAGCAATTTGCTGGTTCATTAGCGAATGAATAATGGTTAAAGAAAAGGAGAAGAATAAGGAGAAGTGTTTTCAAAATCGAGAACATTGTCCTACACTAACAGTAAGCATATCTTGACGATAAGTATCTAGGTTATCAATTCCACCAAAGTCATTTATATCTCCATGAAAGTTACTATGGTGGAACCATTCATGTGGGCTGAAAACAAAGGTGCTTAAACCAATTTGACAAGTGATTTTAGTCAGCACATTGCTTTCTAATGACCAAGCTTCTAAACAAAGTAACTCATCTCCATATTCCGGGTATTCATTATTTGCAATTGAATAACAGGCATTTCTGTAGAGATACCCATCAATAGTCTTTCCGTTGTCAGAACTATCGCATCCAGAAGACTCCTTCACCTTCGTAACAAGGTATGTTCTGAGTGGACGCTCAGCTGATTCCCAATTGTCATCAACTCTTTGCAAGCCTTCTAAACTCTGCTCTTTACAGGTAGTTGTGTATAAGTCATCTGGAGAAACTACTGCTCCAGAAATATATGCTAGATAAGCTATTCGCCCATCCCAGTTCGGCTCACATACAGTAACTTGAAGTTCAGGTCGGTTCTGCTCCGCTAAACTACTTCCAGTTACGATGAAAGCTAGTATTAGTAGTAGTTTTCTCACACTAGGTCAACTAAAAAAACCATAACGAAAAAAACGATATGAAAACAAAATGAAATGAGGAATGTTTTTATTGTCATCATCAAGATGAAGTAGACTTAACTTAGTTTATACGTTCAAAATAAACCCTAAATGTTGAATAGGTGTAGATTAGGTGAAGATTGAAAAACTCTATAGATTATGAATTAAAGTAGGCGTATACTGAACTCTGAGAAAAGGATTGGTTCACCTCACGAACTGGGTATTTGTTCCTTATTGTCACCCTAGGATTTTCCTTAAAGCACTAAAACGGAGGTATGTATGTCATACAAAAATCAATCTGATTCTAATCATTTATCTAAAGTAATAGAAAAAGCTGAAGCAGGTGATAAGATATTTCAGTCATGTCTAGGCACTATGTATTACAAAGGTGATGGTGTCTCTATAGATTACGAAAAAGCTTTTTATTGGATTAAAAAAGCAGCCGCTCAAGAACATGTTAATGCTATGTACAACTTGGGCTATATGTATTGGAGTGGCGAAGGCACTTTAGAAGATTACGAAGAAGCTTTTTATTGGCTTAGCAAAGCAGCTGAACAAAGATTCGCTCCTGCACAAAATTACTTAGGAATGATGTATCGTGATGGACGCGGAGTTGATGAAGACTTTGAAGAGGCTTTTATTTGGTTCTCCATCGCTGCTGAACAAGGAAATGCTGAAGCTCAATGTAATTTGGCATTAATGTATATTGAAGGAAATGGTGTACCTGAGTTGCATCATGAAGCGGTACATTGGATTAATTTAGCCTATAGGCAAGGTAGTATTTTTGCTGATGAAATTATTAATGATTATGATTTTTGGTCATATATAGATGATGACCTTTTGGAATTTCCTGAATGATCACTCAACGCTGATTATGAAAATATAAATATTTGTTATAAATATTAGCAGTAGGCAATACTGAAGCAACTGTTATTCTTTTTTGGTTTAGGCATTCCGTATCGATACCAATCCCATTCTTCTCTTTTTACTGCAACGCCGCCAGTTTCAGTATTGACTGTGTACATAGTTCGATGACCATAAGCTGCTGTAGGTGTTGTTATGGTTACAAAGAATCTAATATTGCCATCATAGAAGTTAGTGTTATACCCTACAACTTCCTCGATATTCTCTATTGCCAAGGGTTTTAGGTCAGCTGACTCGTAAACCACTCCATCCATCATTTTGTACTCAGGGTCTTCCATAGTAGTGGTGAATATTTCACACATCGTATGAGGACGACAATCAAAGCTGAACATATGTTTAAGATCCTTGTAAACCTCAACTTTATATTCACCAGTAACCGTTACTTTGAGATTGTTAATTTGGACTGTCTCACCTTGCTCGGCGAAAAGGTTTGAAGAAAGCAATAGAAAGATAAGCAGGACACGTTTCATAAGTTGGTCAATGTATAGCGGTTAATCAAAGGAAAAAAGGAAGGAAAAAACCTTTGACGTGAGAACGACCGCTATCAATTCACGACTAATCTCACTTTAGTCCAAGGAAACACAAACAATTATCAATTCTAAGCATTCAAAATGAACGCTAGGTGTTTTCTTAATGGTTTTTTGGTGAAGATTGAACCATAATTGAATTATGGGTATATACTCAGCTCTAACTTTTTTTCCTTGTGGTTTTTTTAGCTGACTTAATATGAAAATTGTAGGTAGTAATTGATGAATACAATCATATTTGCTATTTTCACGATCATGTTTTTTCTCCCAGCATTAGTATTAGGTTTAATCTCAGTAGTAATAATAAATGTTGTGATAGCCTATACAGGGACAGATTATTTCGATTGTTGGTTGATTGAACGAGACTATTGTTATGAAGAAGGTGGTGAGTTCTATATTCCAGAATCACAAATGAAACCATCAGAAGATTACCAAGCATTGGCTTAAAGATGATTCTAATTCCATTTTTTCTTGGCTGGCTCTCATTTCTTATTTATGGCATCGTTTTATTGCGTGCATCAAAGCATCGTAAAACTGGAATTACACTTATAACACTGTTCTTTGCACCCATTGTATTAGTTGCTTTTCTGGTGTGGTATATGGATTATGAATACCTTAGTTGTATGCTAAATGGAACCTCTGAAACAATCGATTATTGTAGGTCCTTATAGAGTAGATTGAAAAGAAATTTCCTATGAAAAGATTTCATCTTGAACTCATATTAATAATAGCTTTCATCTTAGTTGTCGCTGTCGTCCCTTTAATATATATGGGCGATGACACGATTGATAAACTAACCTGTTCTCCAGCAGATTCATCTATGTGTGCAGGATGGGCAGTTGATAGATTGTAATGATGCATAGTAGTTGAATGCTTTTTTTACTTAGTCTTTTTGGGTCTTTAGTATTCTATTTTTTTCTAATTGATTATGGCTATATTTCATTCAGGCGTAAGCATTGGTTTAGATTTACAGCGGTGATGTTTTACATTCTTTACTTAATTTTTCTTATGGGGTTCTTGCCCAATTGAATAATCCAATTCTATTTTTTGCTTACGCTATTGCGATTTTACTTATCTATGGTCTTCTAATTTATTATGGCGTTGTTTCATTTAGGTGTAAGCATTGGTTTAGATTTACAGCGGTGATGCTTTATCTTCTTTTCACTATTGCTTATTGTTATGCAAGATGGACAGTTGAAAAAGAATACTGTTATGTGGATGGAACTTGGATATGTTAATACAAGCCACTCAAGCATTTGTTTTCAAAGAAAGAAGACTGGCTTCATTGGTTTGGCTGTGGGGTGTGCTCGGCACACTTATACTTTTTTTAATAGTGGACTACCTAACGACATTTACTCTCTTGTCAAGGATTCCTTACTTAAGCGACGCACTCTTGTGGCTTATACCAATTTACTATTTCTTTACCTTGTTTTTAAGCTGTCGAGTTTACGGTCTTGGGTTAGGCTCTATCATTCCAACCTTTTTCCAATTTATTGGGCAGATGGCAGTACTACTTATTATTATGAGTTTTTGGGGTGTTTACTCTATGTTTATGACGACTGATTATCAGGAAAATAAACCTTGGTTAGAAGAAGAAGCACCTTCAATTTTTACTGAAGACACAAAATTAGCATTTCCCAATGATGCTGAATTGATTCATACCTCGGTGAGGAAATGGGGGGCAAATTTCTCAAAGAATATTGTATTTAGAGTAGATGATATAGACTCTTTTGCTCGAAAGGCTTTCGAGAGATACGAATTTTATAATCTAGTAATGGATTTTCCAAACCTTGGAAGGAATAGGCTTGGAGAGGAGAATGGTAATATTCTTCTACCCCCATTTTGTAGGGGATTCAAAGCAGTTACCGTTGTGCCACGCTATATAGAGGTAACTAGGGAAGTGACTAACCCAGAGGACTTTTGTGGTGAAAGAGATGCTCTATTTACACAGATAAGGCGTGAAACTGAAATAGGCATCATTATGGTTATACTCCCTAAAGAGAAACTGGTTTGGCTTAGCTCCTCTTATTGGTTTTGAGATTCATATGAAACTGTTTTTAAAAATACTCCTAGTGCTATTTGTTATTGGTGTTTTTTTCAGATGGATGGGACATCAAGAACTTAACAATTTAATAGAGGAAGGAGTTTTGGATAGTGATTACACACAGTTAGAGTTAGCTATGTTATGTGAGAAGCTAGATTTTGAGGTTATTTTTTGGGGTTGTCTTACAGGTGGTGTTTGGTAATAAAGATATATAAATATGGTCATCTAAGGTCTAAGCTTAAAATCGTCAGAAAACCCTATATTGTCAATGATTGATGAAAAAATTCTTCATATTTTATCTAAAAAGTTATCTCTTTATAGAAAAAAGTATCTAATACACTCTTGACATTTATTTATACTTTAGTTATAATTCGCTTATCCAAACTGAAAAGATAACTATGAAATATGTAACAAAACACGCTAAACAGCGTATGAACCAGAGAGGAATAAAGCAGTCAATGATTGATCTCACTTTAGAGCATGGTGAGTTTGATCATAAGAATAGATGTGTTTTAAATAAAAAAACTGCAATTCAAGTAATGGAAGATTTGAAAGTTACACTTAAGACTTTAATGAAAGTAATCGATAAGGGTGGACTTGTTGTTGTTGAAGAGTCTGGAAGAGTTGTAACAACATATAATTACAAAAAGTAGATTTATTAATAAGGAATTAATATGCAAATACTCAATCAAATGACAAAATTATTTTTACAGAATAGTAAGGCTGATTTTAGTTTATGTGCCAAAACTTCCCTTGCTCTTTTGACTATTGAAAAGTTAATTTTTGATAAAAAAATAGATGAAGTCCCATTCATAAATACTCTTATTAATAGTTACTCTATTCGAGATTTTATGAAGAATATTGCCTTTAATGGCGAGCCTATCCAAGACTTAATGAAAGATACTGCTTGGAATGAGAGGTATGGCAAAAGAATTAATGATGCATATCAGTCATTTATTGAAGAGAACTATGCGAGTCATGGCGATATTAGTGATGAAGATTTAATTGCAGCTAGGACAATAGCAAGAGAGTTTATAAAAACTGGATTACTATCCAGGATAAAAATTAAAGACGAGTTTGCTTCTTGGTTTAACAGTTTCTCAAGTCGTCGAACCGCCGATTATGTTATAACTAGGGAGATTTCAGATCTTTTGGTTGAGCTGGCAGATATAACTAAAAATGATGATGTCTGTATAGAATGGGATTCTGGCGCTCAGCTTGGAATAAGGGCTTCTGAAACTGCATCTAAAGTGGTCCTTGAAACCCCAGTAAAATCATGCATACCTTTATTTATAGACCTTCTGACTGAATCGAATATTGCATTTGAATTTTGTGATCCAATAATTAGTCCTAGTGGAGTTTTAGATGGAGAGCTGCCTCGTTATGACGTCACAATCTCGCATCCACCATTTGGCTTAAAAGGTGAGATTTATAATAAAGCTGTTGAAGGGGATTGGTTTAATCGATTTCCTGAAAAAACCAGACAAGGTGCAATTTTAGCAATTCAGCACCTAGTATCTATTACTAAAAGAATGGGCGTTATTGCAGTCCAAGACAGCATTCTTTTCTCACCTGGGGCAGAGCATAAGCTCAGACAAGATTTAATAAATAAAGGCGTTGTTCACTCGGTAATAGCAATGCCAAATAGTCTAATGCCACACACTAATATTGGTTTTTCAATATTAGTTTTGACACCTTCTAAAAAGAATGATTCGGTTAATTTTATCGACTTAAGAAGTAGTCATTTCTACTCAGGCAATGGAAGAGTAAAAATACTCAACAATTTTGAAGAAATTATTGGAACAATAGCAGTGTCAAAAGCACAGCGTAAAAATGGTGATTCTGAGTATGTAAAAAACATTATGAATTCTGAAATAGAATCAAATAACTATAACCTTTCTCCTGGTAGATATGTTTTGAGTGCCGACATTCAGTCAGTCAATAAAATATTGGAAGACAAAGAAACTGTTTCATTGGGTGATCATATCAAAGTCATAAGACCAAGAGTGCATCGAGTTAGAGTTGATAGTGGGTTAGAAGTGCTGGAAATTGGTGCAGCAGATATTCCTGATAGAGGCTTCATAGATAATCCATCAAGAGCTGTTCTCCTTGGTGATGTCATACCAAATGATAATTATGCAAAACCAAATGACATTGTACTTATTGTTAAAGGGAGTACTGGAAAAGTAGGCATTGTGCCTCCATCTGTTCCAGAGCCTGGAAAGGGAGGATGGGTTGTTGGTCAGTCTGCAATTATTCTTAGAGTCGTTAGTGATGTAATTGATCCTAATTCTTTATTTGTCTATTTACGTTCAAATATAGGGCAATCATTATTAAAAAGTATTACTGCTGGAAGTACAATACCCTTTATTAAATTCTCAGACTTGAAGGAGCTTCAAGTAATTATTCCTGATGCTAAAAGAAAGGAAGAAATTAGCAAAATCCTAAAAAGGGAAGACAGTATTAGTAAAGAAATTAAAGATTTACAAAAAGAGCAGCTTGAACTTAATAAAGATATTTGGAATATATAGAAAAAATATAGTTCAATTTAGTTGGTATGATAAATCGTATATTGAACTTCTTAAAAATTTAAAAAATCATAGGATTTAAACATTATGTCAAAAAAACAAAAACCAATGGAAGTAGTACTTTGGACTACTGCAAATAAACTTAGAGGCAAGACAGAACCATCTGAATACAAACATATAGTATTGGGATTAATATTTCTAAAGTTCATAACTGACAAATTTGAAGAGCGCAGACAAGAATTAATTGACGAAGGTAAACAAGATTTTTTGGAAATGGTAGAGTTTTATACTATGAAAAACGTATTCTATTTATCCAAAAAATCTCGCTGGAGCTTTATCATAGAAAATTCAAAGCAAGATGATATTTCTTTAAAAATAGATACTGCTTTGCATACTATTGAAAAAAATAATCCTTCACTCAAGGGCGCCTTACCTGATAATTACTTTTCACGCTTAGATATCGATCCTAGCAAGCTCTCTGCTTTACTCGATACTATTAATGATATTGATACCTTAAAAGACAAACAACAAGACATTGTTGGACGTGTGTATGAATATTTCCTAAGTAAGTTTGCTTTGGCAGAAGGTAAAGGAAAAGGTGAATTCTACACACCTAAAAGTATTGTCAATCTAATTGCCGAAATGATAGAGCCTTATAAGGGTGTTATTTACGATCCAGCTTGTGGTTCTTGCGGTATGTTTGTGCAATCTATGAAGTTTATTGAAGAACACCATGGCAACAAAAAAAATATTTCTATTTACGGACAAGAATACACAGCTACTACCTACAAATTGGCAAAAATGAACTTAGCCATTAGGGGGATTAATGCAAACTTAGGTGCTGTGCCTGCCGATACATTTGGTAATGACCAGCATAAAGATTTAAAAGCTGATTATATAATGGCGAATCCTCCTTTTAACCAAAAGGAATGGCGTGCTGATGATGAGTTGTTAGACGACCCACGCTGGAGAGGTTATGATGTGCCACAATCAAGTAACGCCAACTATGCTTGGATACTTAATATGGTTTCTAAATTATCCAATAACGGAGTGGCTGGTTTTATCTTGGCAAATGGATCGCTTTCTGGCGGAAGTGAAGAATATAAAATTCGAAAGAAACTCATTGAAAACAGATTAGTGGAAGCCATTGTGATTCTGCCAAGAAAAATGTTCTATACCACTGATATCAGTGTGACGCTATGGATTTTGAACAAAAACAAGTCAGAACGAACGGTAAAACTGAATGATCAAGTTAAAAATTATCGAAATAGAGAAGATGAAATTTTGTTCATGGATCTTCGACAAATAGGCTCTCCATTTGAGAAAAAATTCACGCAATTTTTACCAGGAGATATTGAGCGAATTACTAAAACATATCATGATTGGCAACAAGTCAATAATGAATATATAGATATAGCAGAATATACATATTCAGCTTCACTTGATGATATAAGAAAGAAAGATTACTCGTTAGTCCCTAGTAAATATATTGAATTCGTTAACCGAGATGAAAACATTGATTTTGAAGAAAAGATGAGAGTATTAAAGAGTGAATTTTCTGAATTGCTAAATGCTGAAGAACAATCAAAAAAGGATATCCTAAAGGTATTTAAAGAATTAGGTTATGAGATCGAATTATAAGCAACTAGGACAATTTATAGAAGTTGTTAATATTCGTAACACTGACCTAAAGGGAGAAATGCTTTTGGGGGTGAGTATTAATAAAATATTGATTCCATCTATTGCGAACACCGTAGGGACAGATATGTCTACTTATAAATTGATTAAAAGAAATCAGTTTGCTTATGGTCCAGTAACTTCTCGAAATAGTGATCAAATTTCTGTTGCGCAATTGTTTGAATATGAAAATGCTATTGTCTCGCAATCGTATGTTGTTTTTGAGGTAATTGATACAAAAGAGTTAGAACCAGAATACTTAATGATGTGGTTTAAAAGACCTGAATTTGACCGATATGCTCGTTTCAAATCGCATGGTAGTACAAGGGAAACCTTTGATTGGAATGAAATGTGTGAAGCTGAACTGCCGATCCCATCAATAGAAAAACAACGGGAAATTGTTGAAGAATACAACACCATTGTCAATCGAATAAAGCTAAACGAAAAGCTAAACCAAAAAATAGAAGAAACTGCACAAGCTCTTTACAAACATTGGTTTGTAGATTTTGAATTTCCAAATGAAAATGGACAGCCATATAGATCATCTGGTGGAAAATTGGTTTATAACGAGGAGTTTGATCAAGAGATTCCTGAGGGCTGGGAGGTTAAGGACTTAGTTGACTTAGCTACAATTGAAGGAGGCAAGAGAATGCCAAAAGGCTACCTCCTTGTAAGCACAAAGAATCCACATCCATATATTAAGGTTACGGATATGGGCAATAACAAATTCGTTATGTTAACTCATAAATTTGAGTATGTGCCATCTGAAGTACAGAAGGCAATTTCAAGGTACACAGTTAATACAGGTGATTTAATCATTTCTACGGTTGGCTCAATAGGTATTGTTAAGATTATTGAAGAATCACTTGACTCAGCTAATCTTACAGAGAATTGTAATAAGGTAACTAATATAAATGGTGTAAGCTCAGATTACTTATATCATTTTCTGTACTCGAAAACAGGAAGAGAGGAAATAAGAATGAGAGATGTTGGAGCGGTACAAGCTAAGTTACCAATGTATAACATTGAATCACTTCCAATTCTATGTCCAGAGGATCGTATCCATGAAATATACACAATTGTAATGAACTCGATAAACAACCTTCAAAAAAATTATCAAAAAGAAAACATTCATCTTTTAGAAGTTAAGAATCTAATGTTATCAAGAATATCAAAAGTTGAATCTCTAAAAACTGAGCAAGCTATATGAAATTCACTGAAAAACAATTAGAGCAGGCTTTTATAGAGCTTTTAGGGCAAGAGGATATTCCTCATGTTTTGGGTGGAGATATTGTTCGTTCAGAAAAAGAAGTTTTAATTAAAGAAGACCTCAAAACCTTTTTACTCAAGCAATACGAAGCCGATAACTTAACCGAATCAGAAGTAGAAAAAATCATTAGGCAATTGGAAACCTATTCCTCTTCGGATTTATATGAGAGTAACAAATCCATTATGAAATTACTATCAAATGGTTTTGCTTTAAAGCGCGAAGATCATTTTCAAAAAGACATTTGGATTTACCTCATTGATTACTCAGAGAGTGATAACAACAACTATAAAATCGTCAACCAGTTAGAAGTGACAGGTTTTCATAGGCGAATTCCAGATGGTATTCTGTATATCAATGGCTTACCTGTAGTAGTTATTGAGTTTAAGAGCGCTATTCGTGAGAATACTACTATTTATGATGCTTATGTACAAATAACTACGAGATACAAGAGAGATATTCCAGAACTTTTTAAATTCAATTGTTTTTGTGTAATAAGTGATGGCGTCAACAATAAAGCAGGTTCTTTTTTTGCACCATATGAGTTTTATTATGCTTGGCGAAAAATTGAAGGAAAGGATAATGAAGTAGATGGAATTGATTCGCTTTTTACTTTGATACAAGGAATGTTTCATAAAGAACGTTTGCGAGATATTATTCATAACTTTATTTATTTCCCTGACAACTCTAATAAAGAAGAGAAAATTCTTTGTCGTTATCCTCAATATTACGCTACAAATAAGCTGTTTGATAGCATTAAAAATCATCAAAGACCAAATGGTGACGGCAAAGGTGGTACTTGTTATGGTGCCACTGGCTCTGGAAAAAGTTTCACAATGCTATTTTTGTGTAGAAAGTTAATGCGGAGTAAACATTTTTCTAGCCCAACTATTGTTTTAATTACTGATAGAGTAGATTTGGACGTTCAACTATCTTCACAATTTACAAATGCCAAAGGTTTTCTTGGAGATGATAATGTTGAAAGTGTTGAATCAAAGTCGCATCTTAGAAATTTACTTCAAAATAGACAGAGTGGAGGCGTATTTTTAACAATAATTAACAAATTTACAGAAGATATTCAATTACTTACAGATCGCTCTAATGTTATCTGTATTTCCGATGAAGCTCACCGCTCACAAATTAACTTAGAACAAAAAGTAAGCTTTACTGAGAAAGGCGTCATAAAACGATATGGTTTTGCTAAATATCTACATGATTCATTACCAAATGCTACTTATGTTGGCTTTACTGGCACCCCAATAGATGCAACATTTGACGTTTTTGGAGACATGGTTGACTCCTATACTATGTATGAATCAGTTAAAGATGACATCACCGTTCCAATTGTATATCAAGGTAAGGCAGCTAAAGTTCTGCTGAACAACTCTAAGCTCGAAGAAATTGAAGAATATTATGAAAAATGTTTTGAAGAGGGTTCTAATGAATATCAGATAGAGGCTAGTAAAAAAGCGACCACAAATATGGATGCAATTATTGGAGATCCTGATGTCATATTAGCTGTCGCAAAAGATTTTATTAAACATTATGAAAATAGAGTTAATGAAAGAACTACTATTAAAGGCAAAGCTTTATTTGTTTGCAGCAACAGATTTATAGCTTATGATTTATATAAACAAGTAATTAAATTAAGACCTGAGTGGGCTGAAATTAGAACATGTGCTAAAGATGCTGAATTAAGTGATAAAGATAAAAGAGAGCTTAAATCTATAGAACAAATAAAAATGGTAATGACACGAAATCAGGATGACCCTAAGGAGATGTATGACTTAATAGGAAATAAAGATGAGCTTAAAGAATTGGCTAGACAGTTTAAAAACGAAAAATCAAATTTTAAAATAGCGATTATTGTTGATATGTGGCTTACTGGATTTGATGTGCCATTTCTGGATACAATGTATATTAACAAGCCAATGCAAAAGCACAACCTTATTCAAACAATTTCAAGGGTCAATAGAAAATTTGAGAATAAAGACAAAGGATTGATTGTTGATTATATTGGTATCAAGAAGCAAATGAATTTGGCTCTTTCGCAATTCAATAAGATTGATAGTCAAAACTTTGAAGATATTGAAGAATCAATAGTTGTTGTTAAAGATAGTTTGGATTTGCTTGCTAAAATATTCCATCAATTTGATAACTCTAAGTACTTTAATGGTACTTCGGTTGAACAGTTAACTACTCTTAAAAATGCTGTTGAGTTTGTACAAGCAACAAAAGATCTAGAAAAGAGATTCATGGTTCTTGTCAAAAAATTAAAGGCTGCATATAACATTTGTTCAGGATCAGAAAGGATTACCCCAAGAGACAAAGATCTTACTCATTTCTATTTAGCAGTTCGTTCTATCATATTTAAGTTAACTGGTGGAACTGCGGCTGATTCATCTCAGATGAATGAACGTGTACGAGAAATGATTCAAGATGCGATTCAAAGCGATGGTGTAGAAGAAATCTTTAAATTGGGTGATGATAAGGAATCTGAAATTGATATTTTTAATGAGGATTATCTTGAAAAAATAAAAAAACTTAAACTCCCTAATACTAAAATAAAACTGCTTCAGCAACTTCTAGGCAAAGCGATCGGAGAATATAGAAAAGTAAATAAAGTTCAAGGTATTGACTTCATAAATAGATTGCAATCTCTTGTCAATAGGTACAACGATAGGAAAGAAGAAGATATTTTAATAAGTAATGTACTTGAAGAGTTTACAGATGAGATTATTGATTTATATCATGAGCTAAAGAAAGATATGGATTCTTTTCTTGAAATGGGTATTGATTTTGAAGAAAAGGCGTTCTATGACATACTAAAGAGTTTAACTGTTAAGTATGATTTTTTCTATGCAGATGATAAGCTAATTGATCTTGCTCAAAAAGTTAAACAAGTAGTCGATGATAAAGCAAAATATACTGACTGGAATAACAGAAATGATATTAAAGCTGAACTAAAAGTAGATTTGATAATCCTGCTTGCTAAACATAACTACCCCCCTGTAGATAGAGATGAAGTTTATAAGGAAATTTTCGAGCAAGCTGAAAATTTTAAGATGAACAGAGTAATCAATTAACAAATGCAACCAAACAACAGCCTTCTATAAATTACTTATAGATACTCATAGATATTTATAGATTTTAATGAATTAATTAAGACTCAAGCCTACTCAGCCAAGAGAAGACTATTAATATTAGTAGGTTACTTTAAGAACTTACTTTAGCAGGGACATCTATAGTATCCGTCAACGATCCGTGCTTGTCATCATGGGTAATGCCCTGCAACCAACTCAACGGCTATTCGTGATTACCAATGTTGAGTCAGAAAAATTGGAAATTTTTTTATTCCTTTCCTATAGGGGGTCAATCAAATTTACCCCTTATTCCTAAGAAAAAGTTTTTTATTTTTCCTATAGGGATGGGAACAAAATATATTCTCTCTGGCTGAGAGAAAAAGTCACTCAAAAAATATCTCTAAAATGGCTCTAGAATAGGCTCTGTAAGGCATTGTCATCAAACCAAAATAAGGTACTTGATATGGGCAAATATGGGACTCTCAGAGGGGTTTTAGAGGTATAAAATAGACTATATTTTAAGGACTAGTTTAGGAGAAGAAAAAATAGGGTAGGGGGTGTAAAAAATTAACGGGATACCTAATTATAATTGTGATTTACACATGATAAAAATAGCAAAAAATTATAAGTAGCCACTAGTTGGAACATACGAATTTTTGCCTCTATGGGTAATCCCAAAATCATAAAGCTCATCCATTATTTCTTCATTATTACTATCTTTAAGTCGATTCTTAAGTCTGCCTAAAATAAATGCCGTATTCGTTGTAGAGCCCATATACCGGTCTGACTCTTTTTCAGTTAGCACAACACCTTTAAAAAAGCATTTTAAAGCTTCAGTACTTAAATCGTCACAGCCATCACCTTTATTAAAGTCAAGGACATGTTCCCACCACATATTTTTAGTACTAAAGTTTGATGGTAGTTGTTCTTTACGACCAATTTCAATAATTTTATGAATTAAATGGTAACTTACTTTATCTATCATTTATATTAATCCCTTGTCATTCTTGAAATATTTTTTTTGTTTAGTATTACAGCATATGAATTATTTTTTGAAAGTTTTCACGAACTTTATTTTCGTTATTGCTATTAAAAACAAAACCAGGAAATTTTTCTGCTTGTTTGGTGTGTTTATTGTAAGTTTGTAAAATCTTTGTCTGACTCATATCTAAATTCCAGTTGTATTCATTTGCGACTTCTAAAGTGGCGAGAATATAAGAATGATTACGGGTCAGGCGACCTGTCATGATTAAGTTTGAGTTTTGATTTCCCCATTTTCTCCAGGATTTAATATATGGAGTAATCTTTTCTTTAAAGTCACGACAGCAATTTATACAAATTGATACATCTCCAATTTCTTTATATTGATGTTCACTATTAGGCATTTGTAGGTCTTCTAAGTCAAAACCAAAGTCAGAAATGATAGTATCGTAACTAGATTGAGGCTTTACCTCTAAATAGTTTCCTGCTATTAAATTAATTCCTGTTAAATCAGTTCCAATGTCAACTAAATTGTGTGCTTGATCAATGCCCATTAGTCTTAAATTAGGATCCCTGGTTTGTAAAAACTTGATTAATAATCCAAAACCACACCCCAT
Organism: Candidatus Thioglobus sp.; assembly: GCA_028345955.1. Classification (GTDB taxonomy): domain Bacteria; phylum Pseudomonadota; class Gammaproteobacteria; order PS1; family Pseudothioglobaceae; genus Pseudothioglobus. The sequence goes on from JAOMEO010000007.1 coordinate 23,677, forward strand.
TTCGAGAATAGACTTTGATTTTAATAATAATACTTTTTGAGTTGTCCATTCCATTGATTTCTCAATACGAGAATAGTCATGAGAGAATAATAGACACGCTTGTTTTAATGTTTTAGGAATAGAATACAAATCAAGCATACTTGCAAAACCATAATATTTTTGTTCCCAGACCTCTTCCAATTTTGTTTTGCCTTCATCATCAAGTGATATAAGGAGTCTATTATCAAGTTGTTTAGTCTTGAGATTCTTTTGTAATCCCATTGTCTTTAAAAATGCTTTAACACCAATATTTTTTTTCATAAGTAAATTAACGTGTTTTACCACAGCAATTCTTCAATCTTTTTTTGCTGCCACAAAGACAAGGTTTTCTTTCGTATCTAGCATTTTCACCCAAACCTGCTGCTTTAATAACAGGTCTAACATATTGTTTTATTTCACCTTTAATTTTTTTGCTTAATTTGGGTAAAACCTCCTCTTTTCGAAGTATTACATTTGCACAGTCATGGATGACTGTTGCAATATTGTCCAAATCATATGTTTCAAGAGTGGGGCGAATTGGGTTTTTAAATTGCCAAATCACCAAAGGTCGAGACGCGTCTTCTATATCATGAAACTGGTTCATTTGTGACACAAGTGGGTAGGAGTTTGGATGCATAATCTCGCTTAGTAAATCATAGGCAGGATGTATTCCGTCTACTGTTTTCTCTAATTTCTTGAGGTTAGTGAGAACATTGTTTGGTCTCAAAACTGATGACTTAGTATTCGCTAGTGAATGACTATCTTTAAATTCAAATGGTTGGCGTCTTATATTTTGCATGCTCGTCATTTTTTGTTCTTGATCAGCAGGACTGCCGGAATTGGCTTTGATATCATCATCAGGGACTTTTAGCGTTGTTGGAAGGACCAACTCTATTACTAAATCATACAGGCTCTCTTTTAAGGATTTTGTCCAAAGATCGTCATTTTTTTCTAGTGAATTGTGAATTGAAAATGCTGTTTCAATTTGTGTAATTCCTGCATGATAATTTGCACTAGCTTCTATGAATGCACGCAAACTATAAGCCAGTATTGGGATATTTCCTTTAGAATATTGCTCTTCAGACCAAGTAAGTGACTCCACCAAAAACTGTTTTTGAGTATATTGATATATCTCTATTACCGATCCAATTGAAAAGTAACATTTAACATTATGATAAACTCGTTCATTTAGTTCAGATTTATCGTAATTACCCGAAGTTTCATGCATAAGAGGCAATGTAAAATCTCTTGGCACCTTAATAGTTTTTTGTAATCTTGAAATTAGAAAACTGAAATCTATCATTTCTCACTCTTCTTTTTGAAGAGTTCATCAACCCAAATCTTTTTCTGATTTTGATAGTAATCATGCAATTCCGGATAGAATCCAGAATCAATTTCAACAAAGTTATATGTTACGTCTCGATCACTATATAACGAACAATCTTCTAAAGATTGGTGAACAAGACCAGTGCCATATGTAGTTTCTTTGCCTTTATAGATTTCATTAAGCAGACAAGTATCAATATTTTCAATAAGTAATGCCATTGAAAGAGGCTTTTGACTTGTTTTATGTTTTAAAACATATTTGAATATTGGATCATCTTCATATTCATCAGAAACTCTATAATTAATTATTCCACTTTCTATTTTGGCTTTAATTGTTATTACGTCCATTGTTGTGGAATTAAGAACAATCCTACATATTTCAGATTCATTTGAATCCATATCTGGCAAATATTCTCCACCCATTAATTGGGGATGAATTTTGCCTTGTTTTTCTCTAATAAATGGATTAAGGTTTCTGCCAACTAGCTCAGGAGGATAAGTATCAGATTTTTCTTTATTTTTAGCAATTTTTCTTCTTACCTCTCCCTTAATTTTAGAACCAATTTTTTGTTCAAAAGTAAGGTTTTTAAAATAAGAATCTGGAGTGAAGTCTAGATCAAATTTCATAATAAGTAATTCATTTAATTATCACCTTTTCTTTCCGCAACAAATTTAGCAAATGGTCGTCCTTGTTTTACTTCATCAGTCCTGGGTCCAGTTCTTCTATAGCATTTTTCATCATCAAGTAAGGCGGGAATTTGTGTTCCAGATGGAATGTAAGGCTCACAATCAATAATACATACAGAATTACCCTGCACAATATTAGTTTTTATACTAATGAAATCACTTGCAAATTTAGTGCCAATTCTATTTGAAATTTGTTGAATTAAGTGTCGCTCATATTGTTCAGAACTTTTGTAGTTATCCCTTTCAATCCCAACAACTTTTTTTATATTATCTTTTTCATTGACTCCTATAACAAGAGTTCCTCCTTTAGTGTTTAAAAAACCAACTATTGTTTTGAGTGATTGTCTTTCAATATATTTATAAACCTCTTTTAATGATTTGAATTTCTTTGTGTCCAGGTTATAGTAAGTTTGATCATTATCATCTACTAGTGGTTTAGGATTTTCAGGATATGGCATTCTAAAGGAGCTTTTATACTCATGTGTGAGGCTTTCTTCAAGTGTAAGTTCTAATGGAGGCTTCACGCTAATATCAATAAATTTTTGACAACTGTCTAAAACCGTCAGGAATTCCTCAAAAAATTCTTTTTTCTTTTGATTAGAGATACGATCATAATCTTTTTCATCAACTTCAAATAATTCATCGTCTTCATAATCTTCAGGCTTAAGGTTTTCAATCTCATCATTTACTAGCTCTTGAAGTACCATTTGAAATATCCCAGTTTGGGTAAATGCTGTTGCAAATGCACTAGCACTTTGACCTTGGTAGGTAAATGCCCAACTTGCTATTAATGACTCATACATGTTCAACAAGTTAATAAAAACTGATTTATGTGCGTTTGAACCTGAATTGAAATCCTCGCATATTTTGTTTAAGATCTTTTGAATTTCCTTCTTATCTTTTACGTAATACTGAATAGCACTAAAATTAATATTTTGATCCTCTAGTATTTTTAATATAGACCTCCATTGATGATATTGGTCTACCGCCTCAGGTCCTGGAGATATATTAGTAATAGGGTCTGAAGAGAGCGCATCCTCAATTTGTTTAGCTTCTAATAAACGCTCTTCACTCCAAAAATCTAGCTCTGTAGAAAATAGAGAATAGAATCTGATATCTCCAAGTGGTTCACCCGTTATAGAGTCGTTTTCATCTATTTCAATTCTGTCATAACGTTGAAGCTCATAAATTGTATTTTCGATAATCTCTTCATTGAAGCTTGAAAATATATTACCACCTGGGGTTTTTAATAAAACATCACTTTTACCGATACTGATAGCAAAATTATTTTCATGTTCAATTTGGTATAAATATATGGGATCCATGTTGTCAATATTAGAGTCTATTTTGGGCTAAGACTTTATTCTACTACTTCAGCCAATCAAAAATATATTTATTTACCTTCATCTTTAAGATATAAGTTAGGAAAATTTTGATTCATAATCTCTTTAATTCGCTACGGTTAATTTCGTGCAAATTTCGTACACTTTGAATGAGATTTGAGTGAGTTTTGTTATAATAAGGTTACTGCAAGAATAACGAAGATTATTCTTACGTAAATGCTATAAGGGCAAAGAATTGATTGACTGAAATTACAGAGCTCGTTATAATCTCACGCTATTCCCTGATAGCTCAGTTGGTAGAGCGACGGACTGTTAATCCGTTTGTCCCTGGTTCGAGCCCAGGTCAGGGAGCCAAATTACGTAAGGACTTCCGCTAGGTAGTCCTTTAGACATATAATCCTAGTATGAATAAACGACTAGCAATTTTATTTGGATTCTTGACTACTTTTTTTACGAATCGAAGAATCACCAATATTTATATAGTATTACTCATCCTGTTATGTTTAATACCAGCAATTATCATAGCGGTTTTTGTGGTGTAGAAAATTCTTAATTACTCCCTCACACATCAAACTAAATTTGGACTTTAGTTCTCGGGTATGATTTGAATACTTAATGACAATAGACAGGAGAAAGAAATGAGATTTCTGACAACATTCAAAAAAACCAAAGAATGCAGCTTTGAAAGCTGGCTGAAACTAGTTGATGACTTAAAACCTCATATGCAAAAAAATGGGCTAAAACTAATAGTGGCAACGGAAACCGAAGATGGAACAAGAATTTATGATATAGCTGAAGCGGAAACCATGGAAGGCGTCGAAGCATTTATGTCTGACCCAGAGGTAATTCGAATGAGACAAGAAGCCGGTGTAGATACTGATAGCCAAGAAGTAATCAACGCCGTAAGTGAATATCACATCTTTCAGAATTAATGTATTGGGCTTTGAATAACTAATACCTCCCTCACACATCAAATGAAATTTGGACTTTAGTTCCTATTCAACATTTGGTAAATTAGCTAGGGCTTTATTGACCCTTTCTTCATCAAAAACATCATCAGCAAGTTTGTTATCAAAATAAGCTTGATAAGCTGTCATATCAAAATGTCCATGTCCACAAAGATTAAATAGAATAGTTTTAGATTCACCTTTTTCTTTACAATCAAGAGCTGCATCCATAACTCCTTTTACTGCATGGTTAGCTTCAGGGGCAGGAATAATACCTTCTTGGTTTCCGAAAGTAACTCCTGCTTCAATGCACTCTTTTTGACCATAAGCTTTTGCTCTCATTAATCCTAGTTCAAATAAATGACTTAAGTGGTATGACATCCCATGATATCTTAATCCTCCAGAATGATTTGATGGTGGTAAAAAATCAGAACCCAAAGTATGCATTTTAATCAATGGGGTCATCCTTGCCATATCTCCATGGTCATAAGCATATTTCCCTTTAGTGAAAGAAGGACATGATAATGGTTCACAACCAATAATATCAATTTTTTGACCTCCTCGGAGTTGCTGACCTAAAAATGGAAACATGAGGCCTGATAAGTTGCTTCCACCTCCAGTACAACCTACAATAATATCAGGATAGTCACCTGCTTGTTCCATTTGTAAAATAGCTTCATTTCCATTGACAGTTTGATGCAATAGTACATGGCCTAAAACACTTCCCAATGAATACTTAGCATTACCTCCGCTTTTCACAACAGATTCAATGGCATCTGAAATTGCTATTCCAAGACTGCCAGGGTTATTTGGATTTTCATCTAAAAGTTTTTTTCCAAAATCAGTTATAGAAGATGGACTTGAATGACATTTTGCGCCAAATGATTGCATCATTAATTTTCTATATGGTTTTTGATCAAAGCTAACTTTGACCATAAAAACTTCAATATCGATACCAAACATTTGACCAGCCCATGCCAAAGAGCTTCCCCATTGACCAGCTCCAGTTTCAGTATATATTTTTTTTATACCCTCTTCTTTATTATAAAACGCTTGAGGTACAGCAGTGTTAGGCTTGTGACTTCCTGTAGGACTTACACCTTCATATTTGTAATAAATTTTTGCTGGAGTATCCAAATATTTTTCTAATCTTCTTGCCCTATATAAAGGAGAAGGTCTCCATTGTTTGTAAATTTCCCTTACAGGTCCAGGAATCTCTATTTCTCTTTCTGTCGAAACTTCCTGCATAATTAAACCCATAGGGAATAAAGGCGCAAAATCATCTGGCCCAGCAGGTTGTTTTGTACCTGGATGTAATGGTGGTGGTGGTGGACTCGGTAAATCAGCATTTATGTTATACCAAGTTTTAGGTAGTTTATTTTCTTCTAATATATATTTTATTGAATCTGTCATAATTTACCTCCCTATTAATTAAATTATCATTCTAAAAGAATGATACCTCACACATCAAACGAAATTTGGACTTTGGTTCTAATTGACTTATAATCCTATACACAACATTTAAATTATAAAAATTAGAATAAAAAAGCTGTATAAAGATAAGGAGGTTTTTTGTGAGACTTATTGTTGATGAGGAAAAAATTAGAAACGTCTTTGCTAAGATGAAAGATGAAACTGGATTTGAAGAGAGTAGAATACTTTTTGAGAAAGGGAAGTTACCTGTTGAAATGCTTCAAGCCCTTTCTCTCAGACCCGAAATTTTGAAGGCATTTGGCATGATGGGGCAGGGTGTTTACCCCGGCGGACTTATTGAACGGAATCTAAAAGAAAAAGTTATTCTCAAGGCTTCCCGCTTAAATGATTGTCAATTTTGTGTTAATTCCCACGTGGATATAATGACTCAGTTAGGAATTCCTAAATCTCAAATCGAAGAGCTAGACTCACCAAAAAACTTGACTAATCGAGAAAAACTAGCTCTTAGATTCACTGAATCGGTCATGAAAAATTCTTTGGAGATTACAGATTCTTTTTTTGAAAATTTAAGGAGCCTATTTTCTCAAGAAGAAATCGTGGAACTTACTTTTCTTATCGGTTACATTAACATGCTAAATTATTTCAACAACACACTTCAGGTAACTTATCAAGGAGACTATGATTATTAATCTCTATCTAATCTACTCCTGATTAATCGCCTTCTTAAAAAATATATAGCGATAACGATCAGGATAAATATTGAAAGCATTATAAAACGACCTTGATATGACTCTATATATTCTTTTTTTTCTTGTTCAGGTGCTTCATTAATTTCTTTTTTGTTTTCTTGAAGTTGATATTCTATCTCGGCGATAACTTTTTTAATCTCATCTGCGTTCTCAGAAGTTTTGTTTGCTTCCCCTTGACTAGAGTCTAATAAAGATTTAGCCTCTTCTTCAACTACTTCAGCAGGTTTGTTTAGAAAATCTTCTTGATCTCTATCATCTGAACCAGCATATGAAAAACCTATAAACCCAAGAGATAGTAGTAAGAGTAAGATGAGTTTTTTCATATCAACCACAAGTTCCGCCAAAACGGCTACGAATGATGATTTCTTTGGCGTCAAAATAACTGACGTTAAATTTACGAGCTAGATAGTCTAAGCTCTTATGTTGATAAGTGTAGAGCATAACCATCATATAGATTTCATCATCACTAACGGGTGAACTGTTGTTCTTGTGTTTAAAAGATTTTTGCCCTCTTGCCATTTTTTTAAGAGTAGTTTTTTCAAAAAAGACACCCGAAGGTGCCTTTTTTTAACTTACATTCTTAACTGAGAAGGGTTGCACCAGTTTCCAAACGTATTACTTTTCCATCCTTTATTTGATTATAGGCTAGAACTGATTCACGAGTTCCATCAGGAAAGCTCATTACTGCGTGAGTAACCATAACTTCATCGTTTTCATAAAGACAACGTGACTCATGAGTTACAAAATCAGCGTTATTCATCATAAATGAAAACATCTCCATAGTCTGTTCTTTATTCATTTTTGAGTTATCCAGATGCATGATAAATTCAAAATCATCATGTATAGTCGCTGTGTAAGCCTCGATATCCTTATTTTTTTCTGCTGCTTGTTGAGCTTCGTATATAGACATTTTTTCTCCTGAAATATTTAAGATGTACAAAAATAGATAATGATAACTACTAAAGGTATCAATGGTCTGATGGCATTTTTTACTTCATGATCGGCACCATCAAAAGTTGGAAACACTTTTAAAAATAGACCCATATTATAAATAAACGCAAAAGCAGTAAAAAGCCCCATTGCGCCTAATAACTCTCCTGTAGCGGTAAATCCTCCAATTCCAAATAACGTGGCAATCAGCATTAAAACTGTTCCACTCATTAGAAATCCTGCGGGTTTTAAAGCAGCAGCAGCTTCTGGGGAATTCATGCGAAGCGTTGCAGCGAATTTTTGTGAATTGAAAGTCATTTGAAAGGCAAAGAAACCACCAAACAGTATTAAAAAGACATGACAAAGAACTGGAATACTCATATTACCTCCTAAGGTTAATTAAATTCTTAATTGCTATTAAGCACCTTAAGTATACTGAAAAATATCTAGTCAGTTTATTGAAAGGTATCACTAAGAAGTACGATCAAATGAGAGATGAACTAGATCTCAACCTTATAACACTCATATCCCTTACCTGTATTAGGTTTTAGGTTGATATAGTTATCCGAAAGCACGACGATTTCCTCAGATGTTTTGTCATTCAAGGTGAATTGATCTTGCATATTAAAATATTCATCAAGCCAGGAATGATTCCTGTTGGTGACTTTGACATAATCGATCATGCTGATAAGGTTGTCATTCTCAATTTCCCAGACGCCTGTGCCTACTGCACCATACCTAACTTTAAGGTAATTATCTTCCTCTAATACAAAGTCAACAATCACTTCACCAAAACTATTCCAGGTTCCATCTTTTTTGTATCGAATCATTTCAAATGCAGAATAGCCAGGCCAAAGATCCTTGCAGATCCAGTTTCCTAATATTTCTGTTTCGTAGTCGCGAGAAGTAGTCAGTGCCCCTGAGGCTGAACTACAAAAAAATATTGCTGTGAGAATCACTGAAAGGTATTTCATAAAGCTAGTTTAGATCAATTGTGCGAATACTATGTGATTTATTGATGAATTTTAGATGAATTCAGAATAATTAAAAGTTTAATGCAATATAAACTATTTTCTTTTTTTTAAATCTTCTGCCATCTTAATTATCTTGGAGCTTGTAGTTTCCTTAAAAATGAATGGAAAAATGGAATGAATGAAGGATGCTAAAAACAGCAAGAATAAGATGAAACTGTATTTCCAAGCTCCCCAAAGGTGCTGAGGGTAGGTTTCGCCAACTTCTTTAGGATGCTTGGTGAAAATATTAGCCATAGACTTTTTTAAGATTTATATTTTCTTATGAAGCTCAGTATAAACTCTAATCATTAACAAGCTTTAAATTTTCAGATTATCTGTAATAAAATGCCCTTAAATGGTTTATTTGGAGTTTTTTTGAGTAATGCTTAAAGTACTAACAAGACAACAGATTGAGCAATATCACGATGAAGGCTTTATTTCTCCGATTCGGGTTATTTCTGAGGCCGAGGCGTTATCAATAAAATCTCAACTTGAAGCAGTAGAGGCGCAATTTCCAGAAGAGATTAATGCCGAGAGTCGCAACAATTTACATCTTTCTTTTGAGTTTTTAGATGCACTCGCTCATAACCCTATTATTGTTGACGCTATGGAGGATCTGATTGGTCCAGATATTGCGCTTTGGGCAACGGTGATGTTCATCAAGGAACCTTCATCTAAACACTACGTTAGTTGGCATCAGGATGCAACCTATATGGGAATGAATAGCACTGACTTTCCAACACCCTGGATTGCACTAAGCCCGAGTAACTTGGAAACAGGGTGCATGACGATGATTTCAGGCAGCCACAAGCAAGAAATCCATAAACATAAAGATACCTTTGAAGAGCTTAATATCTTAACACGTGGTCAGATCATTCCTGATGTTGACGAATCGAAAGGCGTTGATTTGATATTAAAGCCTGGAGAAATGTCAATTCATAATGGTGCTATCATTCATGGTTCTAAACCCAATAAAAGCCAACAGAGAAGGATAGGATTCTCTTTGCAGTCCTACATGTCACCAGTCATAGAACAGGTGGTAGGTCGGAATATCTGGACCCATATTCGAGGAAAGCAAAGACAGGACCGTGACGGACTGAGCTTGGACAGGCCGAAATACAATATGGATCCTGTTACCGTCTCTCAGCGCAAGATAGCCAATGAAAACTTGTCAAACATTCTTTACAAGGGTGCTAAAACGAAGCGCAACTATTAAGGCCAAGTTGATAATTTATATTTGAGCCAACCAATTGGATATTTTCTTAACTGTGATTGTGGTTTGAGAAGGGCTCAAGATGTTACCAATAATGCCGTGACAAGAAGGATCATCCTGATCAGTTAGTGAAGAGTTGTGTAGAGTTATTCAAAGCAATGTAGGTTTTGTCATTGCCAATATGTATCCACCTATCTCCATCGGTATCGGTTTCGTCATGACGAATAATGAAATCAGGAAGCGCTGTTTGCAAAAACTTTATCATCCCGTCAATGTCACTAACACAAAGGTTGGCATGCTCTAGTTGTGTGCTCATAAGAAGACTCCAAAAAATATTGATTCAGTCATAGCACAATCATCATACCCAGAAATTACTTTGAACTGATTCATTTAATTTAACACTTAGTTTTCAAAAAAAAAATGTATACAAAAAGATTACATAAAATAATAGAAAAAGTATACAATTAGCGTATACTGCTTAACTAGTAAACAACAAGATGAATCTTCAATGGGTAAATACATTAGAAAAAACCACAAGGAAGACGAAAAAAGGGTGGTCAGCGTGAGGATACGAAGACCTGTCTTTGAAGCATTCAAGGGCGCCTCGTTGGCTGCCCAAAAGTACGGCTACAGCATGTCCTTGTCCGCTGTTTTTGAAACTGCACTGGAGGATGCGATAACAGAATTCAAGGAAATTAGTGGGGTCGATTTTCATGAAATCGAGAAAACGAACCTACATGAGGAGTGGGAAAAAAAATATGAGGCGGTATTAAAGACCACTTCAAAGAAGTCTCACAAGATTGATAACACAAAAAAAGGAAGGGGAGAGGATAAATGACAGACATCAATGTAGCTAAACAGATTCAGGATTTGAGGAGAGATTTAGATATGGAGGTGAACTTATTCCATGAGCAGATCGAACTACCGCTGGATGAGGCTTTGAAAGAAGACAAAGAGTTTTCAGAGTACAAACAATTCGGCAGCAATTCAGCTCAACTCAATAAAGGAATTGCCTTATCTAAATGGTTCAGAAAAATTACCTTACAAATTGAGTCAATAGACCCGTTCTATAAATAAGGTTGTTGGGAAAATATGATTAAAAAGATTATTACTATAGTTCTTCTTGCTGTTGCTTCTAGTGTTTCTGCGGAAGGCTTGGGTGTGATTGCCGGCACCACAGGTTTTAGAGTTGGTTTGTCGGCTCGCGCCATTTAATAAAGGTGCTGGCAACACCAGTCATTATCAATACACCGCCGATTCCCATTGCTAACGTAAATTGCTCTTCAAGAAGCACTATGCCGGCAATGATTGAGGTGATAGGTAGGAGCATCAGAAAAGGTGATATCTTACTAACATCGCAGATCCGCAACAAATGATACCAAACACTGTAGCCTATAACTGTCATGATAAAGGACAAGTAAAAGACTATCGACCAGTCTATAAGGTTGGCGCTCTTGATGGACTCCCATTGACCATCTTCAATAACTAGCGAGATGAGCAGCATTTGTGGTGTAGCAATAATAGCAACCCAAGCCAGTATAGTAATACCCGAGAGTGATTTGAGACGACTAATCATGATTTGTGCTATCGCCCAGAAAACTGCGCCTGATATAACTAAGGCAACACTATCCAAACTATCACTCAGTCTCGGTTCGCCAGCAATAACGACAACACCTGTAAAAGCTAAACCCATTCCTAAGGCTCTAGGCCAGCCGAGTCTCTCTTTGAGGATGAGAGTACTAAGGAGAGCTAAAATAGGGCCCTCTAGCTGCACCAAAATGGAGGCTGTCGATACGTCGATACCTTTCAATCCGTAGTAGGTGAGTCCATACTGTATTGTCGAACCTATAAAGGCGATTATAAAAAGCTCTCGCATATATTCCCATGGCGGTTTGGTAAACCATACCAGTATCAGACCTGCGATACCAAAACGGAGAGACATGAGCAGTAGAGGTGTGAACTGATCCATGCCAATCTTTGTCAATGCATAACCAAACCCCCAAGTGATTGGAACAATGAGTGCTAATAAAATTTGATTAATGCTCATGAGGAGGGTTTTTAACTCACGGTCAAGACTAGTGACTTAATCTTCCGTTGAATGAAGTTTTACCACAAAATTAAAACATTAAATTAAATTTCTTTTATTGGCAATAAAAGTAGATTCTTGTACAATCATTTTATGAAAATTACATCGCGCGATAATGACAACTATTGCCCTCAACCAGAGTCCCTAGGAGGTTGGCGATTTTTGAAAGAGAAGAGAGAGATAAAGAGTCTCACAAATGTGAGTTTAGGGAAGCTCGACGATCTCATCCAAAGATACAGACTTTTCTTTGATACACATGCCTCAGGAATTGTCATTATTCGTAACGGCTACCTTATCAAAGAGCACTACAGTTTTATGACTTTGCCTGGTAGTCGTTTTGATGTCTGGTCCTGTACAAAGTCATTTACAGGAACTGCCTGGGGTCTGCTACTGGAAGAGGGTCGTAAGGGCACACTGCCAGAAAACCTAAAGATTGACCTGGATAGTCCTGCATACTCTTTTCTGCCTGATAAGTACAAAGCGACAGACAAATCCAAAGAAAGAATAACTATTGGTCATTTGCTGACTATGACTTCAGGGATTGCTGGAGAAAGTGATCTCGTCTTTGGCGTACCCACTGACATTGATTGCGGCCCGTTTGAGAACGCGCTTGGTTATTGTGATAACCGCTACGGTAGAAAAACTGATAGCTTGGTAGCCGAGCCCGGAAAGTTATGGAATTATAGTGACCCAGCGATGGCTCATTTATCGATACTGTTTCATTCCATTATGGGTCAAGAGATTCATGAATACATGCAAGAAAAAGTCTTTACAGAGATTGGCATCGAGAATGCGAGCTGGGATGTGTTGGGTGGAGGGAAATTTATAGGTCCTCATACATGCGCTCATATAGGACTTCACATTTCGGCAAGAGAGTTGGCAAGGTTTGGTTATTTATTGATGCATCAGGGGTTATGGAACGGCAAGGAAGTGATCCCAAGTTGGTGGGTCGAGACCGCGACAAAATCCTCTCAGCAATTGAATCCAGAGTATGGATACACTTTTTGGGTTAACACCAATGGAACTCACTGGCCAGGACTGCCCAAAGATATGTTTGCCCTTGAAGGCTATAACTCAAATAGGTGTTACGTAGTTCCTTCCCAAGACTTGGTAGTTGTTAGGGTTGGAGCAGGTCCAAATCAGTGGAACGAACAGACACTTATAAGTGGTGTTTTAGATGCAGTTAACTGAGCAGATTTGATCCATCGCTAACCTCTGGAACAAATTCATTGAACTCTTGAAATGGAAAAGTTGGTTTCTTTCTATGGTGGTTACCTATATTCATCAAATCTTGGTTCACGGCGCCACTCGAAAGAGCCATAAATGAAGGACATGACAAACCTTGAAGGTCAGGTGATAAATAACCAGATTTAACCACTAGAAGTCGATAATCCTGAAGGTTTAAGCGCAAATTATCAAAGTCGGAGAGGTAATGAAAAGGCCTTCTTCTTTTGGAGACAACGATTGTTATGTTTTGTACCTTAGCAATTGCACATTGCTCTTTAAAGTAGACCTCATCAGCATTTAATGCTAAATTTGGTCCACCACCACCAAAGCTTCCACCAATATTAAATTCATTTCCTTTTTGGAGTTCATTGTAAGCTGACTCTGAGGCAATTCCGGCGAATAATACATGATCAATTTTTTTGTTCAATACTGCTTCCAAGACGTCAGCTCTATCACCCACACCTCCGGCTGTGGGATTGTCACCACTATCAGCGATGATAGAAAAGTTCTTGGGTAGTGAATTAATTGAAGCACTGATGTCTCCTGATCGCATGTCAAATTTTAATTGATGGCGAGAGTTCCAGTAAAGATTGGCAATGATTTGACAAATCTCTGTGCCTGTTTTTTTGTTGGTGCAGGTCACCACAGCAGAGGCCACCGCTCTTTGGGTATCTGCCCAGACATAGCCAACCATCAGATTGGTGTCAATGATTCCCTTTCTTTGATCTAACAATTCAAGGTTTTTATAAATCGATTGGCAGGGCTCAACAAATGTTGAAGACATTTCCCCAGCAACCAGCACAGGAATCGGTGACCATAGCACAGTAGGGCGTTTGTTGCTTGTGAGCGCGTCCGCGAGCATTTTTGATGCTCTCATGTAAGTTTCTTCTACATCAACGTGGGGAGCAGTTCTGTAGGCTGCAAAGGCGTCAATGTTGTTAACGATTTTGTTTGTCATTTGGCCGTGAAGATCAAAACTTACAGAGACGATACAATCTTCACCGACAACATCACGAACAGCCTCAATCCACTCTCCTTCTGGATCATCTAAGTTGTCAACAAAGATTGCGCCATGCATAATAAGTAGCACCCCGTCAAGTGTTCCCAGAGACTCAAGTTCGGCGATAAATTTATCCTTTGTCTGTCTAAAATACTGACTCTCTATAGGACCACCAGGAACCGATTTATTAAAAAAAATTGGATAAGTTTCGATACCGTAATTATCAAACGGAAAAGCAATCAGATCAAGCAGGTCTTGACCTTGTAGACTTTTAAAGTCACTTTCATTTTGATATAGCGGCGAATATGTGCTACATTCGGTACTAATACCGCCAACGGCAATTTTATTTAAGGCCATCCATTAGGTATAGAGTAGAAATCAATTCCAGTCAGAAACCACCTTCACTTCAATGAACTCTTTTAGCCCTAATGCGCCATTCTCACGACCAATTCCAGAGTGTTTATAACCTCCAAACGGTGCGCCGTTTCCTGTACCTTTGCCATTAACCTCTACGATTCCCGAAAGCAGTTTTTTAGAGACACGCTTCGCTTTTTCAGGGTCCTGAGTTTGAATGTAGTTTGTCAAACCATATGGCGTGTCATTGGCAATCTCGATGGCTTCTTCTTCGGTATCAAAGGGAATGATTGATAGAACAGGACCAAAGATTTCAGTCCGGGCGATTGTCATTTGATTGTTGACATCAGCAAAAATGGTAGGCTTCACAAAATACCCTGTTTCTAGGCCTTCCGGTTTTCCTGTGCCTCCAATAACCAGTCTTGCGTCCTCGTCGATACCAGTTTGTATCAGGTTTTGAATTTTGTCGAACTGGACTTTTGAGACGACAGGGCCAAGATGTTTACCCTGTTTTGAGGCGATATCAACATTTGTCGAGTTTGCAGTCTCTTTGGCTATCTCAACCGCCTGGTCATAAACGGTGCGCTCTACGAGCATTCTTGTCGGGGCATTGCATGACTGTCCGGTATTGTTAAAGCAATGTCTAACACCCCTTTTGACAGCTTTATCATCCGCATCTGCAAAAATAATGTTGGCGCCTTTACCACCCAACTCTAATGCAACCCTCTTAAAGTCGTCAGCTGCGTTATGAGAGATGAGAGATCCAGCTCTGGTTGAGCCAGTGAAAGAGATCATGTCGATATCTGGGTGGGAGGTAAGCTGACTTCCAACACCCGCTCCGTCTCCATTGACTAGATTAAATACGCCAGCAGGGCATCCAGCCTCATCGAGCATTTCAGCAAAAATCATTGAATCCAGGGGAGACAACTCAGAAGGCTTTAGGACCATTGTACAGCCAGCGGCAATTGCAGGAATAACCTTAAGTGCGACCTGACTGATTGGCCAGTTCCAAGGCGTAATAAGTGCGCAGACTCCTTTTGGTTCATATAGCAGTCGATCGTCTGAATCGTCGAGCTGCTCTTCAAACTCGAACTTTTTAAGTTGTCTAGTGAATTCTTTAATTGCGCTTGTTCCAGAGGTTGCTTGAGACGCTTTCGAGAAATCAATCGGAGCACCCATTTCCATTGAGATGGCCTCAGCCATATCGTCCATTCTTCTTTCATAGATATCGTAGAGTCTCTCCAAGAGTGCAATTCTGTCGGCTTTCATTGAAATAGACCAAGAGGGTAGAGCAGCCCTTGCTGCAGCAACTGCAGCGTCAGTGTCAGTCTGGGAGCCCAGAGAAACGACTGCACAGACTGTCTCGTCTGATGGGTTGATAACATCAAGGTCGTTTTTAGTTGAAGGGTCGACCCATTGACCGTTGATATAAAACTGTCTTTTGTCTAGCATTATTTTTTCTCCTGTTTAATGAGAGAGAGGTTATCTTATGAAAATTAGCATGTCAAGAAAAAAAAGCACAATCTAAATGTTGGATAAACGCTCTATTGCTAATTTTAAGTTATCCATGCTTGTTGCAAAAGAGAGTCGCACATATCCAGGCGCACCAAAAGCAGAGCCAGGAACCACAGCTAAGCTAATTTTATCAAGGCAATAAGTCGAAAACTCAACATCGTCCTTGAGTTCGAGTCGGTCAATCAGACCTTGCACTCTTGGGAATGAATAGAATGCGCCGCGAGATTGTGGGCATTCAATGCCATCGATGGTGTTAAGACTGTCGACAAGAAAATTATGTCGTCTCTCAAAGGCTTTAACCATCATACTAATAAATGATTGATCGCCACTGATTGCTTCAAGTGCAGCAGCCTGTGAGATTGAGCTCGGATTTGATGTAGACTGTCCCTGAATCTTTTTCATTGCCTTGATGATATCTTTCGGTCCGGCGGCATAACCAATCCTCCAGCCCGTCATCGCGTAGGCTTTTGAGACTCCGTTGAGGATGATTGTTCTGTCTTTTAGGTTTGGGCATGCCATCGCAATGTTGATAAATTCGTCGTCTTCCCAGCGAATATGTTCATAAATATCGTCACTAATTACGTTGACCTGTGGGTGTCTTTCTAAGACTGCACCAAGAGACTCTATTTCAGATTTCGTGTATACGGCACCTGTAGGGTTTGAGGGGCTATTGAGAACAAAGAGTTTGGTATTGGCATTAATACAAGATTCAAGTTGCTCAGACATTATCTTGAATTCCTGGTCGAGCCCAGCTTCAATGAAAACTGGTGTTGCATCTGCAAGGATAACAATATCCGGGTAGGATACCCAGTAAGGGGTTGGAATGATAACTTCATCACCCTTACTAAGGATGGCCTGACAGAGATTATAAAAAACCTGCTTACCACCAGAAGAGACCATCACCTCATTGTCAGAGTATTCGAGACCGTTTTCTCTTTTAAATTTCTCACAGATGGCTTTTTTAAGTTTTGGTGTTCCATCAACTGACGTATAACGAGTCTCACCAGCTCCAATTGCCTGGCTAGCAGCCTTTTGAATATTAACTGGT
The DNA here is from genome assembly GCA_028345955.1 of Candidatus Thioglobus sp. GTDB lineage: Bacteria > Pseudomonadota > Gammaproteobacteria > PS1 > Pseudothioglobaceae > Pseudothioglobus. Next base: position 40,567 of record JAOMEO010000007.1, read on the forward strand.
GTGTCAAAGTCTGGCTCACCAGAACCCATGGAAATGATTTGTACTCCTTGGGCCTTTAACTGCTTGGCTTTATCGCTCACGGCCAAGGTCGCTGATGGTTTAATTTTTTGTACTCGATTTGAAAGAATAGTTGACATTTACGGGCTTATTTAAATAGTTTAAAATTAACTGCTTATGTTAATGAAAAAATGCCAATAATGGCTAGAAAATTTCAGCTAAAGTCAGCATTTTCACCCAAGGGTGATCAACCAAAAGCGATCAAAAAGTTACTGGATGGAATCAATTCAGGTGCCAAATATCAAACACTAATAGGTGTCACTGGTTCAGGTAAAACTTTTACCCTTGCCAATGTCATAGAGAAGAGTCAAAAACCAAGCCTAATCATGGCTCCCAATAAAACATTGGCGGCTCAACTCTATAGCGAGATGAAAGAATTCTTTCCTAAAAACGCGGTCGAATATTTTGTTTCTTATTATGACTATTACCAGCCAGAAGCTTATGTTCCTGCTTCAGATACCTATATCGAGAAGGACGCTTCAATTAATGAACAGATTGAGCAGATGAGACTTTCTGCTACAAAGGCACTTTTAGAGCGTAAGGATGTCATTATCATTGCCAGTGTTTCTGCTATCTACGGTTTGGGTGACCCTGATAGTTACATGAAAATGTTGTTGCACTTGACTGTTGGTGAGGTCACAAAGCAAAGGGAAATTCTATCGACGCTCTCTAAAATGCAATACACTCGTAACGACGTTACCCTAATGCGTGGTCACTTTAGGGTTAAGGGAGAGGTTATCGATATCTTTCCAGCAGATTCCGAGGAGAGGGCGATACGGGTGGAGATGTTTGATGACGAAGTTGAAAACCTGTCTTGGTTTGATCCTCTCACAGGTGAAAAGTTGAAGTCCCTTCATAGGGTTACAGTTTACCCAAAGACACATTACGTCACACCTAAGTCAACGATTCTAAATATCCTTGATGATATCAAAGTAGAGCTCGCTGAGCGTAAGAAGGAATTAATTTCTCAAAACAAGTTAGTGGAGGATCAGCGCCTTTCCCAAAGAGTAGTGCTAGATATGGAAATGATGAGAGAGTTAGGTTACTGCTCTGGTATTGAGAACTATTCGCGTTATTTATCTGGTCGCAAGCCAGGCGAGCCACCACCAACACTACTTGATTATTTACCAGAAGATGCACTTGTTATTTTGGATGAGTCTCACGTCTCTGTGAGCCAAATTGGGGGTATGTATAATGGCGACAGGTCCCGTAAAACGACGCTTGTTGATTTTGGTTTTCGACTGCCTTCAGCACTAGACAACAGACCCTTAAAGTTCGATGAATTTTCTGAAAGAGTGGGTCAATGCATTATGGTCTCCGCGACACCTGCTAACTATGAAATGGAAGTTTCCACTGTGATTGCCGAACAGGTTGTCAGACCAACCGGTCTGTTGGATCCAAGTATAGAAATCCGTCCGGTAGAAACCCAGGTCGATGACCTATTATCAGAGATCCGTAAAAGAGTTGCCATTAAAGAAAGAGTACTTGTAACAACTCTCACTAAGCGCATGTCTGAGCAGTTAAGTGACTACTTACACGAACACAACGTCAAGGTTAGATATCTTCATTCTGATGTTGACACTGTTGAGAGGGTTGAGATTATTCGTGATTTACGTCTCGGTATATTTGATGTATTGGTAGGCATTAATTTACTTCGAGAGGGTTTGGACATACCGGAAGTTTCTTTGGTTGCAATATTAGATGCCGATAAGGAAGGGTTTTTGCGCTCAGAGCGATCACTCATTCAGACTATGGGCCGTGCCGCAAGACATATCAATGGTAGCGTTATTTTGTATGCAGATCGAGTTACCAACTCGATGCAAAGAGCAATAGACGAAACAACCAGAAGAAGAAATAAGCAGAAGGCTTTTAATAAAAAATACAGCATAATACCCAAAGGTGTTGTAAAGCCAATCGTTGATATTCTGGATACTGATCTGTCGGCCTCTGAGATAGCTGAAATGGGACCAGAGATTATACAGGTTCGTTTGTCACCTGTTCAACTCGCCAAGGAATTAAAGCGCCTAGAAAAGGAGATGTATGGGTTTGCTGAGGACTTGAAATTTGAACAGGCTGCAGATGTTCGAAACCAAATTAAATACTTAAAAGATGGACAATTTAAATAACACTACCCTAAACATTACTTAGACAAAATGAGAACTACAATTTTGCTGCAGGTACAGCGGAAACTGATGGTGTGACATCGGCGTTTTGTGCTCGGTGACGTAAAGCATGATCCATTAAAGTGATTGCCAGCATAGCTTCAGCTATTGGGGTGGCTCTGATGCCGACACAGGGGTCATGGCGACCTGTCGTACTAATCTCTGTAGCTTTACCTTTTTTGTCAATACTCTGAGCACTTATACGGATGCTCGAGGTGGGTTTGAGTGCAATTGAAATCAGTAGGTCTTGTCCAGAACTTATACCTCCAAGGATGCCACCAGAATTATTCGAAGTGAAACCTTCAGGTGTTATCGGGTCTCTATGTATAGAACCTTTCTGATTGACGACATCAAAACCGGCACCAATTTCGACACCCTTGACTGCATTAATGCTCATCATTGCATGAGCTATTTCAGCGTCAAGACGGTCAAAGATAGGCTCTCCAAGCCCGGTAATCATATTACTAGCGACAACATTGACCCTCGCGCCAATGGAGTCACCAGCCTTTCTGAGTTTGTCTACGTAGTCTTCTAGCTCACTAACCTTGGCAGCGTCAGGACAAAAGAATGGGTTATTGTGTACCTCTTTCCAATCAAAATTCTCAAACACAATCGGACCGAGTTGAGCTAGATATCCATGAATCTCAATACTATGCTTTTCTTTTAGGTATTTTTTTGCAATGCCTCCAGCTGCAACTCTTATTGCGGTCTCTCTGGCGGATGAACGACCACCACCACGATAATCTCTGAGACCATATTTTTGTTGATAGGTGTAGTCTGCATGACCTGGACGAAAAGAGTTAGCGATATTGGTATAGTCTCTTGGGCGCTGGTCAGCGTTTTGAATGATAAGGGCGATTGGCGTGCCTGTCGTTATTCCTTCAAAAGTGCCAGATAGAATCTTAACTTCGTCCGTTTCCCGTCTCTGAGTGGTGTGCCTTGAACTGCCAGGCTTCCTTAAGTCAAGGTCATCCTGTAGGTCTTTCTCTGTCAATGACATTCCAGGCGGGCAACCATCAACGATCCCAATCAGGGCATCGCCATGACTTTCACCAGCGGTTGTCAGAGTAAATAATTTTCCAAAAGTATTGCCAGACATAGACTATAGTTGCGCTTAAGTTAGATGGCCAATATTATACCTGTGACAATTTTTTTATCACAAAAGAATAGATTATTCGCCGTAGAGTAGATAAAACTGGTTCAAAAGTTTGGCGCCCTGGGCGAGATTTGAACTCACGACCCCTCGCTTAGGAGGCGAGTGCTCTATCCAGCTGAGCTACCAAGGCAGGATTTCTATTATTGCCAGTTATGACTATTATTTCAAGGAATTATTTGCTTAACAATGTAATTTGCATCCAAATAGTCAATATTAATTCCTTTTAGAGTACCATTAATTTTCAAAGCTAAAGAGGGCATTGAATTGATATCCATTGATCTGGCAAGTTTAATTTCATCAAGCAGAATTTCATTAACCTGTGATGATTTCAAATCTATTTTAAATTTATCAGTATCAAGCCCAAGGTTTTCAGCAATGTTAATCAATACATCATTGTTTGAAGGATTTTGAGCCTCTAGATAGTAAGACTTTTGAATACCAAAAATCATTAAGTTTTCAAAATCAGGGTTCTGCTGTTTGGCACATATCACGGCTCTGCAGGCAGGATATGTTGAGCGTTTTGGTTCGCAGGATGTCCAAAAATCATAATTAAATCTTGTGTCTGGAATCATCTTCTGAATTCTTTTCCAGTTTCCCTTGATATATTCACGAGTTTCAATAGGCATGGGTTGATTGCTGTCAGGAGCCAATCCACCGAGAAGATAGTCCACCTTCACTTTTCCCAATACTGCCCTTGTAACAGTATCCCAGGTTGGTTTAAATGCCCAACACCATGAACACATTGGGTCATGGATATAGTAAAGGGTATTGTTTACTAAATTCAAAGAAGAAATACAATAAAGGTATATAATTTACATTATAGGGGCTAAATGATAGTGGGGTATGGGTATGAAAATATTTATAAAAAGTTTGGTATTGATATCGTTACTTCTAGGGACACAAATGGTGGTCGCTGGAAGCTACATTGACTATGCCACTGTGACCTCTGTTGAGAAAGCTTACAAACAATACAGAACTGAAGAGCCTTATCAGGAATGTTACATACAAGAGACCTTACAGAACGCAGGTGACGGTAGTGCAACCAATGAAATTATTGGTGCAATACTCGGTGGCGCGATTGGTAACAAAATTGCTGAGGATAGTAGTGATACTGGCAAAGATGTAATGACTTTGGCTGGTATTGTTTTAGGTGCTTCTATGGTAAGTGATGCAGAGAAAGCAAACTCATCTGTCCAAGTTGTGGTCAGTAAAGAGGTTTGCGAAACAAAGGTTAAAACGAGCTTTGTTAAGAAACTGAGTCACTATTTAGTGCATATCGATTATGAAGGTCGTGATTTAGTATTTGCAAGCAAAAAGAGACCTTCAGAAGATGTCATTAAAGTTAAGGTGACTGTTAGCTCGCTTGACTAATAACTGAGTTTCTAGCTACAGCTTATACCTTTAGAGTGTATTTCATGAGTTAATCCTCAGGCAGCTTCTTGTGTTGTTGACTTCTACCGTCTGCGAAATCAAAGTATAATTTTTTATACTAGATTTACATGACTAATAGAGTTTATAAGGTATAGAGTTTTAATGAGACTTTTATGAAAAATATTAATGTAGAAGATAGGTTAATTTTTGCTCTAGATGTACCAGAGATTAATCAAGCTAAAGACATCGTCACTGAACTCGATGACAGTGTAAATTTTTATAAAATCGGCATGGAAATGTTGATGACAGGTAGTTACTTCGAACTATTAAATTGGCTAATAGAAAGAGACAAAAAAGTTTTTGTTGACTTAAAGTTTTTTGATGTTCCTGAAACAGTCGGTCGAGCGATAGCAAGACTGAGTTACTATGGTGCTACATTTGCAACCGTTCATGGCAACCAGGCATTAATGGAAAAGGCCGCTGAAAATAAGAATGATTTAAAAATATTAGCGGTAACTGCGCTTACAAGTCTAGATCGAGGCGACCTAGATGACCTAGGGTTTGATTGTGATGTTCAGGAATTAGTAATTTCACGTGCCAAACGTGCTTTTGAAGCTGGCTGTGATGGTGTTGTTTCATCAGGCTTAGAAGTGCCCTACATTCGAAAATATGTAGACAACAAGTTAATTGCTGTGACTCCTGGTATTCGACCGGTTGCTAATGATGACGACCAAAAGCGTGTGGTTGATGTTGCTACAGCATTTAAGAATGGTTCCGACTATATTGTTGTTGGACGACCAATCAAAGATGCTGAAAACCCTTATCAAGCCGCTAGTGATATCCAAAAAATTATCCGTTCGGTTTTCGAGGCAGTATAATAAGCCCCTTCGTAGTCGCGTAACTCAGCTGGTTAGAGTGTCACCTCGACAAGGTGGAAGTCGTCAGTTCAAATCTGACCGCGACTACCATTTTTTTTCTAAAATAAATCGTCTAACATTCTTGAGGCGTTTGTTTTCGATTCAGAGAATAGATCTAAGGCTTCGATATAGCCTCTAATTATTTTATTATTAAGCTCTGAATTACCGCTAATATTCGCGATATCAAATGTCATTTCCTTAATGTCGATATGTTCATCATTATCATAGTCATAGTTCAGTAGAATAAACTCTGCTAGAGCAGGTGCAATAATCATAGTGGCAGCATTAGCACCCATACGTTCATTTAATTGGAGTTCACCCCTTAAAGTTAGCCATTTAACAACAAATTTTGCAAATCTTGTTAACTCAGCACGTGATAATTTATTATTATTTGATACATCGGCGAAATCTACAAATTCCCTCAAGCAATCAATGGGTTTGTTGTTTTGGCATTCATTTTTTGCAGAGTAGATTAACTTATCAAATTTAATTGCATCACTTTCCAATAAAATAAAATCAATCTGATTATTTAAATTATTACATTGAAAGAGTTCGAAATTTGTATAGCGTGGATTTGACTCGAGCTCTGGGAACATTAATGTTTCAAAATAAAGTTCATCAATTTCTGATTGATCATCGGAAATTTGAATAATATTATTTGGGAAAAAGTGGAGAGTCCAATCAGGAAAATCAACATAATAATTACTGTAGCCGTAACTATCGATAATAGAATACTCACCAAAAGGTCTTGACATAACTTGATCATGTAAAACTATGATTTCAATTGTATCGGAACCAGAACAAGTTTCAGTTTCACTTCCACCGTCGTAAGATCCATACCACTTTCCTATTCGATTAGCAGGTATTGCTTTTAAATTTTCAATCTTATCTATGGCTTGATATATCTCCGTTTTAGCAGCTTCTTCAGCTTTTTTCTTTGCTTCAGCTTCAGCTTCTTCCTTAATAAGTATTTCTAATGCCTCTAACTCTCCTTCCCAGTCTTTTCCAGCACTTGTAAGCAAAGTAAAGGCTTGGTTATAGTCCTTAGAAACGCCGTAGCCATTTTGATACATTAATCCTAGCTGACCAAGAGCCCAAGTATTTCCTTGCTCGGCTGATTTGCTAATCCAGCTAAAGGCCATCGAATAATCTTGCGTAACTCCCTGACCGCTAAGATATGCCCATCCCAGAATATTTTGTGAGACCACATCACCCGCATTAGCAGGTGTTGTGCATTCTATTAGAATATTTTCATAAACATCATTGTCATATGCATTTATACAACTATCACTATCAGCATAGCTCGAAACTATAAAGCTAAAAGATAGAAATAAGATTAAGAGTAGTTTTTTCAAAAATAAATCCTGTATTAATTTGAACAAAGTATATACCTATGATAAAAAAAACTCTACAAAAACGTGACAAGCAGTCGAAAATCATTTAATAATAGGACTTTTAGCCAAAAAGTATTTAATACTCAATAAGGAGAGTCGTTATGTCAGAAACAAAGATATTCCATAAAAAAAACCTCGACCTTGATCCTGTGAACGGCATGAAAACCATCGGTTTGGTCAATGTGTCGTTTTCCGATAAACTGGGAGCTGGGATTGGAGTTTTTGAAGATTGCTCTATACCTTGGCATATAACTTATGACGAGGTCATCAGCATACTCGAGGGACAGTTCACATTACAAGTCGGTGACAAAATATTCGAAGCCGGTCCTGGAGACGTGCTATGGGTGCCACGTGATACAGATATTGTTTATATAGCCCAAGAGCGAGTAACATTTTTCTACTCTGTACTACCTGCCGGTAACGCGCCATCAACATCCAAACATATTGATTTTACTTCTGTGTAGGACACCCCTTCAACATCTGTTGGGGTCATCTTCTGGAAGCCGCGTACAAGCACTAGCTTCGTCCGCTGCGCTCATTTCTTCAGCAATAGTCAGCTGTTTCACCCTCTGGAAGCCGCGAACAAGCACTAGCTTCGTCCGCTGCGCTCGCTGCCTCAGCAGCACTAACAGCCGCTGCCTTAGCTGCAGTTTCAGCTGCAGTTTCAGCACCAAAAGCAGCCGCTGCACTAGCTGCGCTCGCTGCCTCAGCAGTACTAACAGCCATTGCCTTAGTTGCATTTATAGCATCACTGGGGGTACCAGTGGGATCTTTAAGATATTTCTTGACTATGGCTGCCGGTATGCCCATTTCTGCCCAAGTTGTTACAGTAGTGGCATATTTAACAACTGCGGTAGAAAACATATCAGGGCGTTGAGTAGGTACTGGAGCAGGTGCTTCAGTAATTTCAACATCACCCGGACAACTTATATCTCCTTTATTAACTTCATCTGAGATATTTTCAGGTGTTGATGTTGATTCCTCCGCTCCACAAAGATCATCATTTGCTGGAGCTGGAGCTGGAGCTGGAGCTGGAGCTGGAGCTGGAGCTGCACCACCACCAGCTTCTTGAGCAGGAGCTTCCTCTGCTGGAGCTTCCTCTGCTGGAGGTGGAGCAAGAGCATGAGTACTACCGTAAGAGATATAAGTTAAACCGAGAGATAGCAGTAAGAGTAGAAAGAGTCTTTTCATACTATGATTGTATATCAACTTGGACTAAAGTCCAAATTCCGTTTGATGTATGAGGGAAGATTGAACCTTAATTAGTGCATGCCACGGTGCTTTTTAATGAGCTCATAGGCGTTAATGATTTCTTGGGTTTTTTCATTAGCTATTTTTTTCATCTCCTCTGGTAAGCCTTTACCAACTAATTTATCTGGATGATGTTGAGCTAACAATCGGCGATAGGCTCGTTTGAGCTCCTTATCAGTGAGACTTTTATCCGCACCCAATATCACGTAGGCTTCGTTAACAGTTAGTTTATTAGTATTGTTGCTAGTAGCAGAAAATTGCTGAATCAGATTCTCTAGCTCATGAATAGGAAAGTGTAGTTTTTGCGCAATATATTTAAGTGCATCATGTTCTTTATCGTCCAACACCCCGTCAGCATAAGTGGCTTGGATTTGAATCTCTAAAAACATACGTATTAAGTGAGTACGCCTATGACTTTCAATACGGAACTGTTCAAGCACTTCGTCTAGGTTGAAATCTTTGTCTTTGCCTTGGTTAAACAGCTCTTTTGCGACTTTTTGCATGTCTTCTGGTAATTGCATATGTTGCATAACTTGCTGTGCTAAGAGAATTTCAGACTTTGATACCTTGCCATCGACTTTGGCAATATAGCCCATAACTGAAAATAAACTACTAAAAAATGCTGCTTGAACGCGCTGCTGATTGCCCGGACGATAATCTTTAGCAAATCCGCCAAAATTAGACTTACGTTTAGAAAAATTACTCGCGAATGCCACACCAAGCATAGCACCTAGCGGTCCACCAATCATATAACCTAGTGCCCCACCTAAAACTTTTGTCTTCCAACTCATAATTATTACTCTATTTTTTGTTAAAAAACTAAGCTATATTTTGTACCAAATTTCGATAATTGCAAGCAAAAAGACTGAAAATATTTATTATCGATACACATCCTGTAGCGCAGTCATTTGAGTTTTAAATCATTTGCCATACATTATAATCTTGATCTTTTCTTCACTCATAAAACATTTGAAACTTGCATTTAGAGTGTAGACTTGCAATAATATTTTTTTAATTGATAAACAAAGACAATGGTATTAGAAATTTTTTTTGCGGCAGGTTGTTTTTGGGGTGTTGAAAAGAACTTTGAAAACATTGATGGTGTCATCGATGTGGTTTCTGGATACTCCGGAGGTAACTATGAAGATCCGAGCTATGAGGATGTTCTCAACAATCGCATTCCACAAACCGGGTCCTTTCTAGATATTTTGAAAAATATCGGTCTTTCAGCCGAAGAGAAAGCAAGCAATGATAATGGTTTGGTCAATCATACCGAGACAGTCAAGGTTATTTATGATTCAAGTCAAGTTTCAACTCAGTTTTTAATTAAAAACTTTTGGGAGATTCATGACCCTACTCAACTTAATAGACAAGGAAATGATGTAGGTAACAATTATCGCTCTGCGATTTATTGGACAACTCCAGAACAAAAAGAGATAGCCTATAAAACCAAACAAGATTTTCAAACACTCTTGACAGCTCAAGGTTATGGGCAAATTGTAACCGAGATGGGAGCATTAGATAAATTTTGGCCAGCAGAGAACTACCATCAGAACTATTTATTGAAAAATCCAAACGGTTACTGCCCCGATCACTCGACAGGTGTGACTTTTCTGAACCAGTCGTCACCCAAAATTGCTAAAAACGACATAGTTCCCCTTGGAGGTAAAGAGATAATTGTGATTGGGCCTGAAATAGAAGGGACTTGTCTATTTTGCCTAGAATTTGAAAAAAAAGTGACTTCAAAATATAAGGGCACCATTCCATTGAGATCTTCCCCTGTATCTGCTCTTAAGGGGTTTGAATTAAACACAGAGACATGGGCAACGCCAACTATATTTTTTATAGTTGATGGCAAGGAGGTCTGGGCGCACCAGGGAATTATGTCCTTTGAGGAATTTTACCAAGCTTTAGGAGAATTTAAGTTGGGTAAGGACTCTGAGGCTTTTAATGTTGCCTTTAATGATGGAACAGATAGACGCTATTGTGAACAATATGAGATATTTAAAGATACCCCTGAAGGCATATTCGTAGATAAGCTTTCAGGTAGGCCACTGTTTGATACTGTTGATCGATTTAATTCTAAATCGGGCTGGCTATCCTTTACTAAGCCTGTAGATAATGAGGTTTATGAGAAGCTTGACCTTAGTTTTGGTATGGTTCGGACTGAAATTAGGTCAGTTAGTTCCGATATTCATTTAGGTCACGTATTTAATGATGGACCTGACGGAATGCCGAGATATTGTATCAATGCAACGGTATTAGAGTTTGTTCCCAGAAATGGTGTGTAAATATATTACTTACCATTGAACTTAACAGCGGCTTATTTTTTATATAAGCCCTTAACTTTTTTTAAAAGTTCATTTGAAGAGTGAACAGTTACAGACTATTTCGTATACAATTTCTTCCTATGAAATATTTATTACTTATAACCCTTTTATTCACCACTTCGTTCCCTGTTAATGCAGATTCTAGCCTTTACGAAAGAGGACGAGCTTTCTTTTATGGTGACGGTGTTGAACAGGACTATGAAAAAGCGCTGCTGGCTTTTGAACATGCAGCTAAAACTGGAGATTTGGATGCAATTACTGCTATTGGTATAATGTATATTGTAGGTGTCGGAGTTGAACAAAATGATACAAAGGGGCTTGAATATTTAAACAAAGCTGCCAACCAGTCGCATCCCAAAGCTCAGTACTATCTGGGTGCCATGTATTATCTAGGTATCGGGATACCTTTGGATTTGGAGAAAGCCTTCAGTTGGATTAGCTTATCTGCGAACCAGGGTTACCTTTTTGCACAACACAATCTGGCTGAGATGTATGAGAACGGAAAGGGAGTCACTAAGAACATTGAAAAAGCTTATGAGTACTACATTATTGCTGCAAGGAAGGGCAGTATAGAGTCACAAATCAAGGTCGCTGAAATGTATAAAGAAGGCATCGGTACAGAGAAAAATATAGAAAAAAGTTTGTATTGGTTAAAGCAGATCGAGGAATCCAAAACCAGCACTCAGTAAGAACATCCTTTATTCGATCAATATATATTTTTTAAAGGGTGCTAAAATGAATCCTCATCAAATTAACGCAACAGTGAGATGGATTACGATATCGTTATTATAGGAGGCGGACCTGCCGGTCTTAGCTTTGCCTGTTCTATGGCAAGTTTGGACTTGAATATTCTTCTAGTTGAAAAGTCAACACTTGAATCAATTTCAAAACCTAAACCAGATGGTCGCGAAATAGCACTCACTCATCATTCGCGTAAAATATTAATAAAACTTGGTGTCTGGGCGCTAATTGATGAAGCTAAGGTGAGCCCACTAAAAGAAGCAAAAGTATTTGACGGCGGTTCAGATTCTTTGTTGAACTTTGACGCTAAAAAATCCTCAATTGAAGCTTTGGGTTATTTAGTGCCAAACCATTTAATTAGAGCGGCATTATTTAAAAGGGTCTTGCAAGCTGACAATGTAAGGATTTTGAATGAGCTGACGGTAGATGATGTTCGTACTACTAATACGGGCGCAGAAGTTTCACTATCAAATGGTAAAACTATTAAATCTGAATTGGTTGTCGCAGCAGATAGTCGTTTTTCTGAAATTAGGAGAAAGATGGGTATACCTTCGGTTATGAAGGACTTCTCCAAGGTCATGATAACAACAAGGATGTCACATGAAAAGGCTCACAATCATATCGCTTTAGAGTACTTTAATTATGGCCACACGTTAGCACTTTTACCGCTTAATGGTAAGGTTTCATCAGTAGTACTAACGGTTTCAACTGATAGGTTAGATGAGATGTTAGACCTTGATGAGGAAAAATTTAACGAGATGGCAAGCAATGGTTTTGCTGGCAAATTAGGTCAAATGAAACAGATAGGTAGTCGCCATTCGTACCCCTTGGTTGGAGTCTATGCTCATAAATTTAGAGCAACAAGGTTTGCTCTAATTGGTGATGCAGCTGTGGGTATGCATCCGGTAACCGCGCATGGTTTTAATTTAGGTTTGAGAGGCCAGGATCTACTATCGTTGTCCATTAGTAGGGCGCTTAATAATGGTCTTGATATTGGTTCGGATGAAGTACTAAAAGAGTTTGAAAGAAAACAGATAAACCTGTCTAGGTTGATGTACTTTGGTACTAACGGAATTGTTTCATTGTTTACAAATGATGATGCGGCAATTAAGCAGGTTAGAAAGTTAGTACTTAAGTTTGCAAACCGCTTTCCTCCAGTCAAAGCTTTGATTACCCAACACCTGACAGAATCAAAAAAAAGTAACCTAATCCCTTTTTAATTTTTAGATATTATGACAGTCAATTTGACTAATATTAGAAAGAAGTTTAGACAAAACGGACTTCACAGGTCTGAGCTCGATAATGATCCATTTAAGCAGTTTTCGCTATGGTTTAATCAGGCAGTAAATTTTGGCATTGCTGATTCCAGTGCGATGAGTTTGGCTACTGCTGATGAGAATGAAATAGGTATTCGCACAGTGCTTCTTAAACATTTTGATGACAAAGGTTTTGTTTTTTTTACGAACTATGGTTCAAAAAAATCCCAACAAATTGAAATAAAACCTCAGGCTGCACTTCTATTTCCATGGTTAGACCTAGATAGACAAGTAAAGATTGTTGGTAGTGTCGAAAAGGTAACAACGCTTGAATCAATTAAGTATTTTGCTTCAAGACCAAAGGATTCACAGTTAGGTGCTTGGGCTTCACAGCAATCTGAAACAATCTCCTCAAGAAGCTTATTGGTTAGTCAATTTGAGTCAATGAAAAATAAATTTTCTAAAGGAGAGGTACCTTTGCCTGATTTTTGGGGAGGTTACCGTGTAATACCTAAGAGTATTGAGTTTTGGCAAGGTAGAGAAAGTCGACTGCACGATCGTTTTATATATCAGCGCTCAGGGAGTGGCTGGAGTATTAGTCGATTGTCTCCCTAAGAGATTTAATTACTTCTTTTGTCTCTGGAGTCTTGCCATGCCAAAAAGCAAACGTACTTGCAGCTTGTTCGACTAACATACCAAGACCATCAGTCACTTCTAAAGCAGAGTTTTCTCTTGCCCACTGCATGAATGGTGTTTGTCTACCATACATTAGATCATAACATAGTGCACCAGAAGCAACACCTAGAGGAATATCAGGAATTTTGCCATCCAATGAAGCACTTGTAGCATTAATTATAATATCTACCGGTTTGGCTTTAATTTGATCTAAACCAAAGCCACAAACTTTACCGTATTCACTATAGTTGCTTGCCAATTTTAAGGACTTTTCTTTTGTTCGGTTTGCAACCAAAATACGTTCTGGTTGACACTCTAGTAAAGGCAGTAAGATACCTTGAGTCGCACCACCAGCTCCTATTATTAAGATGTCTTTGCCTTTGATTGATTGTTGTAAATTATTACAGAGGTCGTTAACAAGACCTATTCCGTCAGTATTTTCTCCATAAAGAGTGCCGTTTTCCACTTTAATGGTATTAACAGCACCTGCGGTCTTTGCATTTAAGGTGTACTCATCAACAAGATTGTATGCTTCAATTTTAAATGGGACGGTGATGTTGAATCCTAAGGCCCCAGAACTGACAAAGTTTTTGGCCGTAACAGTAAATCCGTCTAGCGGTGCTAGAATTTTTTCATAACTCATTGAAAGTCCAATCTGTTTTGCAAATTGTGCATGGATAGTCGGTGACAAGCTATGATGTATCGGATTGCCAATGACAGCGTATTTCTTCATATATCGACCTATTAAGTAACCTTTTCAGTCGATTTTTTTTGATCGTTTGAAGCAGTCTTTTGATTTCGATTTTTGTTCTGATTTAGGTTTCTACTTTGGTTCCCTGAACCTTTATGGTTTCCAGAATTTTTCTTATTCCCAGTATTGTTCTTTTTTTCACCTGTGTTCTGGCTCCTATTCCGATTCTGGCTCCTATTCCGATTCTGGCTCCTATTCCTATTCTTATTCTGGCTCCTATTTTTGGGTCTGGTAGGTTTTTGTTGAGGTGTTGCTGGTTTTTCTATTGAAAACATATCAGACAGCTTGCTCATGAATGAGACCTTTCTTTCAGGCATTTTAGTTGAAGGGTGGTTGGCTGCAATAACAGGTATTTCCACCTTTTCAAGGTAGTTAATTTCGTTGGTATTGATTTGAGGTTTCGATATACCTTGAAAGCTTTTGTGTTGTGATTTTTTATCAGCCTTTTGTGTATTTATGCTGAAGCTTGGGAAATGCATATATTGATTAGGTAATAAGGTTATCCTAATGTCATGCTTAACTTCCATATGATTAATATTTTGTCTTTTTTCATTAAGGAGGTAAGTTACCACTTCAACACTTGACTGAATTGTAACATCACCATTATTTTTCTTTGAATTGAGTGAATCCTCAAGTTGACGAATAATTTTGAGCGCTAGAGTAGGTATGGTTGGTGTTGTTCCACTTCCATTGCATTGTGAACAGATTTTGCCTGTTGATTCTGCTACCGAGTTCATTAAACGTTGGCGTGACAACTCTAGCAGACCAAATCTTGAAATTGTTCCAATTTGAACGCGTGCACGGTCATTGGCACACGCTTGTTCCATTGCTTTTTCGATCGCCACTCTATTGTCTTCTGTTCCCATATCAATGAAGTCAATAACGATCAATCCTCCAATATCTCTTAGCTGTAATTGAGCAGCAATTTCTTCTACAGCGTCTATGTTTGCTTTAAAAGCCGTATCTTCAATACTGGTTCCTCTCGTAGAACGTGCAGAATTAATGTCGATAGCTGTCAATGCCTCTGTCGTATCAAATACAATTGTAGCTCCAGATTTAAGTGTCACCTCTCTATTGAAGACACTTTTAACCTGTGATTCAACACTCATGTGAGCAAACAAAGAATGTTCCGTAATATCGAAATACTTAATTCGATCTAGATAGTGTGGCATCACAAAGCTGACAAAATCTCGAGCCTTTTGATAAGTTTCAAGGTCATCAATTATGACACTATCAGTATCCTCTCTAAGATAGTCACGCAAAGCTCTTACTGTTATATCACTCTCTTGATAAATTAAAAAAGGCTCGTCTTGATTCTTTGTTGCTGTTTTAATTGACTTCCAAAGTTGCGTCAAGTGATCTATTTCCCACTGTAATTCTTCAAGGCCTTTTCCTGCACCTTCTGTACGAATTATGAGTCCTGAATGTTTTGGGACTTTTAATTTTGGCAAAAGATTTTTTAGGTCTTGTCGGTCAGTTGTAATAATTTGTCTTGAGATTCCAGCGCTTTTTGGGTTATTAGGGGTAAGAATCATATAGGCACCAGCCAAATTGATATAGGTACTGAGAGCAGCACCCTTATTACCCCGCTCTTCCTTTTCAACCTGGACAATGATTTCTTGACCTTCCTTGAGAATGTCAGCGATTGTTAGTTTTTCGCCTTTAGGTTTAACAGTGTCAGAAAAGAAACTTGAAACTTCTTTGAAAGGGAGAAAGCCGTGCTTTTCTTTGCCGTAATCTACGAATGCTGCCTCAAGAGATTGCTCTACCCGAGAGATTCTTGCTTTGTATATGTTGCCTTTAGTTTTTCGATTTAGGCTGGTTTCAATGTTAAGATCAGTTAGCTTTTGGCTCCTTACTATAGCCACTCGGATTTCTTCCTTGTGGGTGGCATTGATGAGAATATGATTCATGATAAAGTCCTATAATATCTGGACTATTGAGTACGTACAAAGCCTCAATACTTGTGTATTGAATTGGAATAAAGGGTTGATTAGAGTGATTCATCAAATTACTAAATGCGGTCCTGTATGTGGCGTCAATAAGCCCAATAAATTACCTTAATTAACTAATTTTTCTATTAAGGTATATGTAAAAAAATTCTTGTTGGTCGAAAAAAAATGTTCGACAGGCAAAGTATACCATAAATAGTCTAATTCAATATATTTACTGATTAAGGCTACGACCGCCATCGATGTTAAAAACCTGCCCAGTAATATATTTGGCATTAGCTAAAAATAATACTGCTTCTGCAATGTCATTTGGTGAACCTTGTCTTTTTAGTGGTATTCTATCAATCATCATCATTTTTTCTTTGTCGGTTAGCTCGGACTCATCTTGAGGCCAAAGAATTGAACCCGGAGAAATACCGTTGGTTCTAATATTAGGTGCCAATTCCTTAGCTAGTGTCTTGGTAAGCATTTTCAGGCCAGCTTTTGAAATATTATAGATGGAAAAGTTTTTTAATGGACGGTCGGAGTGAATGTCAATAATGTTGATAATGCTTCCATAACTAACCTCTAACACTTTACTTAGTCCCGTAGCAAGGAAAAAAGGCGCTCTAAGGTTAACATTGATTATTTTATCCCAGTACTCAATGTTACTATTTTCTATCAAATTTGGGCAGAAAACAGAGGCATTATTAACTAGTAAATCTAATGACTTTATTGTTTGAGTTAACTTTTTGATGGCTTTGTTATCTCCAAGGTCAGCAACTGCTATTTGAGCAGAATCATTTCGTTTAGA
>JAOMEO010000008.1 GCA_028345955.1 Candidatus Thioglobus sp.
TTATTTAATGGAATTCTTTAGAGCCTCTCCGAACTCAGAACAAGACAACAAAGTAGCGCCTTCAATGAGCCTTTCAAGGTCATAGGTGACGGTCTTTTTTTGGATTGTTTTTGACATCGCTTGAAGTATCAAATCCGCGGCCTCAGTCCAACCCATATGCCTCAGCATCATCTCCGCAGAGAGGATCAAAGAGCCGGGATTAACCATATCTTGACCTGCATATTTAGGAGCCGTGCCGTGGGTCGCCTCAAATACAGCAACGCTGTCTGAAAGGTTGGCACCTGGGGCAATACCAATACCCCCTACCTGAGCTGCCAAAGCATCGGAAATATAGTCACCGTTGAGGTTAAGAGTGGCGATCACAGAGCATCCTTCAGGTCTGAGTAGGATTTCTTGCAGGAAAGCGTCAGCGATCGTATCCTTGATTATAATTTCCTGACCTGTTTTAGGGTTGGCAAAGCTGCACCAAGGTCCGCCATCGATCTCCTTGGCGCCGAATTCATCCTTGGCAATCTGGTAGCCGGTATCCCTGAACAATCCTTCCGTAAACTTCATGATATTGCCCTTGTGGACCAATGTCACTGATGGCTTGTCGTTGTCAATGGCATACTGAATTGCTGCTCTTACTAGCCTCGATGTGCCTTCAGTCGAGACCGGCTTTATACCGATGCCTGAAGTGTCAGGGAAACGTATCTTTGTCGCACCCATATCTTGCTGCAGAAAATCGATCACTTTCTTGACTTCCTTGGAGCCAGTCTGGAATTCAATCCCAGCATAGATGTCTTCAGAGTTCTCCCTGAAGATCACCATGTCGACCTTCTCGGGGGCTTTTACCGGAGATGGCGTGCCGTCAAAGTACTGCACCGGGCGTTGACAAATATAGAGATCCAGTTGCTGTCTTATTGCGACATTAAGGGATCTCATACCACCACCAACTGGTGTCGTCAGTGGACCCTTGATGGCGACCGAGAATTCTTTGATTGCTTTGAGTGTTTCCTCTGGCAAGTATTCACCATAAAGTCTGTCGGCCTTCTCACCGGCATAGATCTCCATCCACTGAATTTCACGCTCACCTTTATAAGCCTTCTTAACCACCGCGTCGACGACGTTCAGCATTACAGGTGAAATGTCGACCCCGATACCGTCACCCTCAATATAGCCAATGATTGGTTTGTTGGGGACTTCAAGGGTATTATTCTTAATCGTTATAGCTTTACCATTGGCTGGAACTTTGATATTTTTATAGGACATCTTTACTTTCTTTTAAAGGAATTCTTATGCTCATTATTATACCGTCTTCTCTCTTTGTTTGGTTATTTGAGTTTTTTATATAGTAATTTTTTCGAATAGATTTTTCTTCGAATCCTTGTTTCTTATAGAACTGAATCGCCGACTTATTTCCTGCTCTAACTTCTAAAAGAATTTCACCAATATGCCTTTTTCTGAGCTCTTTAATTAGGTGGTTTAATAAAGCTGTACCATAGCCTTCTCTTTGGAAGTCAGGATCAATGCCGATGTTGAGGATGTCAGCGGTATCTTTTGCCAGCATAGCGATCAGGTAACCAATCGTTTTGCCATTCACGCTCCAGCAGTAGCATAGGTTATTGCTGTTTTCAATACTTGTTGTGAATTGATGCTGAGACCAGGGATAATCTGAATTGTGCTCTTCAATAGAGAGTACTGATGGTATCTCGACCGAGTTGAGCTTATTAAAGGAAATACTGGTACGCCTTGTTGTCGGTTTCGTTTTTATAGTAATAGCCGAGCTCATCGAATCGGGCCTCAAGTTCTGCAACATTATCGGCCTGCAGACCAATCAGCACTCGACCAAAGTCGGCGCCATGATTTCGATAATGAAACAGGGAAATATTCCACTTGGTTTTTATTTTCCTCAAAAAATTCAGCAACGCGCCAGGTCTTTCGGGGAACTCAAAACGATAGATAACCTCGTTTTTTGCATTGGCGTGACCGCCGACCATATAACGGATATGGGTCTTTGCCATTGAATTATCGCTCATATCAAGGACTTCGAAGGATTTTCTGAGTTTTTCGATTAATGCCTGTTTTTCATTGTCTCCACTGGAAATCTCGATACCAACAAATATATGAGCATCACCAGTTGGAGAGTATCGGTAATTGAACTCGGTCACGGAATGGTTGTCGAGGAGCTCACAGAACCTTAAAAAACTGCCAGGTTCTTCAGGGATAGTGACTGCTATGATAGCTTCGGTGAGCTCTCCCAAATCAGCCCTTTCGGCGATATATCTGAGTCTGTCAAAGTTGACGTTTGCACCTGAAATTACTGAGACAATATTTTTACCCTTTAATTCATGTTCGAGGATATATTTTTTGACCCCAGCAGTTGCAAGAGCCCCTGCAGGCTCAGATACCGCACGCACATCCTCATAAATGTCCTTAATGGCTGCACACATTTCGTCATTACTTACCAAAACGACATCGTCAACACACTTTTTTGCAATCTCAAAAGGTAACTCACCGATCTGTTTCACGGCAACTCCATCGGCAAACCTACCAACGTCTTCAAGTATCACTCTCTTGTTACCCTCAAGTGCATTGTGAAGTGTCGCTGAATCCATAGGCTCTACCCCGATAACCTTAACTTTTGGTGCATAGTGCTTGATATAACTTGCGATACCAGAAATCAGTCCACCACCACCGACAGGTACAAAAACAAAATCAACATCTTCTAATTGAGAGAGAATTTCTTTAGCTATTGTAGCCTGACCGCCAATAACGTCGATGTCGTCATAGGGATGAATGAAGTTTAGTTCTTGCTCAGAACATAGCTTATTTGCATACTGAAAAGCGTCATCATAGATATCGCCATGTAGAACAACCTCGGCGCCTAGTTGTTGAACAGCCTGCACCTTAATTCTGGGGGTACTAATTGGCATCACAATAACCGCCCTGATTTTTAATTTTTTTGCCGCTAAGGCTACACCTTGTGCGTGGTTTCCAGCCGAAGAAGCGACAACTCCCCTGATTTTTTGTGCATCGCTTAATGAGCTCATTTTTTGGTAGGCACCCCTGAGCTTGAAGGAATGGATACTCTGCTCATCCTCTCTCTTCAAATAGATCTGGTTACCGAAGCGTTCACTTATTTGCACAGCAATTAACAGTGGCGTTACCTTAGCAACGTCATAAACGCTAGTGTTATCGGCTAGACTAACGATCTTGTTCATATAGTTCCTTTATGTAACCTACAATTATAAAGATTCAAAAAAACATTGCTATTTTAGGCAATTTTTGGTAAAAACTACTCTTTTTTTGTAAACTTTCTAAAATGACTACAGAACCAAATTTTAATGAGATACCGGCTTACATTCCCAAAAAGGGTGAAAATTTTATGTCAAAAGGCCAAGTCAAGCACTTTATTCACAAACTAAACGTTTGGCGTGATCAGTTAGTTTATGAAGCAGAAAACACTATTAATCATATTCAGAAAGACTCAGCACCTGTTGCAGACATTAATGACAGAGCTACTATAGAGGAAGAGTTTGCCATCGAATTAAGGACTAGAGATCGTGAAAGAAAGCTTATCAACAAGATCGATAAGACACTTCACGTGATTGATCTGGGCGAGTATGGTTATTGCAGAACTTGCGGTATCGAGATAACACTGAAGAGACTTGAGGCGCGTCCAACTGCTGACCAGTGTATCGACTGCAAGACTATTTCAGAGAAAAAAGAAATTTAAAACCCAACCCTCAGAAGTGTTGGTATGAGCTTCTAGGACCATCAAAACCCTCGATCTGCAATCCCAATGATTCAGTTACAACACCAATTCTAGTAATGTTGACATTGCAAGGTTCTAAAACCTTTTTAAATAACTCTTTATTGCCTTCAGGGATTGTGAAACATAACTCATAATCATCACCGCCACAAAGCGGAATAGTCCAGTCATTGGTATCTTCGATGTGAATATGTAGTGCCTCACTGACGGGTATTTTTTCAACTTCGATAATAGCACCCACTGAAGATGATTTAAGGATATGAGATAGGTCCTGCTCGAGACCATCAGAGACATCTATACAGGCGCTGGCTAAGTTCTTCAGTGCCAAACCTAGTTCTACTCTGGGTATTGGACAGTTGAGTCTTTTAAGCTCATAACTGCTCGGCACAATTCCATTAGTGAGCTTCCAAAAACAAAAACCTGCATCCCCAATCGTGCCAGAAACGTAGACGCCATCTCCTGGCCGTGCCCCTGAACGTGTAAGTGCTTTAGAGCTCTCAATCGTACCAATCATAGTAATGGTGATGCTGAGTGGTCCGTTTGTCGTGTCACCACCCACCAAACTCACCTCATATTGCTCCGACAAATGCCTTAATGAGTCAGAAAACTCTTTTAACCAAGACTTATCAATTTTGGGTAGTGAAATCGCCAAGGTGAAGTACTTGGGCTTTGCCCCCATTGCAGCAACATCACTCAAATTAACTGCTAAAGATTTTTGTGCAATGTCTTTTGCTGAAGTGTTTGCACTAAAGTGAATGCCCTCGGTTAAAGTGTCGGTTGTAGTTACTACTTGATAGCCCTTCTCCAGGCTAAAGACTGCAGCATCGTCACCCACTCCTATTGTAACACTTGGATCCTTAATAGGCCAAGTGAAGTACTCGAGGATTAAACCAAACTCATTCATAAGAATATTTACTGGTTGAAGGAGTTTTTAAGTTAATTTTCATTGAGTCCTCTTATGTGCGCTTTGGTGCTTTCTGAGAGTGCCAACAAGTCATATCCCCCTTCAAGGAAGGATATGACCCTGCCATCACAGTGCAGATTTGCAATCTCTACAATACTTTTTGTTAACGTGTAGTAGTCTTCAGACTCCAGGTTAATATTTGCCAACGGGTCACTTTTATGTGCATCAAAACCAGCTGAGACTAGGATTACCTCTGGTTTAAATTTGTCAATGTTTTCTAGAATCTTTCCTTCGAATATATTTAAAAACTCATCACTACTAGTGCCAGATTGGATTGGTGCATTAAAGATATTACCTACTCCAGTTTCGTTTTCTGAACCCGTCCCTGGAAACAAAGGATGCTCGTGTATTGAGCCATAGGCAACACTTTTATCGCTATAAAAAATTTCCTGTGTGCCGTTACCATGGTGGACATCAAAGTCAATTATTGCAATCCTTCCAAATTGATATTGATTTTGTAAATATCTGGCAGTAACTGCAACATTGTTAACAAAACAAAAACCATTTACTCTAATAGTCTCAGCATGATGACCTGGTGGACGAACGGCACAAAATATTCTTTTTTCGCTACCCTCAATTAAATCATCTGCAGCTGCAATTCCTGCACCACAGGATCTCAATATTGCCTCCCTGCTGTGCTCACATAAAAACGTATCGGCATATGGCTCTTTCTCAACACCAACAAGACCTGTACTCGGAATCATTGAAAAGATGATGTCAAGGTGTGATTGTGGATGGACCAGATTAATCGTTTCAGATATCGCTAATGGTGCCTCTTTGATTACTATATCAAGACTATCTAGCTCCTTAACTGACTCAAGAACAGTTTCTAAGCGTTCTTTTCTTTCTGGGTGATTTATACCATTATCTTTGGCTAGACAGTCTGAATGTGTATAAACAATTATTTTTTCCATTCATACACCCTGGATTTGATTGATAATTTCAAGAGTTGTTTTTTTAATGTATTTTAAAGAAACACCGTACTGTCATGAAACTCTTAGACCAGAACTTTACACACAAAAACCTACATGTAGGCGTTCTCTTTGTTGGAGTGATCGGTTGCGTCTAGTATTGCAACAATCTCTGGGTAGAGTCCCTTGAGCTGAGTTTCTACACCCGATTTTAAGGTTAAATCAACAGAGCTACAACCTTGACAACCGCCTCCAAAGTTGAGAACAACTTCGTTCTTTTTAGTAATCTCTACTAATTCAACGAAGCCTCCATGAGATGCCAGATTAGGGTTAATTTCGGTGACAATTGTAAACAATACTTTCTCTTCAAGTGGAGCATCATCTTTAGGAGCATCTCCCTTAGCGTTCGGTGCAGTGATGGTGAGTTTCTTAGTCGCACCATCTATTTTCATTGCAACTTTGGAGTCCTTCAGGTATTCATTGTTAGATTCATCAATGTAGGCACTAAAACCCTTGTAAGGGTACTCATTGTAGCTGTCAGGTAATTCATTAGAGATACAAAAATTAAATGTCACTGTAGCAATAGGGGTGCCTGCTTTTTCAACGTCCACTTTCAAGCCTAGGTCTTTTTCATCCTGTTGCTCAAAAAGTTCAGCAACATAAATCTCTGCATCTTCTGTAATACTAAACATCTAACCTCCTGAATACAATATTGTCAATTAGTCGAGTTTCTCCCAACCTCACAGCAGATATTATAATAATTTCGCTAGAAGATGTCGTGATTTGTGTAAGGTTATTTGCATTTAAAACTTCTATATATTCAACATCAAAGATAACATTCAAAGCATCTTTAGCTTGTTCAATGGCTCTTGATATGTCAGCACCACTCAGTATTGCTTCTTTAGTGGCTTCAAGTTGTTGATAAAAAAGAGGTGCATTGGCCCTATCTTCAGAACTCAAGTAATTGTTTCTAGTACTCATTGCTAAGCCATCTGACTCTCTCACAGTTGGAATAGAAACAATAGTTGTTTTTATGCCTTGCCTTTCGGCTAGAGAGTTAATGATCAGTAATTGCTGATAATCTTTTTCACCAAACACAGCATAATCAGGTTTGACAATGTCAAACAATCTAGCTACTACCTGAGAAACACCATTGAAATGCATTGGTCGAGAGATACCGCACAATATTTTTCCTATTTCACCAACATCGTAGTCTTGTGAACTGCCTTCTGGATAGATTTCATTATCTGAGGGAGTAAACATTGCATCTACCTTTGCCACTTTAAGAAGTTTCTTGTCCTCAGACAGGGTTTTTGGATAAGCTTCAAAATCCTCACTTTCTGAGAACTGAGTAGGGTTCACAAAGGCACTAACCACAACTAAATCAGAGCACTCTTTTGCCTTGTCGATTAGCTTTAAGTGTCCATCATGTAGACCACCCATTGTTGGCACTAGAGCTATACTTAGATCATCTTCGCGACAACTATTTAAGTACTCTTCAAGAGGACCTATTTGTTCAAATATATACATTCAATAGCTCTCGCTAGTTGACGGGAATGTTCCTGCTTTAACTTCCTTAACGAAGGCGCTGATTGCTAAAGGAATTGTACCTTCAGTGCTCACAAAATTACGCACAAAACGGGGTAATTTTCCTGAAGTTATGCCGAGCATGTCATAGCAAACTAGAACCTGACCATCACAGTCCTTTCCTGCCCCGATTCCAATTGTTGGAATCTTTAGTTTTGTGCTAACTTCTTTCGCTAAGGTACTTGGTATACACTCCAGAACAAGTGTACTAATACCTAAAGACTCAAGTAACAAAGCATCACTCAAAATTAACTCTGCTGAGCTCTCGTCCTTGCCCTGTATTTTGTATTCACTTGATTCGGTCACCATCTGCGGCTGGAGGCCTAAATGTCCACAAATATTGATATTGTTTGAAGATAAAGCACGGAACACTTCTTCGTGTTCATGACCACCCTCAATTTTGACCATATCTGCACCTGCAATGACTAAGTTTTGAGCATTTATTATCGCCATCTCGCTGCTGTCGTAACTCTGGAAAGGCATATCTGCAATCACGAGTGCTTGTTGACATGAATTTGACACAATCTCAGTGTGATATAGCATATCTTGCATCGTAACTGAACGTGTGTTCTTTTCACCCTGAATTACCATACCAAGAGAGTCACCAATCAAAACAACGTCCACACCACAATCATCTATTAGTTTTGCTATTGAGGAGTCATAAGCAGTCAAGCAGGTAATTTTTTCACCTCTTTCTTTAAATAAGTTTAAATCAGAATGTTTCATAATTTTTCAACGTCTGATGTTTCAATTCTTTCTAGTAAGCCTTTTAATGGACCTAGTAGAGGTAGCTTTAATCCTGGTTCAATTTCAAATAAGGGTAATAATACAAAGGCTCGGTTAATCATTTCTGGGTGAGGAATGGTCAATCTTTTGGTTGCCAAAACCTGGTCACCGTATAACAATATATCCAAATCAATCGTTCTCGAACCCCATTTAACCTCCCTCACTCGATGCTGATTGTCCTCAATCTCTTGACAAAAGTTTAACAAATCAAGAGCACCCAAGTCAGTGTTAATTTTACACACTACATTGAGGTAATTTGGTCCAGGCATATCCAGTAATGGCTTTGATTGGTAAAAACTTGAAACCGACAACAAAGTTATCTCTTTAGCCTCACTTAACACCCACAAAGCCTTCTCTATTTGCTCTTTTGGTCCTTTTAAGTTAGATCCTAAACCGATATATACTAGCAATGAATTATTGTTCCTATGTGTTCACCAGAATGTATCCTAGTTAAAACTTCTTCTTCTCTTCCCCAAGCTATATGGGTAGGAGTTTTTGATTCTTCCGCCTGCTTCGCAGCCATCACTTTTGAGTACATTCCACCAGAACCTAGAGAGCCACTCGTTTTGCCGGCTACTCGTTCTAGCTTTTCGTCGTCAAAACGAATCTTATGAATCAAATTTGCTTCACTATTGTTGCGAGGATCGTCATCAAAAACACCCTTTTGATCGGTCAAAATGACAAGCTTGTCCGCGCTAACTAGGTTCGCTACAAGGGCAGCTAAGGTGTCATTATCACCAAACTTAATTTCTTCAGTAGCAACAGTATCATTTTCATTGATAACTGGGACTGTACCGAATTCTAATAAATTCTCTAATGTCGAGGATATATTCTCAAAGCGATTGGTATCGGTTAAATTGTCTTGTGTTAGAAGTACCTGTGCTGTATGAATATCGTGCTTTGCAAAAAGATATTCATAAGCCTGAACCAAGCCCATTTGACCGACTGCAGCTGCTGCTTGTAGTTTATGAATGTCATTTGGTTTCTCTATCCAACCGAGACGTTTCATACCCTCAACAATTGATCCACTCGAAACTAAAATAATATCAATTTTTTGGGCTTTTAGATCAACAATTTGTTCAACCCATCTCGCAATTAATTGTTTGTCGATTCCCTTACCATTGTTAGTCAACAGCGCGGAACCAATCTTAACAACCCAACACTTATTTTTCATCATATTCTTGCTCAATTAATTCAGATAATCCAAATACCAAGGACTTACAACCAAAGCCATTTAATGCCGATATGTTAAACACTTTTCCTTTGTATTTAACCTTTTTCAAAAACTTATTGATAACCTTGTTGAGATTCTCCTTTTCAATTAGGTCAACTTTGTTGATAGCCAGTACGCGGGGTTTGGTAAAAAGCCCTTTATCAAACTTCTTTAGTTCCGACTCAATAGCAACATAGTTATCGACCGGATTAGAGCCATCAGCTGGCAAAATATCAACAACATGCAATAAAATCCTTGCCCTTGAAAGGTGCTTTAAAAATTCAAATCCCAGACCTGCACCTTCGCTCGCTTTCTCTATTAGACCAGGAACATCGGCCATCACAAAATGTTGTAAACCAACCTTTACTACACCTAAGCTAGGGTGTAATGTGGTAAAGGGATAATCAGCCACCTTAGGTCGAGCACCAGAGATTTGTCTAATAAGGCTAGACTTTCCTGCATTAGGCATGCCCAAAAGCCCAATATCTGCCATCACACTCATCTCCAAACCTATCTCCCTAATTTCACCAGGAGTACCTTGAGAGGTTTGCCTAGGGGCTCGATTGACAGAAGACTTAAACCTTGCATTGCCTAAACCATGAAAACCACCCTTTGCAACTAAAAGGTCTTGTTCATGAGTAGTAATTTCACCAATCACTTCATCAGTCTCTAAGTCAATTACTTTGGTTCCTAATGGAACCTCAACATACAAGTTATCAGAAGATTTTCCACGCCTATCTTTACCCATGCCTGGTTGTCCATTTTTGGCTCTATATAGGCGCTTATAGCGGAATTCACTGAGCGTATTCAAGCTTTCTTGACCGCGGAAAAATACACTCCCACCATCACCACCATCACCACCATCGGGACCACCATCTGGGATGTATTTTTCACGTCGAAAACTTAGGCAACCCGCGCCACCTTTTCCAGCTTCCACCCTAACGCTTGCTGAGTCTACAAATTTCATAAGTTCAATAGTTAGAATATCTTAATTTAGTTTATTTACTGTTCGACCACTTGGAGTCTTAACAAGCACCTAAAAAACAAAATAGACGCCATAAAAGTTACGTGAAAAAGCTATAATAGCAGGCAGTTATTATACCTTTTTTCCATATCAACAGCTCTGCACAAATAATGCAAATCGATATAAACTTAAAACGAAAGATAGGCTATTAAAAGCATTAAATGAACAGATTCATATACACATTACTGCTTTACCTTAGTCTACCAATAGCAGTCCTTAAAATAATAACGAAAGAGCGAAAAAGCCCTTTCTGGAAAGTTAAACTCAAAAATCAACTGGGCTTTATCACTAAAACCTCAAGTAATGTAATCTGGGTTCATTGTGTCTCGGTAGGAGAATTTAATGCAGCTAGGCCTCTAATTGATCAATTATTGGACATCTATCCTGAACACAGACTGGTAATTACAACAACTACTATCACTGGCGCTGTAGCAGTAAGGAATCATTATCAGGATCGAGTCATACACTATTTCTTCCCTTTTGATTTACCCTTTATTGTAGGTCCTTTTATTAAGAAAATTAATCCCGTTGCTTGCATTTTACTAGAGACTGAAATATGGCCTAATCTCATAAATAATCTCAATAAAAAAACCATACCTGTAATGTTAATTAATGCCCGTCTATCAGAGCGCTCACTCAAAAAATACCAAAAATTTTCCACCAATCTTGTTCGAAAAACAATCAATCAGTTAACATTAATTTGTTCTCAAAACGATACTTCAAGTGAGCGTTTTTTATCACTGGGTGCATCACCAGATAAGGTCATCACAGTTGGTAATCTGAAGTTTGACAGCAACGAAAAAGATAATCCCAACACAACCAAGTCATTACAACAAATAATTGGTCAACGACGTGTTGTCGTTTTTGCGAGCACGCGTGAAGGGGAAGAAAAAAAAATTATACAAAGCTATGTCAACCTTAAAGACAAATTTGATGCACTCTTGATTATCGTTCCAAGACATCCTCAGCGTTTCGATGAAGTTTTTGATTTAATTATTGACAGCGGTCTTGATGTGAAAAGACGATCACAAGGACTGGGCTGCGATGAAAATACCCAAGTACTGCTTGGTGACAGCATGGGAGAATTACTGTCGTATTACAGTGTTTGTGATATTGCCTTTATAGGTGGTAGCCTTATAGACACCGGTGGGCAAAACATGCTGGAAGCAGCAGCCGCATCGAAACCAATATTGTTTGGTCCAAGTGTGTTTAACTTTGAAAAGATTGCACAGCAACTCTTAGAAAATAAAGCTGCAATTCAGGTCGAAGATGTAGATAATCTTATGAAAACCATACCTGGTCTACTTTTGGATGACACTAGGAGACAGAAACTTGGTAGAAATGCCAAAGCTACCTTTGAAAAACATCGCGGTGCAGTGAATCGTTTGATGAAATTACTAATACCTAAAATCAGTTAGAGTATTTCATAGGACTGTTATTGAAAGAACTCTCTAACTTAAGCGCCTTTTTTTAGATAAATTTCACTGTCATTTTTCAAAAATTCTTTAGATTTTTTATCCATTTCAAGTTGAATTTCTTTTATCTTTTCAACTTCCTCAGCACCTAAACCCTTTATCTCTTGAGTAATCTTCATTGAGCAAAACTTTGGTCCGCACATCGAACAGAAGTGGGCTGTCTTTGCCGCCTGTTTTGGCAGCGTTTCGTCATGAAAGCTTCTTGCAGTGTCAGGGTCAAGGGATAAATTAAATTGATCTTCCCATCTGAACTCAAAACGGGCCTTAGAGAGTGCATTATCACGTATCTGTGCACCTGGATGTCCTTTAGCTAGATCAGCAGCATGTGCTGCTATTTTGTAGGTAACAATGCCAGTCTTAACGTCGTCCTTATTCGGCAGACCTAAATGCTCTTTTGGGGTCACATAACAAAGCATCGCGGTGCCATACCAACCGATCTGTGCAGCACCAATAGCTGATGTAATATGGTCGTAACCTGGGGCTATGTCAGTTGTCAAAGGACCCAAAGTGTAAAAAGGGGCTTCGCCGCATTCAGTTAATTGTTTTTCCATGTTTTCTTTGATCATTTGCATTGGGACATGACCTGGCCCTTCAATAAAGGTTTGAACATCATGTTTCCATGCAATTTTTGTGAGTTCCCCAAGTGTCTCAAGTTCACCATATTGTGCTTCGTCATTGGCATCAGCTATACAGCCTGGTCTCAGTCCATCGCCTAATGAAAAAGTGACATCATAGGATTTCATAATTTCGCAGATATCTTCAAAATGCGTATAAAGAAAGCTTTCTTGGTGATGCGCAAGGCACCACTTAGCCATAATTGAACCGCCACGAGAAACGATTCCAGTAACTCTATCCATAGTCAAAGGAACATATTTAAGTCTCACTCCTGCATGGATTGTAAAGTAATCAACCCCCTGCTCTGCTTGCTCGATTAGAGTGTCTCTGAATATTTCCCAAGTCAAATCCTCAGCAACACCTTTGACTTTTTCAAGGGCCTGATAAATAGGCACAGTTCCTACTGGTACTGGTGAGTTTCGAATAATCCATTCACGCGTTTCATGAATGTTTTTACCTGTCGAGAGATCCATAATTGTATCTGCACCCCAACGGATACCCCAAACCATTTTTCCTACCTCTTCATCAATTGAAGAGCCGAGCGCTGAATTACCAATATTGCCATTAATTTTAACCAAGAAGTTTCGACCAACAATCATTGGCTCGGTTTCAGGATGATTGACATTATTAGGAATAATCGCGCGCCCACGAGCAACCTCATCCCTAACAAACTCAGATGTTATTATTTCTGGGGTTGCTGCACCAAAACTTTCACCTTGATGTTGGCCAATTTGATCTTTATATTCTTGTAAACGACAATTTTCTCTAATTGCAATGAACTCCATTTCTGGTGTAATGATGCCCTTCTTCGCATAGTGCATTTGAGTAACATTTTTACCTTCTTGAGCTCTTCTTGGTGGCTTCAAATGTTCAAACCTTAAATCATCAAGTTTCTTGTCTTTAAGACGCTCATTACAATAACTTGAACTAAAACCATCAAGTACTTCCGTGTCACCACGTTCTTTAATCCAGTTAGTTCGAAGAGATTCAATTCCATCTCTAAAGTTAATTGATTTGGTTGGGTCAGTATAAGGCCCAGAAGTGTCATAAACATGGACTGGTTCATTTTTTTCAGCCAAATCGCCAATCGTATCGGTGAGTTTAATTTGTCTCATGGGAACGAGAATGTCATCACGTGATCCCTTAACAAAAACTTTGCTTGAGCTAGGTAAAGGTTTAATAAAGGCTTCATTGACGGTAGACAGTGTGGCAAGTGTTTCGGAAGATTGTTTCATTATTGTATAATTTGGTTAAAATTACTTTGATGAGAAGAGATGTCCATTTTAACTCATAGACCAAGAAGAATGAGAAAACACGAATTTAATCGTTCATTAATTCGTGAAAATTCTCTCACTACCGATGACCTGATTTATCCCCTCTTTATTGTTGAAGGAAAAAACAAAAGAGAGAGCATTAAATCGATGCCCGGAATTGAGCGACTCAGCATCGATCAATTGGTAATTGAAGCAAAAGAGATTGTCGATTTAAAAATTCCGGCGATCGCTTTGTTTCCTGTCATTGCAGCTGAAAAAAAATCACTTGAGGCAGAAGAGTCATACAACTCAGATGGTCTCGTTCAAAGAGCCGTCAGAGAGTTAAAAAGAAACTTCTCAGAATTAGCAGTCATCACCGATGTCGCTCTAGATCCTTTCACAAGTCACGGTCAAGATGGACTTATAGACAATGATGGCTATGTAATGAACGACGAAACGGTAAACGTACTTATTAAACAGGCCATATCTCACGCCAAGGCTGGTGCTGATATTGTCGCCCCCTCAGATATGATGGATGGCAGAATTGGTGCCATTCGACAAGCTCTTGAGAAAGAAGGACTTATACATACAAACATTCTGGCATATTCTGCAAAATATGCCTCATCCTTTTATGGCCCTTTTAGGGAAGCTGTTGGATCATCAGGAAGCCTAGGCTCTGCTGATAAAAAAACCTACCAAATGGATCCAGCTAACTCTAATGAGGCGCTACGCGAGGTTGAGCTTGACATTGCAGAAGGTGCAGACATGGTTATGATTAAACCAGGCCTCCCTTATCTTGATGTACTTTCCAATGTTAAGGAAGCATTCGCTATGCCCACTTTTGCATATCATGTCAGTGGAGAGTACTCAATGCTCAAAGCTGCCAGTCAAAATAATTGGATTGACGAAAAATCCTGCGTCTTAGAAGCTTTGCTTTGCTTTAAAAGAGCAGGAGCCGATGCAATCCTTACATACTATGCCAAAGAAGTCGCTAAATGGATCAATAACCAGTGACCGGTCTACTTTTGATAAATCACTTTTAATTTGGAAAAACTGTCTAATCAAAAAAATAAATGTCACAAAAAACAGCTTTTTATTTACTCTCATTAATCGTCATATTTTTTATTGGCTACTATTACGCCAAAATAAATCTTGAACCATCAGAAACTAGTATTGATGTTACCAATACGTCTCTAGGTGAAAATAAATTGCAGGAAGAGCTCTCTGAAGTCATAAAGAATAAAAACGAGCTTCAAACTCAACTGGATGGGCTTGATAGTCAACTTATTATGACTCGTGCTGAACTGAAAACTGTACAGCAACAATTAATCCTTTCTTCAAGTAAATCTAAAGTTTTTGAAGATGAATTAAATCAAATAGATGACGCCCGAAAAGTAGTCAAACTGCTTCAGGAGGAGCTGACAACTGCTAACAATAATCTAATAAATATGGCAAAAGAACTACAACAAGTCAAAAATGAATTACAATTAGTTGAAGATAAATTAAGATCTTCAGAACTAGATTTAGAATTAGCTGAATTTGAGTTACAGTTAGCTGAAGAAAAATTAGAGCTAAATAAAGATATTAAATACTAGGAGTGGAAAATTATGCCAGGACCATTTGAACTTGTTATTATTCTAGCAATTGTAATACTTATTTTTGGCGGTAAGCGCCTCAAAAATTTAGGTAGTGATCTAGGTGGTGCAATCAAAGGCTTTAAGTCATCCGTGAAGGAAGCTGAAACAGAGGAAGAAGAGACTATAGAAGTTGAAGTTGAAGTTGAAGAAACTGATGATCACAACGAAGCTAAGATTGAAGCATCAGATGATACTGCTGAAGAGAACTCTGAAAAATAACTTCTCCATTTTTCTATGTGCAAATGATAAGACGCACAAAAAATAAAACATTAAAGTTCGCTAAAAATGAACTGAAAAAACTATTAGTTTTAGATTATAGATTGTTGGCAGAGCGTTTTAGGTCAGACCAATTTACATCAAAGCAAATGACAGAAGAATTTAAAGCCAATCCTGAATTTAAAGATTGGTACTTTAAAAATTATTGGGCTCTAGAAAAATGGAGAAGTATATGAGAAATAACCCTGCAAGAGAGCAACAATCAATAGTACTATTGATGAGTCTTAACCAAGCCTAGCTTTAACGCCTGGCAACGGTTTAGCAAAAAGCACTAATATATTACCAATAATAATCAAAACTACTCCAACTATACCAATCCAACTCCATTGATAATCCTCAAAAAAAGTTGATATCAGTAATGCAATAACTGGGGTAAATACATTGACATAAGAGGCTTTATCAGCACCAATATTACCGACCAACTTAAGATAGACCCCAAAACCCAATACAGACGCCACTATGGCCAAATATAATAGCGAAACAACATAACTAGAGCTGGTACTAAACCCAAAGCTAATATCGCTTATTGCTACATAGCTCACAATCATAATTGAGCCATAAAGCATACTGAAAGCGTTACTTTGTAAAAGTGGCATTTTCCGTGCTTGCATCTGCCCAGAAAACAACATACCAATTGAGGCAAAAAAAGTCATAAGCAAACCCCAAATAAAGCCTTTTACAACTCCAGTTTCTATTGACCACAGGGCAGTACTCAATTCATTTGAAAATATTACCCCTAGACCAATAATTCCAACTACTGCACCTACTAAAATGGGCAGCCTAATAGGCTTTCTAAAAAATATAAAACCGTTAAAAACCGTAAAAAGTGTTAGAGTAGAAAAGATCAGACAGACCAATCCAGATGTCAAGTAAAAACTGCCAAAGTAGGCACAAATATAGTTAATACAAAATAGAAAAAATCCCAGAATAAGCCAATCTATATGACTACGCCAAGGAAATGAAAGTTTTTTACCACGAATCAAACACCAAGCAAATAATATAGTAGAAGCTAGAAGAAACCGCCAAGCTATAGAAGCCTGAGGAGCGACATCACCTAACTGAAAAGTAATAGCGAACCAAGAAGTCCCCCAACAAAATAAAACTAAAAAATAAAGGGCTACATTCATGGGAGATAAAAAACCACTTAATATATTAAAAGTTACTTTTTAGTTAACTCTATTAGAAATTAAATCAGTCACAACTCCCGGTTCAGCTAAAGTGGAAGTATCTCCTAAGTCATCGTAATCATTTTCTGCTATCTTTCGCAATATGCGTCGCATGATTTTTCCTGACCTAGTTTTTGGTAAGCCTGGAGAAAATTGAATTTTATCAATCGTTGCGATTGGGCCTATTTCTTTTCTTACCAAAGCTACTAAATCTTCCTTTAGATTATCGTTGCCTTCTGTACCGGACATGAGAGATACATAGGCATAGATTCCCTGGCCTTTAATTTCATGAGGCATACCAACAACCGCAGCTTCACTAACCTTAGCATGAAGAACGAGGGCTGACTCAATTTCTGCCGTTCCTAATCGATGACCGGATATATTTAAAACATCATCTACTCTACCAGTAATCCAATAATAACCATCAGAATCTCGTTTAACTCCGTCACCGGCAAAATACTTACCCGGATAGGTTGAAAAATAGGCTTCCATAAAGCGTTCATGATTGTTGTAAAGTGTCCTCATCTGCCCAGGCCAAGAACGAGCAAGCACTAGAATGCCTGATGCTTTTCCTTCTAAAACTTCACCACTCTCACTAACAACTTGAGGCTCAATACCAAAAAATGGCTTCGAAGCAGAACCTGGTTTTAGAGGTGTTGCAAAAGGCATCGGCGTTATCATATGACCACCGGTTTCAGTTTGCCACCAGGTATCAACAACAGGACATCTGTCTTCACCAACAATATGGTAATACCATTCCCATGCCTCAGGATTGATAGGCTCACCAACTGTACCCAAGATTCTTAAACTTGACCTAGAAGTTGTTTGAACAAGTTCATTTCCTGCACCCATTAAAGCCCTAATTGCTGTAGGTGCAGTATAAAAAGTATTTATCTGATGTTTATCAATAACTTGCCAAAAACGTGAAGCATCAGGATAATTTGGGACACCTTCAAACATTACTGTAGTTGCACCATTAGCTAGTGGTCCGTAAACGATATAGGAATGACCGGTAACCCAACCAACGTCAGCAGTGCACCAGTAGATGTCTCCTTCCTGATAATCAAAAGTATATTTATGAGTCATTGCAGCATAAAGCAAGTAACCACCAGAAGTATGGAGCACTCCTTTTGGCTTGCCAGTTGAACCCGAAGTGTAGAGAATAAATAGCGGGTTTTCAGCGTCAAACATTTCGCAGGGATATTCAGGAGATGCATTTTTCACAAGATCGTGATACCAGATATCTCTATCACTCCAGGTCACTTTACCACTAGTCCTTTTAACAACTACTATGGCATCAACACAATCACAATCCCTCGTGGCCTGATCTACATTAGCCTTTAAAGGTATAGGTTTACCTCCGCGTACTCCCTCGTCAGCTGTAATAACTATTTTGCATTTACTGTCAAGAATTCGATCTCGCAAAGCGTCGGGTGAGAAGCCGCCAAACACTACTGAATGTATTGCGCCAACTCTAGCACATGCGAGCATCGCGATGGCTGCCTCTAAAATCATAGGCATATACAAACACACTCGATCACCTTCCACCACGCCTAATTCTTTCAAACCATTTGAAAACTTGCAAACCTTTTCATGTAATTGGCTATAAGTTATTGATTCACTTGAGTTTGGATCATCACCTTCCCAAATAATTGCCACTTGGTCTGCACGTTTAGGAAGGTGACGGTCTAGGCAATTGTATGAAACATTTAAAGTAGCACCCTCAAACCAGACAATCTTTCCTTTAGAGAAATCAACATCTGAAACTTTATCCCACTTTCTTTCCCAATCTATAAAAGTCTCAGCCTGTTCAGACCAAAAAATATCAGGTTCATTCATTGAGCGTTCATACATAGACTCATAGGTCTCTGAATCTATTAATGGAACTCTGTCAGTTTGGATGATTGGATATGTCATTGAATTCCTCTAAATTTTGATATATAAAAAAGTTATGTTACCAAATCACTGAAAAGTATTATGAAGAAATATATTGAATTTCACTAGCTAAAAAAAATGACGCACATGCGTCATTTTTGCTAATTTAACAACAAAAGATTTACTCTGACTTTTCCTCAATCACTATATCATCACTTTCAGTATCCAGAGTGACTTCGGAGAGCTCTTCAGCAACTTCACTCACTTTTGCCTCTTCTAAAAGCTTTTCCTGAGCACTTAGCTCCTCTTCCATTGCATACTCTTCAGTCAAAATAGAGGCATCGATTATCCCAGCTTCAATCTCCCTCAAAGCCAACACTGTCGGCTTATCTTTACCAGCATCAAGTGTCGACCTATAACCACCTGAATTTAATTGATGGGCACGTTTTGCAGCCACCAATACCAACTCAAATCTATTCTCAACTTTATCCAAACAATCTTCTACTGTTACTCTTGCCATAATCTTAAATAACCTTTCTAGCTCAGATGATAAAATGGATTAATTTTACGTGATTTTGCCCATAATGGAAAGACTTATTGTCCTTGATACAGAGACTACTGGTATTGAGCTATCAGAAGGTCATCGCATCATTGAAGTAGGAGCGGTTCAGATACTGGATAGGGAAATAACAAGTACCGAATTTCATGAATATGTTCAACCAAACAAAAAAGTGGGTCAGTCTGTTAACATTCATGGAATTACGGATAAATTTTTAATTAATAAGCCTCAATTCAATCAAATTTCCGATGACCTTCTATCTTTTATTGAGGGTGCAACTTTGATAATACATAATGCGCCTTTTGATTTGGGTTTTCTTAACAATGAGCTTAAAATTATTGGCATCAAAGAAACGATAGAGGATATCTGCACTATCATCGACACATTAGAGTTATCTAAGCAGCAGCGTCCAGGAACTATGCATAACTTAGATGCGCTATGCCGTCGTTTTGGTATCGATACAAGTGCACGTACCAGACATGGAGCCCTACTAGATGCTCAAATTCTTGCCCAGGTTTATCTTGCTATGACTGGTGGCCAATCAAATCTTTTTCAAGAAATCTCTAAAACCGAATCAAATCAAAGTGACCCATCACTAATTAAGAGAGTCAAAGAAAATCGAGATAAAATCAAAGTCATCTATGCTAATAAAAATGAACTTAAGGCTCACGAAAACTATTTTCAAAATTGATTAAATCTGGCGGATTAGGGATTGACTAAGGATGCTATCACAGTATAATTACACCTCTTTCGGAGTGTAGCGCAGCTTGGTAGCGTATCTGGTTTGGGACCAGGTGGTCGGGGGTTCAAATCCCTCCACTCCGACCAAAAATTATTGATTAAATGTGTTAGCCCAAACTTTATTAAAGTAAAGTTATTGCGCCCATAGCTCAGCTGGATAGAGCAACGGCCTTCTAAGCCGTAGGTCATACGTTCGAATCGTATTGGGCGCACCATTTGTTGGTATTATGGCGGGAATAGCTCAGTTGGTAGAGCCCCGGATTGTGATTCCGGTTGTCGCGGGTTCGAGCCCCGTTTCTCGCCCCACTTCCTGATAGGGATTCAAGATGCCTGCAAAATAAATATTTTCCCGTCAATCCAACCTTCCCTCTCTTTCCTTAGGTTTACTTCTTGAGTATCGATTACTTTAAATGCATCAAAAGCGGTCTTTAAAATATAATCATCTGAGTGTGCATAACGTGCACTTCTTAATAAAGAGTAGCCACCCTCTTCTTGGGTTTCTATAGAGAAAATAAACAAGGCATTTTTATTACAACATTGTCTCACTGTTTTAAATATTTTAGTAAGTTCGCCAATATAAATAAATAAATCCAAAGCAATAAATAAGTCATATTTTTCTTTTGATGAACTCAGAACATCAACAATATCACCTACAATTAAATGGTCATAGACATCTAGTTCCCTTGTTTTGGCTACCATATTGCTAGAGATATCAATTCCAGTGAGATTGTCAGCAATATCTCTTAGTTCTTTGCCAGTTAAACCAGTACCACAACCCAAATCAATTACTCTACCGAAAGTTTTCCTAGTTGGATCTAATTTAAGAATTAGTTCTTTCATTAAAAAAGGTAACTTGTAGCCGAGTTGTTTTATTAAAGAATCATCAAATCTTTCTGCATAATCGTCAAATAGATTCTTAACATATTCATTTGGTGGTTCAGTGCTTGTATTGCCAGTTAATGCATTGAACATATGCTGAGGTACTGAGTAGTCCGGTTTAATTGCGAGTGCTTGCTCATAATTCTTAACCGCCATATCTAGTTGTCCTAAACTAGCATAGCAACCTCCAATCATATTGAAGAGTAATGCATCATTAGGATTGTCTTTTATTAAGGCTTCAAGTGTATCGATTGCATCTGGTATCTGTCCGCTAGTGAAAAAGTAAATGACAGAAAGAATTTTATTATTATGTGCCTTAGCATAATCTGGTTTAATAGCTACGACCTTCTTGTAGCTCCTAACTGCTGCATCTAGCTGACCGAGCCTATGATGTGAGAAACCAAGATTGTAATGCGCTTCTGCATAGTCTGGTTTAATAGAGAGAGCCTTCTCATAGCAACTAATCGCAGTATCCAATTGGCCTAATTTGGCATATTTAGTACCTCTTATATTATAGATTTTATGCTTCATAATATTATTTTTAGCATACTGTTAAATTTACTTTGACAATATTGATAAACGGTAATAGAATACATTTCTCCCTGTAACTTAAATAGTCACGTTTTTTATTGTGACTGAATCATAAATTCTTAAGTTTACTTACTAAGAATTTTATTGGAGTGGTGTTTTCACTATAGCTAAAAATTTGATAGTTTAATTAAAAGGAGAAGAAATAATGCAAAATTTAAAAAACTCACAACAAAGTGGGTTAATTCAACATACTGTAATGCTTTTTAGTAGTATTCAAATAAGTTTTATTGTTCTAATCTGCGCTATTCTGCTTGGCTTATTAAGCCAGCCTTCAATAGCAGCTCATGATAAAGTCTACGAAATAACAATACTTCATACTAATGATTTTCACGCTCGTTTTAGACCAATCAGTAAATACGATAATAATTGTTCTGCAAAGAATAATGCCAAGGGAAAGTGTTTTGGTGGTACAGCGCGTTTGATTTCAGCAATTGAAGACGCTCGTTCAAGGCATTCTAATTCGATACTATTGGACGGTGGTGATCAATTTCAAGGAACGCTTTTCTATACTATGTACAAAGGAAAAGTGGCTGCAGAAATGATGAATAAGCTCGAATATGATGGAATGGCAGTGGGTAACCATGAGTTTGATGATGGACCTGAAACTCTTAGAGCATTCATGGATACAGTAGATTTCCCTGTTCTTATGGCAAATGCTAACGTAGATATGGAACCAGAACTTAAAGGCAAACTACAAAAATCAACGACCTTGTTAAAAAACAACCGAAAAATTGGTTTGATTGGTGTCGTTACTGAGGATGTGGTTGATATATCGAGTCCTGGTGATAACATTATATTCACTGACGCTGTTGCTGCTGTGCAGGCTGAGGTAGATTTTTTGACCGAAGCTGGAGTAAATATAATTATACTTCTGTCTCACTCATCATACGGAATAGACAAAATGATTGCAGCAAATACTACTGGTGTAGACGTTATTGTTGGTGGACATGATAACACTTATTTGTCAAACGTTAGCGATAGGGCAAAAGGCCCTTACCCAACGGTGGTCAATGGGACACAGATCATTCAGGCTTATGCCTATGGTAAATTCTTAGGCGAACTTTCAGTTCTCTTTGATGAAGCGGGCAATGTCATCTATGCAACAGGTGAACCAATCACAATCGACGGTTCGGTCAATGAAAATAGTCAAATTGTTGCGCGTCTAGATGAACTGGAAGCACCAATCAATGAGCTTAAGGAGAGAGTTGTAGGAAACGTCTCTAGCGCATTAACTGGTGACAGGGCTGTTTGTCGCATTCAAGAATGTGATATGGGTAATATGATAGCGGATGCTATGAGAGATGCGGTTATTGATAAAGGCTATACTATCGCATTGCAGAACTCAGGTGGAATCCGTGCTTCACTTGATGCAGGTGATGTCACACTCGGTGAAATCATGACGATACTTCCGTTTCAAAACACTTTGTCAACTTTCAAGGTGACCGGTGAGCAGCTTCTTACAGCGATTGAAAACGGTGTCAGTGAGGTTGAGGAAGTTGCTGGAAGATTCCCTCAAGTTTCCGGAATGCGATATTCATTTGATTTAAGCAAGGCTCCTAATGAAAGAGTCACCTCAATTGAAATTGATGAAAATGGCAGCTGGAAGCCGTTAGATTTAAATAAAACCTATGGTATGGTTTCTAATAACTTTATTCGTGGAGGTGGAGATGGATATAAAGTATTCAGATCTGCATCTGAAATCTATGACTTTGGTCCAGATTTAGCGGATGTTGTTGCGAACTATATTAAAGCAAATCCAGGTTATTCTGGTTATACCGATAACCGAATTACTCAGGAATAATAAAAGCTTAATTTGAGCATCTAAGGGCTGGTTGTTAGACCAGCCCTTACTTTTCTTTGATTATTTCTAACAAACAGCTCAATGCTTCTGTATTATGCTGACATTCATCGTGTCGAAATGAAATAAATGACATCAATAAATATAGAACAAGTTACTGATATTATTCATTGGTCTGATAAGACATTTTCATTTAAAACTACTCGTAAGTTTTTAAATGAATTTCATAATGGTGAATTTGCAATGATTGGAATAGAACATGAAGGCAAAAAACTCATGAGGGCCTATTCATTTGTATCAGCAAATCATGAAGATTATTTAGAGTTCTTTTCAATTAAACTTAAAGATGGACTCCTAACTTCGAAATTACAAAAAATAAAAATTGGTGATGAAATACTTGTAAGAGATAAATCGACAGGTACTTTAATTATCAATGACCTTCTGCCAGGACGTAATCTTTTTCTTATATCCACAGGTACTGGCTTGGCACCCTTTATTAGCATTATAAAAGACCCTAAAACTTATGAACGTTTTGCTAAAGTTGTATTAACCCATACAGTTCAATACCCAGAAGAACTAGCTTACAGGTCTGATTTAGAATCATTTAACGTCAAATGGGAAAAAGTAACTCAGGGTAGATTTATATACTTTAATACACTTACTAAAGCACAATGGCCACGGGAAGGTAGAATTACGAATTGGGTTAAAAATGAAAAACTAACTTCAGAAATTGGATATGAAAGGCTTGATGCTAAACTAGATAGATTTATGGTATGTGGATCGACTGGACTTAATAAAGATTTAATAGAATATTTTGAATCAATGGGGATGCAACAAGGCAATACCAAGACACCTGGAGAGTTTGTAGTAGAAAAGGCTTTTGTACGAAGATAAAACAATTCCCACAGTGGTGAACAGAGTTATCATCCACATGTGGGAAAAAGTTAGGTTACTAAATAGAAGGAATTTAATCCCAGAAAATTAATGCGTCTCCAATAGCACTAATGACATTCACTGTTCCACCGATTACTGCTTGAGGTACAGCGAGAACACTTTCCGCACAGCCACTTGCAAGCAATGCTAAAAGAACTATAAAAAATAATTTTAACTTCATTACTATCTCTCCTTATGTTTGTAGAAAATCAATTTATTGTTATTTAGAATCTCGATTATAAAGTACTTTAAATTGTCTTGACAATCAAATCTTAGTTTAAATACTCTTTCACTTAAAAAAATCATAAATTAATTCATTCCATAAATAATATTACTATTTTGTTATAATCACTCCAAATCTCTATTTATAGGGTCAAAATGAATCACTTGATTAGATTAATAGTTTTAATTTTAGGTGGCTTAATTACTCACATAGTTATTGCATCAACCTTAGCCAGCGATGCTCAGGAAAGTGGTATCAATTCAACTTGTTCTTCATACTTAAGTCAACTCGAAGAGTCTTATGACTTGAACGGCCTGAATATAACTTTTGCTTATCCCAGTGACCCTTCTTTGTACCCATCTCTGCACGTGTCAAGTAAAAAATACAACAATGGAAGCTCTGTCTGGTCTGCAACTCTATCACCGGATGGTGAATATTGTTACCTTTCAACGGTAAACGTAACTTTAGTTAACACTCAGAGTTGCAGTGACATTACAATTTTCAAGCTTGCAGAAGACTCCTCTCTAAAAGTAACTAACTATGCAGATGGTGATTACTCTATTATCACTTCTCAAGAAAATAGCTATCAGATAATACTCATTAGCAATGGAGAACACTCTTGTATGATGGCAGAAACTCGTATGATGTGGCCTGGAAGATAAACACTAGTTTGTTTCCGTTACATTTAAATTAATTCTAATAATTCCACTAACCCCTTTTATGAAGGTATTGATGCTGAAATTTTAAAAAAAATAAAGTAAGTCTTTCTATAAAATAGCATTTATAAACCGATAATTAAATAGGAATAAATAAATGCAAAGAATCTTTCTCTTTCTGATTACTAATATCGCCATCATGGTGGTTCTGAGTATTACATTAAGAATACTTGGTGTTGAAAGTCTTCTTGCTCAGAATGGTAGCGATTTAAACATTAATGCTTTGGTCATTTTTTCAGGTATTTTTGGTTTCGGTGGCGCCTTTATCTCTCTTGCCATTTCAAAATGGATGGCTAAACGGATGACTGGTGCAAAAGTTATTGAACAGCCAGGCAATAATGTTGAGACTTGGTTATTAGAAACGGTTGAAAAGCAGTCCAGCATTGTTGGTATCAAGATGCCTGAAGTGGCTATTTTTCCTTCTACTCAGATGAACGCATTTGCAACAGGTGCAAGCAAAAATAATGCTCTAGTTGCTGTATCACAAGGTCTGCTTGACAATATGAGTCAAGGCGAGATTGAGGCTGTTGTGGGCCATGAAATGAGTCACGTTGCAAACGGTGACATGGTAACTCTTACTCTCATCCAGGGAGTTGTAAACACTTTTGTTATTTTCTTCTCAAGAGTTATAGGCCATGTTGTTGATAGAGTTATACTTAAAAATCGAAGTGGCCATGGAATTGGATATTTTGTAACAGTTATATTTGCTCAAGTAGTACTCTCTATTTTAGCTAGCATAGTTGTAATGTATTTCTCTAGAAAAAGAGAATTTATTGCTGATACAGGTGGCGCTGACTTAGCAGGCCATCAAAATATGATTAATGCCCTAAAACGTTTAGCACAAAAAGAACCTGAACCCCTTCCTGAGCAGTTAGCTGCATTTGGGATTGGTGAAAAGTCTAAAACTGGCTGGTCTCAGTTGTGGGCATCACACCCACCTCTAGAAAATAGAATTAAGGCGCTTGAGGCTCGCTCAAGCCAATCTAATTAATTTTTTTTATGGCGATAACTATCAAAACTGCTGAGCAGATTGAAAAGATGCGTATTGCTGGAAAGTTGGCTGCTAGCGTACTGGAAATGATAGAGCCTCACGTCAAAACTGGTGTTACTACAGGGTATTTGGATCAACTCTGTCATAGTTATATTGTCGAAAAGTTAAACGCAATCCCTGCCCCACTTAACTATAACGGCTTCCCTAAATCGATATGCACTTCAATCAATAATGTTGTTTGTCACGGAATTCCGGGAGAGAAAAAACTTAAAAAGGGAGACATTATCAATATCGATATAACCGTAATCAAAGATGGGTTTCACGGTGACACCTCTAAAATGTTTCTTATTGGCAAGACAAGTGTCAAAGCAAGAAGAATCTGCAAGGTTGCACACGAATGCTTGCTAATTGGAATTGAAAAAGTCAAGCCAGGAATTCATTTAGGTGAGATTGGTAGAGCGATTGGAGCTCATGCAAAAGCGAAGGATTGTGCAGTTGTTCGTGACTATTGCGGTCATGGAATTGGTTTAGGCTTTCATGAAATGCCCCAAGTCATTCACTACGATGACGGTAAAGTTAATCGAAGCCCTATTTTAGAGCAAGGAATGACTTTTACTATCGAACCGATGATTAATCTAGGTGGCTTTGAGGTAATTACTTCCAAGCTTGATGGGTGGACAGTTACCACTAAAGACCGCTCTCTTTCAGCACAATGGGAACATACTATCTTGGTTACAAAAAATGGTTACGAAATATTAACACTTCGAAAAGATGAATTAATTTCTTAGTATGCTCTAGATTCCATACTTCAGATAGCAATTGATATTCCAGCTTGTGCTAAAATGAAACTTTTTTACTCTCACTTGTTTAACTTGTGAAACGCTTAAGAAATTATTTTATTTCCGGCCTTCTTTTCTGGGTACCTCTAGCTTTAACTGTCTTCGTTGTTAAGTTCTTCTTAGAACTTATTAATAATCTTGTTCCACAAAAATACTTACCAGAAGCTATATTTAATTTAGATACCACTATTCCAGGATCAGGAATTCTCTTGGTACTGATAGTCATACTTATCACAGGAGTGTTGGTTACTAATATATTAGGCCGAAAGCTAGTAGCCCTATGGGAAAAAGCCCTTAATAAAATTCCAGGCTTTAGAAACGTATACAACGTATTAAAAAAAGTTTCTGATACTGTATTTAATACTTCAACAGAGAGTTTCAGAAAGGCATTTTTAATTCAATATCCAAGCAAGGGGATTTGGGTGATTGCATTTCAATCAGGTGATTACAAAGGCGAGGCTGAATCCATTATCGATGAAGAAATCATGAATCTTTTTGTGCCAACCACCCCTAATCCAACCTCAGGTTTTTTTGTCATGATGGCGAAAAAAGATGCATTCGAACTTGATATGAGTGTTGAAGAAGCTTTCAAGCTAGTTATCTCTGCAGGCGTTGTGACACCTAACTCGGTTAAAATTATGGATGAGAAATGAGAACTCATTTCTGTGGAGAATTAAATAAAAGTTTTCTCGAAAAAGAAGTTACCTTATGTGGCTGGGTAAACAGAAGGCGTGACCATGGTGGTGTCATTTTTCTTGACCTAAGAGATAAGATAGGCCTTGCACAAATCGTTATCAATCCAGAAACCAAAGAAACTTTCAAGTTGGCTGAAAGTATACGAAATGAATTCGTTCTCAAAGTTAAAGGAAAGGTAATAGCTAGAGATACTGAAATGATTAATAAGAAAATCTCTACTGGGGAGATTGAAGTTCTTGCTAACGAGATTGAAATCCTAAATACTTCAAAACCTATTCCTTTTCAGCTTGACTCTGAAGACACCTCGGAAGAAGTTAGACTAAAGTATCGCTATCTTGATTTGCGTCGACATGAAATGCAAAAGCGTCTTCGGC
This sequence comes from Candidatus Thioglobus sp., assembly GCA_028345955.1. Taxonomy (GTDB): domain Bacteria; phylum Pseudomonadota; class Gammaproteobacteria; order PS1; family Pseudothioglobaceae; genus Pseudothioglobus. Next base: position 27,877 of record JAOMEO010000008.1, read on the forward strand.
TAAGATCTAAAGTGACGAAATATATTCGTGACTTTATGGATAAAAACGACTTTATAGATATTGAAACACCATTTTTGACAAAGGCTACGCCAGAAGGAGCTAGAGATTATCTTGTACCTTCCCGAACTCACGAGGGTAGTTTTTTTGCACTACCTCAGTCCCCACAGCTATTCAAACAGTTACTCATGATGTCAGGCTTTGAACGCTATTATCAAATAGTTAAGTGCTTCAGAGATGAAGATTTACGGGCAGACCGTCAGCCAGAATTTACTCAGCTGGATGTAGAAACATCTTTTATGAATGAGATTGAGATAACTTCTTTGATGGAGGAAATGATTAGAGGATTATTCCAAGAGGTACTCAACGTTAGCCTTCCTAAAAAATTCTCATCCATTAGTTATCATGAATCTATGAAATTATATGGCGTTGATCGACCTGATTTAAGAATTCCAATGCAAATGGTTGACATGAATGAGACAATGAAAGATGTTGAATTTAAAGTCTTTTCAGGCCCAGCTAATAGTGACAAGGCTAGAGTAGCTGCATTAAAGATTCCTGGTGGCGCTTCAATTAGTCGTAAACAAATAGATGACTACACTAAGTACGTTAGTATTTATGGGGCAAAAGGCTTGGCTTATATAAAAATTAACGAGGATGGACCTTCTTCGCCAATCATTAAATTCTTGGGTGAAGATATTACTGACAAAGTGATTGAGAAAACTAAAGCATCAATTGGCGACATTATATTTTTTGGTGCCGATACAACCAAAATTGTTAACGAATCTCTTGGAAATTTGAGAGAGAAATTAGCTCGTGACCTTAACCTCTTTGATTCTGAATGGGCTCCTGTTTGGGTATTCGATTTTCCAATGTTTGATGTTGAAGATGACGGCACCTTAAATGCAATTCATCACCCATTTACAGCGCCTAGTGTTGACAGTCAAACGCTTGTAAAGGAACCAGAAAAATCTCTTTCTCGTGCCTATGACCTTGTCATTAATGGTTCAGAAGTTGGCGGAGGCTCCATTCGTATACATAAAAGTGATATGCAAAAAACGGTCTTAAAATTACTTGGTATTGATGATGATGAAGCGAGAAATAAATTTGGATTCCTTCTAGACGCTCTCGATTATGGGTGCCCTCCTCATGGCGGTATTGCTTTTGGACTAGATAGACTGGTGATGATACTTTGCGAAGCTGACTCTATTCGAGAAGTTATCGCATTTCCAAAAACACAAACGGCGGCCTGTTTGTTGACCAATGCTCCAACAATTATTCCAAAAGTACAATTACGAGAGTTAAAATTAAAGACAATCTAGTAGTAAAATCACCACAATGAATATTAGAGGTTCCATAAAACAAGCACTACTTGAAAAAAACGCCACTTTGGTAGCCCACTATTACGTTGATGCGGATTTACAAACCCTGGCAGAAGAAACCGGAGGTATTGTTTCAGACTCTTTAGAAATGGCAAGATTTGGTCAAAACTGCGATGCAGAAACAATTGTTGTTGCTGGTGTTAAATTTATGGGCGAAACTGCCAAAATTCTTTCCCCTGAAAAGAGAGTGTTGGTTATTGATGATCAGGCAACTTGCTCACTTGACCTTTCTTGTCCAATCGATGACTTTTCAACATTTTGTGATGCCAATCCTGACCGTGTCGTCGTCGTTTATGCCAATACATCAGCTGAAGTCAAAGCTAGAGCTGACTGGGTGGTGACATCTGGTAGCGCCCTTAAAATAGTTAAAAAATTACACCAAGAGGGTAAAAAAATACTTTGGGCACCTGACAAATACCTAGGCCACTACGTTCAAACGGAGACTGGTGCTGACATGCTTTTATGGGATGGTGCCTGTGTTGTCCACGAGGAATTCAAAGCAGAGGGACTTGAAAGGCTTATGCAGCACCACCCTGATGCAGCAGTTTTAGTACATCCAGAGTCACCCAAAGGAGTTATTGCTCTTGCTGATTTTGTTGGATCAACGACTCAGTTAATAGAGGCAGCAGCCACTAGACCTGAAAAAATATTTATTGTAGCAACGGACAATGGTATTTTTCATAAAATGCATGAAGTAGCACCGGGAAAAAAATTTATTGAAGCCCCAACTATGGGTGTAGGAGCAACTTGCGAATCATGTGGACATTGTGGCTGGATGGCTATGAATAGCCTTGAAAAATGCTTAAGCACATTGAATACAGGTAAAAATGAAATAAGAATCAATGATGAAGTTATTGAAAAAGCAAAGCACTCCATCCATCGATTACTCGCTTTCACTCAATAGAATATTTGCGGAGATAAGCAATTAATAATGGCAGGACATAGTAAGTGGCACAATATTCAACATAGAAAAGGTGCCCAGGATGCAAAGCGCGGAAAAGTCTTTACAAAACTCATCAAAGAGATAGTTGTTGCTGCAAAAATGGGTGGAGGCGTTATCGAAAATAATCCCTCTTTGCGCGTTGTTATCGATAAAGCGCTTGCCGCTAACATGAAGCGAGACACTATAGATAATGCAGTCAAACGCGGCGCAGGTGATTTGGATGGAGATAATTACGAAGAAGTGCGCTATGAAGGTTATGGCATGGGAGGCACCGCCATTATGGTTGACTGTTTAACAGACAACCGCAATCGAACAGTTGCAGATGTTCGTCATGCCTTTTCAAAGCACGGAGGTAACCTGGGCACCGATGGCTCTGTCTCCTATATGTTTTCAAAACAAGGCTTTATTAGTTTCGCTTCAGGTGATGAAGATGCCATTATGGAAGTCGCTATAGAGTATGGCGCTGATGATGTCATTACTAATGATGATGGTTCCATCGATGTGATGATGGCTCCGGATGACTTTTTTAGCATAAAGGACGCCCTTGTCGATAATAACTTGAATCCAGAACATTCTCAAATCACCATGGAGCCAGATAATCGTATTGAACTCAATTTGGAAGACGCCGAAAAGTTCATGAAGCTTATCGATAGACTCGAAGACCTAGATGATACTCAAGAGGTCTACCATAATGCTGATATTTCTGATGAGGTAATGGCTCAATTATGATCTCAATTCATTCGGGGATTCAGGCTCTTCGAAACTTTAAAGTTAAAACCCTTCAAGAAAAACTGCAATCAAAACTGCCTAATTTGAGTTTGCTGTTTACTGAATACATTCATTTCATCGAGTCCGACACAAAACTCAACTCTGAAGACAAATCTCACCTCGATATACTTTTGAACTATGCCCCATCGATTAATACTTCCAATTCAATTGATAGTTTTATTGTTACGCCAAGACAGGGAACTATTTCACCATGGTCGTCAAAGGCAACTGACATAGTTCATCTCTGTGGTCTCAAGCAAATTAAAAGATTAGAGCGTGGTATCAACTATCACTTCAATCGTCAACTTAAAGCTGAAGAGTTGGATATTGTTCTAAATATTATTATGGATAAGATGACTGAATCTTATCTCAATAATATCAAAAATGCAGGCTTACTTTTTAAGGAATTAGAGCCAACATCGCACCAAAACATAGATGTAATTCTTTTAGGAAAATCCGCTATTGAAAAAGCGAATATCGAACTTGGTTTAGCTTTAAGTGAAAGTGAGATAGAGTACTTATATAATCAGTTTAGCGTACTAGCTCGAAACCCAACAGACATCGAACTAATGATGTTTGCTCAAGTGAACTCAGAGCATTGTAGACACAAAATCTTTAATGCAGATTGGGTGATTGACAAAGAAGTTCAGGACATTTCACTTTTCGGAATGATTAAAAACACCTACCAACAAAATCCTCAAGGATTATTGTCTGTTTATAGTGACAATTCAGCAGTAATGACAGGCTACGAATCAACTTACTTCGAACCTAATGAAGAAGGCATTTACTCATCAAAAAGTGCTCATAAAGCTATATTAATGAAGGTCGAAACACATAACCATCCAACAGCAATTGCCCCTCATCCAGGAGCAGCAACTGGTTCGGGTGGTGAAATTAGAGATGAAGGCGCCACTGGTAGAGGATCAAAACCAAAGGTAGGTCTGTGTGGCTTTTCTGTTTCCAACCTAAAAATACCAAACGCTACAAATGAATGGGAAATAAATTATGGAAAACCCAATCAGATTGCTTCTGCACTTGATATCATGATAGATGGTCCAATAGGCGCAGCTGCATTTAATAATGAGTTTGGTCGACCAAATACTTGTGGCTATTTTAGAACCTATGAACAACAAACTCATGACAATGAGATCAGAGGCTATCACAAACCCATCATGTTAGCTGGTGGTATCGGCAACATTAAAGAAAATCACGTAGAAAAAGGCTCAATTTCCCATGGCGATAAGTTGATTGTATTAGGAGGTCCAGCAATGCTGATTGGACTTGGAGGCGGTGCAGCCTCAAGTGTTGGGAGTGGTGAACAAAGCGAAGATCTAGACTTCGCATCGGTGCAACGTGCCAATCCAGAAATGCAAAGACGCGCCCAAGAAGTTATCAATTCTTGTATAAATTTAGGTAACAAAAATCCGATTGTTTCAATTCACGATATTGGTGCAGGTGGGCTTTCTAATGGAATTCCAGAAATCGTTAACGACTCCAATAAAGGAGCTCAACTTCAACTAAGAAATATTCCAAATGACGAAAAAAAAATGTCACCAATGGAGATATGGTGTAACGAATCTCAAGAGAGGTATGTTCTTGCCATTAAGGAGGAAAGTGTTTCTTTATTCAGTGCAATTTGTGAAAAAGAGCGGGCACCATTTTCTATTTTAGGTGAAGCGACTGAAAACTCCCATTTAAAACTAAATGACTCCCATTTTAATAATATACCAATTGATTTAGAGATGTCTTTGTTGTTTGGATCGAGCCCAATAACACTCAAAGACGTCAAATCTATTGTAAATAATGAGCCTGAGTTCAACAATACAGAAATTAAACTTAGTGAAGCTATTAACCGCCTATTAAGACTACCGACAGTTGCAAGTAAAAATTTTCTAATTACGATTGGTGATCGAACCGTTACAGGACTAGTTGCCAGAGATCAAATGATTGGTCCATGGCAAGTGCCTGTAGCAGACTGTGCAATTTCATTATCTGATTATGTAGGTTATCAGGGTGAAGTTATGTCGATTGGAGAAAAAACACCTTTAGCCTTAAGTAACGCTCCAGCAGCGGCTCGAATGAGTGTCGGTGAGGCTTTAACTAACCTGTTATGTTCCTATATTGAAGATATTAAACACATCAAACTTTCAGCAAACTGGATGAGTGCTAGTGGCTTTACTGGTGAAGATGCAAAGCTATATGAAGCCGTTAAAGCAATTGGAATGGAATTATGTCCTGCTTTAGGTCTTACTATCCCAGTAGGCAAAGATTCAATGTCCATGAGAAGCATTTGGCAAGAAAATGGTAAGGAAAAATCAGTTACCGCCCCACTCTCACTAATCATAAGTGCATTTGCTAAAACCCCTGACGTAAGGATCCAGATTAGCCCTTTATTAAATACTAAAATTGAGTCAGAGCTACTTTTGATTGATCTAGGGCTTGGAAAGAATAGAATGGGAGGCTCCTGCCTGGCACAAGTCTTTAATCAGGTAGGAAAATTAACTCCAGATCTTGAAGACCCCAAACTTTTTGCTAATTTCTTTTCAGTTATTAATAAACTCAACAAGGAGGGATTAATTGAAGCATACCATGACCGTTCTGACGGTGGCGCTATTACAACCCTACTAGAAATGGCTTTTGCTTCACATTGCGGATTAGATATTGATTCATCTGAACCTTTATCTGAACTATTTAATGAAGAGCTTGGTTGCGTCATTCAAGTCTCTAAATCCAAAAAAACTGAAGTTCTTAATGCTCTAGAAAATGCAGGACTTAAAGACTGCGTTCACCATATCGCTAATATAAATCAATCTGATGATATATCAATTTATCAGCAAGGCAAATTGGTGTTTAATGAAAAGCGTTACAATCTCCATAATAGCTGGTCTTCTACTTCATTTGAAATCTCTAAATTAAGAGACAACCCTATATGTGCTGAATCAGAAAATCAACAATTATTAATCCCCTCGAAGGGCTTAATAGTTTCACCGAAATTTGACATCGATGAGTCCATTAGTGCACCCTACATAAATGTTGGCAAAAAACCTAAAATAGCCATTTTGAGAGAACAAGGAATCAATGGTCATGTTGAAATGGCAGTAGCTTTTACACAAGCAGGATTTATCGCAAGCGATGTCCATATGAGTGATATTTTATCTGGCAGAATCTCTCTGTCAGTGTTTCATGGTATAGCGGCCTGTGGTGGATTTTCTTACGGAGACGTTCTTGGTGCTGGACGTGGTTGGGCAAACTCAATCCTTTACAATAACCAAACCAAAGAAGAGTTTAGTCAATTCTTTTCTAGAAGTGACAGTTTTGCATTGGGTGTATGTAACGGCTGCCAGATGATTTCCAATCTTAAAGAGATTATTCCTGGAACTCAAGATTGGCCTTCTTTTGAACGCAATACTTCTGAGCAATTCGAAGCACGCTTTACGAGTGTTGAAATTCAGAACTCTGATTCTCTGTTTTTTAATGGTATGACTGGCTCAATCATACCAATTGCTATTGCTCACGGTGAAGGAAGAGCTAACTTTACTTCGTCACAAAACAAAAATAATATTGCAGTCAAATATGTCGATTATCAAGGCATTCCAACACAAACATATCCTCACAACCCAAATGGCTCTGAAGCAGCGGCCGCTGGTCTTTGTAATGACTCAGGCAGAGTAACTATTTTAATGCCTCACCCTGAACGTGTCTTTAGGGCAGTACAAAATTCTTGGCATCCAAATGAATGGAATGAAAGATCACCGTGGATGAGAATGTTTGAAAATGCTAGAAAGTGGGTTGACTAATGCTTTCAATAATATTCTATTCATTTTATAAATTGTTATATCGATGATAACTCCCCACATCATTCGCAGCAAACGCAAGACATTAAGTCTCTCAATCAATGAAAATGCTGATCTTGTTGTTCGAGCTCCACACCGTGCATCGTATGATGAAATTCAAAAATTTATTTCTGAGAAGTCTACCTGGATTAATAACAAACAGAGACTCATTAAAGCTCAGCTTGAGGATAACGAGAATCAGCATTCAAGAAGCCAGTGTCTCTATTTAGGGAGTCTTTATCCACTCAAAATAGATAATAGTAATGTTGAACCAATATCCTTTAATGGTCACATGTTTACTATAACCAATTTCAATAGAGAAAGAATAAGCTTGCATCTGAAGAGTTGGTATAAAAAGAGATTTATAGAAGTAGCACTGCCCCGATTAAGTTATTTTTCTGATAAATATAAACTGAAAGTTAATCAGGTTAAGGTGAAGGAACAAAAAACTCTTTGGGGATCATGTTCAAGTAAAAACAATATAAACCTAAATTACCTATTAATTATGGCTCCAATGAAAGTGATTGACTATGTGATTGTGCATGAATTGGTGCACACTATACATAAAAATCATTCAGCAAAATTTTGGCAAAAAGTTGAAACCATAATGCCAAATTATAAAGATGCTAGATACTGGCTAAAGGAGAACGGTTACAAGCTAAGACGTCTATAACCGATATAAGCAATTTACCCGTTGTACTTTTCAACTGCCTCTTCCATGGCTGATTTTAATGTATCTTGCTCTGCCATCTCGATAATGATGTCACCGCCACCTACCAATTCTGAATTGAAGTAGATTTGAGGAAAGGTAGGCCAGTCTGCAAAATCGGGTAGGCTTTGAAAAACTTCTTGGTCTTCAAAAACATTTACATAAGCAAATTCAACCCCTGTGGAAGCTAGTGTTTGGGAGGCTCGAGCAGAAAAACCACATTGAGGAAATTGAGGAGTTCCCTTCATATAAATCACAATTGCAGCGCTATCAACTTGTTTTTTAATTTTCTCTAATACGTCCAATTTAATACTCCAAAAAAATTTCCTACTATTTTAGTATAGTATTGAATCGCGTGTAAAGAATCATTAACTAATTACTGCTTTGTTGCCTGAGAAACGATATATTTTTGTCCTTGCTTTAATTTTTTGTAATTACCAAATACCGACTTAAAGTTATTTTTAATAAAGTCCTTTAGCCCATTAATTGTGACTACGGTAATTTTTCCACCCGGTTTTAATGCATCTAAAGCGTCATAAAGAATAATGGAAAGTTGTTCTCGTCCTACTTTAGCTGGAAGATTAGAAATAACTTGATCAAATTTTATTTCATCAGGAATCTGCAAAAAAGCGTCAGAAAAATATGCTTTTGCATTACTTAAGTTATTTAATTTTGCGTTATTATTGGCAAGCTCTATAGCAACAAAATCCTTGTCAATCATGTGGACTTCGCATTTGGTACAATGTTTTGCTAACGCAAGACCGATAGGTCCATATCCGCAACCCAAATCAAGACAAATATCATTTATGCCGACCTCAATATGCTTCATCAGTAGTAAAGTACCTTCATCGATTGATCGAGGACTAAAAACACCCCATCGAGTATGTAATGTGAGCTCGTTATCTAAGAGATTAACAACAATCTCTATATCTTTTTTTAAATTAATAATATCTTTTCGGTCAAACATTACACCCTCATAAATTTAAAAGTTATTTCATATTTTTTGCTTTAATTTTTTTTGTCATTATTTTACTTGCGTCATCACCAATATGTGCTTCGCCACGAGCTTTTGCAAGTTGAATTTGTTTTTCTCTTTCCCGGTAGCGATTTATTTGAGTAACGTCTTTGGTGCCATAACAACGTGGACAAGATGCTCCCTTTTCGTAATGTGGATGGATTTTATCTTCCTCTGTTATAGGGTATCTACATGCATGACATTGGTCATACTGACCTAACTCTAAATTATGTTTGACAGCAACTCTGTCATCAAAAACAAAGCATTCTCCCTCCCATAGGCTTTCTTCTTCTTCAACCTCTTCAAGGTATTTTAAGATGCCTCCTTGTAAATGGTAAACATTCTCAAAACCTTCTGATTTCAAATAAGCAGTAGACTTTTCACAACGGATTCCACCAGTACAAAACATGGCTATTTTTTTGTTTCGATACTGTTCCAAATTGTTTTTAGTGTAACTAGGAAACTGACGAAATGTTTCTGTGTTTGGATTGATTGCTCCTTTAAAACTACCAATCTCGAATTCATAATTATTTCGTGTATCGATTAAAACCACCTCAGGGTCACTAATTAGTTCATTCCAATCTTTGGCCTGAACATAAGTTCCAACTGAATAGGTCGGATTAACATCTGCTATGCCAAGAGTTACAATTTCTTCTTTGAGCTTAACTTTAAGTCGCTTAAAAGGGATTGTTTCACTATAAGAAAACTTATACTCTAAATCTCTCAATCTCTTGTCGTTATTGAGGTAATCAAGAACTTTATTAATTGAACTATCGCTTCCAGAAATAGTACCATTAATTCCTTCCCTAGCTAGCAACAAGGTTCCTCTGACGTTTAAAGAATCCAAAAAATTTCTTAAGGGTACTTGCATTTTTTCGAAGTCATCCAACCTAGAAAATTTATATAGAGCACAAATAGTAAACATAATTCTAGTAAAAAAAATAAAGATTTAATTTTACTAGGCGGATTTCCTCATTTCAACTCTTTTGAATTACAAACAAAACCGCACAATTACTTCATTGGCGCTAAAGTAAAATTCCACATGACAAGTGTATAATGTCCACCTTTCCTAAAAAAAACATAAGCTCTAAAACATACTCTTAATGCTTGCAGATATTAACAATCCTAGCGATATAAAAAAGCTTGACATTAATCAGCTGCAGTTGCTTGCAGACGAAATTAAAGAGTTTCTAATAGCAAGTATAGAAAAAACAGGTGGGCATCTTGGTTCGAATTTGGGAACTATTGAGCTAACCTTAGCGATGCATTATGTTTTTGATACTCCTGATGATACTTTTGTTTGGGATGTAGGCCATCAAGCCTATACCCATAAAATACTCACTGGAAGAAAAGATTTAATGTCAACTTTACGACAAAAAGGCGGTATTTCAGGTTTTACAAAAAGAACTGAAAGTGAGCATGATGCTTTTGGCGCAGGTCATTCCTCAACCTCAGTAAGTGCAGCACTAGGTATAGCGATTTCGAATAAGTTAAAGCAAAATATTGATACCTCAATTGCCGTTATAGGTGATGGTGCTCTAACGGGTGGTATGGCTTTTGAGGCACTCAATCATGCAGGAGATTCTGATGCTAACCTTCTGATCATACTCAATGATAATGACATGTCCATTTCAAGGCCTGTTGGCGCTTTAAGTAAATATTTAACTCGGCTTATTTCTGGAAAGATATATTCAACAATGAAATCAAAGTCTCTAGAGATTCTTGAAAGTTTGCCCCGTATAAGAAAATTCGCAAAGCGTTCTGAAGAACACCTAAAAGGAATGCTACTACCAGGAACTTTATTTGAGGAATTAGGTTTAGATTACTTTGGACCAATAGATGGCCATGACATACCATTAATGATTAAAACTTTACAAAATTTAAAGAATCTTGAGAAGCCTAGAATTCTTCATATTATTACAAAAAAAGGCCATGGAATAGAGGGTGCAGAAAAACATCCCTCAAAGTATCATGGCATTTCACCGCCCTCAAGTTCAACTAGTAATCTACCAAGCTATAGTCATGTTTTTGGGGAATGGCTTTGTAATACCGCTAGAAATGACTCAAAGTTAATTGGCATTACACCAGCTATGTCTGAAGGTTCGGGTATGGTTAAATTTTCGGCGACTTTCCCAGATCGTTTTTTTGATGTAGCGATTGCTGAACAGCACTCCATTACATTAGCTGGTGGAATGGCAACTAAAGGCTTGAAGCCTGTTGTTGCAATCTATTCGACCTTTCTGCAGCGGGGATATGACCAATTCATTCATGACATCGCCTTACAGAATTTAAACGTCGTTTTTGCTATTGATCGGGCTGGCCTGGTTGGAGCAGATGGTGCCACTCATGCAGGTGTTTTTGATTTAAGTTTTTTAAGATGCATTCCGAATATAGTCATAATGGCACCGAGTTCTTCTCTTGAAATGTATAAAGCTCTTAATACTGCTCACAAATTAAATGGGCCTGTTTGTATTCGGTTTCCAAGAGGCAAATCAAAGGTTGAGGAGTTTATTTCTGATGAAATGATAGAGTTTGGAAAAGCAAACATCATTAGGACTGGTCGTGACATTGCAATTTTTGCATTTGGCAATATGCTTGATCCAGCCATTGAAGCTGGTAATGAAATTGACGCAACAGTTATTGATATGAGATTTATTAAACCTTTAGATGAAAGACTAATAATAGAGATTGCTCAAAATAATAAAAAATTAATTTCTATAGAAGATAATGTCACCTCTGGAGGAGGTGGCAGCGCAATAAATGAATTATTGCAACGAAATAACATAAAATCACCTCTCAGCATCTTAGGTGTACCAGATATCGTTACTGAACATGGCTCACAAAATGAGCTTTATGAAGAGTATGGCCTAAACGCAAAAAACTTGATTAAAGTAGGAACTAGCCAATGAGGGAAACTTTAAAACGTTATAGCCCAAAACGCGAAGATGTTAATTTAGGTTGGCTAAATCGACACTTACATGACCCATATCTTTGGAAATGGAATAAACGTACTATTTCTAAAGCTTTTGCGATTGGCTTATTTTGTGCTTTTATGCCAATCCCTCTTCATACACTTTTAGCAGCAGTGCTTGCTGTTGTTTTTTCATCTAATATTTTACTTTCGATGGCTCTCGTTTGGATAAATAACCCAATCACCATGGTGCCAATTTATTACTTCATATATCAGCTGGGCTCTTACATCATTGGTATGGAATTGGACCCTAACTTTGTATTTACTTTGGAATATATACTAGAAAACTTGACCACAACCACTATAGCTCTATGGGTCGGAGGTTTAATCGTTTCTACTATCGCAGCAATCTTAGGCTATATAGCTATTCTATTGATTTATAAATATAGAGCGTTTAAACGAATTAAACGTTGGAGATAGAGAGTCGCTTTCTGATATTAGCCTCTAAGGTATCAACCAGAGAATCATTATCTACCTTACTATCAGTCTTACCATTGATATACATTAAATTTGGAGATCCGCCTGTAATTCCAACACTTACTTCCCTAGCCTCACCTGGTCCATTTACAACACAACCAATCACAGCAACATCAATTGATTCTGTAATATCTTCTAAACGAGACTCAAGCTCATTAACAACTGCAATAACATCAAACTTTTGTCTAGAACATGAAGGACAGGCAATTAAATTTACCCCCTTCTTTCTTAGATTAAGTGACTTTAAAATATCAAAACCAACCTTAACCTCGTCAACCGGATCTGATGCAAGAGACACACGAATAGTGTCACCTATACCTTCACTTAAAAGTAAACCCATGCCAATCGATGACTTTACAGTGCCTGATCTATAAGAACCCGCCTCTGTAATGCCCAAATGAAGTGGACTATCAATTTGAGAGGCTAGCTGTCTATATGCAAATACAGTCATAAAAACCTCCGACGCTTTGAGAGAAACCTTGTAATTATTGAAACTGAGTTTATTTAGAATATCAATGTGTCTGAATGCCGACTCCACCATCGCCTCAGGAGTTGGCTCTGTATATTTCTTCTGCAAATCTTTTTCCAATGAGCCAGCATTTACACCAATACGAATCGGTATATTGTGATCCTTCGCTGATGCAACAACTTCTCTAACGCGGTCTTCTTTACCAATATTTCCAGGATTAATTCTAAGACAGTCTGCCCCATATTCAGCCACCTTGAGTGCTATTTTATAATCAAAATGAATATCAGTTATCAACGGAATATTGACACGTTGCTTAATTTTCTTAAAAGCCTCAGCTGCATCCATAGTTGGTATTGAAACTCTAACAAGATCGGCACCTGATTTTTCAAGTGACTCTATTTGGAGAACCGTAGATTCAACATCACAAGTGTTGGTGTTTGTCATACTCTGAACACTGATAGGAGCACCTCCACCTATTGCAACATCACCGACAAAAATTTGATTAGAAATTCTTCTTTTAATTTTGTGTACTTGCTTCATAAGTCTTTATTGTTTCATCTAAGCTTTCAATATTATTGTTAATTATTGTAGTCGATGAGGCCTCTTCTATGTCCTCAGCAATGGACTCTTCACTACTTTCAAAATTATTTGGCTCACTGATAATAATTGAGGTTGACTGCGTACCAACAATTTCTATGTCCTCGAAATAATACCAGATACCTAAAAATATTAATATTAACAATAAAAACAGAAATAGCTTAAGTTTAAAGCGTTTTTTTCTTTTAGGATAATACTTGATGCCGTCCAACATTTCTTTTACTCTTATCTAAAACTTTACCTGCAAGTTGCCCACAAGCAGCGTCAACATCATCACCCCTTGTTCGTCTAGTTGTTGTCCGTATGCCTGATCGATATAAAATATTTTGAAACTGATTAATTGTAACTTCTTTTGAAGTTCGATATTGAGTTTTTGGAAAAGGATTAAAAGGAATTAAATTTACTTTAGCAGAAACACCTTTTAGCAAAGTTGCCAGAGATTTTGCATGTTCAGGCAAATCATTGACTCCATCAAGCATGACATACTCAAAAAATATGTGTCTTTCTTGCGTTCCAGCATTTAAGTAATAGTGGCAGGCCTTCATCAAATCTTTAATGGGGTATTTTTGGTTGATTGGAACCAATACATCTCTTAACTCATCGTTAGGCGCATGTAAAGAGATAGCCAAGCTTACTGGAATCGTGTCTGCCATTCTATATAGTGCAGGCACAATACCAGATGAAGAAACCGTGACTTTTCTTCTCGATAGCCCGAAAGCCCAATCATCCAATAAAATATCACAGGCATCATATACTGCACTTTCATTAAGCAAAGGTTCACCCATACCCATGAATACTACATTTGAAACTCGCTTATCTTTTTTCTTTAGGTAGTTTTGGGCAATCAAAACTTGAGAAATGATTTCATGGCTCTTTAAATTTCGATTAAATCCTTGGACACCTGTAGAGCAAAAAGTGCAAGCAAGTGCACAACCAACCTGTGAAGAGATACACAAAGTACCTCGCTCCCTTTCAGGAATGAATACCGTTTCAATATGATTTTCTTCCCCAAGCTTAATGATCCACTTGATAACTCCATCTCTTGAATGGTTCAAATTAATGACTTCTGGTAAATCAATTGTTGCTATGGCTTGTAACTTTTGCCTTAATTCCTTAGACAAGTTATGCATATCACCAAAACTTGAAGCACCTAGGTGGTAAATCCATTGCATAATCTGCTTGGTACGAAAAGGTTTCTCACTAAGGTCAGAAAAAAACTTTAGAAGTTTATCTTGAGGAAGTCCTAATAAGTTTTGTTTTTCTAACATGGGAAAAAGTAACTTTTATATCGACTGTCTAGATAATATTTTGTTTTAACTTTATCTTGTTCTTGGACAAACACAGTCTTCACCAAAAAAATAGGCAATTTCAATTGCAGCATTCTCAATTGAGTCAGATCCATGGACTGCATTTTCATCTAAAGAGTCAGCGAAGTCAGCTCGAATGGTTCCAGAGGAGGCTTCTTGTGGGTTTGTGGCACCCATAATTTCACGATGTTTGGCAACAGCGTTTTCACTTTCTAGAACTTGAACGATTACAGGACCAGATGTCATAAAAGAAATGAGGTCTTTAAAGAAAGGTCGGTTTTGATGAACAGCATAAAAACCACCCGCTGTAATTTCATCTAAATGTAACATTTTTGCAGCAACAATTTTAAAACCTGCATTCTCAAAGCGAGAATAAATTTCACCAATCACATTTTTAGCAACAGCGTCAGGTTTAATTATTGATAAAGTACGCTCCATAACCAATCCTCAATTATTTTAAAAAGCCAACATTTTACCATGTTGCAGTAAATTTCTATTACTTAGAGGTAAAAATGCTATAGACAAGCGCTATAAGAAAATTGTTATTACTGAATTATATTTTTTTTAAAGATCTCTTGCGGCGATAGTTATCAAGTAAGTCATACCCCCTGAATATAGCACTAACAAAAGACAAGAACCATGGGGTTCCGTAATAGTAAGGTCGAGTGAGAAGTGGTGTCTTTTCAAAAACAGTGTGATTCTCACTAGGTTGTAACAATTTTAGAGCAGCCTTATGACCTAAATAAGGTGCCATTGCAACACCATTCCCACAATAGCCTAACGCGTAATATATACCTTGGTCTTCGCCTAGACTCGGTAACTTACTAAAACTAAACCCAGTATAGCCTGTCCAACAATGACTAATCTCTACATCAATTAATGAAGGAAAAATTTCAATTAACATCTTGCGAAGAGTAGGTAACGCTTGTTCAGCTGTTATTGAATGCATAGCTGCCCTAGTACCTATCATAATTCTTCTTCCACAAGGTGTTGTACGGTAATAACAATAACGTTTTCGTGTTTCAACCATACAGTGTCCGCCAGGCAAAAGTGATTGAACTCTTTCAACCCCTATATCTTCTGTAGTTATTATATAACTTGGTATTGGCAATATTCGTCGAGACAAGTTTTTAGAAAGGCTTGGTCGGGTATATCCATTAGTTGCCATAAGTACTTGATTACACTGGATAGTCTTATTTGAAGTGAATACTTTGAAACCTACATCAGAATCTTTAGAAATTGGTTTAACTTTACTTACGAGAGATTTTCCAAAAACTTTTGCTCCAGCCTTTAAAGCAAGTTGTAACAAACCGTAATGAAATTTATGTGGATGCACAGCTCCATGATCTTCGTAAAATTGCCCACCAAAATATAAATCTGTTTTTATAGAGTTAGGCATCAACTCAGGCTCTATCATATGTGAATTAAAATTCTCAATGGCTTTTAATTTTTCTAGATTTTTTGACATCTCAATTTGGTCTTGGGGCGTCCATGCAGTTCGTAATCGACCACAAATTTGCAATTCACAATCAATATTATTTGCTTTAATTAAATTAGTAGTAAAAGCTAAAGAGGCATTAGCCTCTTTATGAATTTGAGCAGCAATTTTTGAACCATATTGAAGGGCAGCCTGATCTGTTGAGATTTTATGTCCAGATCCCAACATGCCTCCATTGCGCGTACTAGCACCAAAACCAATCGCTTCTGCATCCAAAACTACCACACTACGACCTGCCTGAGATAAGGTAAGTGCAGCACTTAAGCCGGTATATCCTGCACCTACAATCACTATATCTGCTTTTTTTGGAACATCATCGGAGTTGTCATACTGAGGTTGATCTTGCCACCAATATGGTGAGAATTTTGTCATAATAATTTTATTATCAGAGAATTGAAGAAATAATATTATTGTACAGGCTCTGGTACTCCAGACAGATTGAGAGCAAAAAACTCACTCACTCGACTTGAAAACTCATCAGGATACATATACTTTATTCCAGAGTGTGTTGCATTGTCAGCAAACCAGGTAATTAAATTAACCCCTTTTTCTTTAGCCATAACTTCCATATCAACAGTATGGTGAGGTAAAACACGAGTGTCAGCAGTACCATGCATCGCAAATATAGGTCGATCAAGATGATTAATAAAAGCTAGTTGAGGGGAAGGCTCTAGAAATGTCTCACCACCAAATATGGATGCAGCCCAAATTGCTCCGGGTGCCAACCATGTTGGATAACCTTCCCTTCCCAGCTCTTCTCGTACCACCTTATTAAGGTCAAGGTAACCGTTATCCAAAACCAAAGATTGTATTCTATCGTCTATACCAAAGGCAATAGCCGCAGTTGCAGCACCCATAGAGTCACCATAAATACCGATTCGTTTTGCATCCACACCTTTAGCGTCAATGAGCCAATCAACACTAGCTATAACGTCACGATATTCCTTTGTACCTATACTTACCCTGCCATCCTCAATAGTGGATTTACCGTGATCACGTAAATCGAACAAAAGAACGTTGAAACCTGTCTTATGTAACATTCCAGCGACAGTTAACATGTCCGGATCATGCTTACTGACTCTTAATCCGTGTACAACAATAATGACTGGCGCATTACTGTCTCCTTTTTCTTTTATTGGAAGCCACCATGCATCAAGAATAATGTCTTCATCTCCGCCTGCATATTGATGTAACTCCCAGTAATAAACTTGATATTCGTCAAATGGAAAATCAGATTCTTCCGAGTTATCTTTAAAACTACTTGGGTTGTTAACACAGTCATTACCACAGCCAGGTTCAGCTCTTGCAAGAGTTGAGTATATATAATAACCAACACCAAAATAGGCAGCACTCAAAATTAGAGCTAGCAAAAGAAAAATAATTAAACTAAATTTAAAAGAAAATGTTTTCATATTTAATAAAATTATTTGTAACAGTTAAAAACAGTACAAGGTTTTTTATAACCTTAAGTTAAACATCAAAAACAAAAAAGGCGCCCTAAAGCGCCTTAAATGTTGACTATCTTTATAACTTAATTTACTGCTTCTTTTAATGCTTTACCGGCTTTAAATGCGGCCACATTTGAAGCGGCAATCTGTATAGTAGCTCCTGTTTGTGGATTACGACCAGTACGTGCTGCGCGACTTCTTACTACAAAACTACCAAAGCCCGTTAATTGAACACCACCTCCACTTGCCATTTCTGAAGTGATAGCACCTGTTGTTGCATTTAAAGCTCTCGCCGCATCCGCTTTTGACAAATTCGCACCTGCAGCAATTGCATCTATTAATTCTGATTTATTCATGTTAATTCTCTCCTAAAGAAGTTTGACAAAAATTAGACATAGTGAAAGAGGTAATGTGTGCACCTATTTAAGGAGGAAAGAACCAAAAAAACCAATCTGCCTCCAACGCTAGATCTAAGAAATCATTGTACTATACAAAATAAAGTTAATTGAAAATAATTACAAAAAAAGTTTATAACATTACCGATTCATGTCTTTTTGGACTCTCTCTTTATCTCTTTTCCAATCCCTGTCTTTAATCGTTTGGCGCTTGTCATGGGCTTTTTTGCCTTTCGCAAGACCAATTTCTATTTTCACTTTTCCTCTAGCCCAGTAAAGCTTTAAAGGAACCACAGTAAACCCTTTCTGTGTTATTTTTTCTTTTAATCGATTAATTTCAAGCCGATGTAGAAGCAACTTTCTTGTCCTAGTCGGTTCAGGATCAACGTGACTTGAAACTGAATTCAGTGGTGATATATGAGCACCAAAAAGATAAAGCTCATT
Source organism: Candidatus Thioglobus sp. (assembly GCA_028345955.1). Classification (GTDB taxonomy): domain Bacteria; phylum Pseudomonadota; class Gammaproteobacteria; order PS1; family Pseudothioglobaceae; genus Pseudothioglobus. The sequence continues at coordinate 46,130 of JAOMEO010000008.1, forward strand.
GTTTTTTAGAATTACATAGCTTTCTTTTATTTGTACTTCATTCTCTCTCAGACTTTTAACTTCCCAACCTTGTAAACTTAGACCTGCCTCCAAGCTTTGTTCGATAAAATAGTCATGCCTTGCCTTTTTGTTTAAAGCAATGGTATTTGAATTATCTTTCTTATTTTTTGTCATGCATCATATATCCAAAAGTGCCATTGTGCCATTCTCACCTCAACAGATGTATGAGTTAGTCAATAATATCAATGACTACCCTCAATTCTTAAACTGGTGCGAAGGTGCTTCCATTTTAAATCAATCTGATCATCAAATCACTGCCTCAGTTCAGATTAATAAGGGAGGCCTAAAACAAACCTTCAGCACACTTAATACATTGAAACCTTTTCGATTAATAGAAATGCAGTTATTAAATGGCCCTTTTGAACAACTTTCGGGCGAGTGGCGTTTCGAACCATTGGGTGAAAATTCTGCAAAAGTTTTTTTGAATTTACAGTTTAAGTTTAAATCTAAACTACTTGATATGAGTCTTTCTCCTATTTTTACAAAAATTACTAATTCACAGCTAGACGCCTTTGTGGCAAGAGCTAAAAAAATATATGGCTAAAATTTGTGGGGCCATTTAATATTGAAGTGAGGCTTTTATCAGACTTTAAACAGGCAGAATTAGATTACTTTAGTCACATTAAGCACCAAAACATAGCTTTAAAAACCAATCGTATAGTACAGATAAGCATTACTCTCAGTCTTCGACTCATAAGGAAGCTCTTGATATTGGAGAATGCCTGAGAGCCTGTGGTTGGGTTTTAATGCATAATCAAAGCCCAATGAAACAACTGGTCGTGTCTTATTAAAGCTATCCGTTAAGCTAACCGTAGTCAGCCCTGATATACCGGTGGGTGCTAACTTGTCAACCGAGTGTTCGATGTCGTGCTCGACTCCAAGACTGCCCTTTAAAGTTAGATTATGACTGAGGCGGGTACCGAACTTAAGTCCCAATAAAACCGTAGTTGACTTGTCTTTAATCTCATTAAAGCTCAAAGGTGAATTATTACCTGTCTCTGTATAAGCATCTTGCTTAATGACTGCCGAGCGAGCAGCGAAGTAAGGATGCAGCACAGTGTCATCACTGAATTGATAGCCATACTGGAGTTCAGCCACATAGCTCTCTGCCTCAATGACTGTCTGTCCCTTACCTTCCTCTGAAGAGCCCACCACTTCACGGGTAAGAGTGGCATTTTTTTGTTGATAGGCGTTAGCCAACTTTAATTGATAACCTAACTTGTTTGGATTCTGATTCCAGACAACTACTAACCCAGTCATTGGCGTCTTATCTGAGAGTGTAAAGCTCGACGGTGTCTTATGACTTAAGTTGCTATGATAAAATCCTGCGACTCTAAGTTTGTCTGATAACTTATAACCGCCCACCAGAACTGCACTATTGGTTTCTGTTTTAGGAGTGTTAATAGAGGTATATCTGCCGCCTAGAGAGAGACATATATTGTTTTTATCAAACAAGTTACAGTCGTAGGTGTTCATATTGGCAAAATTCACTTCGGTCACTGAGGACAGATTGTTAATCCCAAGAATGACATTTGGTTTAACACTAGTAGTCACTGAGGTATTAGTATCAGGAGTAATATCTACTTCTTCATCAACTACTAAATCCCACAGACTGCCAGAGCTGTTTGACAGTGTCCAATCATATCTTTTCGAACCAGAAACAAAAGTGTCCGAAGTACCACTCGCTATATCACCACTACTCAAACCGCTCAGCACTGAGCTGTAGGTTGTACTTGCCGCTAAAGTTGAAGTTGAATGAACTCCAAAGGTGGTTGTACCAGATACACTACTAAAGGTTGTCTTACCAAAATCAGAGGTGCTATTAACAATAACGTGATAGTTGGTTGGAAGTTTTCCATCGTACGTTAGGGCTGAGCTAGAGGCACCTTGTGAGTTATTTAGTGTAGCGATAGTACTATCAGTATCGTTATAAATGCCAATTTCATTACCTGATGAGGAAATTGTGCCCGTGTTTGTAAGTGTGGTGATAGTCGCTGTAGCATCGTTATAAAGTCCATAGTTACCACTAGCAGATATCGTTCCTGAATTGGTTAAAGTGCCTATGGTACCCCTAACATTTTTTAAACCAAAATCACCCGATAATGCTTTAATGTTACCGCTATTCGTTAGTGTAGTGATAGTGTCATCATTCCATAATCCTGAGTTACTACCCGCAGAAATGGTACCTGAATTGATCAAGGTGGTAATAGTCGCTGTGTTAGTAGAGTTCTGGTCGTTAAAAAGTCCATAGTTACTACTAGCAGATATCGTTCCTGAATTGGTTAAAGTGCCTATGGTGCCATTAACATTTTTCAAACCAAATTCACCATCTAATGCCTTGATATTACCGGTATCGGTATTCGTTAGCGTAGTGATTGTGCCACCATTCCATAAACCCGACTGATCCGCAGAAATAGTGCCGGAATTGGTTAATGTAGTAATAGTCGCTGCGCCATTGTTACGAAGTCCAAAAGAAGTTCCAGCAGATATCGTTCCTGAATTGGTTATTGTTCCAATTGTTGCTCCAGTTATATTATAAATTCCATAGCCCCCCGTAGCAGAAATTGTATATGTATTTGTCAGAGTCGTAATGGTTCCATCATTTCGTATTCCACTACTACCTCCTGTAGTAATAGTACCATTATTGCTTAAATCATTAATGGTTGCGGATGTAGTGGTTCGCAAACCCCGACTTTTAGATGCTGAAATCGTACCATTGTTGGTTAAGGTTGTATTGGTCGCGTTTGCAAGACCAACAGCATCGGAAGTCCCGTCAATTGTGACGCCTGAATTAATAGTAACGTTAGAGCCATCTCCATCTATATCTAGGTCTGTACAGCTTGCTGAAAAAGTCGCGGTAGAGCCTGAGACGTCGGTACAGTTAGCTGACAATACTTGAGTGCAAAACAGGAAGCTTAGTGAGAGAGAAATAAATAAATATTTAACTAATTTCATCCATAGCTTGGTTAGCTAAAAGGTCCGCCATGTCATTTCCAGGGTCATCGCTATGCCCTTTAACCCAATGCCAATTCACAGAAAACTCTTGATTAAGACCATCTAATTCCTTCCATAAATCAACATTTTTAACCGATTTCTTGTTTGCGGTTTTCCAGCCTTTTGCCTTCCAACCCTCAATCCATTCATTGATACCTTGAATAACATACTTGGAGTCCGTATACAAGTCGACTGTAATATCGTTTGATTTAAGAGTTTGCAATGCTCTTATAGACGCCGTGAGTTCCATCTTATTGTTGGTTGTATTTAACTCTGCGCCCTTTAATTTTTTGTCAATGTCTTTGTAACGCAACCAAACACCCCAACCACCAATGCCTGGATTGCCACGGCAACCACCATCGGTATAGATAACGATTTTTTCCATAAGTATTACCTATCTACATTAATTTGCATCCAAAACTCAAATAATGCCAAATGCCAAAGTCTAGAGCCATTCAAAGCAGTCATGTAGTCTCTAGGTGAATTAATAACTTTGTTGACATAATTTTTATCAAATACCCCTCGATTGAGGCAAGCACTGGATGTAAGTATATCAGACATAAATTCTAAAAAATCCCCCTGAACATACTTCAGAGCTGGCATCGGGAAATAGCCTTTTTTTCGATCAATTACCGAACTTGGAAGAAGATCTCTTGCGATTTTCTTTAGTGGGTACTTTCCTTCTTCTCTCATCTTTAAGTTTGCTGGCATCTTTAACGCCCACTCAACCAGCTCGGTATCCAAAAAAGGTACACGTGCTTCAAGCCCCCAAGCCATTGTCATGTTATCTACTCGTTTGACTGGATCATCAACAATCAACTTAGTAATGTCAGTACGAAAAACTTTATCAATAAATGAATCAGCTCCCGTTATTGCAAACTCTTTGTTTAGCCAGTTGGAGGTATGATTATCTCCTTGGTAAGTTGGCATGACAGCTTGCAAATACTCTTCATGAGATCTGTCTACATAGTGTTTAGAAAATCTTTCAATCTCATCGCCCTTCTCAGTTGCCATTCTTGGATACCAAAAATAGCCGGCAAATGCTTCATCTGCGCCTTGTCCAGACAAAACTACCTTGATATGCTTTGACACCTGTTCAGAAAGTAAATAAAAAGCGACAGCATCTTGAGCTACCATTGGTTCGGCCATATTCATTACTGCTTCTGACAACCTAGGTAATACCTCTGCATTACTAACAACATATTTTTGGTGCTGGGTTTTAAACTTTGAAACGATTTGGTCTGAATACTCAAACTCACTACCAGCTTCATTATCAATATCTTCAAATCCGATAGAAAACGTACGAATATCTTCATGGCCAGACTCTTTAAGCAGTGCCACAAGCAGAGAAGAATCTAGTCCGCCAGACAACAAAACTCCTATAGGAACATCTGCAGCATCCATTCTTTTTGTAATAGCTGCAGTCAATAATTCGTGAGCTTTCTCAATGTAGTCTTCATCTGAAAGGTTTCTTTTAGATCTATTAGCACTAGGATGCCAATATGTTTTTTCTTTCAGTATTCCTTTTGTATTTATTGTTATAACTGTTGCAGGTTTCACTTTTTGAATACCATTTATAACCGTATTTGGAGCTGGCACAACACCATGAAGTGATAGCTGCTGCTGTAATGCAATAGGGTTAACACTTTTATCAAGCTCTTGAGTTAATAAAGCCTGCGAATTTGAAGCAAAAGTAAAAGCTTTATTGGATAAATTATAGTAGAGAGGTTTGATACCTATTCGATCACGAGCAATAAACAGCTTCTGATTAGATTTGTCCCACATACAAAAGGCAAACATGCCATCCAAATACTTGACGCAATCTTCACCCCAGTAATGGTAAGCCTTGATGATGACTTCGGTGTCAGAATGTGAAGAAAATGAATAACCTTTGCCAATTAACTGACTACGAAGTAATTTATAGTTATAAATCGTTCCATTAAAAACCAGTGTTAATTTCAGAAGATCATCCACCATTGGTTGGTTGCCATGGCTTGATAAATCAATAATACTTAAGCGTTGATGGCCGAAACCAATATTACTTTCAAGCCATTTACCATTTGAGTCAGGTCCTCTTCTAGCAAGTTTAGACATCATACTAGTAAGAGACTTTGAAGAAACGTTTTCTCCATCAAAACGAAACTGGCCACAAATACCGCACATAAAATTAAGACCTTAAATATTCAAAAAAAGAATAAATCTATTATCTAGTAACGTAAATACCTGTTTCATATTTCTATATTTTGGGTTAATTTAGCACTGTAAAATGGTCATTTTATCAAGTATTGCTTATGAATAATGGCTCAAACACTCTATGACAAACTAATGGGTCAACACGTGGTTCGAGAACAAGATGGCGCCACTCTTATTTATATTGATCGCCAACTTATCCACGAAGTGACCTCCCCACAGGCATTTGAAGGACTAACAATGTCAGGAAGAAAACCTTGGCGAAATAAAGCTAACTTAGCAGTGCCCGATCATAATGTCCCAACAACTGAAAGATCAAATGGTGTTAGTAGCATTATTGATCCTGTTTCCAGATTGCAAGTTGAGACCTTAGACAAGAATTGTGAAACCTTCGAAATCAATGAAATTCAAATGAATGATATCCGTCAAGGAATCGTTCATGTTATCGGGCCAGAACAAGGGGCAACCCTGCCTGGCATGAGTATTGTGTGTGGTGATTCACATACCACAACTCATGGGGCATTAGGTGCACTTGCTTTTGGTATTGGCACTTCAGAGGTTGAGCATGTACTTGCCACGGGTTGTCTTTGGCAAAGTAAAGCTAAAAATCTAAAAATTGAAGTCAATGGAAATTTAGGAAAATATATCAGTGCTAAAGATATTGCACTTTATGTGATTGGTGAAATTGGCACAGCTGGTGCTACCGGTTATGCCATTGAATTCTGTGGTACAGCAATTGAGAATATGAGTATCGAAGGTAGAATGACATTGTGCAATATGTCAATCGAAGCTGGTGCAAAGGTTGGCATGGTTGCTGTCGACGACAAGACCATAGAATACGTTAAAGGAAGACCGTTTTCACCTACAGAAGAAAACTGGGATTTAGCTGTTGCTTATTGGGAAACCCTACACAGTGACGAAGGCGCTAATTTTGATGAAACAATCTTAATAGATGCTTCCCTTATTAAGCCACAAGTAACTTGGGGAACATCTCCAGAAATGGTAGTCGACATCAATGGCTCAACGCCTGACCCTGAAAAGGAAGATGATCCTGTCAAAGCTGAAAGTATTCGAAATGCTCTAAATTATATTCATTTGCAGCCCAATACTTCGATGAGTTCTGTTGCCATTGATAAAGTTTTTATTGGCTCTTGTACAAACTCACGAATTGAAGATTTAAGATCAGCTGCCGCAGTTGCTAAAGGTAAGAAAATTGCAAACAGCATTAAACTTGCATTAGTTGTTCCTGGATCCGGCCTTGTAAAGCAACAGGCTGAAGCTGAGGGACTTGATCAAATATTTACTGATGCTGGTTTTGAGTGGCGCGAACCAGGCTGTTCAATGTGTCTAGCAATGAATGCTGATAGACTTGAAGTAGGTGAACGATGTGCAAGCACCTCAAATAGAAACTTTGAAGGTAGACAAGGTCAGGGATCCTTTACCCATTTAGTTAGCCCAGCAATTGCCGCGGCAAGTGCCATTGCAGGCCACATTTCAGGGGTTTAATTGTGAAAAGATTTACCACTCTATCTTCCATTACAATGCCACTTGATCGTGCCAACATTGATACTGACGCAATCATTCCAAAGCAATTTCTAAAGTCGATAAAACGTAGCGGTTTTGGGCCCAACTTGTTTGATGAGTGGCGTTACCTCGACCATGGTGAGGTTGGCATGGATAACTCTAAACGCCCAATCAACCCTGACTTTGTTCTCAATGATCCAAAGTATAAGGGCGCTCAAATTCTCTTAACGAGAAGAAACTTTGGGTGTGGATCATCTAGAGAGCATGCCCCCTGGGCGTTGGAAGATTTCGGATTTCGCGCTATTATTGCGCCCAGTTTTGCTGACATTTTTTACAATAATTGCTTTAAAAATGGCATTCTACCGATTGTTTTAAGTAGTGAAATTGTAGATGCTTTGTTTGGATACCAAGGTGAAATTGTGATCAACTTAGAAGAGCAAACTGTTAAAACAGAAGATAACATCTATAATTTTGAAGTTGATGCTGAGCGAAAACGCAGACTCATCAATGGCCTAGATGATATTGGTTTAACTTTGCAGTATGAGGATCAGATCCGTTCATTTGAGGCAGAGCATTTAAAAAAATACCCCTGGTTATGATTGGTCAACTAAAAGGTCAAATTATTAGCAAGAATCCTCCAGAAGTTCTTTTAGAGGTTGGTGGTATTGGTTACGAACTACTTTGCCCTATGTCCACCTTCTACCAACTAGACAATTCAACTGGAGATATTTTACTTTACACTCATTTGAGCATTAAAGAGGATTCACACACATTGTTTGGCTTTATCTCAAAGGATGAAAAAAACATGTTTAGGGAACTAATAAGAGTGAATGGTGTTGGCCCTAAGGTGGCACTCGCCATACTTTCGCATCTTACGGTATCGTCTCTTGTTGATTGCATTATTAGAGAAGATGCAGACCTTTTGGCAAAAACACCTGGAATTGGAAAAAAGACAGCACTGAAACTCATAGTTGAACTTCAAGATAGGCTTGATAAGGTGGAGTTGCTTAATACTTCAACCTCAACAATGCATCATAAAACTAATTCTAATCCAAATGCAAAGCAAGCCGTAGCGGCACTGCAATCTCTTGGATTTAAGGTGAAAGAGGCTAACAAAATGATTTCAGCAATCGACAACCAGAACCTTTCAACAGAACAGCTAATCCGTCTAGCTCTTCAAAATAAATAACTAAGCAGCTGCCTTCTTTCTAGAGAACCTTGTTTTAATTCTTCCAAGCATATTTATAAAATCGTAATTCATCAAATACATACAAGGTAATAGAATTAAGGTTAGAAAAGTTCCGAAGATCAAACCATAGCCTAAAGCAAGAACCATAGGTTGTAAAAATACATCTGTACCCCCTATGCCATAGGCAAGTGGTAAAACGCCAGCCATTGTTGTAAGTGTCGTCAAAACTACTGGTCGAAGACGATCACGAGCACCTCTAGCAATCCAAACTATCTTATCTTCTAATGAAGCACTTTTTTCTTTTATGTAGTTAAGGTGACTAACCATTACCAAGGAGTCATTAACAATAACCCCCATCAGTGCTAATGAGCCTGTTAGGGCAAAGAAACTCAGCGGCTCTCCATGAAAATAAAAAGCCCACACAACCCCAATCAAAGAAAATGGAACAGCAGCCAATACCAGCATGGGTTGAGAGTATGAATTAAAAAGTATAGCGAGAAGAAGGAAAATACCAACAATTGCTACGACAAAAGCCCTCAGAAAATCCTGTAAGGATTCAATTGACTCCTGCGCTCCACCCGAGGTTATGATAGATACTTGAGGGAAGTCAACTGATGCATTAAGTTCTTTTAAAGCCTTTGCCAATATAATTGTCTTAGAAGGTGGTGGTCCTCTGCTAACTTTTGGAGCCTCTTCAGGCTTTTTGTTGAGAGATTGACCCTCATCAAGTTTTTTATCTTGCTCAACTTTACTTGGTCTTCCCCTAGGACGTCCATCAGCAATACTCGCAGTTAATTTGATTGATCGATCTCCGTCTAAATGATTATAGTCTGGCTCACCTTCAATCTCTCTTAGCGTTGAAAACTGACTCATTGGTATTGAGTTTCCTTGTCGGTTTTTTATAGTAGTATTCTTAATAAAGTTTTCAGTGTTTGAGCCATTACCAATATAAATCCTAACATCCTCATCTTTTCCAGCGATAGTGGCATCAGTAACGTAAGAGCCAGAAAAAGCCGTTCTAAGATGACGATATACAGCTGAGTAATCAACACCTAAGCGTGCCATTTCATCAAAATCAAGAACTGTTTCGATTCTCGGCTTACCAATCTCATCATTACGATTGATATTATCGACACCATTAATTGATTTCAGTATTTCCTCAAGTCTATCAGCAGCAAGATCTCGCTGAGCATCATTCTCAGATACAAGGGTTACTTCAATATCTGCTCCTTGTGGCGGTCCAGGTCTTAATAGTGATATACGAATTTTTTCTGCACCTTCAACATCTTCCACTAAGACTTTGAGTTTTTCTTGCATATCTTCAGCTGCCCTCTCCCTATCACTCGTTGGTGTAAGAGCAATCTCAATATTGGCCCTATTTGTAAAGTAGCTACCAATGGTGCTTGTATAGGACTTAAGATCTTCACCAATTTCGCTGACAATAAGATTCTCAACATCAATAACTATTTTTTCAGTGTAAGCCGCAGAGCTCCCATTTGGTGCCTCAATGTTAGCAAACATAACTGTTGCTCCTCTCGAAGGAAACAAATTAAATGGAATATTTTTAAATGCAAAAAATGATGTGTAAACAAGCAAAGCGATAAATAGTGGAACAATTAAATATCTCCACCTCAAACCATAGTGCATGAATCTATTGTAAAAATTTTCTACAGGTATAAACCAAGTCCTTTGTTTTTCGACTTTAGTTGTTGACAAGTGTGCCGGAAGAGCAAAAGTGATTTCTAAAAAAGATATACCAAGAGCAAAAATAACAACGACTGGTAAAACGTAGATAAACTTACCCAAAATGCCTGACATAAGAAAAAACGAAGACATAACAAGCATGGTTGAAATTATTGTCGTTACAACAGGCATAATGACTCGTTTTAAGCCCATTACAACATTTTTATATAGGTCACCTCCCCTGGATTTATAGTGGTGAATACTTTCAGCAATAATGATACTATCATCGACAACAATACCCAACACAAGAATAAATCCAGAAAGAGATATTAAGTTTATTGTATTACCTGTAAGACCAAGCCCAAATACTGTTCCAAGTAGCGTAACTGGAATACTTACAGCCACCCAAAAAGCTGTTCTAAGTGAAAGAAAAGCTCCCAGAACGACTAATACTAAAGCAAGACCTATATAGCCATTTTTAATAATGATTTCGAGCCTATTTGAAACTGCCTCTGACGAGTCATCAGTATAAAAAATATTAATATCGTCTGGAATATTTTTCTGTAATTCAGCTACACGCCCTCTAATCCTTTTAACAGTTCTAATAATATCCGCTTGGGGTTGTTTTTTGACTTGCAGAACAAAACCCTTAGTTCCATTGACTCGAGTAATAGAAGTTTCTTCTTCTTGCCCTCTAAAGACTTCAGCAATATCTCCTAGTCTTATAACTGGCCCATCAAAGGTCGACTTGATTACAACATCTTGAATATCATCAATACTTTCAAACTCAGAGAGTATTACGATATTTTTCTCTAGACTTTCTTGATTATTGCCACCAACAGTGAAGCGAGCATTTCGAGTTGAAATCGCTGATATAACTTCATTAACTGAGATGTTATATGTCGGGATTAACTTTTATTTGTATTTCACTGTCAAGGTAACTCGGGTTATCAACTTGAGCAACACCTTTAATCCTAGATATAGCAACCTGAAGCTCATCTGTGATTTGCCTTGCTTGGTTAAAGTTCCCAGATGTGCTATCAATATTAATTGTAATAACTGGAAATTCAGTGACATTGAAATCGATTACTCGAGGTAAGTCTGTAACCTCTTCAGGGAAAGCTTTGACACGGTTTATTGCATTTCGGACATCATTTTTTTACAGTTGTGACATCTTTTAGATCTGCTTCAAGCGTGACAATGATGCTTGAAATACCTTCTCTAGAGGTAGAGGTAATTTCTTTAAGTCCACTTACACTTAGTAATTCTTCTTCAATGATATTTGTTACAGATTTTTCAACATCTTCAGGTGAAGCGCCTGGGTATGCTGTAGTTACGCTAA
>JAOMEO010000009.1 GCA_028345955.1 Candidatus Thioglobus sp.
CAGGTAGTTTTGGTGCTTGCCTAATGAAAGAGCCCGACTTGGTGGCATCTTGTGTTGAAAGCATGATTGATGCCAGTGATATACCGGTTAGTGTTAAAAGTAGAATTGGAATCGACGATATGGAGACTTATGATCAGCTCAGTGACTTTGTATCCCGTATTCATGAAAAGGGTTGTCAGCACTTCATCATACACGCTCGCAAGGCTTGGCTTCAGGGATTAAGTCCAAAAGAAAACCGCACCTTACCGCCCTTAAACTATCCCTGGGTTTATCAACTCAAGAAGGACTTTTCTCAACTTAAGATAACTTTAAATGGAGGTGTTACTGCATGTAATGAGATTGTCAAACATCTCGATTACGTTGATGGTGTGATGCTGGGTAGGGCTGTTTATCATCAACCCTATCTATTGGCAGATATTGACAGTAGGGTTTTTGGTAACACAGGTATTTTCAGAACTCGAGAGCAAGTTCTCGTCGACTATATGAGTTATATTAAAAAGCAACTCAAGCAGGGTGTACCAATCAGAGCAATGACTCGCCATATCTTAGGCTTATATCATGGTCAAGATAATGCTAAATTTTTTCGTCGTTTACTGAGTGGAAAGACGGTTGGATTAGGTCATCTGGATGAGTGGTTGAAATTTATAAAAAAATAGTTGAACAGTGTTTGGATGGTCTCAATAGTTTGGTAAAATTTTCGTTAAAAATATTTATCTTTTATTAACTAATTATGGCTGGTGGAAATTTTTACATAGCGAGCATTGATATCGGGACAGACAAGATTGCCGTATTAATTGCTGAAATAGATGATGATGATAGATTGCGCATTATCGGACACAATATTAGCCCATCTGATGGAGTCAGAAAGGGTTCAATATCTGCAATCGACTCTCTTTCCCGTGCAATTTCAAAGGCGTTGGATCAAATTGATAAGAGTTTTAAATTATCACCAATAAATGCTCGTGTCAACCTTTCAGACACACACCTTACCTGTATTGATGGTTATGGAAAAGTTCCAATTGATGAGATTGTTACTGCAGATGATGTTAATAAGGTGCTTGCTACTGCAAGTGCAATACCAACTCCTGCTAATAAGTCAAAACTACACACTATCAAGAAGAAATTCATCATCGATGAGAATCATATCGTTGATAACCCTGAGGGTATGAAGGCAGAAGTTCTTGAATCTAAAGTGCATATTGTTACTGTTTCAAGTTTGAGTATGAGAAATATTGAAAACTGCTTAAAGAAATGTGATTTGGAGGTTGATGATATTGTGCTTGATCCGATTGCAAATTCCGAAGCGATACTAACCCAAGAAGATAAAGATGGAGGTGTTTGCTTGATTGATTTTGGAGCTGGAGTTACTAGCTACTCTGTTTTTCAGGAAGAAGGCATTATTCGTAGTGGCGTTATTCCAATGGGTGGTGATGATATTACCTGGGAGGTTGCTTTTGCTTTTGATACTTCATTTGAGGAGGCGAAAAGACTGAAAGAGGATTATGGCTGTGCTAAATCATCAGTTATCAAGGAAGACCAGTTTGTTGAATTTGTGCAGACCAATAAGGATTCTCATCATCTGTCAAGTCTTCAATTATCAGAAGTCATTGAAGAAGCTTATATTGATATATTATCGACATTGAAAAATGATTTAAAACATCACAATTTAGAGGCAAACATCAAGTCGGGTTTTGTTTTGTGTGGTGGTGGTGCACAGGCTTTGGGATTTGAAGAACTTGTAAGGGAGTTCTTCACCCGACGAGTTAAAATGGGAATCGTTCAACGTGATCGGATTTCAGGCCTGGAAACAATCCTAATGGACCATCGATATGCGAGTTCGATTGGACTTTTGTTACACCAGGAAGATCTACCACAAGTGGATTTAATTATGTCAAGGGGAAGAAATGGTGTTATTGGAAAAATAAAAGAGGTAATAGTAGGGAATTTTTAATTTATGGTAAAGCAAAGAACAATTAAGAAAACTGTAAAAGCTCGTGGAGTCGGTATTCACAGTGGCAAGCTCGTGAATATGACATTGATTCCTGCTGAGTCTGACCATGGTGTTGTTTTTAAGAGACTAGATGCTGGTGGCAGGCAAGTTCATGCCCATAGCGCATTTGTTAACGAAGTTGTATTGTCAACTGGGCTTGAAAGCCAAGGTGTCAAGGTTTCCACTATAGAACATTTAATGTCTGCTCTTTCTGCGCTCGGTGTCGACAATGTCTTGGTTGAATTGGACTCATTTGAGGTGCCAATCATGGATGGTTCTTCGGCACCTTTTGTTTTTTTAGTTCAGTCAGCTGGAATAGAAGAGCAGGAAGCTCCAAAGCGATTCATTGTAATCAAGGACACAATTAGGGTTGAAAACGGTGAATCATGGGCACAGGTTTCGCCACACAATGGTTTCAAAGTTACATTAGAGATTGACTTTGAACACAAAAAGATTAAGGAGAGTGGTCAGAAGTTAACAATTGATTTTGCGGAACAGTCTTACTTAAAAGAAATTTCTCGTGCACGAACTTTTGGTTATGAAAGAGATGTTGAAGCACTGCAGGCCGGTGGACTTGCATTAGGCGCAAATATGGACAATGCAATCGCTCTTTCAGATGAAGACATTCTTAATGAAGACGGGATGCGTTACCATAATGAATTTGTAAAACACAAAATATTAGATATCGTTGGTGATCTTTTTCTCTTGGGCGGTAACGTGATTGGACACTATGAAGGTTACAAGACTGGTCATATGCTTAATGATCAATTACTTTCCGCGATACTTTCTCAACCTCAAGCATTCAGTATTGAAACTTATGAAGAGCTTGAATCTCCGATACATTATTATTCAGAAGATTGGCAGAATGAACTTTAAATAGAGCTCTTGAAAAGGTAATTATTTGTCAACCTTAAACGCTTTGAATTTCCTACTTTACAAGCTAAAACACCCGATAACGAAGAGCTTTTAGTTTTTAAATCTTTGGGTATAATCGATACCTTTTAAATTATCGTGATTAGCCATGAAATTGAATGGTGCTGAGATACTAATAGATTGCCTGCAGCAAGAGGGTGTTAAACACATCTTTGGATATCCGGGCGGTGCAACTTTGCATATTTACGATGCTCTAGAAGCTCAAGAAGAAATTATCCACGTTTTGGTTAGACATGAACAAGGCGCTGCCCATGCAGCAGATGGTTATGCAAGAACATCTGGCAAGCCAGGTGTTGTTTTAGTAACATCTGGACCAGGAATTACCAATGCTGTTACAGGTATTGCTACTGCCAATATGGATTCCATACCTATGGTGGTTATCTCTGGCCAGGTACCTTCGCCATTGATTGGTAACGACGCCTTCCAAGAGGTTGATGCTGTTGGTATCACGCGCTCCTGTGTTAAGCACAACTTTCTTGTTAAGGACATTAGCGAAGTAGCAATCACTGTCAAAAAGGCATTTCACATTGCAACCACTGGTAGGCCAGGGCCTGTTGTAATTGATATACCAAAGGATGTAACAATTAATCAAATGGAATTGGAAGAATATCCCGAGACGGTAAAGATGAGGTCTTATAAACCTACAACAAAAGCGAGTAATCGTCAAATTAAAAAGGCGGCAGAGTTGATTGCAAATTCGCAGAGACCAATCCTTTATTCAGGAGGTGGTAGTGTTATAGGTAATGCTTCCAAAGAATTGAGAGAATTTACACGGTTACTTGGGTTTCCTATTACACAAACATTGATGGGTCTAGGGGCCTATCCAGGTACTGATGAATTATCTATTGGAATGTTAGGTATGCATGGCACCTATGAAGCTAATATGGCAATGCATGATTCCGATTGTGTGGTTGCTATTGGCGCTCGCTTTGATGATAGAATTACTGGGAATCTGGCAAAATTTTGCCCCTCTGCTAAATTTATCCATATTGATATCGACCCTTCTCAAATTTCAAAAAATGTTGTTGCTGATATTCCAATTGTTGGCCAAACAAAACAGGTATTACAAGCTCTCATTGAAGAACTAAAAGATGAAAAGCTTGCAGATATCTCTAAATGGTGGTCACAAATCAATACCTGGAGAGAAGTGGATTCCTTAGCTTATAGAAAGAAATCAGGAGTTATTAAGCCTCAAACGGTGATTGAGGTGCTTTATGAGGTAACCAAGGGTGAAGCTATTGTGACATCAGATGTTGGTCAGCATCAGATGTGGGCTGCGCAATATTACTTATTTGATGAACCTCGTCGTTGGATTAATTCTGGTGGTCTCGGTACAATGGGCTTTGGTTTGCCAGCAGCAATGGGAGCTAAAATAGCAATGCCTGATAAGGATGTTGTCTGTGTAACTGGAGAAGGTAGTATTCAAATGATGTTGCAAGAGCTTTCGACAATGTTGCAATACAAGACTCCAGTTAAAATCGTGAACCTTAATAACCGTTATTTGGGAATGGTTAGGCAGTGGCAAGAGTTTTTCTACGAAAAGCGCTACGCTATGTCTTACATGGATGCTTTACCTGACTTTGTGAAGTTAGCAGAGAGTTATGGACATTTAGGTATTTTGGTTGAAAATGAAGCAGATTTAAAGCCTGCATTGGTTGAAGCCCTTAAGCAAAAGGATCGGACTGTTTTTGTTGATATCATCACCGATCCAAATGAAAATGTATTTCCAATGATCCCTGCAGGTGGTGCTCATTGTGACATGTTATTGGCAGGGCGTGATGATATGATCTCAAAAGATGAAACAGACTTCAACGCGGTATAAATTATGAGACACATTATTTCTGTAGTTTTAGAAAATGAAACCGGCGCACTTTCGAGAGTTTCAGGTCTTTTTTCACAGCGAGGTTTTAATATTGAGTCTCTTACAGTTGCACAGACAAATGATCCCAGTTTGTCTCGTATGACAATCGTGAGCAGCGGAGATGATCGGGTGTTAGAACAAATTGTTAAGCAGCTAAATAAGTTAATTGAGGTTGTAAAAGTTAGTGATCTAACGAGCCAAGATCATATTGAGCGCGATTTAATGCTAGTTAAAATAAGTCCCACTAAAAAAGACAATTTTGACTTAAAACAGTTGGTGGATGTTTTTTCTTGCAAAATTGTTGATGTTACCGATAAAACTTACACTATCGAGATCTCTGGAAAGACAAAAAAAATCAACGCATTTCTAGATGCGTTTGATCCGGCAAGTATTTTAGAAGTTTCAAGAACTGGAGTAACTGGAATTTCTAGAGGCAAAAAGTTAATTTAAATATAGGAAAAAAAATGAATAGATATTACGATCAAGATGCAGACCTTTCAATTATCCAAGGAAAAAAAGTCGCAGTGATTGGTTATGGCTCTCAGGGTCATGCACAAGCCAACAATCTAAAAGATTCAGGCGTAGAAGTTGTCGTTGGACTTAGAGAGGGTTCCTCTTCGGCAGTTAAAGCAAAAGAGGCAGGTATTCGTGTAATGTCAGTAGAAGAGGCTAGCGCTTGGGCGGACGTGGTGATGTTATTGGCGCCTGATGAATTCCAAGGCAAGATTTATACAGAAAACATTGAACCGCATTTGAAGCAAGGAGTTGCTTTGGCTTTTTCCCACGGCTTTAATATTCATTTTGGTCGTATTTTGCCAAGAGAGGATCTGGATGTCATCATGATTGCGCCAAAAGCGCCTGGACATACTGTACGTTCAGAATTTGTCAATGGTGGTGGTATTCCGGATTTAATTGCCATTCACCAAGATGCATCGGGGAACGCTAAGGCAATTGCACTTGCATATGCTTCAGCTATCGGTGGTGGACGTACAGGTATTCTTGAAACAAGTTTCAGAGAGGAAACCGAGACAGACTTGTTTGGTGAACAGGTGGTTCTTTGTGGTGGTACGACTTCTTTGGTCCAGGCCGCCTTTGAAACCTTAGTTGAGGCAGGTTATGAGCCTGAAATGGCCTACTTTGAATGCCTCCACGAACTTAAATTGATTGTTGATTTGATGTATGAAGGTGGTATTGCCAATATGCGTTATTCTATTTCGAATACTGCCGAATATGGCGACGTAACTAGAGGTCCTAGGATTGTCACTGATGGCACTAAGGCTGAAATGAAAACAATTCTTAGTCAAATACAGGACGGTTCTTTTGCTAAGGAGTTTATTGAAAATGTAGGCACTTTACCAGCTCGTCGTGACATCCAACGTGACCATCAAATTGAGAAGGTCGGTGAAAGTTTACGTTCAATGATGCCTTGGATTGCAAAAAACAAGTTGGTAGACCAGTCTAAGAACTAATTTGTTGTTATTAGCACAGCTTAATTCCATAATTAATTGTGACTGAAAAAATACAAACCAAAAGAGGTATCTATTTACTGCCAAGCATTATTACCACTTTTGCTTTGTTTGCCGGTTTTTATTCTATTATTGCTTCTATTAATGGTGACTTTACATTAGCAGCTATTTCAATAATGATTGCTATGTTGTGGGACGCTATAGATGGCCGAGTTGCTCGATTAACAAATACTCAAAGTGCTTTTGGTGCAGAGTATGATTCATTATCAGATTTAGTGTCATTTGGCTTGGCACCCGCACTCCTTGTATATGAATGGTCTTTGTCTGATCTGGGAAGGATTGGTTGGCTAGCTGCATTTATTTATTTAGCCTGTGCAGCTTTAAGATTGGCAAGATTCAATACTCAAGTAGGCACTGCTGATAAGCGTTATTTTCAAGGTCTACCTACACCTGCTTCTGCCGGTGTAATAGCCAGCATGATATGGCTTAAATTTTGGAATTTCGAATATTTTGATTTTGGCGTTGTTTCTTTGAGTTATTACATTGGCATTGTAATAACAATAATTTGTGGCCTACTTATGGTTAGTAATGTACGCTACTTCAGTTTTAAGGAGTTTAATTCAACGGACAAGGCGTCATTTAGGTTTCTTTTATTGACAGTTCTAAGTTTTATTGTGCTTCTCTATAAACCCAATATTGTATTATTTACTGTCTTCTTTATTTATATGCTTTCTGGTCCCTTTATAACTATTTTTGGGATCTATAAGAAAAGACAACAGAAAAAAAGGGGCAGAGCTAGTTAAGTTCCTTTATAATCAGCATCTATGAGAACAAATACTAATTCGTTGATTTCTCTTTCATTGGACAACCTCCTTGCGTTGTTGCGATTATTGCCGTAAGGCAATAATGATCTCAATAGACGAAAGTCTATCACTATTACTCAAGCTTATATTTTAAAAATATCCAGGAGCAAATAATGTCCGACAAATTAATCATATTTGACACAACCCTTAGAGATGGTGAGCAATCACCAGGCGCCTCGATGACCAAGGACGAGAAGGTTCGTATCGCCAAGATTTTGGAAAAAATGCGGGTCGATGTCATTGAAGCTGGCTTTGCAATAGCCTCCCAGGGTGACTTTGAGGCGGTGCGGGCAGTAGCAAAAGCTGTAAAAGATTCAACCGTTTGTTCTCTCGCTAGAGCACTTGACAAAGATATAGATCGTGCAGGTGAAGCTATAAAAAATACCAATTCGGCGAGAATACATACATTTATTGCAACTTCTGACATTCATATGCAGATGAAGCTAAGGATGACACCAGATGAAGTCGTATCGCAAGCAGTTCGCTCCGTTAAAAGGGCGACAAAGTTTACTAACAATATTGAATTTAGTCCGGAAGATGCGGGCCGATCTGACATTGATTTTTTGTGCCGAATCATTGAAGCTGCTATTGATGCTGGTGCTACAACAATCAATATTCCTGACACGGTTGGTTATAACATCCCTCACCAGTTTGGTGAAACCATGAAAGAGCTCATCGAAAGGGTGCCTAATTCTGACAAGGCAATATTTTCAGCCCACTGTCACAACGACCTAGGGTTAGCAGTTTCAAATTCACTTTCTGCAGTCCTTAACGGGGCGAGACAAATAGAGTGCACCATTAACGGTCTAGGAGAGCGTGCAGGAAATACATCACTTGAAGAGGTTGTGATGGCGGTCCGTACTAGACAGGATATCTTTGGTTGTGACACCAATATTGACACCAAAAATATTTTAGCAGCCTCGAGACTGGTTTCATCTATTACTGGTTTTGTTGTTCAACCCAATAAGGCAATTGTTGGCGCTAATGCATTTGCTCATGAAGCTGGGATTCATCAGGATGGTATTCTTAAGCACCGCGAAACCTATGAAATCATGAAAGCAGAAGATGTTGGTTGGCATACCAATACCCTTGTAATGGGTAAACATTCTGGCCGTAATGCCTTTAAAGTGAGAATGAGTGAATTGGGTGTTGAATTTGATTCAGATGATGAATTCAATAATGCATTTTCTCGCTTCAAAGCGTTGGCTGACAAGAAGCATGATATCTTTGATGAAGACCTTCAAGCACTGGTTACAGAAGCCCAGGCTGAGGCTACAGAATTTATCCGTCTAATTTCACTGAAAGTTTGTACCGAGACAGGTAAAGAAAATACTGCAAACATCACTCTTTTGATTGACGGTAAAGAGAAAAGTGCTTCTGCAAAAACTTCAGGAGCGGTTGACGCAACTTTCAATGCAATCTTGTCTTTGGTTGATATTGAGCCGATATTGCAATTATATTCCGTAACAAATGTTACTCAGGGTACTGATTCTCTTGGAGAGGTTAATGTTCGACTCGAGTATGAGGGAAAAATTGTTAACGGCCAAGGGGTTGATACTGATATTATTACATCTTCAGCTAAGGCCTATGTGCATGCATTGAACAAGGTAATGGAAAATGTAGAGAGGGCGCATCCGCAAATATGACCCCAGAATTGAGAAATGACTATCTTGAGGCTCTAGATATACCTGAGTTTCTTTATCACAAGAATGATTCAATTCCAAGGACTGAAATTATTGTTCAATGTTTGTTGGTAGAGACTAGCCCAGAAAAATCATTTTGTGAGCCAGGTGATACTAAAAATTTACTAGTAAAGATGTTGTCTTCGATTGGTTTGTCATTAAATAATACGACTTCTATCTCGATTCAATCTGGAGAACTTGAAAAAAACATTAAGGCTTATCCAGCTAGGGTCGTTTTAGTTATGGGAGATTCAATCAACTCGAATTCAGATAATTTATTCTTTACTCACCATCCAAGAGATATTCTGGAAAATCCAGCCCTCAAAAGAGAAGTATGGGAGGTATTAAAAAAGGTGAAACAATGTCTCAGTTAGATTACTCATTAACTTCCTACAAACGTCCAAAACTCTCCACACCTAATGGTGAAAAGAAATTATTGCTTCATTCATGTTGTGCACCTTGTGCTGGGGAAGTTATGGAAGCGTTAGCAGCGTCAGATATTGATACAACGATATTTTTCTACAATCCAAACATTCACCCCATCGAAGAGTATGAAATACGCAAAGAGGAGAATATTCGGTTTGCTAAAAAGTTGGGTATGCCTATTGTTGACGCAGATTACGATCGAAATGAGTGGTTTAAGAGAACAAAGGGTCAAGAGAACGAACCAGAAAGGGGTGAGCGCTGTTCAACTTGTTTTGATATGCGTTTTGACAGGACTGCTCAATATGCATCAGATAATGACTTTGATTTGATTTCTTCAACGTTGGGGATTTCTCGTTGGAAAGACATGGATCAAATAAATACTTCTGGTGCAAGATCATCTGCGCCATACAACATCCCTTACTGGGATTTTAATTGGAGAAAAAAAGGTGGTTCCTCGAGAATGCTCGAGTTATCTAAAAGAGAGGGATTTTATCAACAGGAATATTGTGGCTGTGTTTACTCTTTAAGAGACACCAATCGTTGGCGTGTTTCGAAGGGTCGCAAGAAAATTGAAAGAGGGGTAAAGTTCTACCAAGAAGCGAAACTCGAAGTTTCTCAGGACGGTTAAGCTTCGATGAGATAAAGCAGTAGTGCCTTTTGAGCATGCAAGCGATTTGCAGCTTCATCCCATACTACACTCTGCTTGCCGTCAATCACATCTGCGCTAACTTCTTCACCACGGTGTGCAGGAAGACAATGCATAAAGAGAGCATCACTGTTGGCGACAGACATCATTTTTTGGTTAACCTGGTAGCCTTTGAAAGCTGATTCTCGCTGTTTTTGTTCCGATTCTTTTCCCATACTTGTCCAAACATCTGTCACCACAAGATCGGCAACTTCACAGGCATCCATTGAGCTATTGCAATAATTGATATTGTTTTGATAGCTTTCAACAAATGATTGATTTGGTTCATAACCTTTTGGGGAAGCGATAGTTAACTCAAAGCCGAATATTTCAGCTGCTTGCATATAAGTCTGACAAACGTTATTACCGTCACCAATCCAAACTACTTTTTTTCCATTTATCGACCCTCTTTGTTCTTGATAGGTCATTAAATCAGCTAATATTTGGCAGGGATGTGACAGATCAGAAAGAGCATTAATGACAGGTTTATTTGAGTATTTAGAGAATTCAATAATGTCTTCGTGAGAGGATATTCGGAGCATCACAGCGTCAACCATAGAGCTTATAACAATTGCACTATCAGTTATCGGCTCACCCCTACCTAGCTGTATATCATTGTTTGAGAGAAAAAGAGCATGACCACCCAGTTGTGTCATTCCTGCCTCAAAAGAAACCCTAGTTCGAGTCGATGATTTATCAAAAATCATTGCTAGGGTTTTATTTTTGAGTGAATTATTGATTACACCCTCATTGTGGTCCTTTTTAAGAATTATTGCACGATTAATAATGTCCTGCAATACTTCGAAAGAGAGATTATCAAAATCGATAAAATGTTTTGTCATAATATGTCCTATGCTTTGATTAATTTTATAATCTTTTTAATCAAAATGTCTACCTCTTGCTGTGTGATAATTAGTGGAGGCAACATTCTAATCGAGTTCCCTGCGATGTTAATCAATAATTCGTCATCCAACGCTTTTTGAAGTAACTGAGTGCAATCAATAGTACTTTCATTGAGTCCAATGCCTATCATTAAACCTTTGACACGAATCTGGGTCACCGCGGAACAGTCTTCAAGATTTTTTTTGAGTTGGTCATTAATATAGTTACTCATCGCATTAACGTTATCAAGGATTGCGTCTTCTTCAAAAACATCTAAAACGCTCAAAGCAACTTTACAGACCAATGGGTTGCCTCCAAAAGTTGAACCATGACTCCCAGTTATAAGCATTTCAGAGGCCCTTCCTTTTGCTAGGCAGGCACCAATTGGGACGCCATTGCCAAGCCCTTTAGCTAAACAAAGTACATCAGGAGTTAGATTGTTGTACTGGTGAGCAAAGAGCTTACCGGTACGGCCCATACCAGATTGCACTTCATCTAAAATAAACAACCAATCGTTCTCTTCGCACACTGCATTGACTTCTTTTAGATAATCCTTTTGAGGAATAATCACTCCTGCCTCGCCCTGGACAGGCTCCAACATCACGGCGACAATATTTTTATTATCGCTGTATTGCTTGATAGCTTCGACATCGTCAAAATCGACATGTATAAATTCACTCATCAGCGGTGAGAAACCAGCTTGAACTTTACTACTCCCTGTCGCAGAAAGTGTCGCCATTGTACGACCATGAAAACTTTCTTTTGCGGTCAAAATAACTGGTATATCTATGTTTTTCTGTCGAGCAAAAAGTCGAGCAATCTTGATCGCCGCCTCATTAGCCTCGGCACCAGAATTAGAGAAAAAAACTTTATCCATATTGGATAACTTGCACAGTCGCACCGCAAGCTCCTCTTGGTGCTCAATACGATACCAATTCGAAGTGTGTAATAGTTCTTGAGATTGCTCTACAATGCTTTGAGTAATTTTAGGATGGCAATGACCAAGATTAACCACTCCAACTCCCGAGAGTGCGTCAAAATATCTCTTACCAGAGGTATCAGTGAGCCAGCAACCACTACCACTAGTGAAAGTCAC
This sequence comes from Candidatus Thioglobus sp., assembly GCA_028345955.1. Lineage (GTDB taxonomy): Bacteria > Pseudomonadota > Gammaproteobacteria > PS1 > Pseudothioglobaceae > Pseudothioglobus. Next base: position 11,885 of record JAOMEO010000009.1, read on the forward strand.
ATCGAGAGGTGAATAGTTTGACATTAAATTTGACATAATGTTTCCGGTTAAAAAAAATAAAAAAGCCCCATAATGGGGCCTTTGAAACTAAGTTTAATGCATTATTAGTGCAATAGAGCCGCCATTGATATAACTGTCAGAAGACCAAGTCTTCGAACCATATTTCTTCTTAAAATCTTTACGGTGCTTAGCATTACTCTTTCAAAATAATTAAAGGATTAATTATATCCTAGTCTTGTGTTTATATTTTTCTGAAATTCTATTTAAAAAAAAGATAAAAAACTCAACATTTGTTAGAACTTTATGACACAATAGAGTTGTTTTTATTTATATTTTATTTCATTCATTTAAGGGGTAAAAATGCAATTAAACATCTCAGGCCACCATCTCAATATAACTCCATCTCTCAAGCAACATACAAACGAAAAACTCTCAAAAATTAAACACCACTTTGACCAAGTAATGAATGTCAATATGATTTTGGAAGTACAAAAAGACGTTCAAACAGCTGAGGCTACGATTCACGTGAGGGGCGCTGATTTATTTGCAAAAGCGGAAAGTCATGACATGTATAAATCGATTGACAAACTCATTAATAAGTTAGATTCACAAATACTAAAGCACAAAGAAAAATTACATAGCCACAGAGGCTAGTCCATATAAATTATAATATGTCCAATTTTTTCATAACAAGCTTAGCTTGATATGTTCCTTTTGATGACGGATTGTAATTATGGCTGAAATTGAACTCACTTCTTTCGAAGAGTGCCTGCAAAATTTAATGACCGCCCTAGAAGCTTCAAATCATGAGGATGCTAAAGAACAACTTAAAGATTTGCATCCAGGTGAAATAGCACTCCTTCTGGAAGCCATAAAACCAAAGGACCGGACTGTTATTTGGCCAGGGATAGAGGTTTCTATTCAGGGTGAGGTGCTAAAGGAGGTTAACGAGGATGTTCAATCTCAGCTGATCGATGAGATGTCGGTTGACGCCTTGGTTAAGGCAACTGAAAATCTAGATACTGATGACCTGGCTGATATTGTTCCAAATCTCCCGGAATCGGCTGTCCATAGTCTGTTACTGACATTAGATTACAAGCACAGAGAACACCTCAACAAGGTCCTGAAATACCCTGAAGACTCTGCCGGAGGATTAATGAATACCGACTTCATAACGGTCAGACCAGACGTCACTATCAGTGTTGTTATTCGTTACTTAAGACTGCTTAAGGAGATGCCTGTCGACACAGATCAGGTGTTTGTTGTTGATAGGAATTTTACTTATCTGGGTTCTCTTCTCATATCAACCCTACTGACAGAGGAACCTGAGCAATTCATCATGTCGCTAATCAATAGTGATTTTTCAAAGCCAATACATGCCGACACAGATGAAGCTGAAGTGGCACTCCTTTTTGAGCAAAGAAATTTAATTTCTGCCCCTGTGATTGATGAAAACAATCAATTGGTTGGAAGGATCACGATCGATGATGTGGTTGATGTTATCCTAGACCAGGCCGAACACTCAGTGATGTCAATGGTTGGTTTGGATGAGGATGAGGACGTTTTTGCACCGATTTTTCAAAGCACAATGCGTCGCAGTATCTGGCTTGGTGTGAACTTAGTGACTGCATTTATTGCGGTATATTTTATTGGTTTGTTCGAGGCAACATTACAGCAAAAAATTGCCCTAGCGATTCTAATGCCTGTAGTTGCCAGTATGGGCGGTATTGCTGGTACTCAAACCCTAATCATAGTGACAAGAGGTATAGCAACTGGTAGGGTGACAACAGCCAATATCAAATCTCTAATTAACAAAGAGGTTGCAGTTAGTGGACTGAACGGCGTTATTTGGTCAATTGTCATTGCCTTAGTTACCTATTATTGGTTTAGCGATGTCGTATTGAGTGTTGTTATTGGTTTGGCTGTCATTGTTAATTTAGTTGTTGCAGCATTTTCGGGTGCGTTTTTACCACTTTTGTTGACTAAACTTAGAATTGACCCTGCTTTAGCGGGAGGTGTCATACTGACTACCATTACTGATGTGATTGGTTTTGTTGCCTTTTTAGGTTTGGCGGCGTTGGTGATCTAATCCAAGAGGTATAAAACTTCTGCTAAGAACTTCAAATACGATTAATTATTAATAACCTTATGAAGCTTGTATATACTCATGAAAATCGCTTAATAGTTCTTAATGTGAGGAACATTTTGAGCGATCATGGAATTGAAGTTGTTCTTAATAATGAATATGCATCGAGCGCTGCAGGCGGTTTGGCCCCTATCGATACATGGCCGGAAGTATGGATTGCAAATGATGACGATTTTGGCTCATCGATGAAAATTATTGACTCGCTCGATGTTGAACTTATGACAGTGATGTGGCAGTGCCGTGAATGCCTTGAAAAGAACGATGAAACGTTCGACTATTGTTGGAACTGCAAGCGAGATAGATCTTGATATTTCAGCACTAACTATTTGGATGATTTGATGGAGCTTAATTTATGAATGTTTTTCATCTAGCATATACAGTTACCGATCTTGATTCTGCAAGAAGCTTCTATGGTGAACTTTTGGGGTGTCAAGAGGGCAGAAGCACAGACAGCTGGGTTGACTTTAATTTTTTTGGCAATCAGCTGTCGCTTCATGTTGGAGAGGTAGTTAAAAGAAGCAAAACAACTTCAAAGGTGGATGATATCTCCGTTCCTATGCCTCACTTTGGTTGTGTTCTAGATTGGAATAGTTTTAATGATTTGGCTGATAAACTTCAATCAGCAGGTATTGAATTTATTGTTGAACCAAATGTTCGATTTAAAGATTTACCAGGAGAGCAGGCGACCATGTTTTTTGAGGACTATTCTGGTAATGCGATTGAACTTAAGGCTTATCGAAACCCCTCTGAAGTTTTTAGTAAATAGTTAATTATGAGGTCTGTAAATGTTTGAAGTATTAAGCACCGAAACAATAATCGCTTTTGTTACCGCCTCGGTAATATTAAGTCTAGTTCCAGGTCCTGACAATCTTTTTGTTATGAGTCATTCAGCTCTAAAGGGTTGGAGGATTGGTTTTTACACCACACTTGGTCTATGTACAGGTTTAATAGGCCATACAGTTCTTGTTGCGATAGGTGTTAGTGTTATCTTTCAAACCAGTGCAATTGCTTTTAATGGACTGAAAGTTATTGGTGCATGTTACCTCCTTTATCTTGCATGGCTTTCGGTTCAAAACAAAGAGTTAAATTTAGGTGGAACTGACAAAAATAGTACAAATCGGTCCTACTACTTAACTGGCGTTATTATGAATCTAACCAATCCAAAAGTAGCGCTCTTTTTTTTGGTTTTTCTACCACAGTTTGTAAATACCAGTAACGACAATGTCACTATCCAAATATTTTTACTTGGTCTGTTATTTATCCTCAGTGCGCTTTGTGTTTTTACATCGATTGCATATCTAGCCAGTTTTCTTGAAAACTTCCTCAAGAAATCGAAAACGGTAAACAAAAACCTTAATATACTTGCAGCTATAGTATATTTTACTCTTGCAATTAACCTATTTTTTGTCACCTGGTAGGCAGTATTAATTTGAATGAATATTACATCAATAATTTGTGACTACGAATCCCATACTGAAGATATTTGTGCAATAAGGTACGAGGTTTTTGTTGGTGAGCAAAATGTACCTGAGGAACTCGAAATTGATGGTCTTGATGGTGAAGCGAAACACGTTTTGGCTTTTGTTAATGATCTGCCAATAGGCACTGGAAGAATACTAAATGATGGACATATTGGCAGGGTAGCTGTTATAAAGAATTACCGAGGTCTTGGAATTGGTAAGTTAATTATGAAAGAGCTGATTAAGTGGGCCCAGGACATAAGTCTAAAAAAGGTTTGGTTGTCTTCTCAATGGCATGCTCATAGTTTCTACCTAGATCTTGGCTTTGTTTGTGTTGGTGAGATTTATGAAGAAGCTGGAATTGACCACATTAAAATGTTTAGGTCACTTTGATGAATTTTTCTTTAAAAACTAGAATTAGTTTTTACACTAGTTTACTTTGGTTATTTTTTTCATTCTTTATTGCCACTACTTATTCCAAACTTAATGGTGAAATAATTGTGAGTTGGTTTGACTTTTATAATGTTTATTGGAACATATTCTATCTATTGAGTGTGCCTGTTTGGATATATTGGATAGTGATACGCCCTTATAATTGGATCAAGAAAAAGAAGTAAAATTCCAAATTTCGTTTGATGTGTGTGAGAGGAATATATTTAACTTGAGTAATATAACAATGGGTCTAGAGACCTAATTTATCCTCAACAAAGCTATTACGAAAAACTCCATTTGGATCATATCTAGAACACATATCACGAAATGTATGAATTTTTGGATAAAGTTGATTCACAAGTATACTGCTTTGCGGAAACCACTTACCCCAATGAATGCGAGCCTGAAAAAGCTCAAACATGCTGTTTGCTAAAAAAGTTGCCAATGCATAAAATTCATCTCTTGGCTCGACATAAGTAATAAAACTAATTGCGTACCAATCTTCAGATACACCTGATGCCATAGATATTAATGTGTCGTCAGGCATTATCCTACGAAAGCAGATTGGGTAGTGATGTGTAAAGCACCCCTTAATTGAAGATAATGAGTCAAACAGCTGTGCTTTTTGTATCAATTCATTAGTAGAATCAGACAGCCGATGATGAGCGTCGTCTGCGTACTGCAAAATATCCTTAATAAAACTAGCTGCTTCAACCACATGAGATCGAACGACAAAAGCCTCAAGCTCTAAATGTCTAAACAATTCATGCTTCATAACTAAGGCACGGTCACTTCGATCAGTCACTAGCCAATTATGAAATACAAGAGCAGGAATAATGGAACGAAAAAAGATGTGGACTAATCGTCTGCTTCGCAGAATTGATACAAACAACTTCATCACCAAATGCATACCGAGATCGATAACAAGAAACCAATATATACGATAAATGGCAGCAAACCCTCGACGTCGAAACTCAAGAGAAACAAGCCGCTCTTGGACAAAAAATTTCCAAGAGTGTGGCATTAAAAAAAACTGTTGCAAGGGCGCTTTCTTCTCCAATATAAGCACCTCTTCGATAGTTTCACAAAATGTGGCTTTCTCCTGAACAAAATATTGTGGAATACAAGGCAGTGTCATCTCAACAATGACCCCAAGACAGCCAAGAGAACATCTTGCCGCCTGAAGTTCCACACCTTCAGTAATATCTACAATCTGTGCAGATTTACCATTATCGTCAAAACAAGCTAATTGTAGTGATTCGATATAGTGTGAAAGACTATGTTTTCCAGAACCATGAGTGCCTGTAGCAGTTGCACCAGCAATAGTTTGCTGATCAATTAAACCAACTGAGGGTATGGTTAGTCCTTTTCGGTTTAGATCTGCTAACAACTTTTTAACTATACAACCAGCGCCTACAGTAACGCTAGTTTTATAATCCTTTTCCTCGATTTTGACATAGTCGAAATGACTCATATCGATTAGCACGTCTTCTGTTTCAATCAAGCCACTCCATGAGTGTTTTGAAGCAACAACTCGAATTTTGCCACTTTTATGTTTTTCAAGTATACCAATCAACTCATCTTTATTGATTGGAGAGTAAACATGTGATGGCTTGAAGCATAAATTACGTCCAAAGTTTTGTACGATTTTAGCTTGTTCCATTTGAGTCTTATAATTTCAATATCAATTTAAACCTAGTATAAATCTAGAAATGATAAAAGTCCAAATTTCGTTTGATGTGTGAGGTAGAGCTACGCTAAAATACTTTCTTTGAGGACTTTAAATGAGGATTCTCCTTGCAGTTCTCTGACAATTTTTAAAGAGAAATCTATAGCAGTTCCTACACCCTGAGAAGTCATCACTTTGCCATCGATAATGGTAGATTGGTCATGGTGATAGCCGTCAATTCTTATTTGATTTTCGATACTAGGGTAACAAGTAAAATTATTATTTAAAACATCAGCAGTGTGAAGTGCTAGAGGTGCTGCACAGATGGCACCAATGTATTTACCTTGTTCTTTCATTTGCTTCAGAATCGATTGAACATTTTCGCTTTCACTAAGCACAAGAGTACCTGCTAAGCCACCAGGAAGGGTAATCATATCAAAAGAATTTATGTCAATTGAGTCTATTAGACAGTCGGCGGCAACCTCGATTCCCTGACCTCCTTTGATGGTCATCTCGTTAACTCCAGCAACAGTGACGTCGATGTCTCCACGTCTACAAACGTCAATAATAGTGATAGCCTCTATTTCCTCAAAACCCTCGGCCAAAGGGACTAGCATTTTAGGCATAAAAGTCTCCAAACAATGTTAACTAGAGATACAGAATATCACATTCATTGATTTATGGTAATGTCTTATAAGTTTTTATTGAATGGTATGTTCGTAACTGCTGCTAGCCTTGAGCCCCAAGGAGTATCTACATCAACTTTTGAACCGATAGCGTTAAAACCTTTATCTATCGTTGCAATGGCTATGTTTTTTTTCAATCTAGGTGAATATGCAGCGCTGGTGACTTTTCCGCAAACTTTGTTGTTATTTTTAACTTCCCATGGGCTTGCGCAACCACCATCAAACGCTTCACCCTCAATAATTAAACCAACCACCTTCCTGGCAACCCCTTCAGATCTAATTTTGTGTAGAGCTTCACGACTCAAGTATTCAGCACTTTTGTCGAGCTGACAAAATTTTTCAAGTGGCAATTCAAGTGCTTTAGTGTTTAGATCCATGTCATTACCCCAAGAGAAAAGGCCTGACTCTACTCTTTCAATGTTGTTTGGAGAGCCCGGCTTAATGTCGTATTTTTTGCCTGCTTCCATAACCATATCCCAGAGCTTCTCACCCTGAGATCCATCTCTTAGATAGAGTTCAAAGCCGCCTTGTTTGCTCCAACCTGAGCGCTGAACAATTAAAGGTATTCCGTCAAGTTTAGTCTCCTTGAAAAAGAAGTATTTGAGCTCTTTAACCCATTCTCCGAAAAGGTCTACCATTAAGGGTAAATTATTTGGCCCCTGGATAGCCAGTGGGGAGGCGTCAGGCTCATTGATCTGGACATCCCAACCAAGTCCACGAGCCAGCCCTCTAGTCCACAGAAGGACGTCACTGTCCGCGATTGAAAGCCAATAATGGTTCTCGCCCAAACAAAGTATGATAGGGTCATTGATGACACCACCTTTCTCATCAGTAATCAGTGCATATTTACCTTGTCCAATCTCAAGGCTGGAAAGGTCCCTTGGTGTGATATATTCAACGAAACGGTAGGCTTCGCTTCCGGTTATCTCAACTTGACGTTCGGCGGCAACATCCCAGAGCGTGACATTGTTGATGAGATTCCAGTAGTCATCCTCTGTTCCCTCGTAAACGACAGGCATAAGCATGTGGTTGTAGATTGTAAAACTTTTAGCTCCAGAACGTAGCGTAGCTTCGTAATATGGAGACTTTCTTAAGCGATCTGATAGAGTAATTTCTAAATTACCAACCATTATTTTCCTCTGAATTTAATATCTGTTAAATAACTTTATAAGTTGTAAACCTTCTAAAAATAGATGTGTATTTATACCTTATTTATTGATTATTTACTGTAAAGTTTTAGTTGAAATATTGTTTTTTTCTAGCCAATCTTTGAACTTATTTTTAATGGATTTTAGTGCCTCTTTGTCAGTCCCCTCAAAACGTAACACTAAACAAGGTGTGGTGTTGGAGGCTCTCACCAAACCCCAGCAGTTTTCATATTCAACTCTGACACCATCAAGGGTTTTAATCTCAGAGCCTGGAAAGTTAATGCTTTTGGAGAGTGCCTCCATCGCATCATACTGTTGACCTTGTTCATCAAAATGAATGTTAATCTCTGGCGTACTAACACCACCAGGCAATTCGGCAAATATCTCGGCGCAGGTTTTATCAGTTTTTGAAATTATTTCTAGTAGCCTAGCTGCTGTATAGAGAGCGTCATCAAAACCATACCAGCGCTCTTTAAAGAAAATGTGACCTGACATCTCTCCCCCAAGCTCCGCACCTGTTTCCTTGAGTTTGTTTTTTATAAAACTGTGCCCAGTACGTGACATAATTGGTTCACCACCATACTTAGAAATATCTTTTGGCAGCAAGGAAGAGCACTTCACATCAAAGATAATTTTAGCCCCCGGCTTTCGACTCAGAACATCTCTTGCATAGAGAATCATTTGCCGATCAGCCCAAATTACATTGCCATTATTGTCAACCAAGCCTAAGCGGTCACCATCGCCATCAAAGGCAAGACCTAAGTCGGCACCGATATCGACAACCTCTTTAATTAAATCTTTTAAGTTTTCTGGATTTGAGGGGTTTGGGTGATGGTTAGGAAATCTTCCATCAACCAAACAAAAAAGTTTAGTAACTTTAGCACCGAGTGATTCAAACAGTTTAGGTGCGATGTTTCCTGCAACGCCATTGCCGCAATCAACAACAATGTTGAGCTCTCGATCTAAGGCAATATCAGACTTAATAGTATCTATGTAGTCTTGGTCAATGTTGATTGAAGTCGAAGAGCCGGCACCATAAGAAAATTGTTGGTTGACGATTCTTGAATAGAGCTTCTGGATTTTGTCAGCAAAAATTGTCTCACCAGCAATCATGATTTTAAGACCATTGTATTCTGGAGGGTTATGTGAACCAGTAACCATCACTCCTGAACTTGCACCCTTCGTGTAGGTCGCGAAATACACCAGAGGTGTTGGAACCATACCAATATCAACGACATGACAGCCACTCTCAATGAGTCCAGATATTAATGATTCGGATAGCATAGGTCCCGTTAAACGCCCATCTCTACCTACAACTATACCTCTCTCACCTTGGGCAATTGACTCACTACCAATCGCCATGCCTATTAATTTGACTACTTCTGGAGTTAACTCTTTTTCAACAATTCCTCGAATATCGTATGCTTTAAAGATCGAACTTGTAATATCCATTAAAATAGTTGATAAAATAAGCGTAATCTCTATTTTAACAAATAATGATTTTAGATAATGAAAGAAGATTTTGAAGTAATTGAAATAACTCGTGACTCGATGACCATCAAAGCTGATAGACAGAGTAGCTGTAATTCATGTGCTTCAAAAAGTGCTTGCGGTACTGGAGTTCTTTCGGATTTATTTTCAGGCTTCAGTCTGTTTAAAAGGCCCTTACAGAAGGGTGTAAAAGCGGGTGATACTATTACTTTAGAGATTTCATCGAAAGAGCTTTTTTTGCGTGCTAGCCAGCTCTATTTTATGCCTTTGTTGGCGTTATTTGTTGGCGCTTATCTTTCGAATCTTTTTTTTCCTTCAAATGATATTGTTCAAACACTAGTTGGCCTGTCATCTCTGGCAGCCAGTCTAGTGCTTTTAAGGTTTTTAATTAGGTAAATTTACCTTCAGTTATTAGGGATAATAATCCCGAAAATTGAAATAAAGAGCATCTTAGATTGAATTTAATTATATTATATGTCTGAAAAAGATATCGATCCCCAAGAAACTACGGAATGGCTGGAAGCGTTCAGGTCTGTAGCTAGATTTGAGGGAGAAGATCGAGCAAAATACATCCTTCAGAAGCTCATGGATATGGCCCATGAAGACGGAATGGACCTTCCAGAAGGTGTCAACACTGCCTACCTTAACTCAATTCCAGTAGAACAAGAAACTAAACAAGTTGTTAACGAGATTGAACATAGGATTAAGTCAATTATTCGTTGGAATGCGATGATTATGGTCGTTAAGGCGAACCAAGTTTCAACTGAATTGGGAGGTCATATTGCTTCATATGCCTCATGTGCCACACTTTATGAGGTTGGTTTTAACCATTTTTACCGAGGTAGTGGATTGGATCAGGGTGCTGACTTAGTCTTCTTCCAGGGCCACATTGCTCCAGGAATCTACTCAAGGGCTTTTTTGGAGGGAAGAATTACTGAAGAACAGATGCTTAACTTCAGGCAGGAGGCTAACCAAGAAGGCCTCTCCTCTTACCCGCACCCATGGCTAATGCCTAATTTCTGGGAATTTCCGACTGTTTCTATGGGGCTTGGTCCGATTATGGCAATTTTTCAGGCGCGATTTATGAAATACCTTCATCACCGTGAAATCATAAAGACTGACAAGAGAACTGTTTGGGCTTATATAGGTGACGGTGAGACTGATGAACCAGAATCAATGGGCGCGATTTCGTTGGCTGGTAGGGAAAAACTCGATAATCTTATTTTCGTGATTAATTGTAACCTTCAGCGCCTAGATGGACCCGTTCGAGGCAATGGAAAGATAATACAAGAATTAGAGGGAATGTTTCGTGGTGCTGGCTGGAATATCATTAAGGTCATCTGGGGTAGGGGATGGGACGAACTCCTTGCAAATGACACCTCTGGGCTCTTAAAACAGCGCATGGAGGAAGTTGTTGATGGTGAGTATCAGGCTTATAAAGCAAAGGATGGAGGTTACGTTCGGAAGCAATTTTTTGGGAAATATCCTGAACTTTTAAAGCTCGTTGAACATATGTCCGATGAGGAGATTTTTGCCCTTACTCGCGGCGGTCATGATCCAAACAAGATTTATCAGGCATATAAGAAGGCGAAGGAACATGTTGGCCAACCTACAGTCATCTTAGCAAAGACGGTTAAGGGTTACGGGATGGGCGAAGCAGGAGAGGGGAAAAACACCACCCACAGTCAAAAGAAATTGGGCGTAGAAGCCCTAATTAAAGTTGCTAAAAGATTTGACATTCCCGTCACTGAAAAAGATGCAAAGGAACTCAATTTTTATAAACCCGAAGAAGATAGCGAAGAGTTAGTACACTTGAGGCAACGGCGAGAAGCATTGGGTGGTTATTTACCAAGCAGAAGTTTTAAGTTAGAGAAGTTTAATATTCCAAAATTAGAAGTTTTTAAGCCATTACTAGAATCTAGCGGCAAAAAGGAAATGTCTAGCACAATGGCGTTTGTACGCTTCCTATCACTATTAATTAGAGATAAAGAACTTGGTCCAAGAGTCGTACCTATCGTTCCAGATGAAGCCAGAACTTTTGGCATGGAAGGTCTATTCAGGAAGATGGGTATTTATTCTTCCTCAGGACAACTCTATGAACCTGAAGACTCAGACACAGTGATGTGGTACAAGGAAGACATCAAGGGACAAGTTTTACAAGAAGGCATCAATGAAGCGGGTGCAATTTCTGACTGGATAGCAGCGGCAACCTCCTATGCATCTCACAATGTCACCATGATTCCGTTTTATATCTATTACTCAAAGTTTGGTTTTCAGAGAGTTGGAGATCTTGCTTGGGCAGCCGGAGATATGCAAGCCAAAGGTTTCTTGATGGGAGGTACTGCTGGTAGAACAACTCTGGCTGGCGAAGGTTTGCAGCACCAGGATGGTGACTCACTGATTGTTGCGAATACAATTCCAAACTGTATATCTTATGACCCGACCTACGCTTATGAGCTTGCAGTAATTATTCGCGACGGTATGCAACGTATGTACGAAAAAATGGAAAATATTTTTTATTACATCACCCTAATGAATGAGACCTACACTCACCCTGCAATACCAAAAGGGGTGGAAGAGGGCATTATTAAAGGAATGTATCCCTTAAAAACGATTGGAAAATCTAAAATCGAAGTTCAACTGCTCGGAAGCGGCGCCATTCTTAGGGAAGTTGAAAAAGCTGCAGACATGCTTGACAAGGATTGGGGTGTCAAATCGCATATCTGGAGTGTTACCAGTTTTAATGAAATAACCCGTGAAGCCCAATCTGTTGATCGTAACAATCTCTATCAAGTAGGCAACAACAAAAAAACACCATACATTACAGAATGTCTGCAAAAATCCAAAGGCCCTGTGATTGCTGCTACTGACTATATGCGAAATTACGCGGAACAGATTCGTAAATATGTACCTGCGCATTATGAGGTCTTAGGAACTGACGGTTATGGCCGGTCAGACTCTCGTCAAGAGTTAAGATACTTCTTTGAAATAAACGCCAACTATATCACTTTTGTAGTATTGAAGGCGCTTGTTGATGATGAAATCTTGAATTCAAAAACGCTTAAAAGTGCGATAAAAAAACTTAAAATTGACAAGAAAAAATCAGACCCGATGTATACCTAAGGACTGGGAAGGAGTTTAATTAATGAAACTGCTCTTTCAGTTAAAAAGATTGATTTTTCTAAAGGGTAAAAGCTAAGCAATGAATGACTGAGAATCAATCAATTAAAAGAACCATATATAGCTGCTTTTTGGGCGCTTTCCTGATGCTTTTTCAGATTGGAGTGTATTTTGTTTATATTCCCTGGAATATTGAAAGGTTACAAATTTCCGAATCAGAATTAGGATTAGGGCTTCTGGTTTTTGGTATATCAAATCTCATCAGTAATCAGATCGCAGGTAGATATATCGTACCAAATATTGGTACAAAAAATTCCATGGTGTTAGGTCTTTTTATAGTTGCTTTTTGTCCCTTAATTTTAGTATCAGCACCTAATTACTCATCATTCTTGTTAGCTTACATACCATTTGGAATTGGTGTTGGATTGTTTCATCCTTCTGCTCAATCTCAAATCTCGATGATTGAGAATAAAACATCTCGAATAATTACACCCGCATATCAAGCAGCTTTCAGTGCAGGATCTTTGGTGGGAGCTATTGCGGCAGCCTTTTTCATAAAAAATTTAAGCGATCCTCGTCTAATATTTTTATTGTCAGGCTTGTTATTGACTCTAGGTTCAATAATTATTTTTAGAATTGGATTAGTAAAGAATTTAGAAATCCTTGAAAAAACTCCAAGATTTAAATTGCCAAAAAACAATATATTAATTTTCGGATTTTTCATGATGATGAATTATGCAACCATGGGTATCATCCTTGATTGGTCAGCGCTTTGGTTAACAAGAGATTTGTTAGCGCCTTTATTTATAGGAGGAATTATTATTATCATGTTTAATATTGGTGAGATCTTTTCAAGACTATTAGCTTCTACACTAATCAAACATTCTAGCGAGAGATTTGTTGGAGGATATTTAAGTATATTTTCTGGAATTATTCTATTTCTCTGCATAATGACATCAAATTTATATGTCATTGTTATCGGTATGTTAATTTTTGGTTTTGGTACTGCAAATTTTGTTGCTATTGTCATACGCCAAGCTATGAATATAACTGACGAGCCAATCCCTTTGACTGTTTCAAATCTAGTCACTCTTGGTTTTGCTGGTTTTATTTTTGGACCTGCCCTTGTAGGTTATTTAGCAGAATACTTAGGTCTAACTTTTAATATGTATCTGCTAAGCGTGATCTGGGGACTCAACGGAGCGGCACTGCTTGTTATGATGAAGCGTTTAAAGTACTCCTAAAAGTAGTTATAGATTTGCGGCAGTTTCACTGATTAGCATATCCACTACATCTTTCAGAGCATCCTCATTATTTTTTCCAGCATCTATAGACGATTGGTAGGTTTTAAGTTGACGGTGAGCGCTTGTTCCTCGCCTCAAAATATCCTTTGTAGCAGCAACTTCTGATTCACATCCGAGCGATTTTGCATCCTCGATTGTAAGCTCTATGAATTCATCTAGTAATTGTTCGAACGGAACAACGCTGCCAATTCCAAAATCGATAAGTCCCTCATCAAAACTGTAGCGCATCGCACGCCAGCGATTCTCCCTAATCAGCATAGGATTGTACTCACGCCAACGTTGATTTTTGATTCTTAGGCGGTAGAGCATGCGTATCGTAGAGACAAGCAATGCCGCTAGTGCGATTGCATCATCCATGCGTGTACAGACATCCATAATTCGCGTCTCAAGTGTAGGGTATCTTGCACTTGGTCTTAGGTCCCACCAAATCTTGGTTGAGTCTTCCATGACGCCGGCATTGATTAAGATTTGTATATGTCGCTGATATTCAGCGTAACTCTGAAATTCTGCAGGTAGCCCTGTCCTCGGTAAATTATCAAAGATAGTTAGACGATAACTCTTTAGTCCTGTATTCTCTCCATTCCAGAACGGCGATGAACAGGATAATGCGAGTAGGTGGGGTAGTAAATAGGTGAGTTGACTCATTAAATCAATACGCAATTCATCGTCATTAATACCGACGTGCACATGCATACCACAGATAACCATTCTCCGAGCCACCGCTTGCATTTCTGTTGTCAGTAATTCATAACGATCTTTTGGCGTTAGTTCCTGCTCGGACCAACGGCTAAACGGATGTGTCGAACAAGCAATCGGAGCAATACCATGCTGTCCTGTTACCTTTATGACATGTTTACGTAATTTCGCTAGGTCTTCGCGAGCTTCCTGTATGTTGTTACATACCTTTGTGCCAATTTCTATCTGCGAGCGTAAAAGTTCATTTGTAACTTGATTGCCGAGTAATTCCTTGCACTCACTCAACAACGACTCGGGTGGATCAACGACAAGGCTGCGTGTCTCCTTATCAACCAACAGATATTCCTCTTCGATACCTAGTGTAAATTGTGGCTCATCAAGTGTCATCTTAAAGATTTTTGTGTTTCAATGTTTTTTGGTTTAGCAGGTATTGTATATGTACTAATAATTTCTTTTAGGATATCCGACACACGTTTGACACCATCATCATGATTAATAAGATTCTGGGATATTTCTATACCTACATGCGGCAAACCAGTTGATTCGGCATGATAATCAATTGTGAAGTCTTCAGGGTCCTTTCCAGAATATGGTTCATTATCGCCAACCAAATAACCAGCCTCGACAAGTCTAGTTAAAAAAATCTCAGCTGTTACAGAATCCTTATCCCAGAGAACACCTATTTCCCATTTTCGGTCTTCACCATTTATAACAGGAGTGAAGCTGTGAATGGAAATAACAACTGGTTTAATACCATACTTCTTTAGGCGAACGATCTGATCTTTGATTGCGTTGTGATAGGGCCAGTAGATTTCAGAAGCTCGCCTCTCCTTCTCGTGATTTTGAAGGCTGTGATTACCGGGTATTTCAACACCATCGCCATAGTTAAGAAACGCACTTTCATCAATCAGATTACGATTACAATCTACAATCAGGCGCGAATACTGACAGAGTACAGTGGTTGCCCCAAGATTGTCGGCAAGCGCCTCTGCAACTGCACTCGCACCAATATCGAGTGCAACATGACTAACTCTATCTAGATAATCGAGCCCCATCGTTCCTAGTGACCGTGGGAACCTATTACTGGCATGGTCGCAAACTAGTAGAACTGGCACAATTGCATCAGGATTGAGGACTACAAAAGGAGTAGGTTCATCGGGGGCTAATAACGTTTCTCTGAGTTCTTTATTTTCAATTTTCAATATATTAATAGGGTTTATTATCAATTATTTTCATAATATACCAATTGAGCATTAAATACTTAAAATAATCTAACTAGTAGAGGAGAGATTTGTCATCATTGATCTTATTCTCAGTCATGAAACTTAGTAATTTAAATAAAAAAGCCACCTTGCGGTGGCTTTAAATAAACTTACTTATCAATTAAAACTTTACGTGAAAGTTTAATTCGACCTCGGTCAATTCCAAGTACTTTAACTTCAATTTCTTCACCTTCTTTAAGGTAATCCTCAACTTTATTGACTCTTTCATGAGCAATCTCTGAAACGTGAAGTAGTCCATCCTGATTTGGCATGATTGTTATGAAAGCTCCAAATTCAACGATCTTAGCAACCTTACCAGTGTATACCTTGTTAACTTCTGGTACTGCAGTGACGTCCTTGACCATCTGTACAGCCTTTTCAAAGCTCTCATCATCGTTAGCAAACACATTAACGTTGCCGTCATCGTCGACATCAATACTGGCGCCAGATTGAGCGATGATACCTCTGATTGTTTCTCCACCTTTGCCGA
The DNA here is from genome assembly GCA_028345955.1 of Candidatus Thioglobus sp. Lineage (GTDB taxonomy): Bacteria > Pseudomonadota > Gammaproteobacteria > PS1 > Pseudothioglobaceae > Pseudothioglobus. The sequence goes on from JAOMEO010000009.1 coordinate 27,789, forward strand.
TTAGGTCACGAATCTTGTCAGTAGGTATCTTAATAATCTTTGTTTTAGGGGCATTTTTTGAGGCTTCGTTAGGCTCAGAGATGATCAGATTCATTTGCCCAAGGATATTAAGTCTTGCCTCTTTAGCTTGTTTAAGCGCGATTGACATAATGTCTTCAGTGATTCCATCAATCTTGATGTCCATTTGCAAGGCATTAATACCACGTGAAGTTCCTGCAACCTTAAAGTCCATATCACCTAGATGATCTTCGTCACCTAAAATGTCTGTTAGAACTGTGAAGCGGGCATCATCCTTTACAAGACCCATTGCGATACCAGCAATCGGAGCTTTGATAGGAACACCTGCATCCATCAATGACAGTGAAGAACCACACACACTAGCCATAGAGCTAGAACCATTTGATTCGGTAATTTCTGAGACCACTCGGATTGAATATGGAAAATCCTCAATACTTGGAAGACATGCAGTTATACCACGACGTGCTAGGCGACCATGGCCAACCTCACGACGCTTAACACCCATAACACGCCCAGTTTCCCCAACACAGTATGGAGGGAAATTGTAATGAAGCATAAAGTGATCTTCAATACGGTCATTGGTTTCAAGTTTTTCAATCAGCTGTGCATCACGCTTCGATCCCAATGTAGTGACCACAAGAGCCTGCGTTTCACCTCGAGTGAATAGAGCAGAACCGTGAGTGTTTTCAAGTACACCAATCTCAATCGCAAGTTCACGTACAGTCAAACTATCGCGACCATCGATGCGAGGTTCTCCAGCAAGAATTCGTTCGCGTACAGTTGATTTTTCAATTTTATTAATATAGTTTTTGATTTCTTCAGAGCTTGGTGAGTCATCGTCATCGCTACCAAGTTCTTCAACAGCAGTATCTTTAATTTGACCCATTTTTTCGTAACGTTCCATCTTGTCAACGGTCTGATAGGCTGCAGATATTTGATCACCAAATTTAGACTGAATATCAGAAAGTAAAGATTCGTTTTCAGCTGGAGCTTCCCATTCACGTGGAGATACACCAACCTCTTTAGCAAACTCAGCAACACTATCGATTACAACTTGGAACTGCTCATGGGCATACATGACCGCGCCTAACATAATATCTTCAGAAAGCTCATTAGCCTGTGATTCAACCATCAAAACAGCATCTTTAGTACCCGCTACGACCATATCAAGGTCTGAAGTTTTAAGGTCAGAGTATGTTGGGTTGATTATATAGTTGCCATCTTGGTAGCCGACACGAGCTGCACCAATTGGGCCTTTGAATGGTGCACCTGAAATTGCAAGAGCAGCTGAAGTAGCTATCATTGCCAGCATATCTGGGTCAACATTTTTATTTGCAGAAATGACCTGGATCATTACCTGGACTTCGTTCATGTAGCCGTTCGGGAAGAGGGGGCGAATAGGGCGATCAATCAAACGAGATGTAAGTGTTTCTTTTTCGCTAGGACGACCCTCGCGTTTTAAAAAGCCACCTGGAATTTTTCCAGCGGCGTAAGTTTTTTCAATGTAGTCAACTGAAAGCGGGAAGAAGTTTTGACCTTCTCTAGCTTCTTTTGCTCCAACAACACTAACCAGTACTTGTGTGTCATCCATACTAGCGAAAACAGCGCCGTGAGCTTGACGAGCAATCCTTCCTGTTTCAAATGTGATTTGACTATTGCCTAATGTAAAGCTTTTTTGAACGATATTCATGTTCATATTGTGTCTCCAATAAAATAAAAAAAGTTTTATGGTTTAACGCAATAAGCTTTATTTGAAACATACCCTGTAGGTATGCTTGAGATAAAACTTACCAAAATCCATAAAACCAGTGAATTATCCCCTAATTTTTTTACTCCAATCTACTAAATTAAGTAGTGATTACAATCTGTTAACCCTTTGTTATCAGTTGATTTTTGGTTATTCTAGAGATATTTAAGGTTTTACAATTATTATTTATACTTCTAAGCATCTATATAATTAGTTTCTATTCTTATTACTTAAAACAATTGTGGATAAAACTGAGAATCGCTTGTCAAGTGTTATTGATAATGTAAAACATCCTTTAGAAAGTGAAATTTATCGACTGAAATGTAAAGAAATTCTAGACAAAGAAGGTGTTTTAGTTCTCAAAGAATTACTTCAATCCAATATAATTCATAAAATTTTGAATGAGGCTGAAAGTCAGGAACATTTAGCATATTTTTGCGTAAATAACCATAATGTTTATCTAGAACCTTCAGATAATACTTATTCTTCAGATCATGCGCGAAATAGAAATATAGTGTCTTCAAAAGGATGTATTACCGATAACCAAGTCCCAATAGATTCGCCATTAAGAATTTTATATAATTCAGATGAGTTTAAGAGCTTTCTTTGTTCTGTGCTCGATGAAAAATCCCTATATAAATACGATGATGATTTGTCCTCGATAAATATTCATTATGCGAATGAGGGTCAAGAATTAGGATGGCATTTTGATAATTCGTCATTCGCGATTACTTTATTAATTCAAAAACCTGAGGAAGGTGGTTCTTTTGAATATATTCGTGATTTTAGAGATTTTGAAAACAATGAAATGAACTATGACGGTGTAGAAGATCTTCTTAATGGTAAGTGCAAACCAAAAGTTCTCTCTATGGAGCCTGGTTGTCTCGTCTTATTTCGAGGTCGTAATGCTGTCCATAGAGTAACTCCTACCATAGGCAATAAAGTTAGAGTTCTATCAGTTCTGGCATACAATTCAGAGCCTGGAGTTCAGTTGTCTGAGACTGCTCGGAAGACATTTTTTGGAAAACTATATTAATATGCAGACAGCTTTGAAATATGAGTGAGAATTATAAAGGACTAGAATTTTATGACAATTTAGATCTAACTCATTCTCATAATGATGAAGACTTACAAAATGTCTACAAAGGATGGGCGCCTGCATATGACCATGACAATGACAATTTATTAGGTACAGTGTCACAACCTTTATCTGTTCAAATTTTCCAAGAATATATTGAAGATAAGTCACTAAGAATCATTGATGTTGGTTGTGGTACTGGTTTAGTCGGATTGGAGCTCGAGAAGGATGGTTTTACTAATTTCGATGGTGTTGACATTTCTCAGGAAATGATTGATATTGCAAAACAGAGGGGTTATTCCAAAATATTTATCGGTAGTCTTAATGAATCTCTTCCTTGTGAAAATAATGAGTATGATGCTGCACTCTGTGTGGGCGTATTTACACATGGCCATGTAGGTTCCGACCGCTTAGATGAGTTGGTTCGAATAGTTAAACCTGGGGGAATTATTTGTTTCACTATAAATGAGGGAGTATATGAGCCCTATGGGTTTAATTTAAAAATGAAGAAACTAGAATCTGAGCATGTATGGAAGGTCTTAGAGATACGTAAGAATGACTATATGGTCAAAAAAAATGTAAAAGGCTTTTATTGCATAGTAGAGGTGCAATAATCACCCTTATTTAATTAAATTACTGGTGATAGTTTGGAGCTTCCTTGGTAATCGTAACATCATGCACATGCGACTCTGTCATACCTGCAGCGGTTACTTGAACGAATTCAGCTTTTGTGCGCATCGCTTCAAGGTTTTTACAACCAGTGTAGCCCATTGAAGAACGAATCCCGCCAACAATCTGGTGAATAATAGGACGAATAGAGCCTTTGAAAGGTACACGACCTTCTATACCCTCTGGTACAAGTTTTTCGGCCGCGAGTTCAGCTTGAAAATATCGATCTGACGAGCCATGAGCTTGACCCATCGCTCCTATTGAACCCATACCTCGATAAGCCTTATAAGAGCGACCTTGGTAGAGTTCAACTTCTCCAGGAGATTCTTCGGTTCCGGCAAACATTGAACCTAACATAACACTATGGGCTCCTGCTGCAAAAGCTTTTGCAGCATCTCCAGAAAAACGCACGCCACCATCTGCAATGAGTGGTATTCCAGTGTCTTTAAGAGCATTAGCAACGTCTGCTATTGCACTGACCTGAGGAACACCAACACCAGCTATAATTCGAGTCGTACAAATACTACCTGGACCAATACCTACCTTGACGCAGTCAGCACCAGCCTTGACTAGATCAAGTGCTGCTTGAGCGGTTGCAATATTGCCAGCAACAATGTCAAGGTTTGGATAATTTTTTTTGGTTTTTTTGACTCGATCTAGGACTCCTTTAGAGTGACCATGGGCAGTGTCAATTACTACAACATCAACACCAGCATTGACGAGTTCCTTAATTCTTTCTCCTGTGCCTTTTCCAACACCAACTGCAGCTCCAACAATTAATCTCTCTTGACTGTCTTTTGCAGCTTTAGGAAAGTCACTTGTCTTTTTAATATCGCTAACTGTAATCATGCCACCTAATTTAAAGCTTTTATCAGTTACCATTACGCGTTCAATACGATGCTTTTGTAGAAGGGCACGAACTTTATCCATTGAAGCACCCTCACTAACTGTAATTAATTTCTTTTGTGGAGTCATTACACTCTCTACAAGTGCGTTTAGGCGTGTTTCAAAACGCACATCACGACTGGTAATAAGGCCAACTAAGATTTTGTTTGATACAACTGGTAGGGCAGAAATACCGTGCTGAGCTTGTAATTCAAAAACATCCTTTATGGTTGCTTTTGGTTTAATACTTATAGGGTCTCTAATGATCCCAGACTCGAATCGTTTTACCTTTCTTACTTCTTTCGCTTGGGAGACTACAGACATGTTTTTATGAATAACACCCATACCCCCTTCTTGAGCGATTGCAATAGCAAGCCTGGATTCAGTTACAGTGTCCATTGCAGCAGAAATAATAGGTGTATTTAGAGCAATTGCTTTTGTAAGCTGTGTTGTTAAATCTACCTCTTTAGGAAGAATTGAGGAGTGCGCAGGAACCAATAAAATATCATCAAAAGTTAGTGCTTTTTTTAATAAATTCATAAATTTCTCCAGATATTAATATCGCCTACGTTTTACAAGTCCTGGCACTATATAACCAATTACCATACCAAAGAATAACACCAGAGCGCCAACAATAAACCAATTTCTTAATCTTGTATCTTTCTCTATTTGGGTGTTGTTTTCCGCCAGCTGTAGCTCGGTTTTTAGTTGTAGTGTTTCTTGTATGAGTCTCTCATTTTCATGCTCTAGTTTTAGCGCGTCTTGGTAGATTTGTTCAATGTGTGCCTTCTCAGCCTGTGACTTAGAACTTTGTACAACAAGGTCAGCGTTTTCTTGTTTTAATAATACAAGTTGCTTTTCTAATTCTTCCTTTTCACTTTGAAATTTAGAGATCAATAACTTGTTTGCGTTATGGGTTCTTTTTAGTTTTTTTAATTCTTCACGTGCTGGTGGGTCTTTAGATAAGTAGGATGCAATAATCCAACCAACAGTATCTTCATATTTGATTTGTGCCCAAGCATTATCATCTGTGATTTGTAATATGGATAGTTCAGTGCCTGAGGGTAGTGAACGGATAATATTATTACCAAAAGCCTTATCTGAGCGGATAGGTATGTCAACCTGGTCAGTAATATAGACAATCGCATCTGCTCTAACCATTGTGGCTAAGAAAAAGAAAACTAATGGTAATGCTTTATATTGTTTCATAGTGACGATTGATGTTAGTGTAACTTGCGTATAAAGCTAAAAATGTTTTATTTGTGTTTTTTTGGTGGAAAATTATTTTAGTATTTTGTTTCATAGTGATGATATTTTTTTTAATTGTAACTCTAAATCTCCTAGGGCTTTTTCTACTGAAGAGAGTTTTGACTGTTCTTTTTCAACTACCTCCTTTGGAGCTCCCGAGATAAATTTTTTATTGTTTAGTTTGCCCGTGTATTGTCGTTGGTGCTTGATTAATTTCTCAATTTCTTTGTTTAATCTCAATATTTCTTGTTTTTTGTCAACTAAACCTGCTAATGGTATAAGTATTTTCATTTCGCCTACCAGTGCAGTTGCGGACTCGGGAGATGAATCATTTTCTGAAAGCTGCTTAATGCTCTCCAATTTAGCAAGTGTTTCAATTATTGACAGATTACTTTTGATATAAGCTTTATCTGAAGTATCAAGATTTTGAATAAAGCAAGGTAAAGGTTTTCCTGGTGATATATTCATTTCACCTCTAATTTGTCTTATACCTAGAATAAATTCTTGTAGCCAAGCAATCTCTGATTCAGAGTTCTTACTAATTAGTGTCTGATCTATTTCAGGGTAGGGTTTTGTAATAAGTCTTTCGGATTTATCATCATTCAGACTTCGGCATTGCTCAAAGATCTCTTCGGTAATAAATGGAATTATTGGATGTAGCAATGTTAAGGTTTCAGAGAGCACTTTGATGAGTGTCGCCTCGCAACCAGACCTAGTTTCTTTACTATCTAAAAGTGGTTTTGATAATTCAAGGTACCAGTCACAATAATCATGCCATACAAATTCATAAAGCGTTTGGCTCATCAGGTCAAGACGATATTCAGATAAGTGTTTTTCAACGGCAATTTTTGTATGCTGAAGGCGTGACAATATCCATTTGTCTGGTGTTGATAAAGTGGCATCAAAGTCAATTAATCGAGATTCAAGTTTCATTAGAACAAAGCGAGAGGCATTCCAGAGCTTATTGCAGAAATTTCGACAACCTTCCACACGCTTTAAGTCAAACTTAATGTCTCGTCCAAATGAGGCCAGGGTGGTAAAGGTAAATCTAAGAGCATCGGTACCGAATGACGGTATCCCATTAGAAAATTCCTTTTCGGTTTGTTTTGTTATTTTTTTGGCCAATTCAGGTTGCATCATTCCTTGTGTTCGTTTTTCGAGCAGCTCTTCTAAACTAATACCATCAATTAGGTCGATCGGATCTAAAACGTTGCCCTTAGATTTACTCATTTTTTGGCCATGACCATCTTTAATGAGTCCAGTGATATATATATCCTTGAAGGGAACATTGCCGGCAAACTTTATTCCAAACATAATCATTCTGGCAACCCAGAAAAATATAATGTCAAAGCCCGTAACAAGAACACTTGTCGGATAAAAGCGTGACAATTCTGAAGTCTTCTCCGGCCAGCCTAGTGTTGAGAATGGCCATAGAGCTGAGGAAAACCAGGTATCCAACACGTCTTCATCTTGAGTTAACTCAACCCCTTTACCTGCCTGTTTTTGTGCTTCAGTAAAGTTTTTTGCAACATAGATTTTTCCATTTTTGTCGTACCAAGCAGGGATTCGGTGTCCCCACCAAATTTGACGTGAAATACACCAGTCCTCAATGTTTTCCATCCAGTTAAAATAGGTTTTCTCCCAATTTTCAGGAATAAATCGAATATCACCATTTTTAACTGCATTAATAGCTGGCTCAGCTAGAGGTATTATTTTAACAAACCATTGATCAGTCATATAAGGCTCAATTACACTATTGGTTCTATCACCTCTAGGTACCATCATGGTGTGTGGATCGATTTTCTCTATTAGATTTTGTTTTTCTAAGTCTTTCACTACAGTTTTACGAGCTATAAAGCGATCTAAATTTTGATAAGCTTTAGGAGCATTGAGATTAATTTTTGCATCATCAGTCAAGATGTTTATATTTTCTAGTTCATGCTTTTGACCTATCTCGTAGTCATTAAAGTCATGAGCAGGAGTAATTTTTACACAACCTGTACCAAATTCCATATCGACATAATTGTCTGCAATGATTGGAATTTGTCTATTAGTCAGTGGCAAATTAACCATCTTTCCTATCAAGTGTTGGTAACGATCATCGTTCGGATGAATTGCCACTGCGCTATCGCCTAGCATGGTTTCTGGTCTAGTTGTGGCAACAACCATGACCTCATCAGAGTTAGCTACAGGGTATCTAATGTGCCACAAAGATCCCTGTTCTTCAGTACTAATCACTTCAAGGTCAGACACAGCGGTCAAAAGTACAGGATCCCAATTCACAAGTCTCTTTCCACGATAAATTAATCCTTCGTTATAGAGCTCAATGAAAACTTTTTGTACTGCATCAGAAAGAGTCTTATCCATGGTGAAACACTCTCTTTCCCAGTCCACTGATGTCCCAAGTCGTCTCATCTGAGAAGTAATCGTTCCTCCAGAATGGTGTTTCCAATCCCAAACCTTTTCAGTAAATTTTTCACGTCCAAGGTCATGTCGTGAAATATTTTGACGCTCGAGTTGTCTTTCGACTACCATTTGAGTTGCAATTCCAGCATGGTCTGTACCAGGTTGCCATAAGGTTTGATCACCTTTACTTCGATGGTAACGAGTTAACACATCCATGATTGTGTGTTGAAAGGCATGACCCATATGTAAACTTCCAGTTACATTGGGTGGAGGCAATACTATGCTATAGGCATTCTGACTATTGGAATTTAACTGTGAGGAAAAGAAATGACTCTGTTCCCAAATATCGCGAAACTTTGCTTCGATTAGTTCAGGATTGTACGTTTTTTCCATGGCAATAGGAAGATGGATAAAACTGAGATATTATACAATAGTTATCAACAATTTAACTTCTACTTTAGCTTTATATATCGTAACTCTTACGACCAGACAATGCATGAGCAATGGTATTAATGTCAGTATATTCTAATTCACCACCAAGTGGGATACCGTGAGCTATTCTGGTAGTTTTTATTTGGTATTTTTTTGCTAAATTATAAATATAGTGAGCAGTCACTTCGCCTTCTATTGTCGCATTGGTAGCTAAAATAATTTCATTAACTTTCTCATTTTTGAGTAAATTTTCAAGTTCATCAAGACCTAACTCAGCAGCACCTATACCATCGATCGGCGAAAGATAGCCACTAAGAACAAAGTATTTTCCTGAATAAACACCACTCTGTTCAATGACATGAATGTCTGTGGGTGTTTCCACAATACACAGTTGAGAACCATCACGAGCATTATTTGCGCAAATACTACAAAGAGTTTTTTCAGATAAAGTCCGACACCTTTCACAGTTTTTGACTTTCTTCATTGTTTCAGCAAGTGCCTCGGAAAGTTCTAATCCTCCCTGCCTATCACGTTCAAGCAGGTGATAGATAAATCGTTGAGCGCTCTTAGAGCCGACTCCTGGGAGCTTACAAAATGCTTTGTTGAGTTTTTCAATCATAAATTAAACCTAGCGAATTATTAAAATGGCAGATCAATTCCACCAGTAACATTTTTCAATTTTGCTTTAGAAATTTCACTAATTTGGGAAGAAGCATCATTAAGTGCAGTCATAATCAAATCTTCTAGTATCTCCTTATCAGTTAGGAGTGATTCATCAATTTCAATGTTTGAGACACTATATTCACCTGTCATCGTAATTTTAACAGCACCAGAACCAGATTCTCCTTGGCAAAAAGTTGATTTAATTTCTTCTTGGGCGATTTTCATATCTTCCTGCATTTTTTTAGCTTTTTGTATCATACTTACCATACCGTCTTTAAACATTAGATGACTCCTTTAAGGATTTGATTGATTTAAGGTCAACTTTCGTATTGAAGGCTTCTTCTATTTCTTTAAGTCCTTCATCATTGAGAAATTGTTTTTCAGTTTTCTTTCTTTTTTGTTGTTCTTTGATATTCTCTTTTTGTGATAGTGTTCTTCCATTGGTGTTTCCAGATTCAATTTCCAGTGTTATTTTGTTGAACTCGTTGAATAAAGCTTTTTCGATCGATTTTTGAACACTCTTGGTAAGTAAGTTATTGAATTCTTCATTTAGGGTGAGCACAAGTTTATCGCTTTCATAGGAGCTGAAAAGAGTATTTTTTACAAGCATTTTTGCCGCACCTTCAAAAGGTAAATCATTGATAATTCTCTCCCAATCATTCTGGTTGTTAATTTTAATTTGCTTTCGTGACTTGCTTTGTTTGTCTTCGTTAGACTTTTTTTCAGGCATTTCTTTAGTATTTTTTGTTGCAATTTCGGGTTCAGCTTCTAGTGCGCTTTGTTTAACTTTGGGAGAATTAGTTTTCGGTTTAGTTGACGTTTTTAGAGTTTTTTTTTCATCATCATATTCGGGATGAAATGAGATCATTCTTAGCAACGTCATCTCTAAACCAATTTGTTCACTTGGTGAATAAGTAAGATCTTTTTGACCATTAATAGCGATTTGATAAAATAGCTGTAAGTCGTGCATTGAGATTTGACTAGCAAGAGTTATTATTTCACTAGCAATTTGCTTATTATTAGTTAGCATCTGAGCAATTGATATTTGATGAAAAAGTGACGTTAAGTCTTGAAGAGCGTTAGAGAGACTTTCACCTTTATGTGCAAGATCTCTGACAAACAATATAACTTCCTCAGCTCTTCTTTCAATGACCAGTGTTGCCAGTTTAATGATATCATCGTGGAGTACTAGACCTAACATTGCTTTTATGTCTTTGTCTTTGACACTTCCATTACCATATGATATTGACTGGTCAAGGAGACTTAGAGCATCGCGCATTGAACCATTGCCAAAATCTGCAATCTTAGATAATGCAGACTCTTCAAACTCCAAACCCTCTGAATCCATAATAAATTTAAGTTGCGAAAGGATTTCATTGTGAGAGAGCTTATTTAAATTAAATTGCAAACAACGAGACAGGATTGTAACAGGTAGTTTTTTGGGGTCAGTGGTCGCTAACAAAAACTTGATATGGCCTGGAGGTTCCTCAAGCGTCTTTAATAGCGCATTAAAGCTACTCTTTGATAACATATGAACTTCGTCTATGAGATAGATTTTATAGAGATTTTTTGTTGGTAAATATTGAGCATTTTCAAGAATTTCTCGCATATGGTCTACACCAGTATGCGAAGCTGCGTCCAGTTCAATGAGATCGATCGACTGACCTTGATCTATTTCTTGACATGTCTCACATTTACCACACGGCTTTGAGCTGATTCCTTTTTCACAATTAAGAGACTTTGCAAAGATACGTGCAATAGTGGTTTTTCCCACACCACGTGTTCCTGTAAACAAAAATCCATGGTGTAGATTGTTGTTATCTAGAGCATTAACAAGGGTTTTAATTGTATGAGTTTGACCGACCAACTCTTCAAATTTATGAGGCCTATACTTTCTAGCTAAAACTTGGTAATGTTCGCTCATCAAGGTTAGTATTATCTCAGTATGTTAGGTAGTGTCGAGAATAGGGTCCAACACATAAAAAAATTATTACCGTTGCTCCCTTCCGGGCCTGGCGGGGTTCATAACCAATCATTGTCAGTGTACCCTCGACACTACAATCGTATTTTACTTGATTTGATTATTCCAATTAATTTTTCTTGGTTATTGTAAGTATTTTTTATATTCAATAAAGGACGTTTCATTAATTAAACCCTAATGCTTTTTGTTGCTTGGTAACTATCATAAATTACAGACCATGTCTCACCAACTTTGCCATTATTAATGAGTCTATCATCAATACAGACTATCGGAACAACTTCGCGTGTAGAGCTACTAATCCAAACCTCGTCAGCAACCATTAAAGATTCTTTATTAAATGCAATTTCTTCGACTTTAATATCGCAGTATTTAGCACAATCTATGATTATTTCTCTGGTTATTCCTGGCAATATATAGGGACCTTTGGGGTGGGTGTAGATGCAATTATTTTTAACTAAAAACAAGTTCGAGCTAGAGCATTCAGTAACAATACCTTCACGAATAAGAATAACCTCTTCAACGCTATGATTTTTAGCTTCCTGAGCGAACATGATATTAGCAAGCAACGAGGTAGTTTTAGTGTCACATTGACTCCATCGAATGTCAGTACGTGTTATAGCAGCTGAGCCTTTTAACAGGTCACTTTTAGTTGGACTCTTAAAAGGTGATGATTGCATATAAATAGTTGGTTTAAGTTTGCCATGAGTGTGCTTCCGATCATCATCACAGCCACGAGAAACTTGTAAGTAAATAGCCTGTTCACTGTTCTCTTGGTGGTATGTAATTAATTCATTAATTATTGAGGTCCACTTTTTTTTATCATAAGGATTAACTATATTAATAGCATCAAGTCCTTCTTGAAGTCTCTGTAGATGTGATTCCAGTCCTAGTATTAATCCGTTGTAGACAGGAAAAACCTCATAAATCCCATCACCAAATAGAAAGCCTCGGTCCATCACGGAAATAAAGGCCTCACTTTTTAAGACAAATTTTCCGTTTAAATAAACCAATACTTTATCTAAAAAGTAACTTAATGGTGTCAACTATTCTTGCAAAGAATCCAGATTCAGGTGCATCCTCAAGAGCAATAAGAGGAAGTGTGGCGATAGTTTCATTGCTAAAACTGATCACCAAATTTCCAATTATTTCACCCTGATTAATAGGTGCTATTAAATCCTGGTCAAGGGTAATGGTTTGGGTGGTATATTTAAACTGGTTTCTTGGTAAGGTTAGATAAGTTGAATCTTCTACACCAACCTTGATACTACCTTTTTTAGATTTGTAGATAGTCACTTGGTGGGATATGTCGTCAACAGATTGAGTCTCAAAGAAGCGAAAACCGTAATCCAATAATTTTTCTGTTTCTGTAAATCGAACTGTTGGACCATCTGAGGCAAGCACCACAGAAATAAGCCTCATGTTTACACGCTTTGCACTCGTTACAAGACAATATCCAGCCTTCTGGGTGTAACCCGTCTTGAGTCCGTCTACGGTGCTGTCTGACCATAAAAGTTTATTTCTATTCGGTTGAGTAATATTGTTATAAGTAAATTCCTTCTCGCTATACCACTTATAAAAATCTGGAAAATCACGAATCATGGCTGAGGAAAGAATTGCCATATCTATTGCGGTTGTATACTGATCTTTGTGTGGTAATCCAGAAGAATTTTCAAATCGAGAGTTTTTCATACCTAGTTGTTCTGCATAATCATTCATAAAGAGGACAAAGGTACCTTCAGAACCAGCAACATGTTCAGCAAGAGCCACAGAAGCGTCATTACCAGACTGAACTATCATGCCTCTAAGCAGGTCCTTAAGCTTAATTATCTTATCGACCTCAATAAAGCTTCTTGAACCTCCAGTTTTCCATGCTTTTTCACTAATTTTTACGTCATCCTCTAGGGTGATAAATTCTTCCTTTATACGTTGAAAGACAACATACGAAGTCATCAGTTTTGTCAAACTAGCAGGGGCCCTTTTTTCGTCTTCATTGTTTGAAGCAAGTATAGCTCCAGAATTGTGATCCATGAGAACATAAGAGACAGCGCTGATAGCAGGTGCATCTGGAATATAGAAGCGCGGCTCTTCTGCATTAGTACTTGAGATAAGCAGCAATAAAGAGAAGGATTTTAAGAATCTGATGAGAGTTTTTGATTTCATAGAATAGTGTTTAGTTAGTTAGTTAATCACCTTGGAAAACTGATATATTGCCATTAAAATAGGGATTAGGATGATTATAACGAGTAATAACACAATATTTTTAGAAACTCAGAAAGAAGTTTGAATAATTAACATTTTTTATTAGAGAATTAATAAAAACATTAGAGGTGTCGGTGAGGTTGTAGGCAAGTTATTTTTTACTGCAAATAGCGTGGACTTTTATGCTTATGAATTGACATAATAATACCAAAACTGGCCATCAATGTCATCAAGGAGGACCCTCCATAACTGATCAATGGTAGTGGTATTCCAACGACAGGTAAAAGTCCTGATACCATAGCCATATTGACAAAAATATAAGTAAATAAAACAAATGTCAAACTTGCACCTAGTAATCTAGAAAAATTATCTTCACAGCGAAGCGATAAATTAAAGCAACGATATATAATCAGGCTGTAAATTAATAACAACAAAATAAATCCAATAAAGCCCATTTCCTCAGCTAAGACTGAAAAAATAAAATCAGTAGATTGCTCAGGTACGAAGTCGAGTCGAGATTGAGAGCCTTGTGTGAAACCCTTTCCTGTTAAACCACCAGATCCAATTGCAATTTTTGATTGAATGATATGATAACCCGAGCCTAGTGGATCAGATTCTGGATTAAACAAAGTTAAGATTCGATTTTTTTGATAAGAAATCAGTAAGTAATTCCAAGCAACATAAAGTGATCCTCCTAGTATTCCCGAAATTAGTCCTAAATTAAGCCAAGGATTTTTTACTAGACGAATTCTGAATCCTGAAAAAAATAACACATAGATACCCGAAGCCCCTATCAATAAAGCAGTTCCTAAGTCTGGTTGCTTAGCTATTAAAAACATAACAATTATGATTCCCAATAGAGAGATGATGACTGGGAAAGCTCTAGGTGGTAGTGTTTTTTCACTCAATATTGAAGCTATAGCTATTGGAACTATAATCTTCATCATTTCTGATGGTTGAAATTTAAAAAAGCCTAAGTTTAACCATCTTTGGGCACCACCACCATAGCTACCAAAAAATAACACCAAGACTAATAAAATAATACCTAAAGCCATTAATATTGGCGCCGACCTCATCAACAAGAGTGGTGGAATCTGTGCAACAATCAGCATTACAGATGCTGCCAGCCCTAGATGAACAAGTTGTCGATACACTAAATCAAGTGAGCCTCCAGAGCTGCTATACAAAATCAATAACCCAAGTCCAGAAAGAAGGACAATGAAAATCAACAAGGGTGTATCTATTTTAAAAAAGCGATAGAAGATTTTAATTTGTTTGAAAAAATAATTAATCATAGAATTAGCAAACCTACAGACCTTAGGTCTGAAAGTAATAAGTTAAAGCTATTACATGCTGATATATTACTCATACATTCCACACCTAATCCAAGTTCAGATAAAACAACTTGTTGTTTAGCAGAAAGAAATATTGAATGTTTTCCGGTACCAATTATCAACAAATTTAATGAATCTGGACTTAATAAAGGAAATAGTGTCTCTTTAGTAATCTGTTCCAGTGATGATATTGATACTTCTTCTGCCCTCTTGGAGGATATAAAACAGGGCATTTTTAGTTGAGTGTGGGAGAGTGTAAGTGTAGATTCACTGATGGTAATAACAGTATTTTGATTAGCTCTTTGCTGAGTGAATTCCATTAAATGACTTAACTATTTGCATGTTGGAACTCAATTATAACAGTGTAAAATTGACACTTCATTTGATTTATTGTTTAGTTGAAAAGCTTACTTATAATCAATATCATAAGCCCAATAAGTTGACATAGGCGTTAGTATTGGAGTCGATAAATTAATTCAAAATAATTAAAAAAATGAAATCAAGATTTGCCCCTTCACCGACTGGATACTTACACATTGGTGGTGCTAGAACTGCACTTTTTGCATGGCTATGGGCTAAAAAACATGATAGTAATTTTGTTCTTCGAATCGAAGATACCGATAAGCATCGCTCAACTCAGGATTCAGTTGATGCTATTTTGCAGGGAATAGACTGGCTAGGTTTGAGTTATGATGAAGGTCCTATTTACCAAAGCGAGAAACTTGAACGTTATAGAGAAGTTCTTTCTCAGTTACTCGAAGAAGATAAGGCATATTATTGCGAGTGTACAAAAGAGCGGTTAGAGAAAATGCGTGAAGCACAAATAGCAAGTGGAGACAAACCAAAATATGATGGCTGTTGTCGCGATAAGCAGCTCAAAAGCGGCGTGGTTCGTTTTCTTAATCCAGACAATGGGACTGTATCTTTTAATGACTATGTTAAAGGTGAAATTGAAATTGCTAATACTGAGTTGGATGACTTGATTATTGCAAGGTCAGATGGTTCACCTACATATAACTTGACGGTTGTCGTTGATGATCATGATATGGAAATTGAATGTGTTATTAGAGGTGATGACCACATAAACAATACACCAAAACAAATCAATCTCTATGAGGCATTGGACTGGAATACACCAAGATTTGCCCACGTACCTATGATTTTAGGTGTTGACGGTTCACGTCTGTCAAAGAGGCATGGAGCTATTAATCTAATATCTTATAGGGATGCAGGTTTTTTGCCGAAAGCTTTATTAAACTACATTGTTCGTTTAGGCTGGTCTCATGGTGATCAAGAGATTTTCTCGGTTGATGAGATGATTAACTTGTTTGAACTTAAAAACATCAATAAATCACCTGCAAGTTTCAATCAAAAAAAACTAGATTGGATCAATCAGTCATATATTAAAACTACTGAGATTAACGAACTTCTATCCGAATTAGAGTGGCATCTAAATCAACTATCTATTGATTTAAATGATGGACCAGATATCAAAGAGGTTGTTGAAACTCTCAGAGACCGTTCAAAATCTTTAGTCAATATGGCTAAAAATTGCGTGATGTTTTATCACGATTTTGAAGACTTTGAATCTAGTCTAGCAATACGGTTTTTTAATTTGGAATCAAGGTCAGTACTAGAAGATCTATTGATAAACTTAAACACTCTAGAGCAATGGACAGCTGAACATATTCATGAAGTAATTCAGAGCATATGTGAGAGTCGTAATATAGGCTTTGGCAAAGTAGGACAACCTTTCAGGATAGCTATTAGCGGAGATGGTAAAGCTGGAAGTATTGATAGGTGCGCTCAATTAGTAGGCAAGAAGAGGGTATTGTTAAGACTGAAAATGGCGATTGATTGGATTGACAGCCTTCCATCATAGAATTTATTGATCAATTAGAAGTATTTTTAAAAATTATACAATCTTTGTAAAAAAATAGATTTCTTAACGATAAGTGATATAATATAGCCAAGAATTATTCTAATTCTATTATAACTTTCCTTTATTTGAGTGCATGAACGACAAAATTAAAGTAGTCAACGATGCTTCTTTTGATGCTGATGTAATTAGTTCCACACAACCTGTTTTAGTTGACTTTTGGGCAGAATGGTGTGGACCATGTAAGTCTCTTTCACCAGTTTTAGATGAAATAGCTAATGAATATGAGGGTCGCATAACCATAGCTAAGGTTAACGTTGATGAAAACGTACAAATACCACCAAAATATGGTATTAGAGGTATACCAACAATGCTTTTATTTAAGGATGGTGCAGTTCAGGCAACAAAGGTTGGTGCGCTCTCTAAGGCTAATTTAAACGCATTTTTGGATTCCAATATTTAACCCAACTATTTTTTTAACTCTTCATAACTCATAAATATAAAAACATCTTTTTACTAAAACCTCTTAAAACTAAATATAAGCTCAACCTTGAGCTGATTTAGTTTTTAATTTGACATCTTGTAAATCTCAACCATCTAAAAAATACTTTAATATGAAACTATCAGACCTCAAAATTAAGACTCCAGCCGAACTATTAGACTTAGCTCAATCTCTCGGCATCGAAAACATTTCAAGAGCTAAAAAACAAACACTCATATTTGCAATTTTAAAACACAAGGCCGACAATGATGAGGAAGTTATAGGTGACGGAGTATTAGATATTTTGCAAGAGGGTTATGGTTTTCTGAGATCATCAAATGACTCTTATGTCTCAGGTCCAGATGATATCTATGTATCACCAAATCAAATAAGGCGATTTAATTTGTCGACCGGAGATGTGGTAACTGGAAAAATACGAGCACCTAAGAAAGGTGAAAAGTATTTTGCGTTGGTTAAAGTATCAGAGGTTAACGAGGATAAACCAGAAAATGTAAGAAATCGAATACCTTATACTTCTTTAACACCACTTCACCCAAATGAAAGGCTTAAATTAGAACTAGGCAATGGTGGTACAGAAGATATAACTGCTAGAGTAATTGATTTGGTGGCTCCTTTTGGTAGAGGTCAAAGAGGGCTGATAGTATCCCCTCCAAAAGCTGGAAAGACAATGATAATGCAAAACATTGCATCATCAATCTCTGTTAACCATCCAGACTGTGAGTTAATAGTACTTCTCATAGATGAACGCCCTGAAGAGGTTACCGAGATGGAACGCACGGTTAGAGGCGAAGTTATTTCTTCCACTTTTGATGAACCAGCTAAACGACATGTACAAGTTTCTGAAATAGTTATAGAAAAGGCTAAAAGGCGTGCTGAACAAGGCAAAAATGTTATCATTCTACTTGACTCCATTACACGTTTAGCGAGAGCATATAACACAGTTGCTCCTTCATCTGGCAAGGTATTAACTGGTGGAGTTGATGCCAATGCTTTACAAAGACCTAAGCGATTTTTTGGTGCGGCAAGAAACATCGAAAATGGTGGAAGCATCACTATTATGGCAACTGCATTGGTCGATACCGGCTCCAAAATGGATGAGGTTATTTACCAAGAGTTTAAAGGTACGGGAAATATGGAACTTCATCTTGAACGTAGACTTTCTGAAAAACGCATATTCCCAGCTATTAATATCAATGCATCTGGGACTCGCCGTGAAGAATTAATTACAGAAGAACAGGAACTACAGAAAATGTGGATATTACGTAAGATTCTTCACCCTATGGATACTGTCGAAGCAGCAGAATTCTTAATCGAAAGACTACGATTTACAAAAACTAATGATGAGTTCTTCGACTCCATGAAACAAAAGAAATAAAATCTGTTAGTATGTTGGAAGCGTATTGATTATGCAAACGAAGCTTCTTAGTGTTCTCAAGTATCAAAATAGTCGAATTGCCAGATATATAAGGAGCAATTTATTAACTCTCTTTTTTGCAATATTTTTCATTATTGGACTTGTTGTATTTGGTAATAGATTAGTACTGACATTTCAAGAAAGCTTTCAACGTGGTATTCCCCTACAAGAGCTTATGCATTTGGTAAGTTTTAATATGATCAGGGATGTGTCTTTAATACTAACGCTATCTCTCTTTTTAGCCATTATTTTGACCATATCTCAGTTATACAAAAATTCTGAGGCAATCGTGATGAATTCAATGGGCTTGAGTGATAAAAATTTTATTGTTTTTATTCAACCTCCTGTACTTTTAACTTTTTTAATTGTATTTTTTCTGACAATCTATGCAGTTCCGTGGGCGAAGCAGCAAAAAAATATTATGGAAGAAGAGACTAAAAATGCCTCAGAGTTTTCTTTCATTACTGAAGGTGAATTTGAAGAATTTAAGCAAGGTAATATTGTTTTCTATGCCTCTGAATCTAAAACACTAGATACTGTTAGTGATCAAAATATGGAAGAAATATTTATCTACGCATCTAATAAAGGAGAACCAATTATTGTTCTAGCTTCAGAAGCGAAAAAATATATTGACCCCAGTAGTAATAGTATATATCTTCGCCTGAAAGAAGGTATTCGTTATCAAGGAATTCCTGGTGATGAAAATATAAATATTCTTAATTTTGATTTTTATGATTTAGAGATTGTTTCAGGCGAAGTGCAAAAAAAGTTAGCCGTTTATACAAAAATTGAGGGCAAAAGTACTATTGACCTGATTAAGGAAGGTGGGGCTTATGCTAATGCCGAGTTACAATGGCGTCTATCTCAACCAATCATGATTTTGATACTTTCTTTTTTTGGTGTTTTTCTTGGAAAGGCTTCACCTAGAGGCAGTAAAGGAATCAATCTTTTGATCGGTGTTATAGTATTTATGCTTTACAATAACGCATTGTTGGTAGCTAAAAGAGCCATTGAGCTTGGTCAAATAGATCCAGTAATTGGTCTTTGGGGAATACATCTTCTAGTGCTAATGTTGTTAGTTTTGCTATATCAATTTAGAAAAGGGAGAATCGCTAAGTATATTGATAGAATATCCATCTTTAATATCAAAAAGGAAAGTCATGTCTAGTTCATCAAGTAAAATTCTAGAAGTTTTTGACAACCCTAACGTTGAGAGGGATTTTGTTATTCGCATTGATATTCCAGAATTTACTTGCCTGTGTCCTAAAACAGGTCAACCAGACTTTGCAACTCTACATTTAGAGTATATCGCTGACAAACGTTGTGTTGAACTTAAGGCTCTTAAAAACTATATTTGGTCTTTTCGTAACGAGGGAGCTTTTCATGAGGCTGTCACCAACCAAATTTTGGATGATCTGGTAGCTGTGCTTGATCCTCGTTTTATGCGCCTAAAGGCAATATTTAATGTCAGAGGTGGTATATACACTACTGTAGAGTCTGAACACAGACAAAAAAATTGGTTGCCAAGAGATATAGTGAGTTTATGAAACCTATACGTCAAACCATTCAATTTGACAAAACATTAATAGATAAAGATGCAAAAAAGGTTATTAAAACCTTGAATAAAGCTGGTCATGAGGCCTACCTTGTAGGTGGTTGTATTAGAGATTTATTGATGGGCTATAAACCCAAAGACTTTGACATTGCTACCAGTGCCACTCCTGAACAGGTTCATAAAACTTTTAGGCGCTCCAGGCTTATTGGAAGGCGCTTCCGATTAGTGCACATTATGTTTTCATCTAGAAAATATATTGAAGTTGCAACTTTTCGTTCTGGGAAAGCAAAGACTACTAGTAATGGTGCTATTGTTAGAGATAATCTTTATGGTTCTCTCAAAGAAGATGCTTTTCGTCGAGATTTTAGTGTTAATGGATTATATTATGACATTCAGAAATCTCAAGTCATTGACTATGTTGACGGTCTTAAGGCACTCAATAGTTCTGAAATTAGAATGATTGGAGACCCAGTAGAGCGTTTTAAGGAAGATCCTGTAAGAATGATTAGAGCGATAAGATTCAAAGTTAAATTAGGAGCAAAAATAGATCCAAAAATCTCGAAATCTATCTCTAATCAAGCCCATTTGCTAGCTAACATACCTGCCGCCAGACTTTATGATGAATGTATTAAATTGTTTCATAACGAGAATGCTTATGAGGTTTTTGAACAACTTTTAAAATTCGGACTGCTGAATTACCTTTTTCCTCAGACTAAAGTAACTTCGTTTATAAATAAAACCCTAATGAATACATCAAAGCGTATCAAAAATGGTAAGCCTGTAACACCAGCGTTTCTGTTTGCTGTTTTTTTATGGGGAGCACAAAACAAACGCTTTAATGAACTTAATAAAAAGAAAAAATCTCGTATTTTGACAATGACACAAGCATCAGAAGATGTTATTAGCAAACAAACTCAACAAGTTTTAATGCCGAGATGGCTTTCCGCTCGCGTTAAAGATATCTGGTTAATGCAATACCAGTTAGAGAACTGCAGCATAAAAAGAGCTAAAGAATTAATTAAGCATCCACGATTTCGAATGGCTTATGACTTTTTAGTTTTACGATCAGAAAG